>NZ_LMGQ01000023.1:0-449926 GCF_001427465.1 Pseudomonas sp. Root569 | reverse complement strand
GGGAACGGCCACACCTGTCCCTGAAATACAAAACGCCCGATGCGGTGCATCGGGCGGTTTGAGACTGAAACAGGTGTAAACCTATTTCAGGACTAGACATGTGATGTGCTGATCAGGCTTTTTGTTCGAATACCACATAGATCTTGCGGCACGGCTCCAGTACTTCCCAGGTTCCGCTGAAACCAGCGGGAATCACAAAGCGGTCGCCAGCACGCAAGGTCTTGGCGTTGCCCTCGGCGTCGCGCAGCACCGAAACCCCCTGCACAATCTCGCAGTACTCATGTTCGGTGTAGTTGACCTTCCATTGCCCGACTTCGCCTTCCCACACCCCGGCATTCATCTGCCCGCACGGACTGTTGTAGTGGTTATAGAGCGTCTGCTCCGGATCGCCCTTGAGAACTTTTTCGGCGGCGGGGCGGTAGCGGTCGGGGGCCGTGTTGGCTTGGCTGAAATCGACGATATCCTGGATGCTCATGTGCGTGTCCCGTCTGGCCTGGGGTTGGAGAGCCCAAAGTCTATGTTTATTAAAATGAACATCGCAAGGGCGTTTGCCGCCGTTCTGTCAAATATATTGAAACATCCCCAGCCGCTGGTTTAGGGTGGCAGCTGCCTTGAGCCGAACAGCAGGCTGGCCGGGCAAGAATTCGTGAAGGTGCCGGGATGAACCCCAGGCCCCTTGTATTCAATAAGAGGAGGACACTCGCATGACCACCCTGACCCGTGCCGACTGGGAACAACGCGCCAAGGATCTGAAGATCGAAGGCCGTGCCTATATCAATGGCGAATACACCGCCGCCGTTTCCGGCGACACCTTCGAGTGCATCAGCCCGGTGGATGGCCGCTTGCTGGCCACCGTTGCCAGCTGTGACGCCAGCGATGCCCAGCGTGCCGTGGAAAATGCCCGTGCCACCTTCAACTCCGGTGTCTGGTCGCGCCTGGCGCCGGCCAAGCGCAAGTCAGTGATGATCCGTTTCGCCGCGCTGCTCAAGGCCAATGCCGAAGAGCTGGCGTTGCTTGAAACCCTGGACATGGGCAAGCCCATCAGCGATTCCCTGAACATCGACGTTCCGGGCGCGGCGAATGCCCTGAGCTGGAGCGGCGAGGCCATCGACAAGATCTACGATGAAGTCGCAGCCACCCCGCACGACCAACTGGGCCTGGTGACCCGCGAGCCAGTCGGCGTGGTAGGTGCCATCGTGCCGTGGAACTTCCCGTTGATGATGGCCTGCTGGAAACTCGGCCCGGCGTTGTCCACCGGTAACTCGGTGATCCTCAAGCCGTCTGAAAAGTCCCCGCTGACGGCCATCCGTATTGCCGCCCTGGCCGTTGAAGCCGGCATACCAAAAGGCGTGTTCAACGTATTGCCTGGCTATGGTCACACCGTGGGCAATGCGCTGGCGGTGCATATGGACGTCGATACCCTGGTGTTCACCGGTTCTACCAAGATCGCCAAGCAACTGTTGATCCGCTCCGGCGAGTCGAACATGAAGCGTGTGTGGCTGGAAGCTGGCGGCAAGAGCCCGAACATCGTGTTTGCCGATGCGCCGGACCTGCAAGCGGCCGCTGAGTCTGCCGCTGGCGCCATCGCCTTCAACCAGGGCGAAGTCTGCACCGCCGGCTCGCGCCTGCTGGTGGAGCGTTCGATCAAGGACACCTTCCTGCCGCTGGTAATCGAGGCGCTCAAGGGCTGGAAACCGGGCAACCCGCTGGACCCGGCCACCAACGTCGGTGCGCTGGTGGATACGCAGCAGATGAACACCGTGCTCTCCTACATCGAGGCCGGTCACGCCGATGGCGCCAAGCTGGTCGCAGGCGGCAAGCGCACTCTGGAGGAGTCCGGCGGCACCTACGTTGAGCCGACGATTTTCGACGGCGTGACCAATGCCATGAAGATTGCCCAGGAAGAGATCTTTGGCCCAGTGCTGTCGGTGATTACGTTTGACAGCGCCGAAGAAGCCATCGCCATCGCCAACGACACCCAATACGGCCTGGCCGCGGCGGTGTGGACGGCGGATATCTCCAAGGCGCACCTGACGGCCAAGGCCCTGCGTGCCGGTAGCGTGTGGGTCAACCAGTACGACGGCGGCGACATGACCGCGCCGTTTGGCGGGTTCAAGCAGTCGGGTAATGGCCGCGACAAGTCGCTGCATGCCTTCGACAAGTACACGGAGCTTAAGGCGACCTGGATCAAGCTCTAAACCTGCAGGAAACGCCGCAGGCAAATGTGGGAGGGGGCTTGCTCCCGATAGCGGTAGGCCAGTCACCACATGCGGTGGCTGATACCAAGCTATCGGGAGCAAGCCCCCTCCCACACTGTTTTGTGTGAACCTTTAAATCTCCACAGGAGCGTGGCAATGCGTTGGGCGACTTACTTCGCCGTCCTGGCCTCGGTACTCAGCGTTGGTCTGGCTTTGGGCGTCAGTATGCCATTGGTATCCCTGCGCCTTGAAGGCTGGGGCTACGGCAGTTTCGCGATTGGCGTGATGGCGGCGATGCCGGCATTCGGCGTATTGCTCGGGGCCAAGATCTCTAGCCGAATGGCGTCCTGGCTTGGCACCGCCAACCTGATGCGCCTGTGCCTGTGGGCCGGGGCGGTGTCCATCGGCCTGCTGGCGATCCTGCCCAGCTACCCGGTGTGGCTGGTGCTGCGATTGATGATCGGGGTGATCCTGACCATCGTATTTATCCTCGGCGAAAGCTGGATCAACCAGTTGGTGGTGGAGCAGTGGCGTGGCCGCCTGGTGGCGCTGTATGGCTGTACCTATGCCTTGAGCCAGCTGTCAGGGCCATTGTTGCTGGGCCTGATGGGTACCGACCATGACTACGGTTTCTGGGTGGGCGTGGGCCTGTTGGTGGTGGCGCCGCTGCTGTTGCTGGGGCGTTCCGGGGCACCGACGGCGGATGCGTTCAGTGTCACGTTCAGCGAGCTGTGGCGGTTCTGCCTGAGCCTGCCGGCGATTGCCTGGGCGGTGGCATTATTCGCTGCGTTTGAAGCGATGATTCTGACGCTGTTGCCGGTGTACTGCCTGCAACAGGGCTTCACTGCCGAAATCGCCTTGGCGATGGTCAGCACGGTGGTGGTGGGTGATGCGCTGTTGCAATTGCCCATCGGCGCGCTGGCCGACTACCTGCCACGGCGCACGCTGTTCCTGGGCTGTGCCCTGCTGTTGCTGGCGTCGAGCCTGGCGGTGCCGCTGTTGATGCACACACTGCTGATCTGGCCGGTGTGGGTGCTGTTCGGCGCCAGTGCCGGCGGGTTGTTTACCTTGTCGCTGATTTTGATTGGCGAACGTTACCGCGACGATGCGCTGGTGCGTGCCAATGCTCATGTGGCGCAGCTGTGGGGCATTGGCTGCCTGGTTGGGCCGCTGGTGGCCGGTGCGGGCAGCCAGTGGATCAGCGGGCATGCGCTGCCGTTGCTGATGGCCGTAGGGGCGTTGGGGCTGGTGGTGTTGTTGCTGCGCCAGGGGGCGTTTGGAGCAGCGCAACCGGCCTGAACTTGTGGGAGGGGGCTTCGTTGGTCTTAGAGCATGCGTTCCAGGCCAATGGAAGTGGCGAACCAGGCATTGAACCTGCGCCACCAACTGCCCGGTTCACGGGTCAGGGTATGCATCTGGCCGTTGTCCTCGGTCACCCATACTATCTGGCCATCCTGCAGTTTCGCCTCGTAGCTCAACGCCGGGGCCATGCCTTGCAGCGCCAGGTTGCGCACGTGTTCCGCCAGCTCGGGGCTGTCTACCATCACGCCGACTTCGGTGTTCCACAGAACTGAACGTGGGTCGAAATTGAACGAGCCGATAAACGACTTCTCTCGATCGAAGATCATCGCCTTGCTGTGCAGACTGGAGTCCGAGCCCTGGAAGCTGCCTCGACGAAACAAGTGTGGGCCGCTGCCGGCGCTTGGATCGCCCGGTTGCCGACGCAGCTCGTAGAGTTTCACCCCATGCTCCAGCAATGCCTTGCGATAGGGCGCGTAGCCGCCGTGCACGGCCGGTACGTCGGTGGCTTCAAGGGAGTTGGTCAGCAGTCTTACCGAGACACCCGCATCGGCGCGTCCCGTCAGGTACACCAGCCCGGAAGGCCCCGGAACGAAATACGCCGAAATCATGATCAGCTCCTGGCTGACCCCTTCCAGCTCCGGTGCCAGTTGGGTGGTGAGCAATAGGCGCGGATCAGGGTCAGCCTTGGCCAGTACTTTGCTCGGTGCGTCCCACAGCGCCTGGTTCCAGGCCCAGATCAGCTCGCGACGCCAGATGTCCATGCGTGGCTGGGTCTGGTAGGTACGCAAGCGGTTATATAAGGCATGGTTCTGCTGTCGCGACTCGGCCAGTGAGGCTTCCAGGCGCACGCGGGCAGTAGCGAGGTCGAGCCTGGAGGGCTTGTTGGAGACGAACTCGTCGATCGGCTTGCTCAGGGCGCTGTTCCAGTACTGGTCGAAACTGTGGCCTAACTGCTCGGCCACCGGCCCGACGCTGAGCATATCGATATCGGTGAAATTCAGGTTAGGCTCGGCGTCGAAGTACTCATCGCCCAGGTTGCGTCCGCCAACGATCGCCACGCTGTTGTCCGCCAGCCACAGTTTGTTATGCATGCGCCGATGTTGCAGCGACAGGTCGAACGCACGCGCCAGGGTACGCGTGATGCCGGTGCTGCGGCCCAGGTGCAGGGGGTTGAACAGGCGAATCTGGATCTGGGGGTGGGCGGCGAGGGTGGCTATGACCTGGTCGAGGCCGCCGCTCGTGGTGTCATCCAGCAGGATACGCACGCGCACCCCGCGGTCAGCCGCCTTGAGCAGTTCGTCCACGAGCATGCGCGTGCTGATGCCGTCGTGCACGATGTAGTACTGCAGGTCGAGGCTGGTCTGGGCGTTGCGGATCAACTCGGCGCGGGCCATGAAGGCCTCGCTGCTGTTGGGCAGCAGGCGGAAGCCCGAACGCCCCTGGTACGGCGCTGCCTGGGCCTGGATCGAGCGGCCGAATGACGACTGCGTCGCCGCCAGGGCATCGCTGGGAATGCGCGGTACGCTGACCGTCGCGCAGCCACCCAGGGCCAGGGCTCCCAACAGGAAAAACGGTAAAAGCCGTCGAATCATCAAGGGAGCTGCTTCCAGATCATGGCGTTTGTCGGTATATGACGGCAATTGAGCGGTAAAGGTCAGTCCGCCGTTTCTGCCAGCAGTTTGCTTGCGGCGGCGCCGACCTTGCGCACGGCCTCTTCAATCTGTGGCGTTGGCTTGGCAGCGTAGTTCATGCGCAGGCAATTACGGTACTTGCCGGAGGCTGAAAAGATACTGCCTACGGCTATTTGTACACCTTGTTCCACCAGCACACGGTTGAGCTTCAAGGTGTCGAAGCCCTCCGGCAGTTCAACCCAAAGCATGAAGCTGCCCTGAGGCCGACTGGCGCGGGTGCCGGCGGGGAAGTAGCGGCTGACCCAGTCGAGCATCAAGTCGCGATTGCGCTGGTATTGCGTGCGCATCCTGCGCAAATGCGGCTCGAAATAGCCGCCCTTGAGAAATTCGGCAATCGCGATCTGCGGCTGGGTGGCGGTGGAGCCGGTGCTGATGTATTTCATATGCAGCACCCGTTCCAGGTAGCGCCCCGGGGCGACCCAGCCAATGCGCAGGCCTGGCGCCAGGGTTTTCGAGAACGAACTGCACAGCAGCACGCGGCCATCTTCGTCGAAGGATTTGATCGTGCGCGGGCGCGGGTAGCTGTAGGCCAGTTCGCCATACACATCGTCTTCAATGATGGCCACGTCGAAGCGTTGGGCCAGGGTCAGCAGTGCGCGTTTACGCGCCTCCGGCATGATGTAGCCCAACGGGTTGTTGCAGTTCGGGGTGAGCTGGATGATTTTGATTGGCCACTGCTCCAGCGCCAGCTCAAGGGCCTCGAGGCTGATGCCGGTGAGCGGGTCGGTGGGGATCTCCAGGGCTTTCATGCCCAGGCCCTTGAGAGTTTGCATAGCGCCATGGAAGCTGGGCGAATCTACCGCGACGATATCCCCAGGCTCACAAATCGCATGGATACTGGCGGACAGCGCTTCGTGACAACCGGTCGTGATCACGATGTCCTCGGCGTTCAGCTGGCAGCCCGAGTCCAATGACAGCCGGGCAATTTGCTCACGCAGCTCCATACAGCCGAGGATGTTGTCGTAATACAACCCCGGCAGATCCTGGCGCCGGCTTACGCGGGCCAGGCTGCGTAGCAGCGGCTTCAGGGTGGGCGACAGTACATCCGGCATGCCACGGCCCAGCTGTATGACTCCCTTGCGTGGCACCGCGCGAATCAGCTCCAGCACCAAGTCCCATTGGGATATTTCCACCGGCCGCTGAGCCGGGCGACCGACCTCGGGCAGCGCCGGCAGCTCGCGGCTGGCTGGCACAAAGTAACCAGACTTGGGTCTAGGCGTCGCCAGGCCATTGTCTTCGAGCAACCGGTAGGCTTGCTGTACGGTGCTCAGGCTGACCCCATGTTCAACACTCAAGGCTCGCACCGAAGGCAGTCGATCCCCCGGACGGTAGAAACCCTGCTCAATGCGGGTGCCAAGCAATTCGGCAAGGTTGACGTAGAGGGTCATGATGGTCGCTCCCGAGGGACCAGTACAGATAGGGTGAAAATACAGGATTCAGCCACCCATAGGCAGTGTCTGTATTGGTTTAATAAAAATAGGTTGAATCTGTAATGGTTTTGACCGCTCGCGCATGCTGTCCACTCAAGGCAACACACCAATGAGGGACAGCAAAATGAACGGTATGAGCGATGTGCGGTTGGCGTTACGCAGCCAGGAGCTGGAAGCGGTGCAAGCGCGGGCGATGATCGCGCCGACCGAGAGTCGCTGGGGGATGTTCTGGCGCCGTCGTCATACACGCAAAGCCCTGCTGGACCTGACCAGTGAGCAACTGCGCGACGTAGGGCTTAGCGCTGAACAGGCGCGCCATGAAGGTTTGAAACCCTTCTGGCGCGATTGATCAAACCAGTTCCTTGAGGCGGTGCCAGAGCATCCCCAGGGCCAGCAGCGGCGAGCGCAGGTGCTTGCCGCCGGGGAAGGTGATGTGTGGCACCTGGGCGAACAGGTCGAAGCGCCCCTGTTGCTCGCCGCTGATAGCCTCGGCCAACAGCTTGCCCGCCAGGTGGGTGGCGTTGAGGCCATGACCGGCGTAAGCCTGGGCGTAATACACGTTGGGGTTATCGGCCAGGCGACCAATCTGTGGCAGCCGATTGGCACCGATGCCGATCATGCCGCCCCATTGGTAGTCGATCTTCACCTCGGCCAATTGTGGGAACACCTGCAACATCTTCGGCTGCATATAGGCGCCGATGTCCTTCGGGTCACGACCGGAATAGTGGCAGGCGCCGCCGAACAACAGGCGGCGGTCGGCGGACAGACGGAAGTAGTCCACCGTCACGCGTTGGTCGCACATGGCCATGTTCTGCGGCAACAGGTTGGCGGCTTGCGCCTGGCTCAAGGGTTCGGTGGCGATGATATAGCTGCCGGCGGGCAGCACCTTGCCGCTTAGTTGCGGGTTGAGCCCGTTCAGGTAGGCGTTGCAGGCCAATACCAGGGTCTGGGCGCGCACACTGCCTTGGGCGGTGTGCACCTTGACCTCGGGGCCGTAGTCGATGCGGGTCACTTCTGATTGTTCATACAGCTTCACGCCCAACTGCTGTGCGACGCCAGCTTCACCCAGTGCGAGGTTCAGCGGGTGCAGGTGGCCGGAGCCCATGTCGATCATGCCGCCGACATAGCGGTCGGAGCCGATCACACTGCCCATCTCGCTGGCTTGCAGCAGGCGCACCTCGTGGCGATAGCCCAGGCTGCGCAGCTCTTCGGCGTCTTCGGCCAGGGCCTGCAGGTCACGGGGTTTGTTGGCCAGATCGCAGTAGCCCCAAGTCAGGTCACAGGGAATCTGGAAACGCTCCACGCGCTCGCGCACGATCTCCACGGCTTCCAGACCCATCAGTTTCATCTGGCGCACGCCGTCGCTGCCAATCACATTGGCGAACTGATCCAGTCCGTGGCCAACGCCGCGAATCAACTGGCCGCCATTGCGCCCGCTGGCGCCCCAGCCGATCTTGCGCGCTTCCAGCAACACCACGCTGAAGCCGCGCTGGGCCAGTTCCAGGGCGGCATTGAGCCCGGAGAAACCACCGCCGATCACGCACACATCGGCACGCACATCGCCGGTCAATGTCGGGTAATCCGGTTGTGGCAGGCTGCTGGCGGCATAGTAGGAAGCGGTGTGCCGGGCGCTGGCGGTCATGGGGAGCATCCCTGTTTGGAAAATTTGACGCAGGATACAGCGGTCGGACGAGGCTGTCTGCGCAGGGCGTTTTGCGTCAGAATCCACGCTTATTCGCGGTTCGGTGTGTGTTTCGATGAGTTGCAACAGGCAGAAAGTCAGCGCGCTGCGTCGACAGATTCCTTCGTTCGAGTGCGTCCCAGGTTGCCATGACTGCTGTGGGCCGGTGACGACGTCGCCTGAGGAAATGTCGCGCCTGCCGCGCAAGACCGCCGCAGAGCAGGAGGCGGCCATGGACGAGTTGAACTGCGTGCACCTGGGGCCCAACGGTTGCACGGTGTATGACGAGCGGCCCTTGATCTGCAGGTTGTTTGGCACCACCAAGACCCTGCCATGCCCCAATGGACGGGGACCGGTGGAGCTGATTCATCCAAGGGTGGAAAAACAGATCCATGAGTACATGGCGAGCACCCGGCAGGTATTGGTCTAGCGGATGTTCTCGGCCAATGTGGGGGCTTGCTCCCACATTTGGATGAGTTGTGCTGGTGAGTCAGTCCGGAATCGGCAGGTTAAGGCTCTCTTTCACCTCTTCCATCACGATATAGCTCTTGGATTCGCGCACATGGGGCAACTTGAGCAGGATATCGCCGAGCAATTTGCGATACGAGGCCATCTCGGAAATCCGCGCCTTCACCAAGTAGTCGAAGTCCCCTGACACCAAGTGGCACTCCAGCACATGGGGCAGTTTCAGTACGGCGCGGCGAAACTCTTCGAAGGTATCGCCCGACTTGTAATCGAGGCTGATCTCGACAAATACCAGCAAACTTCCCTTCAAATGCTGGGGATTGAGCCGCGCGTTGTAGCCCATGATGATCCCTTCGCGCTCCAGGCGTCGCACCCGCTCGGTACAAGGAGTGGTGGACAGCCCGACCTTCTCTCCCAACTCCGTGAACGAGATACGCCCATCGGTTTGCAGGATGCGCAGGATATTGCGGTCAATCTTGTCCAGCTCCCGCTTGGTCTGGGTGTTGGTACGCATAGGGGATACGCCTCTGTGAAAAGGGTTTTTGCCGAGAATTGTCGCCAAATATAGGCATTTATATAGTGAAATGCACTGGTGATTGCTTTTTATACTGCGCCCATCATTGCTCGAATAACACACGTCAGCGGCTAAGCCCGTGATGAGGATATAAAAATGCGCGTTCTGGTCTTGGGTAGCGGTGTCATTGGGGTGACCAGTGCCTACTATTTGGCGCGGGCCGGCTTTGACGTCGTTGTGGTCGACCGTCAGCCTGCCGCTGCCATGGAAACCAGTTTCGCCAACGCCGGCCAGGTGTCCCCTGGCTACGCCTCGCCATGGGCTGCGCCGGGCGTGCCGCTCAAGGCCATCAAGTGGCTGCTGCAACGCCACGCGCCGCTGGCGATCAAGGCCACCGCCGATATCGATCAATACCTGTGGATGGCGCAGATGCTGCGCAACTGCACGGCCAGCCGCTATGCGGTGAACAAGGAGCGCATGGTGCGCCTGTCCGAGTACAGCCGTGACTGCCTTGACGAGTTGCGCGCCGAGACCGGCATTGCCTACGAAGGCCGTAGCCTCGGTACGACCCAGTTGTTCCGCACCCAGGCCCAGCTCGACGGTGCCGCCAAAGACATCGCGGTGCTGCAGGAGTCCGGCGTGCCGTTCGAACTGCTTGATCGCGCCGGCATTGCCCGGGTTGAGCCAGCCCTGGCCAGCGTCACGGATATCCTCGCCGGTGCCCTGCGTTTGCCGAATGACCAGACTGGCGACTGCCAGATGTTCACCACGCGCCTGGCTGATATGTGCAAGCAGTTGGGTGTGGAGTTCCGCTTTGAACAGGACATCCAGCGCCTCGATTATGCAGGTGATCGCATCAACGGCGTGTGGATAGACGGCAAGCTGGAAACCGCCGACCGCTACGTCCTGGCCCTTGGCAGTTATTCGCCGAAGCTGCTCAAGCCACTGGGGATCAAGGCACCGGTGTACCCGCTCAAGGGCTACTCGCTGACCGTACCGATCACCAACCCGGCCATGGCGCCGACCTCGACTATTCTCGACGAGACCTACAAAGTCGCGATTACCCGTTTCGACAACCGCATTCGTGTTGGTGGCATGGCTGAAATAGCCGGTTTTGACCTGTCGCTGAACCCACGCCGACGTGAAACCCTGGAGATGATCGTCAACGACCTTTATCCTCAGGGCGGCGATTTGGCCCAAGCCAGTTTCTGGACTGGCTTGCGCCCGACCACGCCCGACGGCACGCCGATTGTCGGTGCCACCCCATTCAAGAACCTGTTCCTGAATACCGGCCACGGCACGCTCGGTTGGACCATGGCCTGTGGCTCTGGTCGCTTGCTGGCCGACCTGATGGCCAGGAAAACCCCGCAGATCAGCGCCGCAGGTCTCGATATTTCCCGTTATGGTAACCACCAGGAGTCCGCGAAACATGTCAATCCAGCGCCAGCTCACCAATGAGCGCATGAGCCAGATCGTTGTCCACAGCGGTACCGTGTATCTGGCAGGTCAAGTCGGCGACGACATGAGCGCCGGGATTGAACAGCAGACCCGTGAAACCCTGGCCAATATCGAGCGTCTGCTGGACCTGGCCGGCACTGACAAGAGCAAGTTGCTGTCGGTAACGATCTATTTGAAAGACATCGAAGCTGACTTCGCCGGCATGAACGCGGTATGGGACAAGTGGCTGCCCAAGGGCGTCGCCCCGGCTCGCGCCACGGTTGAAGCCAAGCTCTGCGAGCCGCAAATCCTGGTCGAGCTGTCCGTCGTGGCTGCGCTGCCTTAATAACGATCCCTCTCCCGGCGCCGACGCTGTTGGTCGGCACCGGTTTTTTCTTCACCTTGCTGCCTAGAAGCCTGCCGCCATGCGTCCAGCCCGTGCCCTGATCGACCTCCAAGCCCTGCGCCATAACTATCAACTGGCCCGTGAAGTCACGGGGGCCAAGGCCCTCGCCGTGATCAAGGCGGACGCCTACGGCCATGGTGCCGTGCGTGTGGCCCAGGCGCTGGAAGCCGAGGCCGACGGGTTTGCCGTGGCGTGCATCGAGGAAGCCCTGGAATTGCGTGCTGCCGGCATTCGTGCGCCGGTGCTGCTGCTGGAAGGTTTTTTCGAGGCCGACGAGCTGCCGCTGATCATCGAGCATGACTTGTGGTGCGTGGTGCATTCGCTATGGCAGTTGGATGCCATTGAACAGGCCCGCCTGAGCAAGCCGTTGACGGTGTGGCTCAAGCTGGACTCGGGCATGCACCGTGTCGGCCTGCATCCCAAGGATTACCACGAGGCCTATCAGCGCCTTCTGGCCAGCGGCAAGGTCGCCAAGATCGTGTTGATGAGCCACTTCGCCCGCGCCGATGAACTCGATTGCGTGCGCAGTGACGAACAGGTGGCGGTATTCGAAGCGGCGCGAAAAGGCCTGGCGGCCGAAGTCAGCCTGCGCAATTCGCCGTCGGTGCTGGGCTGGCCGACGATGACCAGTGACTGGGTGCGGCCGGGCATCATGCTCTACGGTGCAACACCATTTGGTGAAGACCAAGCGCTCGCTGCCCGTTTGCAGCCAGTGATGACCCTGGAGTCCAAAGTTATCTGCGTACGCGAGCTACCCGCCGGTGAGCCCGTGGGCTATGGCGCCAAGTTCGTCACGCCCAAGCCGATGCGTATTGGTGTGGTTGCCATGGGCTATGCCGATGGCTACCCGCGCCATGCGCCAACCGGCACGCCAGTGCTGGTGGCGGGCCAGCGCAGCCAACTGTTGGGGCGTGTGTCCATGGACATGCTGTGTGTCGACCTCACCGACATACCCCAGGCGGGCCTCGGTTCCACTGTGGAGCTGTGGGGCAAGACTATCCTCGCCAGTGACGTCGCCGTAGCCGCTGAGACCATTCCCTACCAGATCTTCTGCAACCTGCGCCGAGTGCCACGCCTCTATTCCGGGGCTTAGCCGCCGGCTACGAACCAAGCTGTCCGGGATTTAGGCCCAAGTGTTGTAAATACTGAACGCTGTCGCCATGATAACGCTCAATTACAACAAAGCCTGAATCCTAGGAGGCTCCTGCATTGGACGTCGGCGAACGACTGCAATCCATCCGTAAACTCAAAGGTCTTTCCCAGCGTGAGCTCGCCAAGCGTGCGGGCGTCACCAACAGCACCATTTCGATGATCGAGAAAAACAGCGTCAGCCCCTCGATCAGCTCCTTGCGCAAGGTGCTGGGCGGTATCCCTATGTCCATGGTCGAGTTCTTTTCCGAGGAGATCCTCCAGGAAATACCGACGCAGATCGTCTATAAAGCCAATGAGCTGATCGACATCTCCGACGGTGCCGTCACCATGAAGCTGGTGGGCCGGGCGCACCCGAGCCGGGCTATCGCATTTCTCAATGAAATCTACCCACCGGGCGCCGACACAGGTGAAGAAATGCTCACCCACGAAGGTGAAGAAACCGGGATCCTGCTGGAGGGTCGTCTGGAACTGGTGGTCGGTCTTGAAACTTTTGTGCTCGAAGCTGGCGATAGCTACTACTTTGAAAGCACCAAGCCGCATCGTTTTCGCAACCCGTTCGACGTGCCGGCGCGACTAATCAGCGCAGCCACGCCCGCGAACTTTTAACAGAAGAGGCGTCCTGCCAACGTTGTAGAGACGCCCGTGCAGTATTCCGCGAGGTTGAATCTCCCTTTATTTAATAGGGTTGTTTCGGCCAGGCGGGCTAACCGTTATACTTTCGCCGCCTGCGAAACCGTGGCCGCAGGCGTGAATAGCCACCATTGAGGGTGAACGCGTGAACCTAATTATGAAAATGCTGGCTGCACCAGCAACCGTACTGGCCCTATGGGCTGTCAGCGCCCAGGCTGCGACCAATGATGATATTGCCAAGCGCCTGGAGCCCGTAGGCCAAGTGTGCGTCCAGGGCCAGGAGTGCAAGGGCATGGAAGTGGCCGTGGCAGCGGGTGGCGGCGGTGCGAAGACGCCGGACGAGATTATCGCCAAGCACTGTAACGCGTGCCACGGCACTGGCCTCTTGGGTGCGCCGAAAGTTGGCGACACCGCTGCCTGGAAAGAGCGCGCCGATCATCAGGGCGGCCTCGACGGCATCCTGGCCAAGGCCATCACCGGTATTAACGCCATGCCACCAAAAGGCACCTGCGCTGATTGCTCGGATGAAGACCTCAAAGGCGCCATCAAGAAGATGTCCGGTCTGTAATCAGACGATCTTCGCCAAAAATGCCGCTTACGAGCGGCTTTTTTGTGCCCGCGATTTATGTTTCGAAGCTGTTCATTGCAGCAAAGACCCGGCAAGCTCGGTCCAACTCCAATTCATGTAATGTTCGGGAGCAGTCGGATGGTGCAGTTGTGTTCAATCGAGCAAGCAGTTGACGACGTACTGGCGCGGTTGCCGGCGCATATCCACATGGGTATGCCGCTGGGCCTGGGCAAGCCCAACCTGTTTGCCAATGCGCTATACCGGCGCATCGCCAAGTTGCCGGAGCGGGCACTGACGATCTACACCGCCTTGAGTCTGGGTCGGCCAACCTTGGGCGATGGTTTGCAGAAGCGCTTCCTCGAACCTTTCATCGAGCGGGTGTTTGGTGACTATCCTGAGTTGGATTTTCTCGCCGACCTGCATAAAGACAGCCTGCCGAAGAATATCCAGGTCCAGCAGTTTTTCATGCAGCCCGGCAGCCTGCTCCACAGCACGTCGGCACAGCAGGATTACGTCAGCAGCAACTACAGCCATGCCGCCCGCGACATCAACGCCGCCGGCCTGAACCTGGTGGCGCAACTGGTTGCCAGCAGCGCCGAGCATCCCGACCGCCTGAGCCTGAGCTGCAACCCGGATATCACCCTCGACCTGCTGCCGATGATCGCCAAGCGCCGCGAAGCCGGGGAAACCATCCTCGTTGTCGGCCAAGTCCACAGCGATCTGCCCTACATGCCTGGGGATGCGGAACTGGGCATGGACGCCTTCGACTACCTGCTCGATGAAAAAGACAGCACCACGCTGTTTTCTACCCCGAACATGCCGGTGGGTTTCCAGGACCATTTTATCGGCCTGCATGCCAGCACCCTGGTGCGTGACGGCGGCACCTTGCAGATCGGCATCGGTTCCATGGGCGATGCGCTGACCGCTGCCTTGCTGGCGCGCCAGGCCGATAACGAAGCCTACCGGTTGTTGCTGACGGACATGGATGTGTATCAGTGGGCGCCGTTGATCAGCCGTGAAGGCGGTGTCGAGCCTTTTGCCCGGGGCCTTTACGGTTGCAGCGAGATGTTCGTCAACGGCCTGCTGGTGCTGGCGGATGCCGGGATTATCCGGCGCAAGGTGTACCCGGATGTGGCGACCCAGGCGCAGGCTAATGCCGGCTTGCTGGATGATGCGGCCCAGCCCGATGGCGTGTCGATCCATGGCGGTTTCTTCCTGGGGCCACGCAGCTTTTACCAGCGCCTGCAGGAAATGACCCACGCCAAGCGCCTCGAATTCAACATGACGGGCATCAGCTATATCAACGAGCTGTACGGCCAGGAAGAACTCAAGCGTTTGCAACGCCTGGATGCGCGGTTCATCAACAGCGCGATCATGGTGACACTGCTCGGTGCCGGAGTGGCTGACCAATTGGAAGACGGCCGCGTGCTCAGCGGTGTGGGCGGGCAATACAACTTTGTGGCCCAGGGGCATGCGCTGGAAGGTGCGCGTTCGATCCTGATCCTGCGCAGTTGGCGCGAGGCGGCGGGGGAGGTCAGTTCCAATATCGTCTGGGAGTACGGGCACTGCACCATTCCCCGGCATCTGCGGGATATCGTCATTACCGAGTACGGCATTGCCGATTTGCGGGGTCAGACGGATGCCAAGGTGATCGAAGCGCTGTTGAATGTCACCGACTCACGGTTCCAGGGCGAGTTGATCGACCAGGCGCAAAAGGCCGGCAAGCTGCCCAAGGATTTCCAGCTGGATCCGCGCTTTGGCGACAACACGCCGGAACGGCTGCAAGCGATTCAAGCCAGGCATCGACGACTCTTCCCTGAATACCCGCTGGGCAGTGATTTCACAGGTGAAGAGCGGGATTTGTTGCGGGCGTTGAACTGGCTCAAGAGCAAATTCAAGCTGACGGAGATTCTGGAGTTGGGCAAGGCGGCACTCGACGCGCCGGAGCCGGAGGCATTTCCCGAGCATTTGAAGCGGATGCGCTTGGATAATCCCGAGGGGTTCAAGGAGGATCTGTATCAGCGCCTGTTACTCGCCGGCCTCCAGGCCACCGCGCATTAACAGGCAATAGAGGGTAAATGTGGGAGGGGGCTTGCTCCCGATAGCAGTGGGTCAGCCAACACATCTGGTGACTGATACACCGCAATCGGGAGCAAGCCCCCTCCCACATTTTAAACTGTGTTCACTTGGTATTTGCTGTGGAGCAAATTACTCGATGAAGGTGACCACACCACCGCTCAAGGACTTCACCCGCGCCAGCGATTCAACCCGATAACCCTGCGCATCGAGCTCCGCACGCCCACCTTGGAACGACTTCTCGATCACGATCCCCAGGCCTGCCACGGTTGCGCCGGCCTGCTTGATGATCGAGATCAGCGCCTGGGACGCCTTGCCGTTGGCCAGGAAGTCATCGATCACCAGCACGCGGTCACTGCTGGTCAAGTGGCGCGGGGAGATCGCCACGGTGCTCTCGGTTTTCTTGGTGAAGGAATACACCGTAGCCGACAGCAGGTTTTCCGTCAGGGTCAGCGACTGCTGCTTGCGAGCGAAGATCACCGGCACGCCCAGGTTCAGCCCGGTCATGATCGCCGGGGCGATGCCCGAGGCCTCGATGGTGACGATCTTGGTGATGCCCGAGTCCTTGAACAGCGCGGCGAATTCGTCGCCGATCAGTTTCATCAGCGCCGGGTCGATTTGGTGGTTCAGAAAGGCATCGACCTTGAGTACCTGATCGGAAAGCACGATGCCTTCTTCGCGAATTTTCTTGTGCAGTGCTTCCACGGAAACTTCCTCTGATGGCGCAACAGGCGCCGAAAGTAGATTAAAAAGTAGTCGATTCTAGCGCTTTAACATCGCGCGTATATCCGCCAAGGCGGTGTTGCCGCGCACGGCCTTCACCTCGGTGGGGGTGTCGTCGTTGCCTTCCCAGGCGAGGTCGTCCGGTGGCAGCTCGTCAAGGAAACGGCTAGGGGCACAATCGATGATTTCGCCGTATTGCTTGCGCTTGGCAGCGAAGGTGAAGGCCAGGGTCTGACGCGCGCGGGTAATGCCCACGTAGGCCAGGCGCCGTTCTTCCTCGATGGTGTCGGCTTCGATGCTGGAGCGGTGCGGGAGGATTTCCTCTTCCATGCCCATGATGAACACGTAAGGGAATTCCAGGCCCTTGGAGGCATGCAAGGTCATCATCTGCACACCTTCGGCGCCGTCTTCCTCTTCCTGCTGGCGCTCGAGCATGTCGCGCAGCACCAGCTTGCCGATGGCGTCCTCGACGGTCATTTCGCCGTCTTCGTCTTTTTCCAGGGTGTTCTTCAGCGCTTCGATCAGGAACCAGACGTTGCCCATGCGGTAATCCGCGGCTTTGTCGCTGGAGCTGTTGGTGCGCAGCCAGTTCTCATAGTCGATGTCCATGACCATGCTGCGCAGGGCACTGATCGGGTCTTCGCCGGCGCATTGCTCGCGGACCTTGTCCATGAAGCGCTTGAAGCGCGACAGGCGGTCAGTGAAGCGCGTATCCAGATGCTCGCCCAGGCCGATTTCGTCGGTGGCGGCATACATGGAGATCTTGCGTTCGGTGGCGTAGTTGCCGAGCTTTTCCAGGGTGGTGGAGCCGATTTCCCGACGCGGCACGTTGATCACGCGCAGGAAGGCGTTGTCGTCGTCCGGGTTTACGATCAGCCGGAAGTAGGCCATCAGGTCTTTCACTTCCTGGCGCCCGAAAAAGCTGTTGCCGCCCGACAGGCGATACGGCACCTGGTGGTGTTGCAGTTTCAGCTCGATCAGCTTGGCCTGGTAGTTGCCGCGGTACAGGATCGCGAAATCGCTGTAGGGCCGGTCGGTACGCAGGTGCAGGCTGAGGATTTCCACGGCCACACGCTCGGCTTCGGCATCCTCGTTGCGGCAGCGGATCACGCGGATCTCATCGCCATGACCCATCTCGCTCCACAGTTGTTTTTCAAACTCGTGGGGGTTGTTGGAGATCAGCACGTTGGCGCAGCGCAGGATGCGACTGGTGGAGCGGTAGTTCTGCTCCAGCATCACCACTTTCAAGGACGGATAGTCGACCTTGAGCAGCATCAGGTTTTCCGGGCGGGCGCCGCGCCAGGCGTAGATCGACTGGTCGTCGTCGCCCACTACGGTGAACTGGTTGCGCGTGCCGATCAGCAATTTCACCAGCAGGTACTGGCTGGCGTTGGTGTCCTGGTATTCGTCCACCAGCAGGTAGCGCACCTTGTTCTGCCACTTCTCCAGGATGTCCTTGTGTTCCTGGAACAGCTTGACCGGCAGCAGGATCAGGTCGTCGAAGTCCACCGCGTTGAACGCCTTGAGCGTGCGCTGGTAGTGGGTGTAGACGATGGCAGCGGTCTGTTCCTTGGGGTTGCGTGCGGCTTCCAGGGCCTCGGCGGGCAGGATCAGGTCGTTTTTCCAGGCGCCGATCATGTTCTTGATCTCGTCGACGCCGTCGTCGCCCGCGTATTCCTTCTGCATGATGTCGGTCATCAGGGCCTTGACGTCGGTCTCGTCGAAGATCGAGAAGCCCGGCTTGTAGCCCAGCCGCACATGCTCCTTGCGGATGATGTTCAGGCCCAGGTTGTGGAAGGTGCACACCGTGAGGCCACGGCCTTCACCGCCTTTGAGCAAGGTGCCGACCCGCTCTTTCATTTCCCGCGCCGCCTTGTTGGTAAAGGTCATGGCGACGATGTACTGGGCACGGATGCCGCAGTTCTGGATCAGGTGCGCGATCTTGCGGGTGATCACGCTGGTCTTGCCGGAGCCGGCGCCGGCGAGCACCAATAGAGGGCCGCCGACGTAGTTCACGGCTTCTTGCTGCCGGGGATTGAGTCGGGACATACGGAATTTAAGGAGTCGTTGTTCAAAAGGGCGGGCATTTTAACAGGCTGGAAAGATTCTGCTGCCATAGAACGACGGTGTGACGTACCACTCGATCTAAATTTGCCGGTTTTGCTACTTTGCCGCAGGATGTGGGGAATACTCAGACTATTTTTCACAGTCTGCGTGTTTGATAACACCTATCATCTGCCATGCATTTGTCATGCATTTATCATTGCCAGGCCGCACGTCATAATGCCACCGCCAACGAAATTTTGCCGAGTCTAGGGAGTTAGCGTGTCTACGCCTGTCGAACCCTTGCGTTTGCTGCTGCTGGCCGAAGAGCCTGCGTGGGCAGCGTTGTTGCGCGAGTGCCTGGCGCCGATGGGCGAGGGGGCTGTGCTGATCAGTGCGCCCAACTGGGACTCGGTGAGTCGTCTGTTCGATGACGACCAAGGTGCTGTGCTATTGACCACACCGAGCCTGCAACCCGGCCCCGGCCGCTGCAGCTTGCCGTGTGTATTGCTGCTGGAGCAGGAACCATTGGTTGCGCCGCTGGGTGTCAGCGACTGGTTGATCCTGGATGCGTTGGACGCCGACACACTGCGCCGCTGCTTGCGCCATGTGCGCGAGCGCGGCGTGCTGGAGAACACCTTGCAGCGCCTGGCCGAGCAGGACCCGCTCACCGGTATCGCCAATCGCCAGGGTTTCCAGACCCTGCTGGCGGCGCGGCTGGTGGAAAACGAAGGCCGCGGCCTGGCCCTCGGCCACCTGGACCTGGACAACTTCCGTCATGCCAACGACGCCCTCGGCCATCAGGCTGGTGACCGCCTGATCCTGCAAGTGGTGTCGCGGCTCAAGAGCCAGCTCGAGGCCGGCGACCAACTGGCCCGCCTGGGCAGCGATGAGTTTGCCTTGCTGATCGATACCCGCCGGGCGCCGCAGCGTGCCGAGTGGATGGCCGAGCGCATCACCGAAGTGATGGCCGAGCCGTACTGGGTGGACGGTGAAAGCCTGTTGATCGGCTGTAGCCTGGGCGTGGCCCATGCCCGCGCCCGAGCCGGCGCCGACCCGCTGATGTGGCACGCCCATATCGCCATGCAGCAGGCCAAAAGCACCCAGGGCTGCACCTTTCATATCTTCAACGAACGCATCAACCGCAATGCTCGCAGCCTGGCCGACCTGGAAAGTGAACTGCGCCGGGCCCTGCGCCGCGATGAGTTGGAACTGCACTACCAGCCGCGCCTGGATCTGGACGACGGCCATATCGTCGGTCTCGAGGCCTTGGTGCGTTGGCGCCACGGTGAGCGCGGCTTGTTGCCGCCCAGCGAGTTCGTGCCGCTGGCCGAGCAGAGCGGCCTGATCGTGCCATTGGGCTACTGGGTGATTTCCCGGGCCTTGCGCGACATGCAAGACCTGCGCGAACGCGGTCTGCCGCCGCTGCACATGGCGGTCAATCTGTCGTTCCGCCAGTTCCAGGACAGCCAATTACTGTCAACGCTCAGTCGCCTGATTGCCGAGCGCGGTGTGGAAGCGCAATGGCTGGAGTTCGAGCTGACCGAAACTGCCGTGATGCGCCGCAGCGACTTGGTCAAGCAGACCATGGACGCCCTTGGCCGACTCGGTGTGCGGTTCTCCCTGGATGACTTCGGCACCGGCTTTTCGTCGTTTGTGCACCTCAACAGCCTGCCGATCGCCTTGTTGAAGATCGACAAGAGTTTTGTCGGTGGCATGGAAGAACGCGAGGAAAACCGCAAGTTGGTGCACGCGATGATCAACCTGGCCCACAACCTCAACCTGGAAGTGGTGGCTGAAGGTGTAGAGACGCCGGAGCAGTTGGCATTGTTGCGCTTGTTCGGGTGCGACCAGGCCCAGGGTTACCTGATCAGCAAGCCGTTGCCATTGCCGGAATTGGTCGAATACCTGATGTTTGGGCAAAGCCAGCAGGCGTTGCCGGGCTAAACATTCTGTGGAAGACCCCCATGCTGGAGTGTCAGTTGCTGAATGTGTTGGCTCATACACCGCCATCGGGGGCAAGCCCCCTCCCACCATGAGCTTGCAGCTCCTGCCGAATCATCCGCTTCATCTTCGCCTCAAATGCCCACGTCAGGCTCACCGCCGCACACGCCAGCCCCAGCGCCAAGCCCCACCACACGCCGGTTGGTCCCCAGCCTAAAGTGAACGCCATCAGCCAGGCCGAAGGTGCGCCAATCAGCCAGTAACAGCCCAGCCCCACCAGGAAGGTGGTCTTGGCGTCTTTCAAGCCACGGATGCAGCCCATGGCGATGGTCTGCACCCCGTCGAACAACTCAAACCAGGCGGCGACGGCCAACAGGCTGACGGCCAGGACGATGACGTCATGGAACGCCGGGTCGTCATGATCGAGGAACAACCCGATCAGTGGGTCGGAAAACAGCCACAGCACAACGGCAAACCCCAACATCACCATGGCGCCAAAGCCGATGCCGACCCGGCCGGCCATGCGTGCCTGCAGCAACTGGCCGGCGCCGTAATGCTGGCCGATACGCATGGTCACTGCGTAGGACATTCCCGCCGGCACCATGAACGCTACCGAGACAATCTGCAGGGCGATCTGATGCGACGCCAACTGCGTACTGCCCATGGTGCCCATGCACAGCGCCGCAAAGGCGAACAGCCCGACCTCCACCGCATAGGTGCCGCCAATCGGCAGGCCCAGGCGCCACAGCTCGCGCAGGTATTGGGTATTCAGGCGCAGCAGGCCGGTGCTCAGCGGGTAGGCCGCGTAGGCGCGGTTGCTGCGGATGTACCACATCAGGGCCAGCGCCATGCAATTGGCAACGATGGCGGTCACCAGGCCAATACCCATCAGGCCCAGCTTCGGCAGGCCGAACATGCCTTCGATCAACGCGTGGTTGAGCAGGTAATTGACTACTGTACCGCACAGGCTGATCACCATTACCGGCGTGGCTTTGCCGATGGCGCTGGTGAAGCCGCGCAGTGCCATGAAGCTCAGGTAGCCGGGTAGGGCGAAGGGCAGGATCGTCAGGAATTGCCCGGCCGCGTGCACGTTGGTTTCGGTCTGGCCGAACATCAGCAGCACCGGTTTCAAGTTCCACAGCAGCAATGCCGCCGCCAGAGCCATCAACCATGCCAGCCACAGCCCGGCCTGGGTCAGGCGGGTGGCGCCGTCGATATCGCCCGCGCCATGGCGAATGGCGACCAGGGTGCCCACGGCGGCAATCACGCCGATGCAGAAGATCGCCACGAACGAATAGCTCGCCGCGCCCAGGCCACCACCGGCCAGGGCTTCGGGGCTCAGGCGCGCCATCATCAGGGTGTCGGTCAACACCATCAGCATGTGCGCCAGCTGTGAAGCAATCAACGGCCCCGACAGCCGCAGAATGGCCCAGAGCTCGGTACGTGCCGGATGTTGCATGATCATCACGCTCGAATATTCAGAGTGTTGGGAGAGGGTTGATTCTCGGCGCTTTGCGTCCACTGCACAAAAGGATAAATGCGATCGTTCGCATGATTAAAACTCATGCTGGATTGATTCTGGTAGGGTGCCGATATTGCGCCGTCGGAGCTTTCCCAATGTCTCGTCGTCTTCCTCCGCTGTATGCCCTGCGTGCATTTGAAGCCGCTTCGCGACACAACTCCTTCACCCGTGCGGCGCAGGAGTTGTCCATTACCCAGAGTGCGATCAGCCGCCATATCCGCACCCTCGAAGAGCATTTCGCTTGCCGCCTGTTCCAGCGCAGCGGCCGCAACCTGCAGCTCACCGAAGCCGCACGCCTGTTGTTGCCCGGGGTGCGCGAAGGGTTCGCCGCGCTGGAGCGCGCCTGTCATACCCTGAATGCCGAAGATGACATCCTGCGCATGAAAGCGCCGTCCACATTGACCATGCGCTGGCTGCTGGCGCGGTTGAGTCGCTTCCGCGCCTTGCAGCCAGGCAATGAGGTGCAACTGACCAGTGCATGGATGAACGTGGACGAAGTGGACTTCAACCAGGAGCCTTTCGACTGTGCGGTGTTGTTGAGCTACGGGCATTTTCCGGCGGACTGGGACGCCTGTTACTTGTTCCCGGAGTTGCTGATCCCCGTCGGCGCGCCGAACCTGCTGGACGATGGTCCTTGGGACGCCGCGCGCCTGGCGAGTGCGGAATTGCTGCACCCCACCCCCGACCGTCGCGACTGGCGCAACTGGCTGGAACGCATGGGGTTGTCGTCCCAGGTATCCCTCAAGGGCGGGCAGGTATTCGATACCTTAGAACTGGGCATGATCGCTGCGGCGCGAGGCTATGGCGTTTCCATGGGCGATCTGCTGATGGTGGCTGAGGATGTGGCGCAAGGTCGGCTGAGCCTGCCCTGGCCCACGGCGGTCGCCAGTAGGGAAAACTACTACCTGGTGTGGCCGAAAACCCGTCCAGGCGGCGAGCGTTTGCGGCGCTTGGCGGAGTTTCTTCAAAGCGAAGTCAAGGCGATGGAATTGCCTCGCGTCGAGCGCCTAGATTGAGTGGACTTAAGTGGTCGTGCAATCGTTTGCGCGATACCCCTGTAATTCTCTCAAGTATTGGCAAATGCCGCCGAAGAAGGGGTGTTGGAACCATCGTGCACCAACGTTTCCCACTAGAATAATTTGCCGAGCAGCGCTAAGAGATCAGGATGATCCTGGCCTCGGCCAGGAGCTCCCATGTCTCAACCTCGTGCCCGGATTGCCTCCCAGTTAGGTCTCGCACTTGCCGTGATTCTGGCTATCGTTATCAGCGGCAGTACCGTCTTCGCCCTGCGCTCCCTCGACTCCGCCAACCTCGACACCCGTGAGGAACACCTGGCCAGCGAGGCGCGTTTGCTCGCCGACCAACTCAATACCTTCCACAGCACCTTGCGCGAAAGTACCCAGCGTTTGAGCGGGCTGTTTGAAAAGCGCTTCGTCGCCGGCTTGAGTGTGCGTGCTGACCAACCGGTGGCGGTGGCTGGTGTGCAGACCCCGAGCCTTTACCTGGGCGACGAGGTGCTGAACAACAATTTCGAAGAGGTGGATGAGTTCAAGCAGATGTCTGGCGGCGTGGCCACGGTGTTCGTGCGCAGCGGCGACGACTTTATCCGCGTCAGCACCTCGCTGACCAAGCAGGATGGCAACCGCGCCATTGGCACCGTGCTTGACCGTCAGGGCGCAGCTTACCAGCGCGTTGCCGAGGGGCAGACCTATATCGGTCGTGCGGTTTTGTTCGACCGTTCCTACATGACCCAATACAGCCCGGTGCGTGACAGCAGCGGCAAGGTCATCGCCGTGTTGTTCATCGGTTTCGATTACACCGACGCCCAGAACGCCCAGTTTGAAAATCTCAAGCGCTTCCGTATCGGCCAGACGGGCTCCCTCGCGCTGCTGGATGAACAGAAGCATTGGCTGGTGGCGCCAGCTGGCGTGCAGGCGCCGGATGAGGCCATTGCGGTGATGCTCGACCTGGCGAAGAAACCTGGAGCTGGCCGCTTCTGGAGCGACAAGCACGAGGACTTCTACAGCGTCTCGGTGCCGTTCGACGGCGGCCCATGGGCAGTGGTAGCGAGCATGCCCAAGGCTGAGATTCGCGCCGTGACTTGGGAAGTCGGTATCCGCCTGGTAATCGGCAGTGTGCTGGCGATGTTGCTGGCAGTGGGTGCCACGGTGTGGCTGTTGCGCAGCAAGCTGGCGCCATTGAGCGACCTGGTACGCCAGGCAGAAGCTCTGGGCGCGGGCGACTTGAGTGCACGCCTCAACGTGTCCAGCCATGACGAGATCGGCCAGTTGGCGCGCAGCTTCAACCAGATGGGTGACGCGCTGTCGACCATGGTTTCGCATATCCGCAACGCAGCCGAACAGGTCAACAGCCGCGCCCAGGCGCTGTCAGGTTTGTCCGGTGGTGCCTATGAAGGCATGGAACAGCAGTCCGGCGAAATCACCAGCATGGCCGGCGCGGTGGAAGAATTCAGCGCCACTTCGTTGAACATCGCCGACAACATGGGCAATACCGAGCGCCTGGCGCAAGAGAATGCCCAGCAGACCCGCATTGGCCGCGATTCGATGCAGGAGGCGTCATCGTCCCTGGAGCATATCGCCACTGCCCTGAACAGCACCGCTGCGGTGATCAACACCCTGGGCCAGCGCTCCCAGGAAATCGGCGGGATCGTTGGTGTAATCACGGCCATCGCCGAACAGACCAATCTGCTGGCGCTCAACGCTGCCATCGAAGCCGCCCGCGCCGGTGAGCAGGGTCGCGGTTTCGCCGTGGTCGCCGACGAGGTGCGCAACCTGGCGTCGCGCACCCGTCAGGCTACCGATGAAATTTCCACGATGATCCAGAGCATCCAGCAGGAAACCGGCAATGCCATCAGCACCATGGAACACGGCAATGTGCTGATGCAGGAGGGCCTGTCGCGTAACGCCGCCGTGGCCTCGGCCCTGGCGCGTATCGACGAGCAAAGCCGCTCGGCCGGCCAGCAGTTCGCTGCGATCACCACCGCGACCCAGGAGCAGAGCAGTACCGCCACCTTGCTCAGCAGCAACTTGCAGAGCATTGCACTGGCCAACAGCGAGCAGCGCGAAGTGGTGTCGAACCTGGCGGTTACCGCCAAGGAGCTGGAGACCTTGGCGGCAAGCTTGCGTCAGGAGGTCGACCGGTTTCGTTGAGGCTCAGGGCTCTCCAAGCCCTGGATCCACGCGCTTGCCAATGTCCTTGAGCCGCGCCAGTTGGTCCACCATGCCTGGCGCTTCGTCCAGGCTGGTGACGAAGGTCCACAGATAGGTCATGACCGCGTAGATGTGGCCAGCCTTGACCGCTGGGGTCATGGCCAACTGGCTGATCGCAACCACGAACAGCAAGGCTGCGATCGCACCGATAAACAGGAACGCCGCGGCCTCGCGGTCTGACAGCCAGATACGCAGGCGTGACAGCACCTGGTAGTGGCGTCGCAGGGTTGGCGCGCCGACCTTTTCGACTAGGCCGATCTCTTTTTCCAGACGATTATTCAGGCGCTCGTGCAGCGTCTGATTACGTTGGGCAAAGCGTGGCAACAAGGTCATGCACAGCAGCAGCGCGGCCAGGCACGCCATGCCTACCCATGGCTCAATCACGATCAACATTACCGCCGCGCCCACAATCGACACTAACGCCGTGGCAATGATTGGCACGTGTTTTTCAAAGAAGTCGACGAACTCCCTTGCAAGCACCACCCGTGCCGCCGATTTCGAGGTGCTGTGGTTCTGTAGGCGCTGGTTGAGAATGACCGGCACCGCGAGGTCGGCGTAAATGCGCGTGAACGTGCGCGTGTCCAGTGCCCGTCGTGCCGCCCCTACGGCCCAGAACGCCATGACCACGGCGGCATAGAGCAACGCACTGGTGGCATCGCCGCGGATAATCGAATCCACCGCGAACCCGGCAAACAGCGGGTAAGCCAACAACAGTGCGTTCTCAAGCGCCACCAGCGACAAGGTGCAAGACAGCTTGCCGGGATAGGCTTTGGCAATAGCCTTTAGTGTCTGGCTGGCAGACTGTTGACCGATTTTCTTGCTTTCTTCGATCAGAATGTGTGGGGTGACGGATGTCATGGGGTGCACCAAAGGAGTGATAGACGCTATTATTGAGCGACTGCTCAAGTATCCTTGAGCGATCGCTCAAAAAGCAAGCGCCGCTTATCTGTTCACGCTCGAAGGAATTGCTCAATGTCGCGTATCGACCGTAAAGACCAGATCATCGCCGCCGCCCTGGAGCTGTTTCGCAGCAAGGGTTTTGCCGATGTATCCACCCGTGACCTGGCCGAACATGCCGGGCTGTCGCGCAGTCACGTTTATCACTACTTCAGCGACTGGAATGAACTGCGCCGCGAAGCCTTTGTGCGCTTTGCCAATGAGCAATTGCACGAAGTGCGGGAGCCCTTGGCCGATGCGCCACCGCTGGAGGCGCTCGCGGGGTTCTTGCACGACTGCCTGCCCAGCACTGCCGATGCCGGTTGGGCGCTATGGCTCGACGCCTGGGACGAGGCCATGCACGACGCGCAAATGGCCCAGGCTTACCTGGCGATCAACGCCCAATGGCAAGGCATGCTTGCCGAGGTGATCGAACGCGGCGTTGCCGCCGGCGCGTTTCACTGCGAGTCGCCCCAACGCGCTGCACGGCAGATTTTTGCCCTGGCGATGGGCTATGCCGATGACCTGATGCTCAAGCCTTCCACCGAGTCGGCAGAAGCGGCATTAGATGAAGTGCTGGAGGTGGCGAGGCTGCTGCTGGGGTTCTCCTGACCGCTGTCAGCCAATCGCGGCCGGTCGGTATTGCAAGGCTTCCGCCAAATGATGGCGGGCGATGCCGTCTACTTGCTCAAGATCCGCTAGCGTGCGCGCTACCTTGAGCAGCCGGTGTGCGGCGCGCAGGGATAGCGTCAGGCGTTCACAGGCGGCCTCCAGCCAGGTTTCATCGGCTTTTGCCAGCTGGCAGTGTTCGCGCAGCCGCGGCAGGTCGAGAAACGCATTGGCACAGCCCTGGCGTTGTTGCTGACGCTCGCGGGCTTGCGCTACCTGGGCGGATGCCTGAGCGGTGGTTTCGCCGATCTGTTGGGAGGGGTTCAGCGCAGTGGTCTCCCGGGCCACCGTCAGGTGCAAGTCAATGCGGTCCAGCAACGGCCCGGAGAGCTTGTTGCGATAGCGCTGGATCTGCTCCGGCGTGCACCGGCAACGCCCACTGGGCTCACCCATGTAGCCGCAAGGGCAGGGGTTCATCGCCGCGACCAGTTGAAAGCGTGCCGGGAAACTCACCCGGTCACGGGCTCGAGAGATCACGATATGCCCAGACTCCAATGGCTCGCGCAGCACTTCAAGCACCTTACGATCAAACTCCGGCAGTTCATCCAGGAACAGCACCCCGTGGTGGGCCAGGGTGATTTCCCCCGGTTGTGGCTTCGAGCCGCCACCCACCAGCGCCGGCCCGGATGCCGAATGGTGCGGTTGCCGGAACGGGCGGTTAGGCCAATGGCTCAGGGGCTGGAGGCTGACCACGGATTGGATCGCTGCCACTTCCAGGGCTTCCTGCTCGCTTAGCGGCGGCAGCAAACCCGGTAGCCGGCTGGCGAGCAGGGTCTTACCGGTGCCCGGGGGGCCACTGAACAACAGGTTATGCGCACCGGCCGCGGCGATCAGCAGCGCACGCTTGGCCGCCAATTGGCCCTGTACCTCACTCAGGTCCGGGTAGGGTTTGTTCAAATACAGCAGGCCGTCGGATGTGTACGGTTCAATCGGCACGTGTCCATTCAGGTGCGCCACCACCTGCAGCAAATGATCCACGGCAATCACTTTCAATCCAGACGCCAGGCAGGCTTCCTCGGCATTGGCTCGGGGCACTATCACGGTGCGCCCAGCCTTGCGCGCTGCCAGTGCTGCCGGCAGCACGCCTTTCACCGGCCGCACCTCGCCGGATAGCGCCAGCTCTCCCAGGCACTCCACCTCATCGAGCATCAACGCCGGCACCTGCACGCTGGCCGCGAGGATCCCCAGGGCAATCGCCAAATCAAAACGCCCGCCGTCCTTGGGCAGGTCGGCGGGCGCGAGGTTGAGGGTGATGCGACGTGCTGGGTATTGCAGCGCCGAATTCAGGATGGCACTGCGCACGCGGTCTTTGCTCTCTTTCACCGCCGTCTCCGGCAAACCCACCAGTGTCAGTGATGGCAGGCCATTGGCCATATGCACCTCGACGGTGACGGCAGGGGCTTCGACGCCGACCTGGGCGCGACTGTGGACGATGGCGAGGGACATGCTCGTTCCTTGAAAGGGAGGGCCGCTTCCTGCGGGTTCTTCAAGGGTAGACGAGGTGTGGGAGAGCGAGGCGGGGGAGGTTTTACAGAACGTATCCATAGTGCGATGCAAAACAAATGTGGGAAGGGGCTTGCCCCCGATGGCGATGCATCAGCCAATATTAATGGTGACTGACACACTGCTATCGGGGGCAAGCCCCCTCCCACATGGATTGCGTTTATTCAGTCGATGTTGGTGTCAGCCGCGCTTCCAGTTCCGCCACTTTGGCCTCGAGGCTCTCCAGTCGCGCACGCGTGCGGGCGAGCACCACCATCTGGCTATCGAATTCTTCGCGGCTGACCAGGTCGAGCTTGCTGAAACCACTTTGCAGCAATGCCTTGAACTGGCTTTCGATTTCATTGCGGGGCAGCGGGGTGTCGCCGCTGAACAGGCGAGAGGCGTGGCCGCTCAGGGCGTCGAGGAAGTCTTTGGGCGCGAGCATGGGAAATATTCCGGAAAACAGTTGGCCGGCAGTGTATCACGCAGCGTCTATAGTCTTTTCACGTCCCCGCTGCGCACGCTTTTCGCGCAGTGGGGCGGGCAGTCGCGCACTGTTTTGATGCGCATTGCCGCCGCTCAAACGCCCCGAGGGTGGGCACAAGTGGGCAAAGGACTGTTTTCAGTGGTTTTTACGGAGCTGGCAAGGTTTCTGCTTAGACGATCATGACCCATGCACTGACGCAGTCGCTGTGACGAATGCAGTGCGCCGAGGGATCAGGGGGTAAAGGTTTCGTCACCAGTGGTTCGCTGGCGTCGTGACGGCATATGCCGAGGCGACGATGCGTTACAAAGCCAGGCGCTGCGCTTAGACTTGAGACGGGTTTGTTTTCCTGGGGCAAGTCCACCAATTCGGGAGAGAGTTTTCATGAAGCTAGTCACTGCCATCATCAAGCCGTTCAAGTTGGACGATGTACGCGAGTCACTGTCCGAGATCGGCGTGCAGGGCATTACCGTTACTGAGGTCAAGGGCTTCGGTCGGCAGAAGGGTCATACCGAGCTGTATCGCGGCGCGGAATACGTGGTCGATTTCCTGCCGAAGGTGAAGATCGATGTCGCCATTGACGACAAGGATCTTGACCGGGTTATCGAGGCGATAACCAAGGCGGCCAACACCGGCAAGATCGGTGACGGCAAGATCTTCGTGGTCAATCTGGAACAGGCTATTCGCATCCGTACCGGCGAAACCGATACCGACGCAATCTAAGCCGCCAAACCCCAACGCCCCAGGAGAAAACAATATGACTCTGCGTAAATTCGCAGGGCTCGGAGCCCTGCTGTCCATCGTAATGCCAGGCCTGGCCATGGCGGCAGATGAAGTGGCTGCTCCAGTCCTCAACTCCGGCGACACGGCCTGGATGCTGACCGCCACGGCACTGGTGCTGTTCATGACCATCCCTGGGCTGGCGCTGTTCTACGGCGGCATGGTCCGCTCCAAGAATATTCTGTCGGTGATGATGCAGTGCTTTGCCATCACTGGCCTGATCAGCATCCTGTGGGTCGTCTACGGCTATAGCATCGCGTTCGATACCACCGGTATGGAACAGGGCGTGGTCAATTTCAATTCCTTCTTCGGCGGCATGGGCAAGGCGTTCCTGGCGGGTGTCACCCCGGCCAGCATTACCGGGCCTGCGGCGCTGTTTCCGGAAGCGGTGTTCATTACCTTCCAGATGACCTTCGCCATCATCACCCCGGCGCTGATCGTCGGTGCTTTCGCCGAGCGTATGAAGTTCTCCGCGATGCTGATCTTCATGGCGATCTGGTTCACCCTGGTCTATGCGCCGATCGCGCATATGGTCTGGAGCGGCAACGGTGGCCTGATGTGGGACTGGGGCGTGCTGGACTTCGCCGGCGGCACCGTCGTGCATATCAACGCCGGTGTGGCTGGCCTGGTGGCGTGCATCGTGCTCGGCAAGCGCAAAGGCTTCCCGACCACGCCAATGGCCCCGCACAACCTGGGCTATACCCTGGTGGGCGCCGCCATGCTCTGGATCGGTTGGTTCGGCTTCAACGCCGGTTCCGCTGCGGCGGCCAACGGCACTGCGGGCATGGCGATGCTGGTGACCCAGATCGCCACCGCCGCTGCGGCGCTGGGCTGGATGTTTGCCGAGTGGATCACCCACGGTAAACCAAGCGCACTGGGGATCGCCTCGGGCGTGGTGGCCGGCCTGGTCGCTGTCACACCAGCCGCTGGCACTGTGGGGCCGATGGGCGCCTTGGTGATCGGCCTGGTCGCCGGTGTGGTGTGCTTCTTCTGCGCCACCAGCCTCAAGCGCAAGCTCGGCTATGACGACTCCCTGGATGCCTTCGGCGTGCACGGCATCGGCGGTATCGTCGGTGCGATCCTCACGGGTGTGTTTGCAGCCCCCGCCCTGGGCGGTTTCGGCACCGTGACCGACATTGCTGCCCAGGTCTGGATCCAGTGCAAAGGCGTCGGCTTCACCGTTATCTACACGGCGATCGTGACCTTCGTCATCCTCAAGGTACTGGACATGGTCATGGGCCTGCGGGTCACCGAAGAGGAAGAGGCGGTTGGCCTCGACCTGGCGCAACACAACGAGCGCGGCTACAACTTGTAAGCAAATGAAAAAAGATGCCCGGCTTGCCGGGCATTTTTTTGCCTGGCGTTTGTCTGTGGCTAAAGGTACGTGGGTTTTTGTCGACTTTGTGATGGTATCCACACGGCACTTTCAAGGGTGCAAATGTCTTACAGCTATGAAGGCGTATTCGGCGCTTTGTTTTTTCACAGAGCACGCTAGAATGCGCGCCGATGGGCGGAGAACTGTATGTGGCGACAGACCCTGATTACCCTGCGGGCCAAGCCCCGGGGCTTTCATCTGGTAACGGACGAGTTGCTTGCCGGCTTGCCTGAATTAAAGGCGTGTCGTTTGGGCCTGTTGCATCTGTGGCTGCAGCACACCTCGGCCTCGTTGACTGTTAACGAGAATGCCGACCCGGCGGTTCGCCGTGACTTCGAGCGGTTTTTCAACCTGCTGGTGCCACAAGGTGGCGCAGGGTTTGAACACAACGACGAAGGTCCGGATGATCTGCCGGCGCACTTCAAGGCCAGTCTGCTGGGCTGCCAGCTGAGTTTGCCGGTCAAGGCCGGCCGCTTGGCGATAGGGACCTGGCAAGGTGTTTATCTGGGCGAGCACCGTGATCATGGCGGTGCTCGTAAAGTCCTCGCCACCTTGCAGGGTGAAGAGGCATAAGCCACTGGTTATCCGGTGGATGTTGATTTTTTTCCGGCGACCTCGACAGAGGGTGAAGCTGGGCTATAACTAATCTGCTTTTCGCAAGTCATGAGGTAGAACATGAGCGACGATGATCTGGAACAAGACGACCTCGAAGTAGGTGATGAAGACGAAACCGAAGAAGGTCTTGAAGTAGCAGCGGAAGACGTTGCTGACGATGTCGATGAGAGCAGTGTCGATGAGGCGAGCCCCAAAGCCAAAGGCAAAGCCAAGGCTGCGGTCTCGGTAGACGAGCTGCCGAGCGTTGAAGCCAAGAACAAAGAGCGCGATGCCCTGGCCCGTGCGATGGAAGAATTCCTCGCTAAAGGCGGCAAAGTGGTCGAAGTCGAGCCCAACGTGGTGGCTGATCCACCGAAGAAGCCGGACAACAAGTACGGCAGCCGACCCATCTGAGTCTGCCTCCTGCTTGCCGAAAAAGCCCGCCGTCGCTGCGGGCTTTTTCACGCCTTATGATTTATCCGAGCCTTGTGGTGTTCTAAATGTGGGAGGGGGCTTGCTACCGATCGCGGTGTATCAGTTGCCACATGTGCTGGCTGAACCACTGCTATCGGGAGCAAGCCCCCTCCCACATTTTGATCTGCGGTGTTACTGCCAGCTCTGCAGCAACTGCGGCAACTCCGTCAGGCTACGAATCTCTGCATCCGGACGCTTTGATGCTTCCCACACTTTGCCCGTCGGGTTAAACCACACCGCCCGCAGCCCCGCCTGCTGTGCGCCGGCGATGTCATCTCCAGGGTGATCGCCCACATGCACTGCCGCACTGGCATCCACGCCGCCCCGCTGCAACGCCTCTTCAAACAAGCGAGCATCGGGCTTGGCGATGCCGATATCTTCGGCGCGCAAGGCAAAGTGAAAGTAGTCCGCCAAGCCCACGCGCTGCACGTCCGCGTTGCCATTGGTGATCACTCCCAGCAAAAAGTGCTGGCGCAGCGCTTTGAGCATCGGCTCGGCCTCCGGGAAAACGGTGAGCTGGTGGCGTGCATGGATAAACGCTTCAAAGCAGACATCCGCCATCTGCGCAGCTTCTGGTTGGGGATAACCGGCTTCCTCGAACGCATGCACCAAAACACGATGTCGCAACAGACTGATGCGGTGTTTGAGTTCAGGATGGCGCTGCAGTACTTGCTGGCGCAGGCTGGCGAAATGCTCCAGGGGCAAGTCCCCGACCTTGGAGGCGTTGACCGCCAGCCATTCGCGCATCGACGCTTCGGCGCTGATGATGACAGGTACGTTGTCCCAGAGGGTGTCGTCCAGGTCGAAGGTGATCAGCTTGATGCTCATAAGTCGCTGCCCTTGATGCGTTTGGCCCGTGGATGGGCGCTGTCATACACCGTTGCCAGGTGCTGGAAGTCGAGATGGGTGTAGATCTGCGTGGTCTTGATATCGGCGTGGCCGAGCAGTTCCTGCACGGCGCGCAGATCCTGGGAGGACTCCAGCAGATGGCTGGCGAAGGAGTGGCGCAGCATATGTGGATGCAGGTTCTGTCCGAGTTCCCGCGCACCGGCGGCCTTGACCCGCAGCTGAATCGCCCGTGGTCCCAGGCGTCGGCCCTGCTGGCTGACAAACACCGCATCGTCCTCAGGATTGGTCAACAGGCGCAGCGGCAGCCATAGCTCGAGAGCTTCCCGGGCCTTCCTGCCGACTGGCAGCACGCGGGTTTTGCTGCCTTTGCCGAGGACTTGCACCAGGCCATCTGCGAGGTCCAGTTGATCGAGGTTAAGGCCGGTCAGCTCCGACAGGCGCAGGCCCGAGGAATAGAACAGCTCAAGGATCGCCTGGTCGCGATGGGCCAGGAAGTCATCTTCCACGGCGCCATCGAGCAACTGCAGGGCGCGGTCGGTATCCAGGGTCTTGGGCAGGCGTCGTTCGCCTTTGGGCGGGGACAGGCCATTGGCCGGGTCGTGGTCGCACAAGCCTTCGCGATTGAGGTAGTGGTAGAGGCCACGCACCGCCGACAGCAAGCGAGACAAACTGCGCGAGGACTGGCCTTGCTGGTGCAGCCGTGCGATCAGACTGCGCAGGGCCTGGATATCCAGGGCCTTCCAGCTGCTGATGTGCTGTTTTTCGCAATAGGCCAGGACCTTGTTCAAGTCCCGACGATAGGCTTCGAGGGTGTGGGGCGACACCTGGCGCTCGTTGCGCAGATGAGCGCAGTAGGCGTCCAGTTGCCGCTCCATGGTCAGCGCACCGCGCGCAGGGTGGTGGTGTGGCGTGGCAGGACACGGCCCAGCACTTCTGCGATGTAGGTCAGGAACAAAGTGCCCACCGAGCTCTTGTAGTGTGCGGGGTCGCGGCTGGCAATGGCCAGTACGCCGTGTAAGCCCTGATGGCTGAGGGCAATGACTGCGGTAGAGCCGATCTGCTTGCGCTGTTCGGCCCCGAACAGGAAGTCCAGTTCATGTTCGCGCAAGGTGCCGCTGACGGTCTTGCCTTCGGAAAGCAGGCCACCGATGGCCGTCTGCGCCTCGCCACCTGTGACCCAGCGCCCTACCGGCATTGGGTTATCGCTGAACAGGATCAGGCTTACAAAAGGCACCTGGAAATCCTCGCGCAGGCTGTCTTCCACGGCGATCACCGTTTCTTCCAGGCTGGCGGCGTCCATCAGGGTCAGGATCAAGCGGCGGGTCTTGTCGAATAAGCGGTCATTGTCGCGGGCCACGTCCATCAGATGGGAGAGCCGATGGCGCATTTCGATATTGCGCTCGCGCAGGATCTTCATCTGCCGCTCCACCAGCGACACGGTGTCACCGCGCTGGTGGGGGATACGCAGGGCCGGCAGCAACTCTTCATGCTCTACGAAGAAGTCCGGATTAGCCTCAAGGTACGCCGCGACAGCAGCGGCCTCCAGGCTTTCACTCGGGGTAGCGTGTGCGGGTACTTGAGGCTTATCGGTCATTGGCTTGGCTCACTCATAGACGGACCTGTCCTTCGTATACACGCGAGGCCGGCCCGGTCATCATTACCGGGTGGCCTGGGCCTGCCCACTCGATGGACAAGCGTCCGCCGGGCAGGTCGATCAGCAGCGGCGAATCCATCCACCCCTGGCTGATCGCGGCCACGGCAGCGGCGCAAGCGCCGGTGCCGCAAGCCTGGGTTTCGCCGGCGCCACGTTCCCATACGCGCAATTGCGCACGGGTACGGTCGATCACCTGCAGGAAGCCCACATTGACCCGTGCCGGAAAGCGCGGGTGATGTTCGATCTTCGGTCCCAGTTCGTGTACCGGGGCGTTATTGATGTCGGTGACCCGCAGTACTGCATGGGGGTTACCCATGGACACGGCAGCGATATCCACGGTCTTGCCATCCACATCCAGCGGGTAACTGAGGGCCTGCTCGGTGGCCTGGAACGGAATATCCGCCGGCACCAGGCGTGGCGCGCCCATGTTGACGCTGATCTGGCCGTCACTGCGGATATCCAGTTCGATCACACCGCCTTTGGTCTCGACACGAATCTGGCGCTTGGCGGTCAGGCGCTTGTCGAGCACAAAGCGCGCAAAGCAGCGCGCACCATTGCCGCACTGTTCCACTTCGGAACCGTCGGAGTTGAAGATCCGGTAGCGGAAATCCACCTCCGGGTTGCTCGGCGCTTCAACCAGCAGCAACTGGTCGAAGCCGATACCGGTGTGGCGATCGCCCCACTGTTTGGCGTGCTTGGGCAGGATGTGCGCGTGCTGGCTGACCAGGTCGAGGACCATGAAGTCATTGCCCAGCCCGTGCATCTTGGTAAAACGCAGCAGCATGGCTTACTCCGGCAGCAGGCTTTCGCCAGCATACAACTGGGCTACCGTCTCGCGGCGACGCACTTCAAATGCTTGATCACCGTCCACCAGCACCTCGGCGGTACGCCCGCGGGTGTTGTAGTTGGAACTCATGACAAACCCGTAGGCACCGGCCGAATGCACGGCCAGCAGGTCACCTTCTTCCAGGGCCAACTGACGATCCTTGGCCAGGAAGTCGCCGGTCTCGCAGATCGGGCCGACGATGTCATAGGCGCGGGCAACGCTTGCGCGAGGCGTCACGGCGGTGACATTCATCCAGGCCTGGTACAGCGCCGGGCGGATCAGGTCGTTCATCGCCGCATCGACGATGGCGAAATCCTTGTGTTCGGTGTGCTTGAGGTACTCGACCTGGGTCAGCAGTACACCAGCGTTGGCGACGATATAACGGCCCGGCTCGAACATCAGGGTCAGGTCGCGGCCTTCAATGCGTTCGCGCACGGCCTGGATATAGTCGGCGATCGCCGGTGGTTCTTCATCGCGATAACGCACGCCCACGCCACCACCCAGGTCGATGTGGTGCAGGTAGATGCCGCACTCGCCCAGGCGGTCGATCAGCGCCAGCAGGCGGTCGAGCGCATCCAGGAAGGGTGGCAGGGTGGTCAGTTGCGAACCGATATGGCAGTCGACGCCCAGCACTTCCAGGTTCGGCAGTTGCGCGGCGCGGATGTACACGTCTTCGGCGTCGGCGATGGCGATGCCGAACTTGTTCTCTTTGAGACCGGTGGAAATGTAAGGGTGGGTGCCGGCGTCGACATCCGGGTTGACGCGCAGGGAGATCGGCGCGAGAACGCCCATTTCGGCGGCAACGACCTGCAGGCGCTCCAGTTCGTCGGTGGATTCGACATTGAAGCAATGTACGCCGACTTCCAGGGCGCGGCGCATGTCATCGCGGCTCTTGCCGACCCCGGAGAACACGATCTTGTCAGCCTGGCCGCCGGCGGCCAGTACGCGTTCCAGCTCGCCACGGGACACGATGTCGAAACCGGCGCCCAGGCGCGCCAGGACATTCAGCACGCCCAGGTTGGAGTTGGCCTTGACCGCGTAGCACACCAGGTGCGGTACGCCGTAGAGCGCGTCGGTGAACGAGCGGTATTGGGCTTCGATATGCGCACGGGAGTACACATAGGTCGGGGTGCCAAACTGCTGGGCAATCGCGGACAACGCCACGCCTTCCGCGAACAGCTCGCCGTCCCGGTAGTTAAAAGCGTCCATAAGTGTCCCTTAGTAGGTGTCGTGCTTATGCGCTTTTGACGGCTTTTGCGACGATTGCGCCTGTTCATTCGGGTCTTTGCTGTCATCGGGAAGGTACAGCGGGCCTTTTTGACCACAGGCACTGACGAGACAGGCGACCGCGACGAGCGCAGCAAGGGAAGAGATCAGGCGCTTCATGGCGAAATCCTTGAATATGCATTAATTGCGCCCGAGTATACCGACCACCCGCCAGCTTGCCTATGCGCCGCAATACCCGTCCGGCGGGGGTTTGCCGAGATGACTGGGAAGCGGGTTACGCTGTTAGAGCATATTTCGTACTGCCGTCTGTAATGAAATCGGTATCCTTTGCAATCGGCGAAGCGCGTCCGTATCGTGCGGCGCTTGAGCAAAACCAGACACTTTTGAGGTTGCCACGATGAGTTTGACCGAAGCCCGTTTTCACGACCTGGTGGATACCACCCAGGAGAAGCTGGAAGATATTTTCGACGACAGCGGCCTGGATGTGGATCTGGAAAGCTCGGCCGGTGTGCTGACCGTCAAGTTCGAGAGCGGCCAGCAACTGATCTTCAGTCGCCAGGAACCACTGCGTCAGCTGTGGCTGGCGGCGCGCTCCGGTGGCGTTCACTTCGACTACGACGAAGAAAGCGGCAAATGGCAGTGCGACAAGAGCGAAGAATTGTTGGGCGAGATGCTCACCCGCCTGATCCAGGAATATACCGGCGTCGAGCTGGACTTTGATGAGTTGGGGCAGGACGAGATCTGACCGTGACCCAGCCTGCACCTGTACGCCCGCCCAAGCCGCTGTTCAGTAATGTCAGCCCGGCGGTGCCGTCACCTTGTATCAGTTTGTGTCGCCTGGACGAACAGAAGGTCTGCCTCGGCTGCTTCCGCCATGTGGAAGATATCCGCGAATGGCGCTCTGCCGACGATGCGCGGCGCCGGGTGATCTGCGCCGAAGCCGAACAACGCAAGGCACGCGCCTGACGTTGTCTTGTTTATTTGTGTCGCTGTGGTAGTGTCCGGATACACCTCAACTCACCGAGGTCCGTGAGAACCCCGCCTTTTCCTGGCGGGGTTTTGCTTTTTTTGTGCAGAAAAAAGGAGTCTGCCTGAATCATGACCGCACCTTCCATCATTCTTACCCGTCTCGACGTGCAGCGTCTTGAGCAACTGATCGACCGTGAAGGCGAGGACTCGCCGGGCGTCGAAGCCCTTCAACACGAACTCGACCGCGCCGAAGAAGTGGTTGGCCACGATGAAGTGCCTGCAACTGTCGTGACCATGAACTCCAGTGTGCACTGCCGTGAGCAAGGCAGTGGCAAGGACTACCACCTGACCCTGGTCTACCCCAAGGACGCGAATGCCGACGAAGGCAAGATCTCGATCCTCGCGCCGGTGGGCAGTGCCTTGCTGGGCTTGCAAGTGGGCCAGCATATCGACTGGCCTGCGCCGGGCGGCAAGACACTCAAGCTTGAACTGCTCAACGTCGAAGGCCAGCCCAAAGATGGCGGCGCCTTCACGCTCTAGACCTGATCCAGCGCCGCATTGAGTGACTGTTCCAATTCTGCCTTGTAGCGCAGGTACAGATTGCTCGGGCTCTGCACGTCCCCCAGCAGGCCCGACAAATCCAGATCGGTGATATAGCAGCGGTATCGTTCGGTTTCCTGGCGTTGCGCGACGATCTCCCGGGCTACCACGGCAAACAGTTGGTCGCCGAATTCCAGCTCGGAAAATTCCCGCTGATTGCAGTACAACGTAATCCCCACCTGGCCCGGCGCGCCCTTGCCGATAATCGCCTGCACGTCATAAAACGGCTTGTCGGCAGGATTTTGCGGGGCTGGCCTTGGCTCGACGCGGCGCGCGCGGGAGTTGCCTGAGGGCATTAGCTGGTAGTACAGGGTATGAATCTCACCCAGGGGTGGCTGCGCGTCCAGGGACGATAACGCCTCCCGGCGGTAAAGGGTCGATTGCAGGAAGCGCTGCAGTGGCGCCAGCAGACTCTGTTCATCGTGGAATGGCAGGCGCTGCTGCCAGAGGGCATTGAATTCGTCGAGCACGTACAGCTCGGCGAAGCCTTCGTTGACCCGATAGAACACCTGCACACAATCGGCTTGGCCCATGGGTAGCAGCAGCGCCAGGTCGTGGTCTTCCAGGGCCATGGCGTCCAGGTGCCACGGGCTGTAGCTGGCCAGTTCCTCACTGAGGTAGGCAATCAGCGCGTCCTGTGTGGGCAGCGGCACATGAGTGGCCTGGCCCGGTGTCAGTTCCATCACGTGATAGTGCTGCTGCACCTGAAGCAGGTAGCGGTGATTGCCCTGGCTGAGCAGCAGGTTCTGCGCAGTGTCGAATACCTCCTCCACACGCTGGGCAATGAACTGCGCACGGTTGTGACAGAAGCAGCGCACCCGCAGCCGTGGCAGATGGTCCGACGGCAGTTGGTTGAGGTAGTCGCGCAGGCAGTCGAGCAGCGCGTGGGGGCCGTCGTAGCGGCTGACCATCACCTCGTTCCAGCTATTGAGCGTGACCTGGTCCAGGGTCAGCACCAGGTTGTCGCGTACACCGGCATAGCTCAGGGAGTCGGTGCGCTCGGTGGTCATCAGGATATTCAGCTCACGATGATGTTTGAGCGGATCAACGCCGACGTTGATCAGCAACAACACTTCTTCCGGCACTGCCGGACGCAACAGGCGGACTTCATCGACGCTGGCCAGGGGCAGGGCGATGGTCTGCTGCAGGCTGCCCAGCAGGTTGAACAGCTCGAACTCGGTCATGTCGCTGGTGCCTGGGTGCAGCGCCAGGCGGGTACTGCTGTCGATTACCCCGTTGCGGTGGCACCAGGTAAGCATTTCCAGCAGGTCGCGGCTGCGTTTGATCGGCGCGAAGTGCTCCCATTCCAAGGCCGTGAGGTTGCCGTTATACAAGCCCCAATGGTACTGGCCAGTTTCCTTGCGGTTGGGCGACTGCACCAGTGTCAGGGTATCTTCGGCCAGGTCGGGAGCAATACCGGGGTTGATGAACTCAACCTTGCCGGCCTTGCGCTCAAACGCTGCATATAGGCGCCGGCCCAGCACATTGAGGTCACGCTTGTTTATCAGGCTGACGGTCTGTTCGGTACGGGCGAACTGGGTGAGGAAGCGGTAACTGTAGTTCAGCTCATTGACCAGGGCACGGCGTTCGGAAGCGACCTGGCGCACTTTCCACTGGCTGCGGCTGTCCAGCAGGGCCAGTTGGCGTTGGTCCCAACCCCACTCAAGAGCGAGGCGCTCGAGCAGCAGCCGTTGCCAACCGGTAGTGCGCTGGCCGACGCTGAGCCTGCGGTTGACCTTCAGGTACAGGCTGCGTCGCACCAGTTCCAGGCGCTCTGGCTCGTTGCGAGCCTTGAGGTACTCCTCGATGCGGCGGTAGACCATGATGTAAGGGTCCAGCTCATCCAGATCGACCTGGTTGGCGAACACCGCCTGTTTAAAACGCAGGCTCAGGCATTGCACGTTTGGGTGTTCGCTGGCGTAGACCTCGGTCAGCAACAGCTTGAGCACCGACTTGTAGGGGGATTCGATGCCTTTGAACAATTGCCACAGCCCGGCACCCATGAACTCGCCCGGCGGGATGTGGGCCAGGTGGCCAAGGTCTAGGGTCTCGTCGGCGCGGATGAAACGCTTGGACATCAGTGTGTGGGTAAATTCGGCGTAGCGGCTTTCTTCATACACCGGCACCAGCCACCAGATCGGCGTGCGCCCGGCCAGCCATATGGCGGTGCGGTAGAACTCGTCCAGCAGCAGGTAGTGCTGGGTGGTGCCGCAATCGTCGGAACTCAGTTGCGTGTCGCGCTCACCCAATACGAAGCGCGTCGGCTCGATCAAAAAGAAATGCGCTTCGGCGCCCATGCCCAGGGCCCAGACCTCCAGCAATTGGCACTTCTTGCGCAGCTCGGCCAGTTCGTTGTCGTTCAGATCGGGCGCATGGCACACCCACACATCCATATCGCTTTGATCGGCCTGGGCCAGCGTGCCGAGGCTGCCCATCAGAAATAGGCCGTGGATCGGTCGGGGCGGGTTGCCGTGGCGGGGCTTATAAGAGAATGAGCGGGTCAGGCGCTGGGCTTCGGTCAGGGCTTGATCGTCAGGTTCGAAATTCGACAGCCCGGCCGGGGTGGTGCTGGAGACGTAGCCAGGTAACAACGGGTGATTGACGTGGAAAAATAGCGGGAGGAGGGTCAGCACGCTTTGCTGGCGCGGGGTCAGCCCCTCGACGGCACGGGCCATGCGCTCTTCATTGAGTGCCATGAAGCGCGCGCGCAACTGGGTCAGCACCTTGCGGTCGATGCCTTCGTCCAGGTCGGGGCGGATTTCATGGGTGCGGGTCATGTCGAACTCGGCGGCTCGCAGGGCCCGACATGGGCGGCCGTGTAGGAGTTTACAGCCAGAAGCGTAGGAGGTTTAGAGGGGAAATGATTTTGGTGTCAGAATTTTCGCCGTTGCACAGCAACACCCTTGGAATCCGCGAGGGCGGACTCCACGGGCGGTATCAGTTATCAGGCGGCTTCTTTGGTCGAGCTGGTGGTCAGGATAGTCAGCAGGGTTTGCGCTTGTTCGGCGGCGTCGCGACCCAGGCTGGTCAGATAACCGCCATCCGGCTGGTCGATCAGTTTTTTCTCGAACAGGCGCTTGGCAGCGGCAATGGCGGTAGGAGCGGCAGTCTGGTGGACTTTCAGACCTTCCTGGGAACTGCCCAGATTGAAGAGTGCAAGGATTTCCAGTTCGGCAACCAACTCGGGTGTATACGACATAAGGACTCCAGACTTTCTAAATTTATTAGAGGCTAGCACGCCATAAGGTGAACGCACTTTGGCGGGCTGTCCAGTGAGAAAGTCGTAGGTGTTGATATGGCGCAGATTTGTGGCGAGGAAGCGGGCTTCCCGGCCACGTCAAGGCTGGTTTCAGTTGTTTTCAGGCGGTAGTTCAGGGAGCGCTCGCAACGCCGTTTCATACCATTCGGTATCGAAAGCACGGTCTTCTTCGAGCATCTTGTCTATCTCAACCGCCAGCACATGGGCCATGAGGTTCAAAATGTCTTCGCGCTCGTAACCTACCAAGGTCAGTTTATTGAAGGTGGCCTTGGCGGCAGGCGGGTTGTCGCTTTCGATCTGGTTTTCGATGGCCTGGGTCAGCGTGCTTTCGGTGAACTCTTCTTCGTCGTTATCAATATCGGTCGGCTCGCTCATGGCAGGCTCCTTAAGGAAAGGACGTCAGTCTACCGCCATTCAGGTAGGTGATGCTGCTGGTCAGCCCTGCTTCGGGCATCTATAACTCTTGCAGCCAACCCCGCACCCGGCCTGGAGGCTTTGCGATGCTCAAGCTTTACGGATTTTCGGTCAGCAACTACTACAACATGGTGAAACTGGCGTTGCTGGAGAAAGGGCTGCCTTTCGAAGAGGTACCTTTTTATGCCGGGCAAACTCCCGAAGCACTGGCGATAAGCCCCCGCGGCAAGGTGCCGGTGCTGGGCGTGAAGCAGGGGTTTATCAACGAAACCAGCGTGATCCTCGAATACATCGAGCAGACCCAGGAGGGCCCTGCGCTGCTCCCGGCCGAGCCTTTTCAACGGGCTCAGGTGCTGGCGTTGTGTCGAGAAATCGAGCTCTACATCGAGCTGCCTGCGCGAGCGTGTTTCGCCGAGGCATTTTTCGGCATGCCGGTGCCGGAGGCGATCAAGGAAAAATCCAAGGCCGAGTTGTTGCTGGGCATCGCTTCTTTGGGGCGGCATGGCAAGTTCGCACCTTATGTGACAGGTGAAAGTTTTACCATTGCCGATCTGTATTTCATGTACAGCTTGAATCTGGCCTGTGGTGTGGGCGAGAAGCTGTTTGGCCTGGATCTGCTGGCTGAGTTACCGCAGGCGAAGACGCTGCTCGCGCGCCTGAATGAAATGCCCAACGCGCAAAAGGTGGAGGCGGACAGGCAGGCGGCGCTGCCGTCATTCATGGCGATGATTGCGGCCAAAAAATAATCAAGTGTGGGAGGGGGCTTGCTCCCGATGGCGGTGTATCAGGTAAGAAAACCTTAGCTGACCCACCGCCATCGGGAGCAAGCCCCCTCCCACAGTTTTAGCGGCTGGCGAGCAATTCTTTGCCGCGTACTACAGCAGCTTTGACCTGTGCCGGTGCAGTACCGCCCACATGGTCGCGGGCATTCACCGAACCTTCCAGGGTCAGCACGGCAAACACATCCTGCTCGATCTGGTCGCTGAACTGGCGCAGTTCTTCCAGGCTCATTTCCGCCAGGTCCTTGCCGGTGTCTACGCCATATTTAACCGCGTGGCCGACGATTTCGTGACAGTCACGGAACGGCAGGCCACGGCGTACCAGGTAGTCAGCCAGGTCGGTCGCGGTGGAAAACCCGCGCAGGGCCGCTTCACGCATCATCGCGTGCTTGGGCTTGATCGCCGGGATCATGTCGGCAAAGGCACGCAGCGAGTCGCGCAGCGTGTCGGCGGCGTCGAACAGCGGCTCCTTGTCTTCCTGGTTGTCCTTGTTGTAGGCCAGCGGTTGGCCTTTCATCAGGGTCAACAGGCCCATCAGTGCGCCGAATACCCGGCCGCTCTTGCCACGCACCAACTCGGGCACATCGGGGTTTTTCTTTTGCGGCATGATCGAGCTGCCGGTGCAAAAGCGGTCCGGCAGGTCAATGAACTGGAACTGCGCGCTGGTCCATAGCACCAGCTCTTCCGAGAAGCGCGACAGGTGCATCATCGCAATGCTGGCGGCGGCGCAGAATTCGATGGCGAAGTCACGGTCCGACACGCCATCCAGGGAGTTGCCGCCCACGGCGTCAAAGCCCAGCAGTTGTGCGGTGTACTCGCGGTCGATCGGGTAGGTGGTACCCGCCAGCGCGGCGCTGCCCAATGGCATGCGGTTGGCGCGCTTGCGGCAATCCACCAGGCGCTCGTAGTCGCGGCTGAGCATTTCGAACCAGGCCAGTAGATGATGGCCGAAGGTCACCGGCTGTGCGGTCTGCAAGTGGGTGAAGCCGGGCATGATGGTGTCCGATTCACGCTCGGCCTGCTCCAGCAAACCTTTTTGCAGGCGGGTGATTTCGGCCAGGATCAGGTCGATTTCATCGCGCAGCCACAAGCGGATATCGGTGGCTACCTGATCGTTACGGCTGCGGCCGGTGTGCAGTTTCTTGCCGGTCACGCCGATGCGGTCGGTCAGGCGCGCCTCTATGTTCATGTGCACATCTTCCAGGTCGACGCGCCAGTCGAACGTACCGGCCTCGATCTCACCGCGGATGGTGGTCAGGCCGTCAATGATGCTGTCACGCTCGGCATCGGTCAGCACGCCGACCTTGGCCAGCATCGTGGCGTGGGCGATGGAACCCATGATGTCGTGGCGATACAGGCGTTGGTCAAAGGTGACGGAGGCGGTGAAGCGGGCGACGAAGGCGTCGACGGGTTCACTGAAGCGGCCGCCCCAGGACTGGTTGGTCTTGTCGGTGCTCATGGATTCGCTCGTGATCTGTTTGAAAGAGGCATGGAGGTGTGCCGGCGATAATAACAGGGTTGCCCTTGGTGGCGGTGTTGCGGGTGCCTGGCAATTTTATTTGCGGCGTAGATGGCTAAGTGCCTTGCCGCCGGCCGCATCCGGGACGAGACTGGAGGCAGGTACTTATTGAAACGATATTTGACGATTGAGCAATATCGTCTCGGTGAGCGTCTACAGTTGCACTGATAGTGTGTGAATGCACCAAAGTCGACTGATGCGGTCATAACCAGACTATCCATTAAACAGGGGGGTATTCGGATTGTGTATCAGTGAACCCTACGACGATGCCCGACGGCAGCAGGTCCTGGGCGCTATTGAACAGGTCCGGGTAAATTTGGGTGCCGCTCTCAGGGCACTTTTTGCCGCTCGCGCTAGTCTTAGCGTGGATCGCTGTGACGTAAGTCACCGCACCTGTCTACGCTATCCTTGTGCGAGACTCACGCAGGAATCCAGCGCAATATGAATGTCCTGATCGTTGATGACGAACCCCAAGCCCGCGAGCGACTGAGCCGTCTGGTCAGTGAACTCGAGGGTTATACAATCCTTGAACCGAGTGCCGCCAACGGTGAGGAGGCGTTGACCCTGATCGACAGCCTCAAGCCGGACCTGGTGCTGCTCGATATCCGTATGCCGGGCCTCGATGGCCTGCAAGTGGCCGCTCGCCTGAGCGAGCGCGAATCGCCACCGGCCGTGGTGTTGTGTGCGGCCCAGGATGAGTTTTCTGCTCAGACGCTCGAAGACAGCACTGTCAGTTTTCTCGTCAAGCCGGTCAGCGCCGAAGCCTTGCTCAAGGCTTTGAAGAAAGCCGAGCGACCCAATCGCGCCCAGCTCGCTGCCTTGACCCAGCCGGCCGCCCAAAGTGGTAACGGGCCACGCAGCCACATCAGTGCGCGCACCCGCAAGGGCATCGAGCTGATACCCCTTAGCCAGGTCGTCTACTTTATTGCCGATCACAAGTACGTGACCCTGCGTCATGAGTCGGGCGAGGTATTACTCGATGAGCCGCTCAAGGCTCTCGAGGACGAGTTTGGCGACCGCTTCGTGCGCATCCATCGCAACGCGCTGGTAGCCCGTGAACGTATCGAGCGCCTGCAACGTACGCCCCTGGGGCACTTTCAGCTATTCCTGAAGGGACTCAACGGCGATGCACTGATTGTCAGCCGACGCCACGTCGCCGGCGTGCGCAAGATGATGCAGCAGCTTTAGCCCAAGGGCTGCGGCGCGGTCTGCATTCCTTATCCCGGTGCGATGTGGCCAGGGAGGCCCCGCACTTGCTGATTCAAATCAAAGCGTATTTGCCTGAGCTGTTATTATCCGCTGTAACTATTCAGTTCGGATTGATCCATGTCCTCTCGCGAAATCCGCATCGCCACCCGTAAAAGCGCCCTGGCCTTGTGGCAGGCCGAATACGTCAAAGCACGCCTTGAGCAGGCCCATCCGGGCCTCAAGGTATCCCTGGTGCCCATGGTCAGTCGTGGCGACAAGCTGCTCGACTCGCCACTGTCGAAAATCGGCGGCAAAGGCTTGTTCGTCAAGGAGCTGGAAACCGCGCTGCTGGAGAACGAAGCCGACATCGCCGTGCATTCGATGAAAGATGTGCCCATGGACTTCCCTGAAGGCCTGGGCCTTTTTTGCATCTGCGAGCGCGAAGACCCGCGTGACGCCTTTGTTTCCAACACCTACGCATCCCTGGATGAATTGCCGCTGGGCAGTATCGTCGGCACCTCCAGCCTACGTCGCCAGGCTCAGTTGCTGAGCCGGCGCCCCGATTTGCAGATCCGTTTCCTGCGCGGCAACGTCAACACTCGCCTGGCCAAGCTCGACGCCGGCGAATATGACGCAATCATCCTTGCCGCTGCCGGCTTGATCCGCCTGGGCTTCGAAGAGCGCATCACGTCAGCCATCAGCATCGAAGACAGCCTGCCCGCGGGCGGGCAGGGCGCGGTCGGCATTGAATGCCGCACCGCCGACGGCGAAATCCACGCACTGCTCAAGCCCCTTGATCACGCGGATACCGAAGTGCGTGTCACCGCCGAGCGTGCCCTGAACAAGCATCTCAATGGTGGCTGCCAAGTGCCAATCGCCTGCTATGCGGTGCTCGAAGGTGAAAACCTGTGGCTGCGTGGCCTGGTCGGCGACCCGGACGGCGGTACGCTGCTGACCGCCGAAGTGCGCGGCCCGCAACGTGATGCCACGGCCCTGGGCATCCAGGTCGCCGAGGAGTTGCTGGGCAAAGGCGCTGGCGCCATCCTGCAGAAAGTCTATGGCGAGGCCGGCCCGCAGTGACCGACTGGCGCGTGCTGCTGACGCGGCCTGCCGAGGACTCGAAGGCCCTGGGGGCCTTGCTGTCCGAGGCTGGTATCTACAGCAGCAGCCTACCCTTGCTGGAAACCGAAGCGTTGCCGGTCACGCCCGAGCAACAAGCGTTGTTCGGCGCGCTGCAGCGCTATTGCGCGGTCATCGTGGTGAGCAAACCGGCCGCGCGCCTGGCCTTGCAACGATTGAAGAGTACTCCGGCGCCAATGCCCTGGTTCAGCGTTGGGGCGGCGACGGCGCAGATACTGGCCGATCATGGCCTCGATGTTCACTATCCAGCCACTGGCGATGACAGCGAGGCCTTGCTTCAATTGCCTGCATTGCGCGAGGCTACTGCCCGGCCGGGTGCAAGGGTGCTGATCCTGCGCGGCGAAGGCGGGCGGGAGCTGCTGGCAGAGCGTTTGCGCGAGCAAGGTGCTAGTGTCGACTACCTGGAATTGTATCGGCGTTTTCTCCCGGCTTACGAGGCGGGCGCACTGATGCAGCGCATCCAGTTGGAACGCTTGAACGGCCTGGTGGTCAGCAGTGGGCAGGGTTTTTTACACTTGCAGGCCATGGCCGGCCCCGATTGGCCAGAGGTGGCACAGCTGCCATTGTTCGTGCCCAGTCCGCGCGTCTATGAAATGGCGCGGGCCGCTGGTGCAGAAAAAGTTGTGGATTGTCGTGGCGCGAGTGCCGCGGCTTTGTTAGTGGCGTTAGGGAGCTATCCCGTTCCCACTCTCTGATACGCAAAGGACGGATACGTGAGCGAAACAGCCTTGCCTAAAGATGAAGCTCAGCCCGCGCTCGATGCGCCGGTCGAGACACCGGTCAGTACGCCACGCCGTGGCAATGGCCTGGCAATCGTCGCCTTGCTTCTGGGCGCTGTGGGCGTAGCCGCCGGCGGCTGGGGGATCTGGCAGGTCCGCGCGCTGCAAGCCAGCAGCCAGCATCAGCTGGGCCAGATGCAAACCCTGGATGACCAATCCCAGAGCCTCAAGCAAAGCCAGCAACAATTGGCCGCCCGCCTGGCGCAGTTGCCGGGCGCGGATGAACTGGAAGAGCGTCGCCGCCTGGTCGCCCAACTGCAGGGTGATCAGCAGCGCCTGAACCAGCGTCTGGAAACCGTGTTGGGCGCCAGCCGCAAGGACTGGCGGCTGGCCGAAGCCGAGCACCTGATCCGTCTGGCCAGCTTGCGCTTGTCCGCCTTACAAGACATCAATAGCGCTCAGTCGCTGGTCCAGGGCGCCGACGAAATTCTTCGCGAGCAGAGCGACCCAGGCGCTTTCGCCGCGCGCGAGCAACTGGCCAAGAGCCTGGCCGCGCTGCGTAGCACTGAGCAACCGGATCGTACCGGCCTCTACCTGCAGCTGGCGGCCTTGCGTGACCAGGTCGTGCAGTTGGCGGCGATTGCGCCGGAGTATCAACTCACGGAGCCTTCCTCCCAAGGGCGTCCTACCAGCGATACGGAGAACTGGTTGAGCCAGTGGTGGGAGCAGATTTCCCGTTACTTCCGCATCGACTTCAACCCGGATGACAACATCCGCCCATTGTTGGCGGGCCAAGGCTTGAACCAAGTGCGACTGGCCCTGAGCCTGGCGCTGGAGCAAGCACAATGGGCCGCACTGAATGGCGAGTCGGCGGTGTACAGCCGCTCGCTGGGTGAAGCGCGTAGCGTGTTGCAAGACAACTTCAACCAGGACAACCCGCAGAGTAAGGCGATGCTGGCGCGTATCGCTGAACTCGAGCCCAAGGCCGTTTCGGTGGTGACCCCAGACCTGGCGGCGAGCCTGGCCGCAGTGCAGGCGTACCTCGAACGTCGTCATCAGTCTGCCGATGATGCCAAGGCCTCGGCTGGCCAACCGGCGACCCAGGAGTAGAGCTGATGAAGCGTTTCTATGTGATCCTGGTGCTGGCGATTGCGGTCGCACTGGCGCTGGGCGTGGGCATTTCGAAACACACCGGCTACGTGCTGATTACCTATCCCCATTTGCTGCATTACGAATCGAGCCTGTGGGCTACCTTGGTGGCGGTATTTGCCATCGGCCTGGCGATCTACCTGGTGCGCGTGTTGTTGAGCCTGGTCACCACATCCAGTGGCGTGGTCAATCCCTGGTCGCGGCGCAACCGCAGCCGCCGTGTGCAGATTGCTATCGAGCAAGGCCAGATGGACCTTGCCGAGGGCCGCTGGGCCAGCGCCGAACGCCATTTGCACCGCGCCGCGGAAGCAGAGCGCCAGCCGTTGTTGTATTACATCGGTGCCGCCCGTGCGGCCAATGAGCAGGGCCGTTATGAGGAGTCCGATGGCTTGCTCGAGCGCGCCCTGGAGCGCCAGCCCCAGGCCGAACTGGCGGTTGCGCTGAGCCATGCGCAATTGCAGATGGACCGAGGCGATACCGACGGCGCCCTGGTTACCCTGCAGGCGATGCACGAGCGTCATCCGCATAACGCGCAGGTGCTACGACAGTTGCAACGCCTGCATCAGCAGCGTGGCGACTGGTCGTCGGTGATTCGCCTGTTGCCTGAACTGCGCAAGGACAAAGTGCTGCCTGCGGGCGAGCTGGCCGAGCTGGAGCGTCGCGCCTGGGGCGAGAACCTCAGCCTGGCTGCCCAGCGTGAAGAGCAAGGTGAAGCGGGCTTGCAGTCCCTCGAACGGGCATGGGAGCAATTGACTTCGGCCCAGCGCCAGCAGCCACAGCTGGTGCTGGCGTATGCCGACCAGCTGCGTCGACTTGGCGCGGATGCCAAAGCCGAGGAGGTGCTACGTGGCGCGCTCAAGCGTGGCTATGACAGCCACTTGATCCGGCTGTATGGCCTGCTGCGCGGCAGTGATCCTGCACGTCAATTGAAGTTTGCCGAAGGCTGGCTCAAGGATCACCCTGGCGATGCCAGTTTGCTGTTGACGCTGGGCCGCCTCTGCCTGCAAAACAGTCTGTGGGGCAAGGCACGGGACTATCTGGAAAGCAGCCTGCAAGTGCAGCGCAATCCTGAAGCCTGCGCCGAACTGGCCCGCCTGCTGGCCCAGTTGGGCGACACCGAGCGCAGCAACCAATTGTTCCAGGAAGGCCTGGGGTTGCTGGACAATCGTCTGCTGTCCTCGCCGCTGCCAGTCCCTGTGCGAGTTTGAAGTAGGAAAGGGTGAACAGATTGGCTCCGACCTATCTGACACCCTGTCCGCCAAGCCCCCGTAAACACTTGGCTTAAGCGGTGTTGTTACTAATTCCTACTTGTTGTAATTGGATTTCCTCCGGGCTCTGGCGGGATGTCCTTACGTTTTCGCGGAATAGTCTGCTCTAGGGCGTATTGAAAGGGGTCGGGCCTTTACTCTACCGTAGCGTCCTATCTCTTGCAGTGCGGATAAACAATGTCTTTGGCCCCTTTACGCTCTTTGTTTTTCCTGGCGTTCATGGCAGGTGCGCTGACGTTGGGCGCGTCCTTTTATCTGGAATATGGCGCGCTGCTACAGCCTTGTTTTTTATGCCAGGTACAACGCCTGTTGCTTGCCACGTTTACGTTGATCAACCTGGTCGCTGCTCTTTATAACCCTGGGCGCTTGGGCGTTTGCCTGTATGGGCTGGCGAGCATGGGATGTGCGCTGCTTGGCGCCATTACCGCGGGGCGCCAAGTGCTACTGCAGAGTATGCCGCCAGGCCAGGTCCGGGATTGCTGGCCCAACCTGCAATCCATGATTGAGAGCCTGTCGTTCTGGCAGGCCATACGTGCAGTGTTCAACGGCACTGTCGATTGCGTCGAAATCACCTGGACGCTATTTGAACTGAGCCTTCCCGAGTGGAGCCTGTTGTTCTTCGTAACCATGCTGATCCTGGGCACCATGCAATTTTCAAGGTTGTTATTTTGTAGGCATTTGCGCCCTGCAAGGCCATGAAAACCGAACGCAGTTTGTAGGAGTGGATTAAACACTTGTATGAACTTTCTCTCCTGCGTACCTTGAAGCCACAGTCGTGCGGGCATAATCTGGCCCGCACGCGTTATCCAAACCGTTTGTCAGACGCGGCCTTGTCCGGCTGCTGCTTTATCCTCGAAGTGTTGCGCAGGTACATAGCAGCAGCACCCCCCTATAGGGAAGAGAGATCATCATGCTGGAAAGTTGTCAGAATGCTCAGGAACGCTGGGGTGGGGTGCACAAGCTGATCGACAGCTGGTTGAAGGCACGCCACGAACTGGTTCGGGCCTTTGATGCTCTCGGTGCCAAGCCCGAAGCATTGGGTGAGAATCGCGAGCGATTGCAGGATTTCTGTGGAGCACTGGTGGATTATGTATCGGCAGGCCATTTCGGCGTCTACGAGCAACTGACCAAAGAGGCGCAAGCCTTCGACGACCAGCGTGGCCTCGACCTGGCAGAGACTATTTACCCGCGCATCGATGTGATCACGGAGAAACTGCTGGCGTTCACCGACCTGTGTGATGCAGGGAAATGTGTAGCGGAAAAATTCAAAGAATTGGGTGCGCTGCTGCATGAGCGTTTCGAGTTGGAGGATTGCCTGATCGAAGTGCTGCACAACGCTCACAAGGAAGAGCCGGCCACCCAGGTCTGAACCTTGGCGACGATATAAAAAACGGTGCGCATGTCGCACCGTTTTTTATGGGTCAGTGGCGAGTGCCGAGCAGTTCAATCTCAAACACCAGCGGAGTAAAGGGTGGAATCAACTCACCCGCCCCATCTGCGCCATAGGCCTGGGATGAAGGAATTACCAGGCGCCATTTCGCACCCACCGGCATCTGTTGCAACGCACTGCTCCAACCGCTGATTACGCTGTCCAGGCGAAACCATTGCGGCTGCGTACTTTTGTCGAAGACAGTTCCGTCGGGTAGTCGCCCCACGTATTTCACCTGCACCTCATCGCTGGCCAGCGGTTTATTACCTGTGCCAGGCGCCAGCTCGGTGAGCAGGATCCCGTCTGCCAATTCGCGCACGCCAGTGACGGCTTTCTCCTGCGTCAGGAATCGTTGTTCGGCGGCAAGTGCTTTTTCGCTTTGAGGGATTTGGGCGTCGGCGGCGCTCTGTGCTTCGTGCTGGGCGAGTATCTGTTCGATACGTGCGTTGTCCAGCGCAAGCGGCTTGCCTTGGTAGGCTTGCCTGAGGCCGTCCACCAGTGCCTGGATCTGTAGGTCAGGGACTTCCTGGCGTAACCGTTCGCCGAGGCTTGCGCCGAGACTATAGGCAAGATCGTGCGGATCCGAGGCGGTGGTTTTTGACGGCAGTTGCTCGCTCGCATCGGCTAAGCAGGTCGCCAAGCCAAGCACTAGAAAAAGGTAACGCGACATGGGCAGTCTCCCGGCGAAAGTGCGACGGATTATGCCAGTGTGAGTGAGTAAAAAGTGGCGCGGTTTTTCGTTATATCGATAAGAATTTTCGTACGGTGCAACGCAAGGCAAACGATACTGTCAACATGCCCTAGCGGCGGTAAGAGCAGAGGGCTAGTATGAGCCGCACCCACGTCAGCCAGGAGGTAAACCATGTCGGCCAAACAGAAGCCTGTAAATACCCCGTTGCACTTGCTCCAACAACTTTCGGGCAGCCTGCTCGAACATCTCGAAAGCGCATGTTCCCAGGCGTTGGCCGATGCAGAAAAACTGCTCGCCAAACTGGAAAAACAACGCGGTAAAGCCCAAGAAAAACTGCACAAGTCCCGCACCAAATTGCAAGACGCCGCTACAGCCGGCAAGTCCAAGGCGCAAGCCAAAGCCAAGGACGCCGTTAAAGAACTTGAGGACCTGCTGGATGCCCTCAAGGATCGTCAAGCTGAGACCCGCAGCTACATTTCCCAACTCAAGAAAGACGCTCAGGAAAGCCTGAAGCTGGCCCAGGGCATTGGTCGTGTGAAGGAAGCCGTAGGGAAAGCACTGGGCGCTCGTACCCCTGCAAAAGTTGCAGCCAAGCCGGTTGCGAAAACTGCTGCTGCGAAACCGGCTGTCAAGCCAGCTACCAAAACCGCTGCTGCGAAACCAGCCGCCAAGCCAGCTGCCAAAACCGCTGCTGCGAAACCAGCCGCCAAGCCAGCTGCCAAAACCGCTGCTGCGAAACCGGCCGCCAAGCCAGCTGCCAAAACCGCTGCTGCGAAACCAGCCGCCAAACCAGCTGCCAAAACCGCTGCTGCGAAACCGGCCGCCAAGCCAGCTGCCAGAACCGCTGCTGCGAAACCGGCCGCCAAGCCAGCTGTCAGAACCGCTGCTGCGAAACCAGCCGCCAAGCCAGCTGCCAAAACTGCTGCTGCGAAACCAGCCGCCAAGCCAGCTGCTAAAACCGCTGCTGCGAAACCAGCCGCCAAGCCAGCTGCGAAACCTGCTGCTGCGAAACCAGCCGCCAAGCCAGCTGCCAAAACTGCTGCTGCGAAACCGGCCGCCAAGCCAGCTGCCAAAACCGCTGCTGCGAAACCAGCCGCCAAGGCAGCTGCCAAACCTGCTGCTGCGAAACCAGCCGCCAAGCCAACTGCCAAACCTGCTGCCGCGAAACCAGCCGCCAAACCCGCTGCTGCAAAACCAGCACCCGCCAAGCCAGCCACTCCAGCAGCACCTGCTGCCAATGCAACCGCCTCACCCGCTCCAACCGCATCGACCAGCAGCACCCCTGCATCGATAGCGCCAAGCACTACCCAAACCAACGCTTCCTAAGTGTTGGCGACCACGACGCGCAGCCGCTGCAGCGCGTCGTGGTCAAGGTTGGCGGCTTCGGTCGCCAAGCCTTCAAGCCATCCGTACTGGCCTACTCCCTCATTGATAGGCCATGCCTGCGCCAGCGTTTCCAAGCGCATCAGCAGTGCTCTCTCGGCTTCCACCTCCAGGGTCTTGACCCGCTCCCGTAGCGATGCCAGTTGCGTATCCTGCTGCGCCATGGTTCGCCATTGCACACGCACTTGTCGCAACGGTTCGACCACCTGTGTCCGCCAGGGGCGAGCTAGCAGCTGCAATGCCTGCACGCGTTCGAACGTATACGCCACCCCTCGTTGTTCCAGCCACGCACCACACAGCAACAGGCACACATCCGCTCCTTGTTCCTGCAAGCGCAGGCAAGCAGCCTCTACACCCGGGCGAGCGTAGGTCGAGAGGGCAAAGCTCCACAGGTCAGCGCACATATTCACACCCAAGCCAGCGGCCAACGAAGCTGGTAGACTCCGCCGCCATTATGATCCGACTTCAAAGCCTAACATTACAGCGTGGCCCGCAACGTCTTCTTGAAGACGCCGAGCTGACCCTGCACGCCGGTCACAAAGCCGGCCTGATCGGTGCCAACGGCGCCGGCAAATCCACGTTGTTCGCCTTGTTGCTGGGTGAGCTGACCCCGGACTCCGGGGACTGCCTGCTGCCGGCCGACTGGCGCATCGCCCATATGCGCCAGGAGATCGACACCCTGGACCGCATCGCGATCGACTACGTGCTCGATGGCGACCTGCGCCTGCGCCAGGTGCAACACGACCTCGCCGAAGCCGAAAAAGCCCAGGACGGTGCCGCCCAGGCCCGCCTGCACGCTGAGCTGGACAGTGCCGACGGCTATACCGCCGACGCCCGTGCCCGCAAGATGCTTGCCGGCCTGGGTTTTACCAACGAGCAGATGGACCGTCCGGTCGCCGACTTCTCCGGTGGCTGGCGCATGCGCCTCAATCTGGCCCAAGCGCTGATGTGCCCTTCGGACCTGCTGCTGCTCGACGAACCGACCAACCACTTGGACCTTGATGCGATCCTGTGGCTGGAAGACTTCCTCAAGAACTATCAGGGTACGTTGCTACTGATTTCCCACGACCGGGATTTCCTCGATGCCGTGGTCGATAACATCGCCCACGTCGAACAGAAGAAGATCACCCTTTATCGTGGCGGCTATACCGCGTTCGAGCGCGCCCGCGCCGAGCGCCTGGCCCAGCAGCAACAGGCCTATGAGAAGCAACAGGCGCAACGTGCGCACATGGAAAGCTACATCGCCCGGTTCAAGGCCCAAGCCACCAAGGCCCGCCAGGCCCAGAGCCGGATCAAGGCCCTGGAGCGCATGGAAGAGCTGTCGGCGGCCCATGTCGATTCGCCGTTCGATTTTGTATTCCGCGAATCGGTGAAGATCTCCAGCCCATTGTTGGACCTCTCTGATGCGCGCCTGGGTTATGGCGACAAAACCATCCTGGAGAAGGTCAAGCTGCAGCTCACGCCAGGCGCTCGTATCGGTTTGCTGGGCCCCAACGGCGCGGGCAAGTCGACGCTGATCAAGAACCTCTCGGGCGAGCTTGAGCCTCTGTCTGGTCGCCTGACCCGTGGCGAGAACACGGTGGTGGGTTACTTTGCCCAGCACCAACTGGACTCGCTCGATTCCAAGGCCAGCCCGCTGTTGCACCTGCAACGCCTGGCGCCGACCGAACGCGAGCAGACCTTGCGTGATTTCCTCGGTGGTTTTGACTTCCGTGGTGCGCGCATCGATGAGCCAGTGCTGAATTTCTCCGGAGGCGAAAAAGCCCGGCTGGCTCTGGCCCTGATCGCCTGGGACCGCCCGAACCTGCTGCTGCTTGACGAACCGACCAATCACCTGGACCTGGAAATGCGCCTGGCGCTGACCATGGCCCTGCAGGAATTCAGCGGTGCGGTATTGGTGGTCTCTCACGATCGCCATTTGCTCAAGAGCACCACCGATAACTTCCTGCTGGTGGCTGACGGTAAGGTCGAAGAGTTCGACGGCGACCTGGACGACTATGCGCGCTGGCTGACCGACTACCGCCTGCGTAATGCGCCGGCCAGTAACACGCCGGTCAATCCAGACAAGACCGACAAGAAAGCCCAGCGCCAGGCTGCCGCCGCATTGCGCCAGCAGTTGGCCCCGCACAAGCGTGAAGCCGACAAGCTGGAAGCCGAGCTGGGCAAGGTGCACGAGCGCCTGGCCAGGATCGAAGCCAGCCTGGGCGACAGCGCCGTGTACGAGGCCGTGCGCAAGGATGAACTGCGCGACCTGCTGGCCGAACAGGCCAAGCTCAAGGTGCGCGAAGGGCAGTTGGAGGAAACCTGGATGGAGGCCCTCGAGTTGCTCGAAACCCTGCAAGCGGAGCTGGAGGCGCTGTCCTGATGGAAGCGTTGCAACTGCCGTTGCCGGCGCAATGGGTCGAGCCCGTATGGATCGGCGTGCAAATCCTGCTGATCCTGTTGGCCGGCTACCTGGCCCAGCGCTTTGTCGCCAAGGGCCTGACCCGCCTGGGTGAGCGCTACCCGCTGCCGCCGCAGTTACTGATGCCCCTGCGTGGCGGCCTGCGCTGGCTGATCATGGGCAGTGCGCTGATCTTTGTGCTGGGCCGCCTGGGTGTGTCCGCCACTGTCTTATGGACGGCGCTGTCGGGGTTTGTCGCGGTGGCGGCAGTGGCGTTCTTCGCCATGTGGTCGGTGCTGTCCAACCTGTTGTGCGCGATCCTGATCTTTACGGTCGGGCCGTTCCGTCTCGGTGACATCGTCGAACTGGTGGACACCGTCGACAAACCTGGCGTGAAGGGCCGGGTGGTGGCGATCAATCTGCTCTACACCACGTTGATCGAAGTCGAGGAAGCCGGCACCAGCAGCGCGATGGTGCAGGTGCCCAACAGTTTGTTCTTCCAGCGTTCGGTGCGACGTTGGCCGGGAACAGGTACGAATATCTTGTAGGAGCGAGCTTGCTCGCAAAAATCGTCAACGGTAACGCAGTGCATCCAGCCGGCCCGTATCGCTTGTGAGTTTTTCGCGAGCAAGCTCGCTCCTACAGAAATTTATAGCCAGGCTTTGGTCGGTGGAGTTAGCTTAAGGCACAACCGCTAACTCCCTTCTGAGGTGCGCAATGGCTCTCGACACGTGGCTGGCTTTCTTCCTGGCCAGTTGGATCATTTCTCTTTCCCCTGGCGCCGGAGCCATCGCCTCGATGTCCAGCGGTCTGCAATACGGTTTTGTGCGTGGCTACTGGAACGCCATCGGCCTGCAGCTTGGCCTGGCGATGCAGATTGCCGTGGTGGCGGGCGGCTTGGGCGCCATTCTGGCGGCGTCGTCTACCGCGTTCTATGCAATCAAATGGTTTGGGGTGGCCTACTTGGTGTACCTGGCCATTAAGCAATGGCGCGCCTTGCCCATGGACATGACCGATGACGCCGCCGTACGCCCGATCGGCAAGCCGATGGCGATGATGTTCCGGGGGTTCCTGGTCAACGCCAGCAACCCCAAGGCCCTGGTGTTCATGCTGGCGGTGCTGCCGCAGTTCGTGAACCCGCAGGCTCCGTTGCTGATTCAATACCTGATCCTCGGTGCGACCATGATCAGTGTCGATATGATCGTGATGGCGGGCTATACGGGGTTGGCCTCTAAAGTTCTGCGGCTGCTGCGCACGCCCAAGCAGCAGAAACGCGTAAACCGCACCTTTGCCGGTTTGTTTGTCGGTGCCGCCGGTTTCCTCGCAAGCTTGCACCGCGCCACAACGTAACTGAACAAGCCGGCACAAAAAGGTGGGAGGGGGCTTGCCCCGATAGCGGTGAATCAGTCGATGAGTCTGTTGACTGAAACTCCGTCATTGGGAGCAAGCCCCCTCCCACATTGGTTTTGTGGCGATATGAAATAACACCTTGAGTCGAATCCATTAAAGCTCAACAATAGTGTTACTTCGTATTTCCACTTGAGATTCATTCATGACTGCCCCTTTCCGCTTTCTTGCGTGGCTGCTGTTGCCGGCGCTGATGTCGTGCAGCTTCAATCTCTTGGCCGCAACCGCCGAAGGCGCGCCACAAGCCCTGCATTTGCTGGACTACATTGGCGCCGACTACCCTCCGACGGTAGAGGCGGGCAAGGTGGTGGACGACTCGGAATACCGCGAGCAGGTGGAGTTTCTTGGGGTGTTGCAGGGTCTGGTGGCCGATCTGCCGGATAAGCCTGAGCGCGCCGAGCTGGTAACCGGCGTCGATGAACTGCTGGCGGCGGTCAATGCCCGCCAGGACGGTGCGGGTGTGGCTCGTCAGGCCCGTCAGTTGGGTGCCAAGCTGGCGGTGGCCTATGAAGTCAGCCAGGCCCCGGCCATCACGCCCGACCCTACACGCGGCGCGCCGCTGTACGCTCAGCACTGTTCGGTCTGCCACGGTAGGGCCGGTGCCGGTGATGGCCCGGCGGGCGTGGGCCTTACGCCGCCACCCGCGAACCTGCGCGATGCTGCACGCCTGGATCGCTTGAGCCTGTACGCGATCTACAACACCCTCGGCCTGGGTGTCGAAGGCACCGATATGCCATCGTTCGCTGATCAACTGGACGACCGTCAGCGCTGGGACCTGGCTACCTACATCTCCGGTTTCACCGCCGACCCGGCTGCCGCCAAAAGCGCGCAGGCGTTCAACTTGGCCGACCTGGCGCGCCAGACCCCCAATGAAGTGCTCGCCGCCAATGGTCCGGCCGCCGCCGCGGCTTTCCGCGCCCAGCGTGCGCAGCCGCCGCAAGTCCAGCGTGGCCCCGCGCAGTTGCTCGACTACACCGCCACCACCTTGGACAAGAGCCTTGCAGCCTTCCGCAACGGTGACCACGAGCAGGCCTACGACCTGTCGGTCGCCGCTTACCTCGAAGGTTTCGAACTGGTGGAAAGCTCCCTGGATAACGTCGATGCCAATGTGCGCAAAGACACCGAGAAGGCCCTGATGGCCTATCGGCAATCATTGCAGGACGGTTTGCCTACCGAGCAGGTGCAGCAACGCCTGGACGCGGCCAAGGGCAAGCTTACCGAGTCCGCCGGCTTGCTGGGCGGCGATGGCTTGAGCTGGTCGTTGAGCTACATTTCCGGCTTGTTGATCCTGCTGCGCGAAGGTCTGGAAGCGATCCTGGTGCTGGCGGCGATCCTGGCCTTCCTGCGCAATACCGGCCAGCAATCGGCGGTACGTAGCGTCAACGTCGGCTGGGGCCTGGCGCTGTTGGCCGGCTTGGCCACCTGGGCCTTGGCGGCGTATGTGATTGACGTCAGCGGTGCCCAGCGCGAACTGCTCGAAGGCTGCACGGCGTTGTTTGCCAGCGTGATGGTGTTGTGGCTCGGCGTATGGATGCACGATCGGCGTCACGCGGCGGCCTGGCAGGACTACATCAAGAGCAGCCTGGTGGGCGGCGGTGGGCGTTTCGGTTTTGCGGTACTGGCGTTCTTCTCGGTGTACCGCGAGCTGTTCGAGGTGATCCTGTTCTACGAAACCCTGTGGCTGCAAGCCGGCCCGGCCGGGCATAACGCGGTATTGGCGGGTGGGGCCACGGCGCTGGTGCTGCTGGTGGGCCTGGCCTGGGTGATCCTGCGCGGTTCGGCGAAGCTGCCGTTGGCGCTGTTCTTCGGTATCAACGCGGCGCTGCTGTGCGCGCTGTCGGTGGTGTTCGCCGGGCACGGTGTCAAGGCCTTGCAGGAGGCGGGCATCTTCGGTACGCGGCCGGTGGCGTTCTTTGACTTCGACTGGCTGGGCATCCATGCCGATGCGTATTCGTTGGGTGCGCAGGCCGTGGCGATCCTGGCGATTGTGGTGCTGTATGGCCGTAGCCGGCTGACCGAGAAGCGCCGGGCGGCGGCGTAGCATGCGAGTATGGATCGACGCCGACGCCTGCCCTCGGGCGGCCAAGGACCAGGTAGTGAAGTTTGCCCTCAAGCGCCAGTTCGAGGTGGTGCTGGTGGCTGGGCAAAGCCAGATCAAGCCGAGCTTTTCCTGTGTGAAGCTCATCGTTGTGCCCAGCGGGCCGGATGCGGCTGATGACTATCTGGTTGAGCATGCTGTGCCCGGTGAACTGGTGATCTGCAGCGATGTGCCCTTGGCCGACCGGCTGGTGAAGAAGGGCGTCACAGCCCTTGACCCACGGGGCAAGGAGTTCAGCCCGGCGAACATGAGTGAACGCCTGGCGGTGCGTAACCTGTTCACCGACCTGCGTGAGCAGGGCCAGATGGGCGGCGGGCCACCGCCCCATGGGGAAAAAGACAAGCAAGCGTTTGCTAATGCGCTGGACCGAATCCTGACCCGTTTGATGAGGCCTCTGTAGGAGCGAGCTTGCTCGCGATGAACCTGAGAGCGCTGCGTTCATCCAGCTTGCCCGCGTTATTGTTGACGTTCTTCGCGAGCAGACTCGCTCCTACAGAAAGAGGGCGTTAGTCATTTTCGTGGGTCAGTTCCAACACCCGGTCCACCAGCTTGTTGATGCCTGATGCGACCTCGCTGATGTTTTTGCCGAGCATATACGCCGGTGTGCTCACCAACTTGCGCGCCTTGTCTTCGACGATGTCCTCCACCGTGCATTCGTGGTGGGTGGCGCCCATCTTGTCCAGGGCTGCCGCTGTGTCGGCATCGTTGCCGATGGTGCAGGTCACGCCCGGGCCGTAGATCTTCGCGGCCAACGCAGGCGAAATGCAGATCAACCCCACGGGTTTGCCCGCTTCGGCGAAGGCTTCGGCCAGCTCCAGTACTTGCGGGTTGACGCTGCAGGCAGCGCCTTCCACGGCGAAGTCAGACAGGTTCTTCGCCGCGCCGAAGCCGCCAGGCACGATCAGCGCATCAAAGTCTGCGGCGTTGGCTTCGCGAATGTCCTTCACTGCACCGCGGGCGATGCGCGCCGACTCCACCAGTACATTGCGTGTTTCAGGCATTTCCTCACCGGTAAGGTGATTGATCACGTGCAACTGGGCGATATTCGGCGCAAAACATTCGACTTGAGCGCCGCGCTGGTCCAGGCGCAGCAGGGTGATCACGCTTTCATGGATTTCTGCGCCGTCGTACACGCCACAGCCGGAAAGGATCACTGCAATCTTTTTGCTCATGGGCATTTCTCCTGATTCATGGCGTTAAATGTCTACTAATTTGTAAGCTGTTGCCAATGGGATCTCATGGCGGTGCACCTAATCTTGATGTAACAAAAAATACACCGGACTAACCCATGGACTTCGTGCCTTACGCGGTACCGTTTTTCATCGCCCTGATCGTGGTTGAACTGCTGGCCGACCGTTGGCGCGGCGCGCGCAACTATCGAGTGGCAGATGCCATCAACAGCCTCAGCACCGGCGTACTGTCCACCACCACCGGGTTGTTGACCAAGGGTGTGGGTCTGCTGATCTACGCATTCGCCCTTAAGCACCTGGCGCTGTTCGAGTGGTCGACCCAGAGTGCCTGGACCTGGGTGTTTGCCTTCGTGTTCTATGACGTGTGCTACTACTGGCTGCATCGCATGGGTCATGAGCGCAATATCCTCTGGGCCGCGCATTCGGTGCACCACCAGAGCGAGGACTACAACCTCACCACTGCCTTGCGCCAGACCAGCACCGGTTTCCTGCTGAGCTGGATCTTCTACCTGCCCCTGGCTGTGGTCGGTGTGCCGCTGGTGGTGTTTATCAGCGTGGCGTCGCTCAACCTGCTCTATCAGTTCTGGGTCCATACCCGTCACGTTCCCAAGCTTGGCTGGTTCGAGTGGTTCTTCGTCACACCGTCCAATCATCGGGCCCACCATGCACAGAACGCTCTCTACATGGATCGCAACTACGGCGGGGTGTTCATTATTTGGGACCGACTGTTCGGCACGTTCCAGGAGGAAGACGACAACGAGCCGGTCATTTTCGGTGTGACCACGCCCCTGGCCAGTTGGAACCCGCTGTGGGCCAACCTGCAGTTTTATGCGCAGTTATGGCATGACGCCCGACGTACTGAAAGCTGGTGGGACAAGTTGCGCATCTGGTTCATGCGCACCGGCTGGCGTCCGGCGGACGTCAAGGCCAAGTACCCGATGGCCAAGCCGGACCTGAGCCAGTTCCGCAAATTCGAGGTGCCGCTGGATGCGCGGCAACAGGTGTACATCGCTTTGCAATTTGCAGCGTATGTGGGATTTGGCAGCTATCTAATGAATTTCGGCGAGGCGATGCCCTCGGCGGCACTGGTCCTGGGCTGGGGAACCATGGCGCTGGGCCTGTTTACCTTGGGGGTGGCGCTGGAGAATCGCCCGTGGGCGTTGAAGGTCGAGCTGGCGCGGCTGGCGCTGAATGCGCCGTTGGTATGGCTGGCACCGTTGGTCGGTCTGTGGCCCGCCAGCAACCTGGCCTGGCTGGCGCTGGCGAGCTACAGTCTGCTGAGCGTGATCGGCCTCTACTGTTGCAGAAGCCGGCTTACTCGACTGGTGTCTTAGGTGTTTCCACCGGGGCTGGCTCGGCAGCCAGCCGGGCCTTGGCCTCGGCACACGCCTCCCGGGCGATACGGGCATTCTTGAAGCGGCGGCGCAGCCACAGGACAAGGCCCAGCACCAGCAGCGCGCCCAGCACCCACAGCTCATATTTCTTGACGCTGCCGAGCATGCCTTCCAGCACTGCGCCGAAGTGATAAGCCGCAGCCCCCAGCGCAGCAGCCCAAATCGCCGCACCGATACCGTTAAGGATCAAATAGCGCAGTGGCGGATAGCCGGACAGGCCAATTGCCACGGGCATCACTGTGCGCAAGCCATAGACGAAGCGGAAGCTCAGTACCCAGATATCCGGGTGCTTGCGGATATGTTCCAGCGCCTTGTCGCCCATCAATTGCCAGCGCGGCTTGCGTGCCAGCAGCTTGCGGCCATGCTTGCGCCCCATGTAGTACCAGAGCTGGTCGCCGGCGTAGCTGCCAAAGAAGGCAACGACCACCACCAGGTTGATATCCATGTAGCCACGGAACGCCAGGAAGCCTGCGAGCACGAGGATGGTCTCGCCTTCGAAGAACGTGCCGAGGAAGAGGGCAAAGTAACCGAAGTCATGCAGAAATTGTTGAAGCATGGTCTGGGGTGCTGGCGAAATGAACGCGCAGCCTACGCCTTCACGAAGATTCATGAAAGTATCGAGATGTGTCACGAAGTGAACAATTCCTACATAAATGACGAATGCGACTACAGGTCGCATCGATAAGCACAACTGTCATTCCTTCGTCATAATGGCCGCTTATAACTGCAACGCTCGCCCGTAAACGCGGGCTCAGGAGTCTGTCGTGAGCTTTACCCCTGCCAATCGCCTGTTCCCCGCTACCCGCCTGCGTCGCAATCGCCGTGATGATTTTTCTCGTCGCCTGGTACGTGAAAATGTACTGACGACGAATGATCTGATCCTGCCGGTATTTGTGCTCGATGGTGAAAATCGTCGGGAAGCGGTGGCATCGATGCCAGGTGTGGAGCGTTTGACCATTGATCAGTTGCTGATCGAGGCGGCCAATTGGGTCGAACTGGGGATCCCGGCGCTGGCACTGTTTCCGGTGACGCCGTCGGAGCTCAAGTCCCTGGACGCCGCAGAAGCCTGGAACCCACAAGGGATCGCCCAGCGTGCCACCCGCGCCCTGCGCGAGCGCTTCCCGGAGTTGGGCGTGATTACCGACGTGGCCCTGGACCCGTTCACCACCCACGGCCAAGATGGCATTCTTGACGAAGACGGTTACGTTCAGAACGACATTACCGTCGATGCGCTGGTCAGGCAGGCGTTATCCCATGCCGCAGCGGGCGCCCAGGTGGTTGCGCCGTCGGACATGATGGACGGTCGCATCCAGGCAATTCGTGAAGCGCTTGAACTGGCCGGCCATGTCAATGTGCGGATCATGGCTTACTCGGCCAAGTACGCCAGCGCCTACTACGGCCCGTTCCGCGATGCGGTGGGCTCGGCCCTGAACCTGGGCAAGGCCAACAAGGCCTCGTACCAGATGGACCCTGCCAACAGCCACGAAGCCCTGCACGAAGTTGCGGCGGACCTGGCCGAAGGCGCCGACATGGTGATGGTCAAGCCCGGGATGCCTTATTTGGACATCCTTTATCGGGTCAAAGAGGAATTCAAGGTGCCGACCTTTGTCTACCAGGTCAGCGGTGAATACGCCATGCATATGGCCGCAATCCAGAATGGTTGGTTGAGTGAAGGGGTGATCCTCGAATCCCTGACTGCCTTTAAACGTGCCGGCGCCGATGGCATCCTGACCTACTTCGCCGCCCGCGCCGCCCAATTGCTTAGAGAGCAACAATAGCCCTCACAGGAACACTCGATGAATACCGAAGGACTCTCAGAAGTGGCTGTAAAAGACGCTCACCCGGTGGTTGAACAAGTCGCCGAGACCCCGCCGGAACTGGAGCCGGCCGCGCCTGCGGTGGTCGTTGAAGCACCTGCGCCGGCGCCGGTGGCCGTGGTCACCAACCTGGATGACAGCAGCCTGTACATCCACCGCGAGCTGTCACAGCTGCAATTCAACATCCGCGTGCTGGAGCAGGCGCTGGATGAGTCCTACCCGTTGCTGGAGCGACTGAAATTCTTGCTGATCTTCTCCAGCAACCTGGATGAGTTCTTCGAGATCCGTGTCGCCGGGCTCAAGAAGCAGATTACCTTCGCCCGCGAACAAGCCGGTGCCGACGGCCTGCAACCGCACCAAGCCCTGGCTCGCATCAGCGAGCTGGTGCACGGCCATGTGGATCGCCAATACGCAATCCTCAACGACATCCTGCTCCCGGAGCTTGAAAAGCATCAGGTCCGCTTCATTCGTCGTCGCCACTGGACCGCCAAGATCAAGACCTGGGTGCGGCGCTACTTCCGTGACGAGATTTCCCCGATCATCACCCCCATCGGCCTCGACCCTACGCACCCGTTCCCGTTGCTGGTGAACAAGAGCCTCAACTTTATCGTTGAGCTGGAAGGTATCGATGCGTTTGGTCGCGACTCTGGCCTGGCAATCATCCCGGCACCGCGCCTGTTGCCACGGATCATCAAGGTACCCGAGGAGGTAGGCGGCGCTGGCGACAACTATGTATTCCTGTCGTCAATGATCCATGCCCATGCCGATGACCTGTTCCAGGGCATGAAGGTCAAGGGCTGCTATCAGTTCCGCCTGACCCGCAACGCCGACCTGGCGCTGGACTCCGAAGATGTCGAAGACTTGGCCCGTGCCCTGCGCGGCGAGCTGTTCTCGCGGCGCTACGGCGACGCTGTACGCCTGGAAGTCGCCGATACCTGCCCGAAACATCTGTCGGACTACCTGCTCAAGCAGTTCAACCTGGCCGAGTCCGAGCTGTACCAAGTCAACGGTCCGGTGAACCTGACTCGCCTGTTCAGCATCACCGGCCTGGACAGCCACCCGGAGCTGCAATACAAGCCGTTCACCCCGCAGATCCCGAAACTGCTGCAAAACAGCGAAAACATTTTCAGCGTGATAAGCAAGCAGGACATCCTGCTGCTGCACCCATTCGAATCCTTCACCCCGGTGGTCGACCTGCTGCGTCAGGCCGCCAAGGACCCGCATGTCCTGGCCGTGCGCCAGACCCTGTACCGCAGTGGCGCCAACTCGGAAATCGTCGATGCGCTGGTGGATGCTGCGCGCAACGGCAAGGAAGTCACCGCAGTGATCGAGCTGCGTGCGCGCTTTGACGAAGAGTCCAACCTGCAACTGGCCAGCCGCCTGCAAGCGGCCGGTGCGGTGGTGATCTACGGTGTGGTTGGCTTCAAGACCCACGCCAAGATGATGCTGATCCTGCGTCGTGAAGCCGGTGAGATCGTGCGCTACGCCCACTTGGGTACCGGCAACTACCATGCCGGCAACGCCAAGCTCTACACCGACTACAGCCTGCTGACGTCCGACGACGCGCTGTGCGAAGACGTCGGCAAGTTGTTCAGCCAGTTGATCGGCATGGGCAAGACCTTGCGCATGAAGAAGCTGCTGCATGCACCGTTCACCCTCAAGAAGGGCATGCTCGACATGATTGCCCGCGAGACCCAGTTCGCCCTCGACGGCAAACCGGCGCACATCATTGCCAAATTCAACTCGCTGACCGATCCGAAGATCATCCGTGCGCTGTACAAAGCCAGCCAGTCCGGCGTGCGCATCGACCTGGTGGTGCGGGGTATGTGCTGCCTGCGTCCGGGTATTGTCGGCGTGTCGCATAATATCCACGTGCGCTCGATCATCGGTCGCTTCCTGGAGCACACACGAGTGTTCTACTTCCTCAACGGCGGCGAAGAGCAGATGTTCCTCTCCAGTGCCGACTGGATGGAGCGCAACCTCGACAAGCGGGTGGAGACCTGTTTCCCGGTGGAAGGCAAGAAGCTGATCATGCGGGTCAAGAAGGAGCTGGAAAGCTACCTCACCGACAACACCCACAGCTGGAGCCTGCAGTCGGACGGTCGCTACGTGCGTAACACGCCGACCGGCAACCAGAACCCGCGCAGCGCGCAGGCGACGTTGCTGGAGAAGCTGGGTAGCCCGATTCTTGCGGTGAACTAAACCCCAGCACCAGCGAGGTCTAAAAAATGTGGGAGGGGGCTTGCTCCCGATAGCGGTGAATCAGTCGACACATTAGTCGGCAGGGCCACCGCCATCGGGAGCAAGCCCCCTCCCACATTTATCTATCGGTGTGCTTTTTAGCGCAGGTTCAGGCTGAACCCCACCCGCGTCAGCCATTCCGCTTCCTGGGCGAAGTCCGCCTGGGTCAACTGGTTTTCATCCAGCCAGCCCTTGGGGAACACCACGTCAAGGCTGTCGCCAACGGCATGCAGTTTCACCTGGGGCATTTCCTGGGTACCGCGAATGTGGTGGAACAGGATCGCAAATCGCAACAGCGCGCACAGGCGGATCAGCTTGATGCCGTCTTTGCCGAACTCGGCAAACTTATCCTTGGGAATATTGCGACGATGGCCGCGCACCAGCAGCGCGAGCATCTGCTGGTCCTCCCGGGAGAAACCGGCCAGGTCCGAATGCTCGATCAGGTAGGCGCCATGCTTGTGGTAGTGGTAGTGGGCGATGTCCAGGCCCACTTCATGCACCTTGGCGGCCCAGCCGAGCAGCTCCCGCCAGACACCGTCTTCAAGGTCCCAATCCTCGGCGACCTGGTCGAAAGCGTGCAAGGCTTTGCGCTCCACACGAGCAGCTTGTTCCAGGTCGACGTGGTAACGCTCCATCAGCGAGCTGAGGGTGCGCTCGCGCACGTCTTCGTGGTGATGACGGCCCAGCAGGTCATAGAGCACACCCTCGCGCAGGGCGCCGTCACAGTGGTCCATGCGTTGCAGTTCGAGGGCGTCGAAGATAGCCTCGAGAATCGCCAGGCCCGCGGGGAAAATGGCGCGTCGGTCGGGCTTGATGCCGTCGAAGTCGATTTTTTCCGCATCCCCAAGCTTGAACAGTTTGCGCTTGAGCCACGCCAAACCTTCGGCGTTTACCTCGCCAGTGCCATGGCCGCCGGCTTTCAAGGCCAGGCCAATGGCGCGGATGGTCCCGGACGAGCCGATGGCTTCATCCCAGGTCAGGCGGTGCAGGGCGTGTTCGATACTCATGATCTCCAGCCGTGCCGCGGTGTAGGCCTGGGCATAGCGCGCCGGCGTGATCTTGCCGTCCTTGAAATACCGTTGGGTAAAACTCACGCAGCCCATCTGCAGGCTTTCACGCAGCAGCGGTTCAAAACGCTGGCCGATGATGAACTCGGTGCTGCCGCCGCCGATGTCCGCCACCAGGCGTTTGCCGGGAGTATCGGCCAGGGTATGGGACACGCCGAGGTAGATCAGGCGGGCTTCTTCACGGCCCGAGATGACTTCCACCGGATGCCCGAGGATGTCCTCGGCACGATGGATGAACTCGTTGCGGTTGCGAGCTTCGCGCAAGGCGTTGGTGCCGACGATGCGCACGGCGCCAGTAGGCATGCCGTTGATCAGTTGCGCAAAGCGCTTGAGGCAATCGAGCCCGCGCTGCATGGATTCTTCATTGAGCTTGCGCTCGTCGTCGATCCCTGCGGCCAGTTGCACTTTCTCGCCGAGCCGCTCGAGGATGCGGATCTCGCCGTTCTGGGCCTTGGCCACGACCATGTGAAAGCTGTTGGAGCCCAGGTCGATGGCGGCGATCAAGGACAGGTTCTTGGCTTGGGATTGCGGCATGGTTTGGGGATCTCGGTCGATAACCTCGCCATCGTGCCACGATCGACCGCTGACGCCAACGCGTTGTGCTTCGGTAATTTTATGAATGCTGTCTGTAAGGGTGTTTCATTATAAATGTAGGAGAAATTTGTATGTGGCCGTTGAAGAGGTGCTTCGGGGGGTAAGAGTATTTAATCATATGCGGTTGCCAAGATACCCATGACTTTGCTTACAGGGGTTGGAATAGTTCTTTGTCCGATACCTTGCTTGGGACTACTCTGCTAATGGATAAAGGTTATTGCTTGATTTAACCCGATACCACAATAAATGACGTGTTGTCTGATTCAATTGCTAAGCGCCAAGGCGCCAGACTGTCACTCGGCAATTCTGCCTAGGTGTTATTTATTTATAGTTTTGTATTACGGAAGATAAGGCGTTGGGCGACGGAGTCGCCAAGACCGAAAATAAAGAGCGCCTGAGAACTTCAAGTGACAGGACAAACATGAAAAAAATTATTGGATTGACCTTAGGTATTGCGTGCCTGGCTGCGACCCTGAGTGCCCAGGCAACCACCAGTGCCCAGTTGGTCGTCAGGGGCACCATTACCCCCGCTGCATGCAATCTCAGTCTGGCAGGCAGTGGCATCATCGACTACGGTACGATTCGCTCCGGCGAGTTGTCCCGCACGTCGTTCAACCCGCGCGAGGAGAGGACCACTTCTCTTGTCATCAATTGCGGCGCCACACCGGCCAGGTTCGGGCTCACCCTTACTGACCTGCAAGCGGGCAGCAAGGTGACAGGTATCCTGGGGGCAGGCTTTAGCGAAGCGCAAAACTTTGGCTTGGGCATGGTGGGAGGCCGGCGAACCGGTGGTTATTCTGTGACCCTCAGGGACCTGCGGTCTTCCGCAACGGTGCTGCATCCGATCATGCGTACAGGCCTGGGGGCCTGGCAGAACAGTGATGGCAAAGTTGCCCAGTCGCCAAGCCAGTATTCTTGGCGTAACAGCGTGACTATCACACCGGCCTCTATCAGCCAACTGACCGGCACACTTGCAGTGAAGGCGGTAATCAACAGGGCTCAGGACTTGGATCTGAGCCGCGACGTTTCCATTGATGGTCGCGCCACGCTGGTATTGAGTTACATCTAAACAACTGAAAACAGCCGATCAAGAAACCACTATTTCTTATTGGCTGTTTTTCTGTGGGCGGTTGATAACAGATCGTCAACTTCATGAGTTGCGGAGAATGCCGAGTGCGTGTTTTTTTAATAAGTTTTGCGCTGCTGTGGAGTGTTTGTTTCAGCGCTGTTGCCACGGCGGACGGTATGTTGCCGGAAACAACGGTGGTGGTGCTATATGAAGAAGACGGTGAAGCCACCATCAATATCAAGAATACTGACGAGGCACCGGCGCTGCTTCATTCTGTTGTTGAAAACGTGCCTGAGGACCTGGAGCCGCTACTGATTGTCACACCGCCTATCACTCGAGTGGAGGCAGGGGAGACGCAGCTGGTGCGCTTTATCAGCACCTTGAAGGAGCCGCTCAAGACCCAACGGCTCAAGCGTATCTCCTTCGAGGGCATCCCCCAGGCTCGGGCCGCGGGTGGTGCGACCATCGGCATTACCCTGCGTCAGAATTTGCCGCTGATCCTGCATCCGCAGGGGCTGGCGCGGCACCACACGCCTTGGGAGTTGCTGAAGTGGAAGCGGGCGGGGCAACAACTGACCGTCCATAACGACAGCGCCTATGTCGTGCGCCTGGCGCCGGACGTACAACTGCTGCCAGGAAATACCTCGGCCATGTTGCCGCGTACCTACATCTTGCCGGGCGAGGTGCTGGTGGCGAAGGTTGACGCAGCCTTGGACGGCACCGCGCAAGTTCAGATTCAGCCAGCAACGGTCTATGGGTTTTCGGTCGATAGCTACCGGGCTCCGATCAACACCGATGAGGGTTGATCGACCCATGATGATGCCTCTGAATAACCGTGTCGCCGCCCCTTCGCGGCCTTGCAAACCCACATTGCTCGTCGGGTTTGCGGCGCTATGGAGCTTGCCTGGTCTCGTGGCTGCGCTGGAGATCGGCGAGGGATTCGATCTTGCAGCGCTCACCACCCACGGCATAGACCCCAAGGTTTCCGACTACTTTCGCAGTGCGGCGCGCTTCCGCGAAGGCGTCAAGGTGGTGGGGTTGCGCGTCAATGGAAACCCCCTTGGACTGGTCGATGCCCGGTTCGACGCACAGGGGGGGCTGTGTTTCACCCCTGGGCTGCTGGAGAAGGCTGGACTGGTCAAGCCCCGGGGCGTTCTTCTGGAAGGCGTCACGCCGGACCAGACTTGTCATGATTTCCTCGGGCAGTTCCCGACGACGATGGTGCGCCTGCGGCCCGGTACTGACGAAGTGGTGCTCGTGGTGCCCACCCAGGCCCTGCGTGAGCCGCAGTGGGAGGCCGGAAGTTTTTCCAGGGGTGGGGCGGCGGCCTTGTTCAACTATGACGTGCTGGGGTATGACAGCCACTCGCGCAGCGGGCCCACACGGTTCGTGTCGGCCTATACCGAAGCGGGTTTCAACCTGGAAGACTGGATCGTCCGCAGCCGCCAGTTCTATGTGTCTGACAACGGCAAGACGCGCACTGAACATCTGCATGCTTATGCGCAGCGGGACATCGCCGCGTTGCATTCGACTTTCCAGGCGGGCCAACTGTCCAGTAATAACCCGCTGTTTGGTGGCATCCAGCTCTCCGGCTTGCAGTTTTTTCCCGATGGGCAGTCCCGGATACCCGCAGGCAACAACAATGCGGTGGTCGAGGGTTTGGCCCAAAGCCAGTCCCGGGTTGAGGTGCGCCAGTCCGGCGTGTTGATCCACAGTACCCTGGTGCCCGAAGGACCGTTCCGGTTGACCGGATTGCCCCTGCTCAATGGCACCAGTGATCTTGACGTCAGTGTGATTGACGTGCGGGGCGCCAAGCGCAGTTTTGTTGTGCCGGCGGCGTCGTTCGCGGGGGCTGCCCCGGCGGCGCCTGGCTATTATTTCTCGCTTGGCGAACTGCGCAGAACGGCAGGTGAAGAGGGCCCGTCACCGTTGATCGCCATGGGCAGCGGCACCTGGGGGCTGGGGCGCGATTCGTCTGCGGGTTTTGGTTTGTTGAGTGCCGATGATTATTGGGCGGTGGGTGGCAGCCTGAGCAGTGTGTTTTTCCAGCGGGTTTCGGTTAACGCACGACATAACCTGTCCCGAGACAGCCACAAGGCTGTGTCCGGTTCACGTAGCAGCCTGTCCGTGAGCAGCCCGGTGGTCGCCAATATCGATGTCAACTTAAGTGCAACCACCCAAACGCGCGGTTACCGCGAAGTCACTGAAGTGGGGCATTCGCTCAGAACCGATGAGCTGGACTCGTACTTCAAACACCAATACACGGCGGGCATGAGCTGGAACGACGCCATCCTGGGCATATTTTCTCTGAACTACACGCGCAGTGCTCAATTTGGCGGGCAAACCACCGAACATGTGTTCGCCTCATGGAACAAGACGTTTGGCCGCGTCGATGTTGCATTCATCGCGGATTCGCAAGTGGGTGGCAAACGGGCCCGCCGTGACGCTTCATTTGCCGGCAGTGGGCCTGACAGTTCTCTGGATAACGACCTGTCCTTGCGGTTACAGGTCAGTGTGCCGCTGGGCGGGGATCGTCGTGTAAGCAGCTTCACCAGTCGCCGTGGAGACCAGTTCACCGCGGGGACTGCGCTGAGCGAAAGGGTCAACGAGTATGTGAATTACGAAGTCGGCGTCGAGCGCGACATCCGGGCCCGGGAGCAATCGGTGCGTGCTCAGGTTGACCTGCTGCCACGTTATACCCGGGTGGGCCTGGGCGTCAGTCGCGACCCCCTGGGCACCAGCTACACGGGGCAGTTGCAGGGCGGTGCAGTGGCTCACGAAGGTGGCCTGACCTTCTCGCCTTATACCGTACAGGACACGTTCGGCGTCGTTTCGGTCGGCGATATCGGTTCCGCGAAAGTCCAGACACCACAGGGCCCGGTCTGGACCGACTTCAGCGGGCAAGCCGTGATCGCGGGCCTGCCGGCCTACACCAACAGCCGAGTCGAGGTGCAGACCCAATCGTTGCCCAAGCGGGTGGACCTGAAAAACGGCACCCAGGTACTTGCCGCGGGTCGAGGCTCGTTCAACTCCGTGGATTTCGACGTAGTGAAAGTGCGTCGAATGCTGGTCACCGCGAACGATCAGCACGGCCGGCCATTACCTCAGGGCGCCTCGGTATTCGGCAAAGGCAATCGTTTCATCACCAGCGTGGTGGGCGAGGGCATGATTTTCCTCAACGACGTCACTGAGTCGCAAACCCTGCGGGTTTCATTGCCGGACTCTTCCACTTGCTTGTTGAACATTGACCCCGAGACCAAGCCAGACAATGACAAATTCTATGAAGCCGCATCGGCGGTTTGCCAAGGTGGTTAAGGCTGCAAGCCTGCCCTTGGCGCTATGTTGCACGTTGCTGGCGCCGTCTGATGCGTTGGCTGAAAACTGTCGCCTATCGCTGAGTCAGCCGCGCATCGATTATGGCCCGATACGCAGGCATGCAGAGGCTGAAAGCACCACAGTGGCGCTGACGGTCCGCTCGATCAGCGTGAATGTACTCTGCATTGAGCCAGCGGCCATGGCCCTGCGTTTTGTTGGCGTTGCCGCCGATGGGCAGGGTTTTCGGTTTGGCCGCGAGGGGCGTTACCGGTTGAGCCTCAAAAATGCCCAGGTGGATGGCCGCTCCGTCGATTGGGCGGTTGCCCATGTGCCTGGCGCACCAGCCAGCGGCCAGTTGCTGCCCGGCCAGGCGGTGGTAGCGCACGCAGGCGGCCGGTCGGTGGTCGGTCGGCGACTCACGGCCCTGGTGGATATCCATGCCGAACTGCCCTCCGATGCCTTGGCGGTCCGCAGTGAAATCCACTTGGAGGGGCAGGGCAGCTTTGAGCTGGTCAGCTCGGTTGTTCCACCGAGCCAATGAAATTGGCAAGCTCGGCGGTTCCTGGGTTGGCAAACAACATTTTCGGGTCGCCGGTTTCATGCACTTTGCCCTGATGCATGAACACCAGTTTGTCACCGACTTCCCGGGCAAAGCGCATTTCGTGGGTGACCATGATCAGGGTCATGCCGTCCTGGGCCAGTTGGCGCACCACACTGAGCACTTCATTGACCAGCTCCGGGTCCAGGGCCGACGTAATCTCATCGCACAAGAGCACCTTGGGTGACATCGCCAATGCCCGGGCAATGGCCACCCGTTGCTGCTGGCCACCGGACAAGCGATCGGGGAAGGCATCGAACTTCTCGCCCAGCCCGACCCGCTCGAGCATCTGCCTTGCCAGTTGGGCCGCCTTGGCCTTGGGCACTTTCTGCACCACCTGCGGCGCCAGCATCACGTTTTCGCCGACGCTCAGGTGCGGGAACAGGTTGAACTGCTGGAACACCATGCCGACTTTCTGCCGCAGGCTGCGCAGGTCGGCGCGGGCGGCATCCAGGTATTCGCCGTCCACTTCGATCACGCCGTCATTGATCGACTCCAGGCCATTGAGAGTGCGCAGCAAGGTGGACTTGCCCGAGCCGCTGCGGCCGATGATCGCTACCACCTGGCCTTCATCCACCGTCAGGTCAATGCCCTTGAGCACATGGTGATCGCCGTAATATTTATGCAGGGCAGAAATTCTAAGCAGAGGCATGCAGTTTCCTTTCCAGGTAGCGCGCACTGAGGGACAGGGGGTAGCAGAGCAGGAAATAACCGAGGGCCACCAGGCCGTAGACCATGAAGGGCTCGAAGGTGGCATTGGCGAGCATGCCGCCGGTCTTGGTCAGTTCGGTGAAGCCGATGATCGAGGTCACGGCGGTGCCTTTGACCACCTGCACCGAAAAGCCCACCGTGGGCGCGACGGCAATGCGCAGCGCTTGCGGCAGGATCACATAGCGAAGTTGCTCGAGTGGGTTCAGGGCCAGGCTGGCGGAGGCCTCCCATTGGCCATGGGCGATGGAGTCCACGCAGCCGCGCCAGATTTCGGCCAGGTAAGCACTGGTAAACAGGGTCAAGGCGATTGCCGCTGCCAGCCAGGGCGATATATCCACGCCGAGCAGAGCAACACCGAAGAACACCAAGAACAACTGCATCAACAATGGCGTGCCCTGGAACAGTTCGATATAGGTGCGGGCACTATTGCGCAGGAACGCTTTACGGCTGATGCGCATCGTCATCACCAGCAGGCCGATCAGGCCGCCGCCCACGAACGCCACCAATGACAAGAGCAGCGTCCATTGCAGACCGGTGAACAGGTTGCGCACGATGTCCCACAAGGTGAACTCACTCATCGGCTGTTCCTCATCACAAACCGCCGGCCTATCCAGTTGAGCAACTGGCGAATCATCAGCGCCATGCACAGGTAAACGAGGGTGGTCAGGGCATAGGTTTCAAATGCACGGAAATTACGCGACTGGATAAAGTTGGCGGCAAAGCTCAATTCTTCAGTCGCGATCTGCGAACACACCGCCGAACCCAGCATCACGATGATGATCTGGCTACTCAGGGCCGGCCACACCTTGCCCAGCGCCGGCAGCAACACCACGTGGCGGAACGCTTCGAAGCGCGTCATCGCCAACGCTGCAGCCGCTTCCAGTTGCCCGCGTGGGATGGCCTGTATCCCGGCGCGGATGATCTCGGTGGAGTAGGCGCCGAGGTTGATCACCATTGCCAGTACCGCGGCTTGCCACTCAGTGATTTTCAACCCCAGGGACGGCAGGCCGAAAAAGATGAAGAACAGCTGCACCAGGAAGGGTGTGTTGCGGATCAATTCAACATACACACCAAAGATCCACGCAAACGGCTGGATCTTCCACGCCCGTGCCACGGCGCCGACGGTGCCCAGGGCAACCCCGAGGATCGCGCCGATGGCCGTCAGCTCCAGGGTGAACAGTGCGCCGCGCAGCAGCAGGTCGGTATTGGCCAGCACTGGCACAAAGTCGAATTGATAGGCCATCGATCAGCTCCGCTTCAAAGATCGGCAGGCAGCGGTTCTTTCAGCCACTGCAGTGCATTCTTTTCCAGGCTGCCGTCAGCCTTGGCCGTGACCAGGATCTGGTTGACCTTCTCCAGCAACGCCGGCTCGTTCTTGTTCACACCCACGTACACCGGTGAATCCTTGAGCTTGATCTTCAGCGCAGGTACGCGTTTGGGATTGCGTTCGCTGATGGCGACCATGACGACATTGCCGCTGGCGATCAGGTCGACCTGGCCGGCCAGGTAGGCGGCGATGGTCGAGTTGTTGTCCTCGAAGCGCTTGATCGTGGCTTCCTTGGGGGCCACTGCGGTCAGCTCGATATCCTCGATGGCGCCGCGGGTCACACTGATCGTTTTGCCCTTGAGGTCATCGGTGCTGCCAATGGCGGCCTCGGGCGGCCCGAACACGGCCAGGTAAAACGGGGCGTAGGCCTTGGAGAAGTCGATGACCTTTTCACGCTCGGGGTTTTTGCCCAGGCTGGAGATCACCAGGTCGACCTTGCCGGTGGTGAGGAACGGAATACGGTTCGTGCTGTTGACCGGGGTCAGCTCCAGCTTGACCTTGAGCTGGTCGGCCAGCAGCTTGGCGGTGTCGACGTCCAGCCCCCGTGGTTGCATGTCGGGGCCGACCGAACCAAATGGCGGGAAGTCCTGGGGCACGGCGACCTTGAGGGTGCCACGGGCGACGATGTCATCCAGACCATTAGCCTGGACGGGAGCCTGGCTCAGCATCAGGCTGGCAAACAGGGCAGTGAGCAGGGCGCTGTAGCGCTTGGTCATGACAACTCTCCGAGAAAGGCGAAGGAATTTTCTGGATTTGCTCAGTGCACAGCCCATGCCATTCCTCTTGTAATGGCCTGCAACGCTTGGATTTACTGGGCGGCGGCGGTCTTACTGGTCTGAACAGTTGTCGCCTGTTTCGCACCCTTTTCGGGCGTCGACAAAACTATGCGAGCCCCTTTGGGGCGTGGCTTGCAGCCGGTTGTAAATAGCTTTACAACTAGCAGCACAGTGACCTGGAAACCTGGTTTTTTATGAATTCCATCGCCCAAGCCGTACCGGAGGCGGCCCTGCAAGCCATCCGCAAGCTGATCAAGGAGCAGGGCTTCGGGCCGGGCGATGCGTTACCTTCCCAGCGTGACCTGGCGGTGCAATTAGGGGTGAGCCGGGCGTCGTTGCGCGAGGCATTGTCGTCCCTGAGTGCCTTGGGCGTGGTCAGCGTGCAGCCGGGTAAAGGCGTGTTCGTGCAAGGCCTGCAAGACGCGCCGGGGTTCGCCTGGCCCTTTGCGGCGCAGGCCACGCCACTGGATATCTTCCAGTTGCGCTACGCATTGGAGGGGTTCGCGGCGGGGTTGGCGGCGGTGACACTGACCATTGATGAGCTGGATAGCCTGGAAGACAATGTTGCGGCGATGCGCAACGTGCTCAAGGCTGGAGACTTCGAAGCGGCCGCCCGTCTGGACTTCGAGTTTCACCAGCGCATCCTGCTGGCCAGCGGCAACCAGGCGATGGTGAGCATTCTCAGTGCCAGCGCCGAGGTGTTCCTGGAGAGCCAGAAACTACCGTTCATCCGACCGGAACGAGCCATGGAGACCTGGCAGGAGCACCGCAAGATCCTGCGGGCCCTGGCCCGACGCGCCAGTGCGACATCACAGAAAGCCATGCAGGAGCACGTACGCAATGCGGCGTTGCGCACCGGCATAGCATTCGTGACGCCCGTCACGTCGTAAATGGGTTATACCCACACTCATGCAGCGCCATAGCAAGACTCAATCAGACGCGGCTTCCTGAACGGGGGAAGGGCAGCTATGATGAGCAACGTTTTTTTTGCTTACATTCCGGAGACATCCATGAGCAACGATCTTATCAAGCACGTCACCGACGCGACCTTTGAGGCCGAAGTACTCAAGGCTCAAGGCCCGGTGCTGGTTGACTACTGGGCTGAATGGTGTGGCCCTTGCAAAATGATCGCTCCGGTCCTGGACGACATTGCAACCACCTACGAAGGCAAGTTGACCATCGCCAAGCTGAACATCGACGACAACCAGGAAACCCCAGCCAAGCATGGCGTGCGCGGCATTCCTACGCTGATGCTGTTCAAGAACGGTAACGTCGAAGCCACTAAAGTGGGCGCACTGTCGAAGTCCCAGCTGCAAGCTTTCCTCGACGCGAACATTTAAGCGTTGTCGAAAAAGCCCCGCAAATCGCGGGGCTTTTTCGTGAAACAGGGCTAGACGCTCAGAAATTCAGGTGGTACATTCGGCCCCGCACTGGTTTCTCCACTGCCCCCTGCAAGCCGTCGCCGACGCATTCCTTTTCGATTAGTACGCGATCCTGTCGCCTTCTCTGCGGCGCGGCCTCATTAAGCCAAAAGCTTAATTTCCCCCCTCCATAAAATGATTACGTCATTCCTATATGAATCTGACTGAACTCAAGCAAAAGCCGATTACCGACCTGCTCCAGCTGGCCGAAGAAATGGGCATAGAAAATATGGCCCGTTCGCGCAAGCAGGACGTGATTTTCTCCCTGCTCAAGAAGCACGCGAAAAGCGGCGAGGAAATCTCCGGTGATGGCGTGCTGGAGATTCTCCAGGACGGCTTCGGCTTCCTCCGCTCCGCAGACGCCTCCTATCTCGCCGGCCCAGACGACATCTACGTCTCGCCGAGCCAGATCCGTCGCTTCAACTTGCGCACCGGTGACACCATCGTTGGCAAGATCCGTCCTCCGAAGGAAGGCGAGCGTTATTTCGCCCTGCTCAAGGTCGACACGATTAACTTTGATCGCCCCGAGAACGCGAAAAACAAGATTCTCTTCGAGAACCTGACCCCGCTGTTCCCGACCGTGCGCATGAAGATGGAAGCCGGCAACGGTTCCACCGAAGACCTCACCGGTCGAGTGATCGACCTGTGCGCCCCGATCGGCAAGGGCCAGCGTGGCCTGATCGTCGCACCGCCGAAAGCCGGCAAGACCATCATGCTGCAGAACATCGCAGCGAACATCGCACGTAATAACCCTGAAGTTCACCTGATCGTGCTGTTGATCGATGAGCGTCCGGAAGAAGTGACCGAAATGCAGCGCACCGTGCGCGGTGAAGTGGTTGCCTCGACGTTCGATGAGCCGCCAACCCGCCACGTGCAGGTTGCCGAGATGGTGATCGAGAAGGCCAAGCGCCTGGTCGAACACAAGAAAGACGTGGTGATCCTGCTCGACTCCATCACTCGTCTGGCGCGTGCCTACAACACCGTGATCCCAAGCTCCGGCAAGGTGCTGACCGGTGGTGTCGATGCCCACGCCCTGGAGAAGCCCAAGCGTTTCTTCGGTGCTGCGCGCAACATCGAGGAAGGCGGCTCGCTGACCATCATCGCCACCGCACTGGTCGAGACCGGTTCGAAGATGGACGAAGTGATCTACGAAGAGTTCAAGGGTACCGGTAACATGGAGCTGCCTCTGGACCGTCGCATCGCTGAAAAGCGTGTGTTCCCTGCGATCAACATCAACCGTTCCGGCACCCGCCGTGAAGAGTTGCTGACCGCAGACGACGAACTGCAGCGTATGTGGATCCTGCGCAAGCTGCTGCACCCGATGGACGAAGTGGCTGCCATCGAGTTCCTGATCGATAAGCTGAAAACCACCAAGACCAACGACGAGTTCTTCCTGTCGATGAAGCGCAAATAATAAGGCGTTTCAGGTCCAAAAAAATGGCGCCCCTCAGGGGCGCCTTTTTTTATGCGTCGAGATTTTGCGGCATTTGTGGCATAAGTATCCGTTAAGTAACAAAAATTGACGCGTGACTACGCTAACTCCTTTCGTCACAGACTGATCACATCCTTATGACCACTCTTGCTTACCGCAGAGACATCGACGGCCTGCGTGCCATCGCTGTCCTCGCAGTCGTGTTATTTCATTTTGGCGTTCCTGGCATTACTGGCGGTTTTGTTGGCGTTGATGTGTTTTTCGTCATTTCCGGCTTTTTAATTACGTCAATTATCTGGCGTGAGCGCCAGGCTGGCCGCTTCAGTTTTATCGACTTCTGGGCTCGCCGCGCCCGGCGTATCTTGCCCGCGCTGTTTGTGATGATCGCCGCGACACTGGTAGCGGGTTGGTTTCTGTTGGCGCCTAAGGACTACGAGGAGTTGGGCCGGTCGGCGCACTATCAGGTGACCTTTACCTCCAACTTGCTGTTCTCGCGCCAGCATGGCTATTTCGATGTGTCTTCAGACATCAAGCCTTTGCTGCATACCTGGTCGCTGGCGGTGGAGGAGCAGTTCTATATCTTCTTCCCGCTGTTGCTGGCATTGCTGTCGAGCCGCCTGAAACACTGGCGCCTGGCGCTGTTCGCGGTGCTGCTCGGGTCTTTCGGCATGAGCGTCTGGGCGGTTGAGCATGAGCCGCAAAAAGCTTTCTTCCTGTTGCATCTGCGGGCCTGGGAATTGCTGGCCGGCGCGATGCTGGCAGTGTTGCCCAAGCATGAGTGGCGCGCTTCGCCCGCTTTGGCGCAAGGGGTCAGCCTGGCCTCCATGGCACTGATTCTGATCGCTGTACTGGGTTATGACGCGAAAACGCCGTTTCCCGGCGCAACCGCTCTATTGCCTGTGCTGGGGGTCGTCGGCTTGATCTGGGCCAACGGCCAGCAGCACACCTGGGTAGGGCGGTTGTTAAGTACGCGGGTAATGGTGGGTATCGGGCTGATTTCCTATTCCTGGTACCTGTGGCACTGGCCGGTATTCGTGTATGCCAACTATGCCGCAGTGGATGGCTTGAGCGCCTTGGAACTGGCTGGGCTGATGCTGCTTTCGCTGGTGCTGGGTTATCTGTCCTGGCGCTTCGTGGAAACGCCGTTCCGGGAAAAACGCTTGCTGGCCGGACGCAAGGCGATTCTGGCGTCAGCCTTGGTCGGCATTCTGGGGCTTGGCTTTACCGGCTTGGCGATACGCGAAGCTGACGGCGTGCCTTCGCGTTTGTCCGAACAGGCATTGCGTTTTGCCCAGGCCAAGAAGTGGAGCCCGGACCTGCTGGCGTGCATGGCTGACAAAGACACCCCCGATGATCGGCTGTTCTGCCATTTCGGTCCGAAAAGCCAATCTGTTTCAGCGCTGGTATGGGGTGACAGTCACGCCACTGCGCTGATACCCGCGCTCAAAGAGGGGGCTGATCGCCACAATATCAGTCTGGTAGAGGCCAGTTTTGCCGGCTGTATCCCGCTGGATGGCCTGGAGAATATTGCTCGATGCGCGCACTTCAACCATCGCGTCGAGAAGGCCATGGCCGAGCAGGTGTTCAGCGATGTGGTGCTGGCGGCCCGTTGGAGCCTGTACGTCTATGGGCAAATGTCGGGTGACAAGGAGCATGCGCTTAAGGACCCCGGCACTGGCCAGTATGTGCGTGCCGTCGCCGAGCAACGCTTCGCCCAAGGCCTTCGTGAACGCATCCAGGGCTTGCGTGCTGCCGGCCATAAGGTCTGGCTGGTCAAGGAAGTGCCGCTGCAGGAGATCATCGTGCCTTATCGTCTGAGCCGCCTGGCGATGATGAACCGGTCAGTGGACGGTGAAGGGCTCGCCGTAGCCGAGCATGTGAAGCGCCAGGCTTTTATCACGCAGTTGTTTGACGAACTGGCGGCGGGCGACAGCGGTGTCAAGGTGCTGGACCCTGCGCCCCTGCTGTGCGGCAGCGATGGTTTGTGCCGGGTCGAACTCAATGGTCGAGCGTTGTATACCGACGATAACCATCTGTCAGACGTTGGTGCCCGGCACATCGAAGCCTTCCTGGAACCATTGTTCAGTTCCTTGCAATCACGAGGGCTGACGGCCAATTAAGCTGCCAGCCGCCCTCAGAGCAGGTAGGATGTACGCCTATTTTACGGGTGGCATGGTTAATGAAATTCAAGGATCTTCGGGATTTCGTGCAGCAACTTGAGCAGCGCGGAGAGTTGAAACGTATCCAGATGCCGATTTCTCCGGTGCTGGAAATGACTGAGATTTGCGACCGCACCTTGCGCAGCAAGGGCCCGGCGCTGTTGTTCGAAAAACCGACTGGCTTTGACATTCCGGTACTGGGCAACCTGTTCGGCACCCCCGAGCGTGTGGCCTTTGGCATGGGCGCCGAGTCGGTCAGCGAACTGCGTGAGATCGGCAAGTTGCTGGCCTTTCTCAAGGAGCCCGAGCCGCCCAAGGGCTTGAAGGACGCCTGGTCGAAGCTGCCGATCTTTCGCAAGATCATTGCCATGGCCCCCAAGGTGGTCAAGGACGCGGTATGCCAGGAAGTGGTCATCGAGGGCGATGATGTAGACCTGGCCATGCTCCCGGTGCAGACCTGCTGGCCGGGCGACGTTGGGCCGCTGATTACGTGGGGCCTGACCGTCACCAAGGGCCCGAACAAGGACCGCCAGAACCTCGGCATCTACCGTCAGCAAGTCATCGGCCGTAACAAGGTGATCATGCGCTGGCTGAGCCACCGTGGCGGCGCTCTCGACTTCCGGGAGTGGTGCGAGAAGCATCCCGGCCAGCCATTTCCGGTTTCAGTGGCTTTGGGCGCCGATCCGGCCACCATCCTCGGCGCCGTGACGCCTGTGCCCGACAGCCTGTCCGAATACGCCTTCGCCGGTTTGCTGCGCGGTAACCGCACCGAATTGGTCAAGTGTCGCGGTAACGACCTGCAAGTGCCGGCCACCGCCGAAATCATCCTCGAGGGCGTGATTCACCCGGGCGAGATGGCCGATGAAGGCCCTTACGGCGATCACACCGGCTACTACAACGAAGTCGATAGCTTCCCGGTGTTTACCGTCGAGCGCATCACCCATAGGGTCAAGCCGATCTACCACAGTACCTACACGGGCCGTCCGCCGGATGAGCCGGCCATCCTCGGCGTGGCGCTCAACGAAGTGTTCGTGCCGATCCTGCAAAAGCAATTCCCCGAAATCACCGACTTCTACCTGCCGCCGGAAGGTTGCTCGTACCGCATGGCGATCGTGACCATGAAGAAGTCGTACCCGGGACATGCCAAGCGGGTCATGTTGGGTGTGTGGTCGTTTTTGCGACAGTTCATGTACACCAAGTTCGTTATCGTCACTGACGACGACATCAATGCCCGTGACTGGAACGACGTGATCTGGGCCATCACCACGCGCATGGACCCCAAGCGCGACACGGTGATGATCGATAACACGCCGATCGACTACCTCGACTTCGCCTCGCCGGTCTCGGGGCTGGGCTCGAAAATGGGCCTGGATGCCACCCACAAGTGGCCGGGTGAGACCACTCGCGAGTGGGGCCGGGTGATCGTCAAGGATGAAGCCGTCACGGCGCGTGTCGATGCGATCTGGAAAGAATTGGGAATAGATTGATGCGTGTAACCCTGCAACCTTCCGGCGCTGTGCTGGAGCTGGACCCTGGCGAGCGAATCCTCGACGGCGCACGTCGCCTGGGCTATGAGTGCCCCCAAGCCTGCCGCAATGGTGTATGCCATGTGTGTGCGGCGTTGCTGGTGGAAGGGCGGGTACGCCAAGCCGGCGAGGTGCGTGATCATGGTGAATTCTTCACCTGTATTGCCGAACCCTTGGAGGACTGCGTTGTGTTGTGGGATGGGGTACTGGCGCCGGGGGAGTTGCCGTTGCGCAAATTGTCGTGCCAATTGATTGAGTGCTTAGACGTCGGCGGCGATGTGTGGCGTGTACGCCTGCGTGCCCCGGCGGGCAAGGCAGTGCGTTACCACGCCGGGCAATACCTGATGATCGAGCGGGCGAATGGCGAGAAATCGGCGTTTTCCCTGGCATCGGCGCCCCATGCCGGACGTGAGCTGGAGCTGCATGTGCTGGCCCGCGAGGACAGCGCACGCAACCTCATTGAACAATTGCAGTGCAACCAGATGGCCCGCGTCGAACTGCCGTTCGGCGACACCCACCTGGCCGAGTTGCCGGACGGGCCGCTGGTGCTGATGGCCGCCGGCACCGGCATGGCGCAGATGCACAGCCTGATCGAGCACTGCCGGGCGTCCGGCTTCAAGCACCCGGTGCACCTGTACTGGGGCGTGCGTCGCCCGGAAGATTTTTACCAGATCGAGCATTGGGAGCAATGGCAGCAATTGCCCAACCTGTTCCTGCACAAGGTGGTCAGCGACCTGTGTGGCTGGGAAGGCCGCTGTGGTTTGCTGCATGAAGCGGTGTGCGAGGACATTGCCGACCTCAATAGCGTGCATGTCTATGCCAGCGGTTCGCCAGCGATGATCTACGGCACCCTGGACGCACTGGTCAACGCCGGAATGGATGCGCACCGTATGCGCGCCGATGTGTTCGCCTACGCTCCACGGCCCTAAAGACTCAAGCTGAATCCATGTGGGAGCTGGCTTGCCTGCGTAGCGGTCTGTCAGCCAACACCGCTATCGCAGGCAAGCCAGCTCCCACAGTAGACACGTGCCGTGTCAGTGTCAGAACCGTACGCCGGTCGTCACCATCGCTGCATTGAACCCCAGCAGCACCAGCTCCGCCGCCACCGGCCCATAGTGGGTACCCACCGACGGAATGATCACCGGCGCTACGCCGAATCGGTTCAACGGAATCTTGTCGCGATACTCGCCGCGATAGCCCTGGAGCAGCCCGCCGGTCAATTTCGCATACACCGGGTAGTCGGCCATGTCATAGCGCTTGCCCGCATAGGCGTAGTAAGAGCGCTGGCGGAACGAGTTGCGAAAGGTCACCCCGCCATACACCAGGCCCGACGCCTCGTTGCGTTCCAGGCCGATCAAATCCTGCTTGTTGTTGTGCTCCGGGTCTGGCGCAAAGTGCCGGGTGTAGACACTGGTCTGGGCATACCAGAAGCCCTTGTCATCGGCAGGTGGGGTTTCGGTAGCCAGTGCGGTGGTGGCCTGGGCCAGGAACAGCAGGCCAGGCAGGCGGAATTTCTTCATGGAGCGACCTCGATAGTCGATGTGATGAGCGGCTAAGTGGGTCGTGATGTGTGCGCTATTTTGACTGCTTGGCGCGTACCCAGGCTGAACCGGGGCTGAAATTACCGAAATTACCGGTTTAGATCCTGACGAGTGGGCGGGTGCGCTTATGCTTTTGCTTATTCTTTTAAGGTATTTATTCTGGCTGATAAATGTCTTTAAGCTATATGGCAACGGGCTACCGACTTCATCAACAGTAACCAATCACTGACCGCCACCGCCGCCAGCCGGATCGATCATACGAACTCAGAGTGTTGCAGTTCTATTCTTGATTCAAAGGGGAGCGGTATGGGGAGCTACAGGAAACACACGCTATACACGGCGATTTTGTCGGCCAATTTGCTGACCGTTGTGGGGTTCAATCCAGTACAGGCAGACGAAACAGCCGCCGCCGATGCGCCCAGGCTCGACACGGTGATCGTGACCGGCACCCGCGCCCAAGAGCGCACGGCCAGTGCTTCGCTGTCGCCAATCGATGTGATCTCCGGTGAGACGCTACGCAGCACCGGCTCCGACGAACTGGGCGCCGTATTGGCGCGCTTGATTCCGTCGATCAACTTCCCACGGCCAAGCCTGGTGGATGGCGCCGAACTGGTGCGCCCGGCGCAGTTGCGCGGCTTGTCGCCGGACCAGGTGTTGGTGCTGGTCAACGGCAAGCGCCGCCATACCAGTGCCTTCGTCAACCTGGGCGGTGCCGTTGGGCGCGGTTCGGCCCCGGCGGACTTGAACGCGATCCCGCTGTCGGCGGTGGACCATATCGAAGTGCTGCGCGATGGTGCTTCCGCACGTTACGGCTCTGATGCGATTGCCGGGGTGATCAATGTGATCCTCAAGCACGCCGACCATGGCGGCTCGATTTCCACCAAGTTCGGCGAGTACAAGAAAGGCGACGGCATTCAGCGTAATGTCAGCGGTAATACTGGCCTGGCGTTGGGCGACAGCGGCTTTATCAACCTGTCGGCCGAAGGCGCCGACAACGATTACACCAACCGCGCCGGCAACGATTACCGCCCAGGTAGCATTGGCTCCACCACCTACGGCCAGCGTGTGTTCCGTCAAGGCGAGCCGGCCACCAATGAAGGCAAGTTCCAGTTCAATTCGGAATATTCCTTCAGCGATGCAGCCGAGTTCTACACCTTTGGTGGCTACAGCAAGCGCCGCGGTGAAACAGCGGCGTTCTACCGGGCCAGCAACGCTTCCAATAACATCCCTGCACTGAACCCCGACGGCTACCTGCCGCTGATCAAGGGCAACCTGGAAGACACTTCACTGGTGGTGGGCCTGCGCGGCCTGCTGGCCTACGACTGGCATTACGACTTGTCGGCCAACTACGGCAAGAATCAGTACGAGCTGGGCACCGAAACCATCAACACCTCCCTGGGCCTGGCGACGCCGCGCAAGTTCAACAACGGCACCCTGAGCAACGACCAGAAACAAGTCAGTCTGGACCTGTCCCGTGAATTCGACGTGGGCTTGCTGCCATACCCGGTCTCCGTGGCGTTCGGCGGTGAATACCTGCATCAGGGCTACGAAATCGAAGCGGGCGAGCCTGCCTCCTATTACCAGACCGGCAGCTCGGGCCTGGGTGGTTTCCGCGACGCGGATGCCGGTACCAGTACCCGGCACAACTGGGCGCAATACCTGGACCTGGAAACCAATTTCACCGAAAAACTCAGTGTTTCGGCCGCTGTGCGCCATGAGGATTACAGTGACTTCGGTTCAAACGTCAGCGGCTCGCTGTCAGCCCGCTACGACTTCACCCCGCAGGTGGCCTTGCGCGGCAGCATCTCCAACGGTTTCCGTGCGCCGTCCCTGGCCCAGCAGAACTTTGCCTACACCTCGTCGCAGCTGATCGGCAGCACCATCCAGGAGGCTGGTACCTTCCCGGCCAACAGCCAGGTGGCCCGCCTGCTGGGTGCCGAGGACCTCAAGGCCGAGAAGTCGCGCAACTACAGCCTCGGCCTGGTGCTGGAGCCGGCCGATGACCTGACCGTCACGCTCGACGTGTACCGCATCGATATTCGCGACCGTATCAGCCTGTCCTCCAACCTCAATCTCAACCCGGCGACGGTTGCCTACCTGCAAGCCAATGGCGTCGGCAATATCAACTACACCACCGCCCGGTACTTCACCAACGCCACGGACACCAGCACCGATGGGGTCGATCTGGTGGCCAACTATCGCTACCAGTTTGATAACGGCATCCGTTGGAACAGCACCCTGGGCTATAACTACAACCACACCAAAGTAACCGACGTGAAAGCCAACCCGGCGATTCTCGACAGCCTGGGGGCCAACCTGGTACGGGTTGATCGTCGTGAGCGTATCGGTTTGCTCGGCGACACCACGCCCCAGCACAAACTGAGCCTGGGCAACGACTTCACCTTTGGCCAGTGGGCGCTGCACAGCAACCTGGTGCGCTATGGCGAGTTCACCAGCTATCAGGCGGACAAGATCAACGACCAGACTTTCAAGGCCGCCTGGGTGCTGGACCTGTCAGCCGACTACAAGCTCAAGAGCTGGACCTTTACCCTGGGGGGCGACAACGTTACCGACAAATACCCAGAGAAGGTCAATGCCTACGCCAGCAGTGGCGGCAATCTGGCCTATAGCACTTTTTCGCCGTACGGTTACAGCGGCGCGTTTTATTACGGTAAAGTCGCTTACAACTGGTAACACACAGGAGGCGCACCGCTTTTCGCCATGACCGCCATTGAAACCGATCTTTTGCAGTTGGCTTACCCTCCGCGGCTCGATCTTGGGCCGCAACTCACTCACGAACAATTAATGAGCTCGATGCAGGCCACTATGGCCCGGCACAAGGGTGGGCCAGTGTGGCTGTTTGCCTATGGTTCGCTGATCTGGCGCCCTGAATGTTCGTCGACCGAACGGGTGCGCGCACGGGTTCATGGTTATCACCGCGGCTTGTACCTGTGGTCCCACGAGCACCGGGGCACGCCGGAGTTGCCGGGGTTGGTGTTCGGGCTGGATCGCGGCGGGTCCTGCAGCGGGTTTGCCTACCGCTTGCCGGAAGACCAGTTGGAGGCCTCGCTGTACGCCTTGTGGCAGCGCGAGATGCCTTACCCTTCTTATCGGCCACACTGGCTCAGTTGCCGGTTGGAAGATGGCAGTACCGTGCAGGCGTTGGGGTTTGTGTTGGAGCGGCACTTGCCCAGCTACGCCGGCAACTTGCCCGATATTGTGCTTAATCACGTGCTGCAAAGCGCTTGCGGGCGTTACGGCACCACTCGCGATTATGTCGAGCAGACCGTGAACGCCCTGCGTAGCCACGCCATGCCAGATAAGAACCTGGAGGCGCGGCTCAAGCGTTGTGCCAAGGATTGCCCGGGTGCTTAACGCGCCGAGCTGACGCTGTTGGTGTGCCACAGCGTAGGAATCAAGAACGCGATCGCCAGTACGCAGGCACCGACCAGTAACACGAACCCACCGTCCCAGCCGAAATGGTCAACCGTGTAGCCCATGGCCGCACTGGCTGCCACCGAACCACCCAGGTAACCGAACAAACCGGTGAAGCCCGCTGCGGTGCCGGCGGCTTTCTTCGGTGCCAGTTCCAGCGCCTGCAGGCCGATCAGCATTACCGGGCCGTAGATCAGGAAGCCGATGGAGAACAGCGCGATCATGTCGATCATCGGGTTGCCCGGCGGGTTGAGCCAGTAAACCAGGGTCGCCACAGTTACCAGAGCCATGAACACGATACCGGTCAGGCCGCGGTTGCCACGGAAGATCTTGTCCGACATCCAGCCGCACAACAACGTGCCTGGGATACCGGCCCACTCATAGAAGAAATACGCCCAGGACGACTTATCGACCGTGAAGTGCTTGGCTTCTTTCAAGTAGGTCGGCGCCCAGTCCAATACGCCGTAGCGCAACAGGTAGACGAACACGTTGGCGAAGGCGATGTACCACAGCATTTTGTTGCGCAGCACGTACTTGACGAAGATTTCCTTGGCGCTGAATTCGTCTTCGTGGCTGGCGTCGTAGCCTTCCGGGTAATCGTTCTTGTACTGCTCGATCGGTGGCAGGCCCACCGATTGCGGAGTGTCGCGCATGGTGATGAAGGCAAACGCCGCCACCGCCAGGGCCACCGTGGCCGGCACATAGAACGCCGCATGCCAGTCGTTGAACCACGCCATGCCCAGCAGGAACAGCGGGCCGATCAGGCCACCGCCGACGTTGTGCGCCACGTTCCATACCGACACCACGCCGCCGCGTTCTTTCTGCGACCACCAGTGCACCATGGTCCGCCCACTTGGCGGCCAGCCCATGCCTTGGGCCCAGCCGTTGATGAACAGCAGGATGAACATCATGGTTACGCTGGACGTTGCCCAAGGCGCGAAACCGAAAATGAACATCACACCCGCTGAAACCAGCAGGCCGAAGGGCAGGAAGTAGCGTGGGTTGGAGCGGTCGGAGACCAGGCCCATGAGAAACTTGGACAAGCCGTAGGCAATCGCAATCGCCGACATCGCCAGGCCCAGTTCACCGCGGGTATAACCCTCGTCGATCAGGTAGGGCATGGCCAGGGAGAAGTTTTTGCGCAGCAGGTAATAGCCGGCGTAACCGAAGAAAATACCGGCAAAGATCTGCCAGCGCAGGCGTCGGTAGGTACTGTCTATTTTTTCTTCAGGCAGGGGCGCCTGGTGTGCGGCAGGACGAAAGAAAGCAAACATTCAAGAGCTCCAAATTTCTTGTTTTGACTGCGGATGCGAATGTTACAGTTTCGTTACCGAAAATAGCATCGCCTCTTATCTGCAAACACAGGAAAGGGGAGCAATCGCATGTTCTTTTACGAACATGTCGCTAATAGATAAGTATGGGTCGTGATCAGTTCTCTTGAGCACTGGGGATCAAAATGTGGGAGGGGGCTTGCTCCCGATAGCGGTGGTTCAGTCACTCATGGACTCACTGACCGACTCCTATCGGGGGCAAGCCCCTCCCACATGGACCGCATTTCAAATCTGTCAGCGGGTTTGTACGACAACCTTGCCAACCGCCTTGCGTTGCCCCAGGTCATCAATCGCCTGGGCCGCCTGCTCCAGCGGATACACCTGCGACACCAATGGCCTCAACTTGCCCTCGGCATACCACGTGAACAACTGCTGAAAATTCGCCGCGTTATCCTGCGGCTGGCGCTGGGCAAACGAGCCCCAGAACACCCCCACTACCGCCGCGCCCTTGAGCAATGCCAGGTTCACCGGCAGTTCAGGAATGCGCCCGCTGGCAAACCCCACCACCAGCAGGCGGCCGTTCCAGGCGATGGCGCGGATGGCCTGGTCAAACAGATCTCCGCCCACTGGGTCGTAGATCACATCGGCGCCATTGCCGTCGGTCAGGCGCTTGACCTCGTCCTTGAGGCTGGCTTCGCTGTAGTTGATCAGCTCATCGGCGCCGGCCGCCTTGGCCACCGCGAGTTTGTCGGCGCTGCTGGCGGCCGCGATCACCCGGGCGCCCATGGCCTTGCCGATTTCCACGGCGGCCAGGCCCACGCCCCCGGAAGCGCCGAGCACCAGCAGGGTTTCGCCGGGTTGCAGGTTGGCGCGCTGTTTGAGCGCGTGCATCGAGGTGCCGTAGGTCATGCTGAAGGCGGCAGCGGTGTTGAAGTCCATGCTTGGCGGGATCGGCAGCACGTTATAGCCGGGCACCGCGACCTGCTCGGCAAAGCTGCCCCAGCCGGTCAACGCCATTACGCGGTCACCGACTTTCAGATGGCTGACTTTCTCACCCACTTCACTGACCACACCCGCCGCTTCGCCACCGGGTGAGAACGGAAAGGGCGGCTTGAACTGGTACTTGCCCTCGATGATCAGGGTGTCCGGGAAATTCACCCCGGCTGCGTGTACGTCCAGCAGGATCTCGTTCTTCTTGATCGCAGGGCTGGCGATTTCTTCCAGCACCAGGGTTTCGGCGGGGCCGAAGGCTTTGCACAGCACAGCTTTCATCGGACTATTCCTTTTGGCGTCGTGGCCGATAAGTGTAGGAGGGTACGCCCGCGGGTCAACGAGCATGCCCGGGCCTGATAAGCCGCCATAAGCTTGTGCTCAGCCTTGCTAGCGTTATGCTACCGGGCAACCGAATTCGAGGAATGAACTGTGAAAGCGTGGATCCTGTTGATGCTGGCCCTGACATTGCCGATGGCTGTCCAGGCCGAAGAGGCCAAGGAAGGCGAGGCGCCGAAGGTCAGCTATATCAGCCTGACGCCGCCATTCGTAGGCAACTATGGCCTGGATGGCACGGCGAAGCTCAAGGTGTACAAAGCCGACATCGCCCTGCGCGTAACCGGCACCGAAGCCGCCGCGGCGGTCAAAGCCAACGATCCACTGATTCGCAATCAGTTGGTGGCGCTATTCACCCAGCAGACCAGCGAGGCCATGAGCACCGTTGAAGGCAAGGAAAAACTGCGCCAGGAAGCCCTGAAACAAACCCAGCAAGTGATGAACGATGAGACCGGCAAGCCGGTGGTCGAAGACCTGCTCTTCAACAACCTGATCATCCAGTAAGTCGCTGCGCGACTTTCTCGCAAGCCCACTCCCACATTGAAATGAAATCCCCTGTGGGAGTGGGCTTGTCCGCGATAGCTGTCGGTCAGGCGCCTCAAGACGCCAGACTCTTCCTGAACCGCGCCAACGCCACCGCAAAAAACACCAAGCCAATCCCCGCCAGCGCCAGCAAATCCGGCCACACCACGCTCACCCCAGCATCCCTGAATAAAATCGCCGCACTCAAACTCACAAAGTGCGTCGACGGCGAACCCTGCATCACCCACTGCAGCCACTCGGGCATGCTGTCCAGCGGCGTACTGCCGCCAGAGAGCAACAGCATCGGGATGATCACCGGGATCGCCAGCAGGCCGAACTGCGGTGTCGAGCGGGCGAGGGTAGCGAGGAAGATCCCCAGCGCGGTGCTCGCAAACAGATACAACGCCGTCACCAACAGGAACAGGCTCATGGAGCCGGCCAACGGCACGCCGAGCAAGCCTTTGACCACCAGTTCCAGGGACAGCCACGTACACAACACCACCACCAGCATGTTGCTCCAGATTTTTGCCAGCATGATCTCCAGCGCGGTCAGGGGCAGCACCAGCAGGTGATCGAGGGTGCCGTGCTCGCGTTCGCGCAGCAGGGCGGTGCCGGTCAGCACGATGGCGAGGATGGTGATGTTGTTGACGATCTGGATCACCGCCAGGAACCAGCCACCTTCGAGGTTGGTATTGAACAGCGCCCGGGTGGTCAGCAGGGCCGGGGCTTTGCCGGCAGCGTCGGCCTGGCCGCTGTAGGTCAGCAGTTCGCGTTGGAAAATCCGCCCGATGTAACCGGCGCCCATGAAGGCCTGGCTCATTGCCGTGGCATCGACGTTCACCTGCACGCCCGGCTGGCGCCCCGCCAACAGATCGGCCTGGAAATTCGCCGGTACATTGACGACGAAGGTGTACTGACCGCTGTCCATGACCTTGTCCAGCTGGTCGTAGGCCAGTGGCGCCGGCGCTTGGAATTCTGGCGGCTGCAGGGCCTCGGCCATTTGTCGCGAGAGCGCACTGTGATCTTCATCGACAAAGGCCACGCTGGCGTTGTGCACGCCAATCACCGAGCCGGCAGCGGGCATATAGATCGCCACGGTGAAGGCGTAGAACAGAAACAGCAGCAACACGCTGTCGTGGCGCAGGCTGGTGAGTTCCTTGAGCCCCAGGCGCAGGATATGGGCGAGTTTGTGCATCAGGCCTCCTGCTTCTTGAGCATCACCAGGCTCAGCCCGGTGAAACCGACGAAAAACCCGAACAACGCCAGGCACTGCGGCCACAACTGGCGCAGGTCCAGAGCCTTGGTGAAGGTGCCCACCGCAATATCCAGGAAGTGCCCGGCGGGGAACAGCATGCCCATCAGTGCCGCTGCGCCTTCCAGGGAGGAGCGCGGCACGATCAGCCCGGAAAACTGGATAGTCGGCAGGCTGGTGATGATCATGGTGCCGAGGATCGCTGCGATCTGGGTGCGGGTGAATGCCGAGATCAACAGGCCCATGCTCGTGGTCGCCAGCACGTACAACAGGCCACCGAAAGCCAGGGTCAAGCCGCTGCCTTTGAACGGTACACCGAACAACCAGCGGTTCATCGCCACCAGCAGCGCCAGGTTGACCAGGCTGACGGCGAGGTAGGGCGCCTGTTTGCCCAGCAGGAACTCCAGGCGTGTCAGCGGCGTGGCGTAGAAATTGGTGATCGAACCCAGCTCTTTTTCGCGCACGATGCCCAGGGCGGTGAGCATCGCCGGGATAAATGCCAGGATCAGCGCCATCACGCCTGGGCCGATAGCGTTTACGCTGACGACGTCCTGGTTGTAGCGAAAGCGTGTTTCCAGCTTGACCGCGGCTTGTGTGCTGCGGGGCAGGCTGCTCAATTCGGCCAACTGCTGGAGATTGCCTTGGTGTACCGCTTCGACGTAGTTGCGGCTGGTTTCGGCGCGAAACGGCATGCCGCCATCGATCCATGCAGCCACGGTCGGTTGGCGCCCGGCGTACAGGTCGCGGCCAAAACCCGGTGGGATTTCCAGGGCCAGTTTGATTTCCGAGCGTTGCAGGCGCCGGTGCAATTCATTGGCGTCGCGGATGGGGGCTTGCTCGGCGAAATAACGTGAACTGCGAAATGCTTCCAGGTAGGCGCGGCTTTGTGGAGTCTGGTCCTGGTCGTAGACGGCGAAGGCGAGGTTTTCCACATCCAGGGAAATGCCGTAGCCGAAGATCACCATCATGAACATCGCCCCGAGCAAGGCAAAAGCCATGCGTACCCTGTCGCGCAGCAACTCCTTGCCTTCGCGACTGGCCACGGCCAACCACCGTGCCAGGCTGAAACCGCGTTTGCTCACCGGTGGCGCGTGGGTGTCGTTGACGGTTGCCCGGGGGGCTGCGGGTTCGGGTTCTCCTTGGGCCTGTTCCAGGCAGGTGACGAAAGCCGCTTCCAGGGTGTCGCCGTGGAACTGCTGTTGCAACGCCTCGGGTGTGTCGCAGGCCAGCACTTTGCCGGCATGCATCAAGGAGATGCGGTCGCAGCGCTGGGCTTCATTCATAAAGTGAGTGGACAGGAAGATGGTCACACCTTGTTCCCGCGACAACTCGATCAGCAACCGCCAGAAATCATCCCGCGCTGCCGGGTCGACGCCCGAGGTGGGCTCATCGAGGATCAGCACTTCCGGGCGATGCAGCACCGCAACCGCCAAGGACAAGCGCTGGCGCAGGCCAAGGGGTAACTCGCCGGAGGGCTGGTCGGCGATTTCACCGAGGTCGAAGCGTTGGATCAATTCAGCAATGCGCGGGCCGCTGTCGGCCTTGGGCAGGTCGAACAGTTGCGCATGCAGCACCAGGTTCTGGCGCACGCTCAGCTCGCCATACAGCGAGAAGCTTTGCGACATAAAGCCCACGCGCTTGCGGGTCGCCAGGTCCTTGGCGTCTACCGGTTTGCCCAGCAGGATTGCACTGCCCTCGGTGGCCGGCATCAGCCCGGTCAGCACTTTCATGGTGGTGGTCTTGCCGCAACCGTTGGAACCGAGGAAGCCGAAGATCTCGCCGCGGCCAATGGCAAAGCTGACCTTGTTCACCGCGGTGAAATCGCCAAAGCGCAGGGTCAGGTCGTGGGCTTGAATGGCGATATCGGCGTTGCCGCCTGTGCGCGGTGGAATTACCAGTGGCTGGTTGTCGTGGGCACTGTCGCCCTGGAAGTGGGTGAAGGCCTCATCGAGCTTGCCGCTGGGCGTTATCGTCGCCAGTTCGCGGCTCAGTCCATCGGCGATCAACCTGCCACGGTCGAGCATCAGGCAATGCTCGAATTGCTCGGCCTCTTCCATGTAGGCGGTGGCCACCAGCAGTGTCAGTTGCGGGCGCTCACTGCGTACGCTGTCTACCAGTTCCCAGAAGCGTCGGCGTGACAGCGGGTCGACGCCGGTGGTGGGCTCGTCGAGGATCAACAGGTCCGGATCATGGATCAGCGCGCAGCACAGGCCGAGCTTCTGCTTCATACCGCCGGAGAGCTTGCCTGCCGGGCGCTCGGCAAAACGTGCGAGGTCGGTGGCGAGCAGCAGGTTGTGCATGCGCTGGTCGCAATCGGCTTTCGACAGGCCGAACAAGGTGGCGAAGAAACGGATGTTCTCGCTGATGGACAACTCGGGGTACAGGTTACCGCCCAGACCCTGGGGCATAAAGGCGATGCGCGGGTACAGGCTGTTGCGATGGCGACGGTCTTGGATAGAACCGCCGAGCACCTGCAACTGGCCCACCTGCAGCTTCTTAACCCCGGCGATCAACCCCAGCAGGCTCGACTTGCCGGCGCCGTCCGGGCCGATCAACCCGCAGCGGGTGCCAGCCGGCAGGCTGAAGGCGATGTCGAGCAGTGCCTGTTGCTTGCCGTAGCGGTGGTTGATCCCCGTGGCGTGCAGCGCCAGGCCGCTCATTGCAGGTTGGCCGGCCAGTCGATATGGGCTGTGCGCACATAACCCGCGCCGGGCATGCCCGGCTTGGCTTGCGGCACGGCGCTGGGTTGAGTCAGGTGCAATTTGACGCGGAACACCAGTTTCTGCCGCTCATCGCGGGTTTCCACTTCCTTGGGGGTGAACTGGGATTTGTCCGCGACAAAACTGATTTTGGCCGGCAACGCCTGCTGCGGCAGGGCATCGAGCAGGATGCGTGCTTCACTGCCGACGGTCAGACGACCGGTGACGGAGGCGGGCAGGTAGAGGTTCATGTACTGGTCATTGGGGTCAATCAGCAGCAACACGCGCCCACCCGCGCCGAGCACTTCACCTGGCTCGGCCAGGCGCAACTGGATGATGCCGTCGATGGGCGCACGCAGGCTGCTGTCATCGATTTCGCTGGTGAGCTGGGCGACCTGGGCCTGGGCCGCACCGATGGCGGCCTTCACTGCGTTGACTTGGGCTTGGGCCGCGATCACCGCCGCATTGCCGGTGTTCTGGCGTGCTTGTTGCTGGTCGATCAATTGGCTGCTGGCGAAGCCGCGCCGGTACAGCTCCTGGGTACGCTTGAGTTCCTGGCTGGCCAGCAATTGCTCGCTTTGGCGCAACTGCACGTTGGCTTCGGCGGCGGCGAAGTTTTCCTTGGCGCGCAACACCTCGGCTTCGGCTTGGGCGCGCTGGGCTTCCAGGGTGCGGGTGTCCATACGCGCCAGCAGCTGGCCCTTGAGCACTTTGTCGCCTTCATCCACGCGTACTTCGGCCAGGCGCCCGGGGATCTTGGCGGCGATCTGCACTTCGGTGGACTCCAGCCGCCCGTTACCCATGCTCAAGCCTTCGGGCAGGCGGTCCTGGGTCGAGCGCCAGTAACCAAAGGCCCCGGCCCCCAGCAACAGGACGATCAGGGCGGAGGCGAAAAGACGGGAGGTGCGGTGGTTCGTAGACATGGCTGCATCCTGCGGCGTTAGCGTCCCAGTGTGACGGGTTTACCCCGTGAGGGTCTTGATATCGGTCAGTTAAAGCAGATGAAGGATGGCCGCCCACTGTTCAGGCGTGACCGCCATGACCGAAAGCCGGCTGCCTTTCTGCACCAGCGGCATTTCGGCAAGGGCGGTTTGCTGCTTCAAATCGCCCAGGCTCAGCACCTTGGGGAAGGTTTTGACGTGGGCCACGGTGATTGCGCTCCACGGGTTTTTCTCTGCGCTGGCCTTGGCGTCGAAATAAGGGCTGTCGGGTTCCAGGGCAGTAGGGTCCGGGTAGGCGGCCTCGATGATTTTGCCGATGCCGGCAATACCGGGCTGCGGGCAACTGGAGTGATAGAAGAAAAATTCATCGCCCACGGCCATCGCCCGCAGAAAGTTGCGCGCCTGATAGTTACGCACCCCATCCCAGCGCGCTTGGCCGAGCGTTTCCAGGCCGGTGATGGAGAGTTCGTCGGGCTCGGATTTCATCAGCCAGTAGGCCATTTTTGGGCTCCTGAAAAAGGCATTGGGCAAGTTGTCGGGCAATTCCATCACAAACCGACAGTCGGTTGGCGTCAAGGTTTGCGTGTTGGTTCACGTTGCCGCAGAATGCGCGCTTTTAGGCTTGACGCAGCTGCAACGGACTACTTTGGAACGTTGTTGTCATCGTGTACGAGATGCCTGAAGGGGGGCAATCGATGCAACGTAAACCGGATTTACTATGGATTTTGGTTATTTTGTTTGGTCTGGGCGTCGTGACCACCGGTTATGCCCAGAGCCTGTGGTCGAACAAGACCGATGCACCGGTTGAACTGGCTCAGCAGCAGCCACAACCGTTCAAGCGTTAACTCGAAGCATTAACTAAGGCGCCGCTGTTTCCAGCGGCGTTTCTGCGACATACCACTGCTTATCGGTCACCGTCCCCGCCAACGGCACATCCCAGCTTGCCTGCGCCAGTCGCCCGACTTTCTGGCATTCGTGGGCCAGCCCCAGCAGCGTCGGCTTGCGCCAGCTATGGCGGCGGGCCAGATAGGCCAGGCTGCGGTCGTAGAACCCGCCGCCCATGCCCAGGCGCCCGCCCACATCATCGAAGCCCACCAGCGGCAACAGCACCAAATCCAGCGCCCACACCTGGCGTTGGCGATGGGCATTGACCCGTGGCTCAAGAATGCCAAAGCGGTTGGGCAACAACTTTTCCCCAGGCCGCACGCGCTGGAACACCATCTTGGTGCGCGGCCAGGCGCTCAGTACCGGCAGATAGGTGGCCTTGCCCCGGCGCTGGGCTGCACGCAGCAGCAAGCGCGGATCGATTTCACCGTCCGTCGGTAGATATAAGGAAATATGTTTGGCCCGGCGTAACAGCGGGTGCTGTGCCAGTTGCCGATACACCCCAAGGGCGGCCTGGCGCTGCTCGCTCGGCGTGAGTGCCCGGCGGGCTTTGCGCAACATGCGTCGAAGTTGCGGACGGGAAAGCGGCGCAGGTTCGGTCATGGTTTTTCGGCTCATAAAACAATGCCAGTCCTGGGACTGGCATTGAGTTTGGAAATTCAGGCTCCCCGACAGAGCCGCTGTCGACTTAGCCCTTGAACCCGAAAGTTCAAGGTGGAAGAAGCAGTAGGCTTTAAGGCTTTCCGTCTAGCGGACATGCACACCAGCCCAACGTGCAACTTCCAGGGTAGTGCGAATCGGCTCAGGGACATCGCCGACTGGCAAACACGCCAGGGAGTGACGCGAGTATACCTTAAACAGACTCGGCAATCAGCCCTTGGGTGTGTCTGAATCGGTAGAAAGCACCAGATCCACGCGCTCCAGCAGGTCACGTACCTGCTCGCGGGTCGAGCCGCTGGCCTGTACGTCAGGGCGTTCCTGCTTATGCAACAGGTCGTGGGTAATATTCAGCGCGGCCATCACGGCGATGCGGTCGGCGCCGATGACTTTGCCGCTGCTGCGGATTTCACGCATCTTGCCGTCCAGATAGCGGGCAGCACTCACCAGGTTGCTGCGTTCTTCCTGGGGGCAGATGATCGAATATTCTTTGTCGAGGATCTGCACGGTTACGCTATTGCTTGAACTCATGAGTCTTGCTCCAAGGCCTTCAGGCGCGAAATCATCGATTCGACCTTACGCCGGGCGATTTCGTTTTTTTCAATGAGGTGAGCGCGTTCCTCGCGCCAGGTCTTTTCCTGAGCTAATAGGAGTCCGTTTTGACTCTTTAGTTGCTCGACCCGATCAATTAGCAGTTCGAGTCTGGCCATCAGCGCTTGCAGGTCGGTGTCTTCCATTGGGTTCCACTGGATTTGTCTGATGAATGGCAACTGCAGGATAAACGATCTGACGCCCTCGATAGTCTTGGTGCGTCTGCCGGTGCTAGGATACAGCGCTCCATTCTAGACATTGCGCCGTCTGGCGCCTAGCTCACCATGCCCATTCAGAATTCCCCGTACGACGCTTTTTCCAAACTGCTGAGCACCAGCGGTCACCCATGCTCGCCTGCCGAACTGCACGGCGTGCTGTTGGGCCGCAGTTGCACCGGTGTGGGCTTTGATGCCGACAACTGGCTGGCTGATGTAGCCGAGCTGCTGGAAACCGAACCCAACGAAAACGTGCGCAACGCGTTGATTGGCCTGCAAGAGATGGTCAAGGGCGAGCTGACCGGTGACGACGTCACCGTGGTCCTGCTGCTGCCGACCGATGACGCGCCGCTCACCGAGCGCGCTGCCGCCCTGGGCCAGTGGTGCCAGGGTTTCCTCCACGGTTTCGGCGTTAACGCCGGCGGCCTGGAGCTGAGCACCGACGCCAAGGAAGTGCTGCAGGACCTGGCAGCCATCTCCCAGGTGCAAGATGCCCTGGAAGAATCCGAAGACGGCGAAGGCGACTACATGGAAGTCATGGAATACCTGCGCGTCGCGCCGTTGCTGCTGTTCACCGAGACCCGAAAGTCCGCTGAACCGGTCGCGGCCAAGCCGTCGTTGCACTAAGAAAGGAAGCCCATCTGCCCATGATTCATATCCCCAAAGCGGAATACACCCGTCGCCGCAAGGCGCTCATGGCGCAGATGGAACCCAACAGCATCGCGATCCTGCCGGCTGCCGCCGTGGCCATCCGCAACCGCGATGTCGAGCACGTGTACCGCCAGGACAGCGACTTCCAGTACCTGAGCGGCTTTCCGGAGCCCGAGGCGGTGATCGTGCTGATGCCCGGTCGCCAGCACGGCGAATACGTGTTGTTCTGCCGTGAGCGCAACGCTGAACGCGAGCTATGGGATGGCCTGCGCGCCGGCACTGAAGGCGCGATCCGTGACTTTGGCGCCGACGACGCATTCCCTATCACCGATATCGACGACATCCTGCCCGGCCTGATCGAAGGCCGCGACCGGGTATATTCGGCCATGGGCAGCAACGCCGAATTCGACCGGCATGTGATGGAGTGGATCAACGTGATCCGTTCCAAGGCGCACCTGGGCGCCCAGCCACCGAACGAATTCGTTGCCCTGGATCATCTGCTCCACGATATGCGCCTGTATAAATCGGCGGCAGAAGTGAAGGTGATGCGCGAGGCGGCGCGAATTTCCTGTGCTGCCCACGTGAGGGCAATGCAGGCCAGCCGTGCCGGGCTGCATGAGTTCAGCCTGGAAGCCGAGCTGGATTACGAATTCCGCAAGGGCGGCGCGAAAATGCCGGCCTATGGCTCCATCGTCGCCGCCGGGCGCAACAGTTGCATCCTGCATTACCAGCAGAATGACGCGCTGCTCAAGGACGGCGACCTGGTGCTGATCGACGCCGGTTGTGAGATCGACTGCTACGCCAGCGACATCACCCGCACCTGGCCGGTCAACGGCAAGTTTTCGCCTGAGCAAAAGGCGATCTACGAGATTGTGCTGGCCTCCCAGGAAGCCGCCTTCAAGCAGATCGCGCCGAACAAACATTGGAACCAGGCCCACGAGGCGACCGTGCAGGTCATCACCGCCGGGCTGGTGAAGCTGGGGCTGCTGCAAGGTGACGTTGACGAGCTGATCGCCAGCGAGGCCTACCGCGCTTTCTACATGCACCGCGCCGGCCACTGGCTGGGCATGGATGTGCATGATGTGGGCGAGTACAAGGTCGGCGGTGAATGGCGGGTGCTGGAAGTCGGCATGGCCTTGACCGTGGAGCCGGGCATCTATATTTCCCCGGATAACCAGAACGTGGCAAAGAAATGGCGTGGCATTGGCGTACGCATCGAGGACGACGTGATAGTGACCAAGCAAGGCTGTGAAATCCTGACTGGCGGCGTGCCCAAAACCGTTGCCGAGATCGAAGCGCTCATGGCGGCTGCCCGATGAGCCGGGTCAACCTGGCAATCATCGGCGGCGGCCTGGTGGGCGCCAGCCTCGCCCTGGCGTTGCAGGCCGGGGCCAAGACGCGGGGTTGGAAGATCGTGTTGATCGAGCCCTTTGCGCCGGGTGACAGCTACCAGCCGAGCTACGATGCGCGCTCTTCGGCGCTGTCGTTTGGCGCCCGCCAGATTTACCAGCGCCTGGGCTTGTGGCAGGCCATCTCCCAGCGTGCCGAGCCGATCAAGCAAATCCATGTGTCGGACCGTGGGCGTTTCTCCACGGCACGTTTGTCCGCCATGGAAGAGGGCGTGCCGGCCCTGGGCTATGTAGTGGAAAACGCCTGGCTCGGCCAATGCCTGTGGCAAGGCCTGGACAAGGACGTGGTGAGCTGGCGCTGCCCGGCGGAAGTCACACGCATGGAACCACTGCCCGATGGCTATCGCCTGACCCTCAACGATGAAACCGTGCTGGAGTGCGACCTGGCGGTACTGGCCGATGGCGGCCGCTCCGGTTTGCGTGAGCAACTGGGCATTGGCGTGAAGACTCGGCCCTACAACCAGAGCGCACTGATCGCCAACATCACTCCGAGCGAAGCCCACAATGGCGAAGCGTTCGAGCGCTTTACCGATGAAGGGCCGATGGCCTTGCTGCCGCTGCCGGACAACCGTTGCGCGCTGGTCTGGACCCGCATCGGCATGGACGCCCAGCGCCTGGCCAGCCTTGACGAGCGAAGCTTCCTGAGCGAATTGCAGGGTGTGTTCGGGTATCGCCTGGGCACCCTCAAGCAGGTGGGTGCCCGTCACCTGTACCCGCTGACCCTGGTGGAAGCCGAAGAGCAAGTGCGCTCGCACCTGGCGGTGCTTGGCAATGCGGCGCACAGCCTGCACCCGATTGCCGGGCAGGGCTTCAACCTGTCCCTGCGCGATGCCAATGCCTTGGCCGAGGCGTTGCTGGCCGGGCCGGCCGTGCCGGGCGACCTGGCGACCCTGCAAGGCTATCGCGAGCGCCAGCGTCTGGACCAGCAACTCACCGTGGGTTTCTCCGACCAGGTCACGCGCCTGTTTGGCAGCGGCCAGCCGTTGATGGCGCTGGGTCGCAACCTGGGCCTGCTGGGCCTGGACCTGTTGCCGCCGGCCAAACGCTGGTTCGCCCGCCAGGCCATGGGCCTGGGCACGCGCGCCGATGTCTGAACCGGCCCACTACTTTATCGGCGGCCTGTGCCGCACACGAGACAAGGCTTAAAGCATGGACATGCACGCAGATGTGCTGATTGTCGGGGCCGGAATGGTCGGAAGCGCGCTGGCGCTGGCGTTGCAGGGCAGTGGCTTGCAGGTGCTGCTGCTCGACGGCAGCCCCTTAAGTGTCAAACCGTTCGAGCCAGATGCGGCGTTTGAACCGCGGGTGAGCGCGTTGTCGGCTGCCAGCCAGCGCATCCTCGAACGCCTGGGCGTGTGGGACGGCATCGTCGAGCGTCGCGCCAGCCCTTACGGCGAGATGCAGGTGTGGGATGGCAGCGGCACCGGGCAGATCCACTTCTCGGCGGCCAGCGTGCATGCCGAGGTGCTCGGGCATATCGTCGAAAACCGCGTAGTGCAGGATGCCTTGCTGGAGCGCCTGCACGACTGCGACCTCGGCCTGCTGGCCCATGCGCGCCTTGAGCAGATGCGCCGCTCCGGCGATGACTGGCTGCTGACCCTGGCTGACGGGCGCAAATTGCGTGCGCCGCTGGTGGTGGCCGCCGATGGCGCCAACTCCGCAGTACGCCGCCTGACCGGCACCCCGACCCGCGAGTGGGATTACCTGCATAACGCGATCGTCACCAGCGTGCGCAGCAGCCAGCCGCACCAGCGCACGGCCTGGCAACGCTTTACCGATACCGGCCCGCTGGCGTTCCTGCCGCTGGTACGGGATGGGCAGGAAGACTGGTGCTCGATTGTCTGGTCGACCACGCCGGCTGAATCCGAGCGCCTGATGGCTCTGGATGATGAACGCTTCTGCCGGGAACTCGAGCGTGCCTTCGAAGGGCGCCTGGGCACTGTGATCAGCGCCGACCCACGAGTTTGCGTGCCGTTGCGCCAGCGCCATGCCAAACGCTATGTGGCCGAGGGCCTGGCGTTGATCGGCGACGCGGCCCATGTGATCCACCCGTTGGCAGGGCAGGGCGTGAACCTGGGCTTCCTCGACGCGGCGGTGCTGGCCGAAGTATTGCTGGCGGCCACCGAGCGCGGCGAGCGCCTGGCGGACGTGAAGGTGCTGAGCCGTTACGAGCGGCGGCGCATGCCGCACAACCTGGCGTTGATGGCGGCGATGGAAGGCTTTGAACGCCTGTTCCAGGCTGATCAACTGCCGTTGCGCTGGTTGCGTAATACCGGCTTGAAAATCGTCGACCAGATGCCCGAAGCCAAGGCAGTGTTTGTGCGCCAGGCGCTAGGTTTGACTGGCGATCTACCAGAACTCGCTAAACCCTGAATTGAAATACAGTCCCCTTTGGGAGGGGGCTTGCCCCCGATGAGGCACTCAATCCTCGCGCATATTCGGGCTGTGCAACATCTGGTAACGCCTCCGCCGAGCGTTACCAAATGTGAGTCCTTATCATTTGCCCTCAATTTGCAAATGAGAGAGACCGCACCCATGTTGGCACCCAAGCGCCTCCTGACTGCCCTGGCACTCATCCTGATCGGCAGCACTACCGTGCAGGCGGCCGACGAAGTGGTGGTCTACTCCTCGCGTATCGACGAACTGATCAAGCCGGTTTTCGATGCCTACACCAAGAAGACCGGCGTGCAGGTCAAGTTCATCACCGACAAGGAAGCGCCACTGATGCAGCGCATCAAGGCCGAAGGCGAGAACGCTACTGCCGATCTGCTGCTCACCGTCGACGCCGGCAACCTCTGGCAGGCCGAGCAAATGGGCATCCTGCAACCGTTCACTTCCGCTGTGATCGACAAGAATATCCCGCTGCAATATCGCTCATCGGCCCACGCCTGGACCGGCTTGAGCTTGCGTGCACGCACGATCGCCTATTCCACCGACCGGGTAAAACCGGGCGAACTGACCACCTACGAAGCCCTGGCCGACAAGCAGTGGGAAGGCCGCCTGTGCCTGCGTACGGCGAAAAAGGTCTATAACCAGTCGCTGACCGCGACCTTGATCGAAACCCATGGCGCGGCCAGGACCGAAGAGATCGTCAAGGGCTGGGTCAACAACCTGTCCACCGACGTGTTCTCCGATGACATTGCCGTGCTGGAAGCCATAAACGCCGGGCAGTGCGACGTGGGTATCGTCAACACCTACTACTACGGTCGCCTGCACAAGCAGAAGCCGGACCTGGCAGTGAAACTGTTCTGGCCGAACCAGGGCGACCGTGGCGTGCATGTGAACCTTTCGGGCATCGGCCTGACCAGGCACGCGCCGCACCCGGAAGCGGCCAAGGCACTGGTGGAGTGGATGACTACGCCTGAGGCGCAGAAAATCTTTGCCGACGTGAACCAGGAGTTCCCCGCCAACCCGGCGGTGCCGCCATCGGCGGAAGTGGCGAGCTGGGGCAAGTTCGTGGCCGATACCTTGCCGGTGGAAGTGGCGGGCAAGCGTCAGGCCGAGGCCATTCGCCTGATGGATCGCGCCGGCTGGAACTGAATGTGTAAATTGCCACAGATCTAAATGTGGGAGGGGGCTTGCTCCCGATGGCGGAGTGTCAGTCTAATCATCAGTGACTGGCACTCCGCTATCGGGAGCAAGCCCCCTCCCACATTGTTTTGTGTTTGTCTTTGAATAGTCTGTTCATAGAGAGCTTTTCCTTGGCCCACCCCGCCCAACGCCGTTGGTACCTGCCGGTCTTTTCCGTCGCCGCCCTGGTGCTGCTGCCGCTGAGCGTGCTGCTGCTGTCCTGGCAAAGCATCGACCACCAGATCTGGTCCCATCTCTGGGATACTCAGATGCCTCGATTGCTGGGCAACACCTTGACCCTGGTACTCGGCGTCGGTCTTGGTGTGACACTGTTGGGTGTCAGCCTGGCCTGGTTGACCAGCCTCTGCGAATTCCCCGGGCGACGCTGGCTCGATTGGGCGCTGATGCTGCCCTTTGCGATCCCGGCTTATGTGCTGGCCTTTGTGTTCGTCGGCCTGCTGGATTTCGCAGGGCCCGTGCAGACTTTGCTGCGCGAATGGTTCGGTGCCGGGCTGCGTTTGCCGCGAGTGCGCTCCACCAGTGGCGTGATCATCGTGCTGGTGCTGGTGTTCTACCCTTACGTCTACCTGCTGGCGCGCACGGCGTTCCTGGCCCAGGGCAAGGGCTTGATGGAAGCGGCGCGGGTGCTGGGGCAGTCGCCCTGGCAAGCGTTCTGGCGCGTGGCCTTGCCGATGGCGCGCCCGGCGATTGGTGCTGGCGTGGCCTTGGCCTTGATGGAGACCCTGGCGGATTTCGGCGCCGTCTCGGTATTCAACTTCGACACCTTCACCACCGCCATCTACAAGACCTGGTATGGTTTTTTCAGCCTTTCCAGTGCCGCGCAGCTGGCCAGCCTGTTGCTGCTGGTGGTGATGCTGGTGCTGTATGGCGAACGGCGCGCGCGTGGGGCGAGCCGACCGAGCAATGAGCGACCACGAGGCAAGGCGTTGTACCACCTGCGCGGGCTCAAGGCGGCTGCGGCCAGCGCCTGGTGCGGCCTGGTCTTCGCCTGCGCATTTGTGATCCCGATGCTGCAACTGGTGGCCTGGTTCTGGCAGCGCGGGCGCTTCGACCTGGATGAGCGCTATACCGGCCTGATCGTCCACACCCTCTACCTGGGCGGTATCGCGGCGCTGATCACCGTCAGCGTGGCGTTGGTACTGGCCTTTGCCAACCGCCTGGCGCCGACCCGGGCGATTCGCTCCGGCATCAGCCTGGCCAATGTCGGCTATGCCTTGCCGGGCTCGGTGCTGGCGGTGTCGATCATGCTGGCGTTCAGCTATCTGGACCGTGAGCTGGTGGTGCCGCTGTCCGGCTGGCTGGGAGGTGCGGGCAAGCCCTTGCTGTTGGGCAGCCTGTCTGCACTGGTGTTGGCGTACCTGGTGCGATTCCTGGCCGTAGCCTACGGGCCGCTGGAAAACAGCCTGGCGCGAATCCGTCCGTCGCTGCCCGAAGCTGCACGCAGCCTTGGAGTGAGCGGCCCACGACTGTTTTGCAAAGTGTATCTGCCGTTGTTGTTGCCGGGCACCTTGAGCGCGGCGCTGCTGGTGTTCGTCGACGTGCTCAAGGAAATGCCTGCAACCCTGCTGATGCGCCCGTTCGGCTGGGACACCCTGGCGGTGCGGATCTTTGAAATGACCAGTGAAGGCGAATGGGCGCGGGCCTCTTTGCCGGCGCTGACCCTGGTGCTGGTCGGGTTGTTGCCGGTCATCGGGCTGATTCGCCGCTCTGCCCGACAAATCGGTTAGGTGCCAGTCCTACAGCTTGAGGCTACAATGCGCGGCATTCGGTGCGCTCCGTCTTTCGGGTCGACCTGCTGTATGTGCCTGTGGGCCTTGTAATTCAGGGTGTTCGGCGCAGGTGGCAGCTCTGCGCACCTTCGCCAAGCCCGGAAGGAGAAACCCATGGGACAGCGTACGCCTCTGTATGACCTGCATCTCGCCCTCGGCGCGAAAATGGTCGATTTTGGCGGTTGGGATATGCCTTTGCATTACGGCTCGCAAGTTGAAGAGCACCATCAGGTGCGACGCGACTGCGGGGTTTTCGATGTATCTCATATGACCGTAATCGATGTCAGCGGCCTTCAGGCCAAGGAATGGCTCCAGCACTTGCTGGCCAATGATGTCGATCGATTGCACGGCTGTGGCCGTGCGTTGTACAGCGCCATGCTCAACGAGCAGGGCGGGGTAGTGGACGACATGATCGTCTACCGCACCGAAAGCGGTTACCGACTGGTGGTCAACGCCGCCACCCGCGATCAGGACATGGCCTGGATGCAAGGGCAATTGGGCAGTTATCAAGCGCAACTGCATGAGCGGCCCGAGTTGGCCATGCTCGCCATCCAGGGGCCCCACGCCCGGCAGAAAATCGCTGAACTGGTGACCCAGTCCCGTGGCACCCTGATTCATCAGCTCAAGCCGTTCGAAGGCCAGGCCGACGGTGACTGGTTCATTGCCCGCACCGGCTATACCGGTGAAGATGGCCTGGAAATTGTCCTGCCCGCCGACCAGGCCCCGGGGTTTTTCAACGATCTGGTGGGTGCCGGCATTTCCCCTATCGGCCTCGGCGCCCGCGATACCTTGCGCCTGGAGGCCGGCATGAACCTGTACGGCCAGGACATTCATCAGGCTGTTTCGCCCCTGGCGGCCAACATGGCCTGGAGCATCGCCTGGGAGCCTGTTGGGCGCAACTTCATTGGCCGCGCCGCCCTGGAAGCAGAAAAAGCCGCCGGTGTGCAGTTCAAACTGGTGGGGCTGGTGCTCGAGGAGCGCGGGGTTTTACGGGCTCATCAGGTGGTTCGTATCGCCAATGTTGGCGAAGGAGAGATCACCAGTGGTAGTTTCTCGCCTACGCTAAGCAAATCCATTGCCCTGGCGCGTGTACCGACGGCGACTGCCGACCGGGCCGAAGTGGAAATCCGCGGCAAATGGTACCCGGTGCGAGTGGTCAAGCCGACCTTCGTGCGCCATGGCAAAACCTTGATCTAACTATTTTCCGGCAGGCCGAAGGCCGCTGACATTTCTTCTTGAGGACACAGACTATGAGCAATATCCCTGCCGACCTGCGTTTTGCCGAAAGTCACGAATGGGCCCGCCTGGAAGCCGACGGCACCGTGACCGTCGGGATCTCCGACCATGCACAGGAAGCCTTGGGTGATGTGGTGTTTGTTGAGCTGACTGAAGTGGGCAAGGTGTTTGCGGCTGAAGATCAGGCGGGTGTGGTTGAGTCGGTCAAGGCGGCTTCGGATATCTACTCGCCGATTGCCGGCGAAGTCATTGCTGTCAACGAAGACCTGAGTGGCAGCCCTGAGCTGCTGAACTCTGACCCTTACAACGCCTGGATCTTCAAGCTCAAGCCAAGCAACCCGGCCGAGCTGGACAAGCTGCTTGGCGCTGCCGGCTACGCAGCCGCTATCGGCGAGTAAAAGCAAGACCCATGTGGGAGGGGGCTTGCCCCCGATAGCAGTGTGCCAGTCAGCTCACTTGTAGCTGACACACCGCAATCGGGAGCAAGCCCCCTCCCACATTTAATAAGTGCTCAGCCGGCTTTCAACACTGCTTTAACCGCCGCCACAGCCCGCTCCACATCCGCCTCCGTCATCGCCGTAAACATCGGCAACGACACGATCAAACGCCCGACACGCTCTGCCACCGGGAACATGCCTTCCTTGAAACCCTGCGCCCGATACAGGCTCAGCAGGTGAATGGGCGGGTAGTGATAGCCAATGCCGACGCCCTGGGCCTGCATCTGCTCCATGAACGTCGCACGTGCCTGCAGGCCATCGTGACGCTCCGGCAGCACCAGTTGGAACAGGTGCCAGTTGCTGTTTTCGAAGTCCAGCGGCGGTAGTTGCGCGCCGTACTTTTCCTCAAAATCACTGCCAAAGCACTTGAAGTAATGGCGCGCCAGGTTCTGGCGGTGGGCGGTGATCTTCTCGATATGCGCAAACTGCCCCAGGCCAATGGCTGCGGCAATGTCGGTCATATTGAACTTGCCGCCCAACACATCCACATCCAAGCCGTCGAAACCGCTGCGGGTCACGCCCTGCAGGCGATACTTCTCTGCCAGGCGGGCCTCCTCGGCGTTGTTCAACACCAGGCAGCCACCCTCGGATGAGGTGATGTTCTTGTTCGCCTGAAAGCTGAACGACACGAAGTCGCCGGTTGCACCGATGCGTTCCCCGTCCCAGCTGGAGCCCAAGGCTTGCGCGGCGTCTTCGACGATACGCAGGTTGTACTTATTGGCCAGCGCGTAAAGCATCGGCATGTCCAGGGGCAAGCCCGCCAGGTAGACCGGGATGATCGCTTTGGTACGTGGTGTGATTGCCGCCTCAACCTGGGCCAGGTCAATGTTGCGGGTGATCGGGTCGATATCGGCGAACACTGGAGTAGCGCCGACTTCGAGGATGACGTTGGCAGTGGCCACCCAGGAAATCGGTGTCGTGATGACTTCATCCCCAGGGCCGATGCCGGCGATGCGCAAGGCGATCTCCATAGTGCAGGTGCCCGAGTTGAAGGTGCGCACCGGGCGCCCGCCAAAGTAATCCGACAATTGCGTTTCGAACGCCTGCACCTTCGGCCCGCTGGTGATCCAGCCAGAACGCAGGACATCGCCCACCGCCGAGATGGTGGCTTCATCAATGGTAGGTTTGGAAAACGGCAGGAAGGGCAGTTGGCTCATGTCGAAGAGGGCATCCGTTTCAGGTAGGCGACAGGTACTAATAGGCGAGTCAGTAACGCATGGTTGCACGGCGAGACTGAATATAGCCTGTCGCTCGTGAACGATTCGTCAGCGTGCAGGCAAAAAAATGCCGCTTGTAAAAGCGGCATTTTTTATCGGGCATGGTTACTCGGCTACGGCATTCTTCGCGAGGATGGCGTTGGCCAGCTCCATGTCAGTGGCCTTGAGGCCAGGGTTATCGGCGCGGACTTTCTGCATGGCCGCTTCCAGGTACGGGCCGCGAATGCCGCCGTCGCTGGCAACGAAGCTGCCTGCATCATCCTGGGCGGCAACGACCAGCTTGTGGTCCTTGAAGGTCAGGTAAGTCGAGCCGGTGGTGGCGCCCGACGAGATGACATTACGCCAGAAGCTATCGGCCATGGCTGAGCCGACAGGAAGGGAAAGCACAGCGAGGGTGGCGACAGCATATTTAAGACGCATGATGGGTGACTCCGGTGGGTTATCTGTACGTTTTGATTGTAGTTAAGCCGATCCAGTTCCATCACTGACTAAACAGTTTCAACCTTTAAAATCACCCCATCCTGGCCAACCACGCGTACTTGAGCGCCTGCTGGGGCATCGGCACCGGTGACCATCCACACGCCATCGCCGACTTTAATCTTGCCCCGGCCATCCACAATCGCCTGATGCACCATGAAGGTGCGCCCGATCAATTCGGAGCCACGCTCGTTCAACCCCGGTTGATCGCTGACCTTGGCGCTGCTGCGTTGGCGCTTCCACCAATACACGGCCGTCAGGATCGACAGCATGGCGAACAGCAGCAGTTGCCACTCCAGCCCGAGCGGCGGAACCAGGAACTTGATCACCCCCACAGCAGCCGCGGCGATACCCATCCACAGCAGGTAGCCTCCGGCACCGAACACCTCGAGAATCAACAGCACGGTGCCCAGCGCCAACCAATCCCAGAACGACAAATGCAGCAAAAAGTCCCACATGGTGTTGGCCTCAGCCTTTCTGGTTGCCGAAAGTCGCCTTGACGATTTCGCCGATACCGCCCACGGCGCCAATCACTTGGCTGGCTTCCAGCGGCATCAGGATGACCTTGCTGTTGTTGGCCGATGCCAGCTTGCCCAAGGCATCGATGTATTTTTGCGCGACGAAGTAGTTGACCGCCTGCACATTGCCCGATGCGATGGCTTCGGACACCACTTGTGTCGCCCGAGCTTCGGCTTCGGCCTGACGCTCACGCGCTTCGGACTCCAGGAACGCGGCCTGACGGCTACCTTCGGCTTCGAGGATCTGCGCCTGCTTCTTGCCTTCGGCGGTCAGGATTGCCGACGCACGCAGGCCCTCGGCTTCAAGGATCTGTGCACGCTTGATTCGCTCGGCTTTCATCTGGCCGGACATGGCGGCCATCAGGTCGGCGGGTGGGCTGATGTCCTTGATCTCGATACGGGTGATCTTGATGCCCCACGGCGCGGTGGCTTCATCCACAGTACGCAGCAGTTTTTCGTTGATACCGTCGCGCTGGCTCAGCATGGCATCCAGCTCCATGGAGCCAAGTACGGTACGGATATTGGTTTGCAGCAGGTTGCGGATGGCATGTTCGAGGTTGTTGACCTCGTAGGCGGCCTGGGCGGTGTTGACTACTTGGAAGAAGCACACGGCATCGATCTGCACGGTGGCGTTGTCGGCCGTGATGACTTCCTGGGGCGGGATATCCAGCACGCTCTCCATCACGTTGATCTTGCGACCGATGCGGTCCATGACCGGGATGATGATGTTCAGGCCGGGCTTGAGGGTGTTGGTGTAGCGACCGAAACGTTCGACGGTCCACTGGTAGCCTTGGGGCACCACTTTGAAACCCATGAACAGGATGGCGATGGCCAATCCCACGAAAAGAAGCAGTACGGTTCCGATCTGCATAACGATTCCCTATCTGAAGGTGTCAGTGAACGACATTAGGCCGATTGTAACGGTCTGGTCACGGATAAAGACGGTTTCACGGCCCAACAAACAAAGGATTTGTTTCTGAATCCCCAGGCGTGACCCGTAATACCTCCGTCATCGTGGTCAGGCCGGCCTTCACTTTATCGATGCCGGCCATGCGCAGGCTGCTCATGCCCTGCGCCAATGCCCCGCAGCGCAGTGCCTGTATGTCCGCGCCGGGAGTGACCAAACTCTTGAGCGCCGGGTCCATGAGCATGATTTCGTAGAGCCCGGCTCGGCCCCGATAACCGCTGTCACGACATTCCGCACAGCCAACCGCCTCGAAGCCGCCAACATCTTCCAGCGCTGCCGGGCGCTTGCAGTGGGTGCACAACACCCGCACCAGGCGCTGCGCCATAACGCCTATCAGCGTAGCCTTGATCAAATAATGAGCAACGCCCAGTTCCTGTAGTCGGCTGATGGCGCTGGGCGCGTCGTTGGTATGCAGGGTCGAGAGCACCAAATGTCCGGTCAACGCTGCCTGGATCGCCATCTCTGCGGTTTCCTGGTCGCGGATTTCGCCGATCATGATGATGTCCGGGTCCTGGCGCAGCAGGGCGCGGATGCCGCTGGCGAAGGTCAGGTCGATGTTGTGCTGCACCTGCATCTGGTTGAAGGCCGGCTCGACCATTTCAATCGGGTCCTCCACGGTGCACAGGTTGACTTCCCGGGTCGCCAGTTGCTTGAGGGTGGTGTAGAGGGTGCTGGTCTTGCCCGAGCCGGTCGGGCCCGTGACCAGGATGATGCCATTGGCTTGCCGGGTCATGGCGTGCCAGCGCTGCTGGTCAGCGTTCGACAAGCCCAACTGGTCGAAGTCCTTGAGCAATACCTGGGGGTCAAAAATCCGCATCACCAGCTTTTCGCCAAACGCCGTCGGCAGGGTCGACAGGCGCAGCTCCACCTCGACGCCCGCCGGGTTCCTGGTCTTGACGCGTCCATCCTGGGGCTTGCGTTTCTCGGCCACATTCATTCGCCCGAGGCTTTTCAAACGGCTGACCACCGCCTTGGTGACCTGGGGCGGAAATTGATAGACGTCGTGCAACAGCCCATCGATGCGAAAGCGCACCCGGCCCTGATCGCGGCAGGGCTCGATGTGGATATCGCTGGCCCGTTGGGCAAAGGCGTACTGCAACAGCCAGTCGACGATGTTGATGATATGTGCGTCATTGGCATCCGGCTCCTTGTCGCTGGCGCCGAGGCTAAGCAATTCGACGTTGCCAGGCGTCGCCATCTTTTGATCGGCGCCACTGACCGACTTGGCCAGGCGGTAAAACTCGTTGATACAGCGCTGGATATCCCGGGGGTTGGCAACTACGCGCTTGATCGAACGCTTGAGCACCTGGGCGAGCCCGGCTTCCCAGGCGCTGACATGGGGCTGTGCGCTGGCGACCGTGACGCTCTGAGCATCCACGGCCACTGCAAGAATGCCGTGGCGTTGGGCGAAGGCATGGGACATCAGGGGCACCACCGTTGCTACGTCGATCTGCAACGGGTCGATGCGCAGGTAAGGCTGGCCCACATGCCCAGCCAGCCATTGGGTCAGGCTCTCCAGGCAAGGGCCTTCGGCCGCGATGCGTTCCAGGGGATGCAGGCTGCAGGGCACTGCCGAAACGTTTTGCGCCGCCTGCGCTGTGATCAGCCCTTGATCGATCAATGCCGGCAATAATTGATGCAGTTCCAAGGGGTGATCGTGGGAGGCGACGGACATGCAGGTTTTTCCTGGGAGGCTTGGGATGTAAATCCAAGGCTAGCCAGCCTCTGGAATTCCTCCTCCCTGGGTGTTTTGCAGGCAATTACCCAGCACTTGCCGCCAGCGCTTGAGGCCGCTCGACATCAGCCGACCAAAGCTTGAGGTCGCATACGCTGATCAGGTTTCGAATCTTTTCACCGATCACTTGGGCGCGGTGCCAGCTCAGGCCGTCCATCACGATATCGATGTTCAGCAGGTCGGCTGCCCGGCTCACACTGACCTGGGCAGGGGTCAGGAACTGCAGCGCGAAATAGTTCAGCACCCGGCACAGCACGTCCGGTTCTGCTTCTGCGACGATGTGATAGTGCGCCTGGCAATGGGCGCTGTTGACGGCCCAGGCATCGACACGGGTGGCAGGGTGGTTGGTTTCAACGGCATGCATGCTGACTCTCCAGATTCGACTGGAGAAATTTTTACATTCGCCTCGGGAGAATTCTTATCTAAGATGAGCTTCTTTTGCGATTAATCAAATCGAACAATTCAAAATAAGCTTATTTGCAGGTATTTCAATGCACAGCGAGTTGGACGTCTATGACCGCCGCATCCTGGCCCTGCTGCAAGAGGATGCCTCGCTCTCCAGCGCTCAGATCGCCGAGCAGGTCGGCCTGTCGCAGTCTCCCTGTTGGCGGCGCATTCAGCGGCTCAAGGAAGAGGGGGTGATCCGCGGCCAGGTCACCTTGCTGGACCGCAAGAAAATCGGGCTTAACACGCAGATTTTCGCCGAGGTCAAACTCAATGCCCACGGCCGCTCCAACTTCACCGAGTTCACCGAGGCGATCCGTGGGTTTCCGGAGGTTCTGGAGTGTTATGTGCTGATGGGAGCGGTGGATTTTCTGCTGCGTATCGTCGCGTCGGACATCGAGGCGTACGAACGGTTTTTCTTTGACAAGTTGTCGATGGTGCCGGGGATCCAGGAGGTCAATTCGATTGTGGCTTTGTCGGAGATCAAGTCCACTACCAGCCTGCCAGTATTGCGCTGACAGGGAGGGGCCTTAATGTAGGAGCGAGCTTGCTCGCGAAAAACTCAAGAGCAACGTGGGTGCCAGGCTTTGCGCGTTATCGTTAACGATCTTCGCGAGCAAGCTCGCTCCTACAGGGTAGATAGCGTTACAGACGCAGGAGGGTCTTCCAGGCCCGATTCTGATACACCGCAATCGCCTGATGCATACGCGCATCCAGCGACTCATCGGTAATCGGCTGGTTAGCCAGGTGCGCGAGCTTGTTCAGCTCGCCGTACAAGCGGTCCAGTTCTGGAATGTCCACCACATGACGCGCATGGTGCAGCCAGGCCTGGATGCGTTCGATGCGCGGCAGTTGCTCGGCCAGGTCTTCCGGCTGTTGCTGGTAGCGTGGCAGTTGCAGGGCGACGGCGTCATCGGCCAGCAGGCGTGGCAGCCAGTTGGTGATTTGCGCAGCGCCCTGGCGGTTACCGCGCACGTTACGCTCGGCGGTCCAGGTGCGGGCCAGCAGCCAGCGCGAGGTGTTCAGTGAGAACAGGCCCCAGCGCACGTCGGTCAGTTCTTCGACGAACTGCTCCGGCGCGGCTTTGCGAATGTCTTCATCGTCATCACCGGCCTGAACCAGCGGGCGCCAGTCTTCCAGCAGTGCATCCAGGGCGCTGCGCAGCTCGCTGGTGGACTGACGCGGAGCGGCCTGGCCGAGGCTGCCGATCAGGGCGCGCAGTTCGCCGAGGTTTTCGACCCAGTCCTGCAGCAGGCGCCAGTGGCCGTTGAAACGGTATTGCTCGGCCAGGCGCTGGCTGCTGCCCAGCAGGTGCCACATGATTGCGGCGAAAGCATCGTCCAGCGGCATTTCGGCGTGGATCTGCGGCGCAGGCAGGCTCAGGGAGTAGCTGCTGGCATCGTACAGGCGATAGCCACGCTCGGCCTTGCTGATGTCACAGGGCATCAGCGCCAGGGTCGCGGCCAGTTCGGCGGCCAGTTCCAGCAGGGCAGCGGGTTCGCCTTCGCGCAGTTCCAGTTCCAGCTCGCAAATTTCTTCCTTCTGCTTGCCGACCACCACATGGCCCAGGTCCAGGGCGGCTTCGATCACCACCTTGGCCTTGCCGCGGCCCCAGGCGATTTCGGCGCGTTCGCGGACGAAGTCGGTGGTGAAGATCGGCTTGAGGGTCTTTTTGTCCAGCTCAGCGAGTTGCTCGGGCCAGCATTCGCCGTCGAGTTTCTTCACGTCGAGCTTGGCTTTGGGCAGGTCCCAGTTGTACTCGTTGCGTTCCGACAAGCCGGCGACGCTTTGGCCACGGGTCTTGAGGGTCTGGATGATGTCGTCACCGTCCTTGCGCAGGCGCAGGGCAACCTTGGCCTGGGCCAGGTCGCGCTCGGGGGTGTCGAAGTACTGGTTCATCAACTCACGGCGTTCCCAGCCACTTTTGTTGCGTTTTTTCAGTAGCGGGTGCTCACGCAGCGCGGCGAGGGTTTCGCGGCTGACGCGGAGCTTGATTTCGGTTTCTTTCTGCATGGCCGGAAAATCCAGGATCGGGAGCGCAGCCGGGGAAAAATGTGGCTGCCAAGGTCGTGCAGTGTACAGGACTGAGCCAGGCAACGTGGCGCAACGGTTTATTGTGTCGTGCAGATGCCTCTATAGTGAGGTTCATCCGGGAAGTTGGGAGACCGCGCATGCCGTTACCGTCCATGAAAGAGCAGTTCGCCGCCTTGATCGCCGCGCCGTCGGTGAGCTGCACCCAAGCGTCGCTCGACCAGACCAACCGCCCGGTGATCGATCTGCTCGCCGCGTGGCTGGGCGACTTGGGCTTTGCTATCGACATCCAGCAAGTCAGCCCTGGCAAATTCAACCTGCTCGCCAGTTTCGGCAGTGGCCCCGGTGGCTTAGTGCTGGCGGGCCATAGCGATACGGTTCCTTATGATGAGGCGCTGTGGAAGACCGATCCGCTCAAGCTGACGGAAGTCGATGGCCGTTGGGTAGGGCTGGGCAGTTGCGACATGAAGGGTTTTTTTGCCCTGGCCATTGAAGCGGTGTTGCCGTTGCTGGACCAGCCGTTCAAGCAGCCGCTGCTGATCCTCGCCACCTGTGACGAGGAAAGCTCCATGTCCGGTGCACGCGCCCTGGCCGAGGCGGGGCGGCCTCTGGGGCGGGCGGCGGTGATTGGCGAGCCGACGGGCCTCAAGCCGATCCGCCTGCACAAGGGCGTGATGATGGAACGCATCGACATCCTCGGCCGCAGCGGCCACTCGTCGGACCCAAGCCTGGGCCACAGCGCCCTCGAAGCGATGCACGATGCCGTTGGCGAATTGCGCGGCCTGCGCCTGGCCTGGCAGCGCGAGTACCGCAATGCGCAATTCAGCGTGCCGCAACCGACCATGAACTTCGGCTGCATCCACGGCGGCGACAATCCCAACCGCATTTGCGGCCAGTGTTCCCTCGAATTCGACCTGCGCCCTTTGCCGGGCATGGACCCCGAGGTGCTGCGTGCGGCGATCCGGCAGAAGCTCGAACCCCTGGCCGAGCGCCACAAGGTCAAGATCGATTACGCGCCGTTGTTTCCCGAAGTGCCGCCTTTCGAGCAGCCTGAGGACGCCGAGTTGGTGCGGGTGGCGGAACGTTTGACCGGTCATCGTGCCGAAGCAGTAGCGTTCGGCACCGAAGCGCCTTATCTTCAGCGCCTTGGTTGTGAAACCCTGGTGCTTGGCCCCGGCGACATCGCCTGTGCCCACCAGCCGGGCGAGTACCTCGAAATGTCACGCTTGACGCCTACAGTGCGTCTATTGCGGGAACTGGTCGAACATTACTGCCTGAAACCTGCATAAATTAACCTTTGCCCATTCGTACATAAGGAGAGCGAGCGTGTCGCCAAGCCTGTTCCGACGATAACCATCAGCCCGCTGTGCGTTTTTGCGACTCATCCATTTTTCGGCTGCTTTTTATTACAGGCCCAGGTTCCATGCCCGAATACGTCAATTGGCTTCGCCACGCTTCGCCCTACATCAACGCCCATCGCGACTGCACCTTTGTGGTCATGCTGCCTGGCGATGGTGTGGACCACCCCAACTTCGGCAATATCGTCCACGACCTGGTGCTGCTCCACAGCCTGGGTGTGCGGCTGGTGTTGGTGCACGGTTCGCGCCCACAGATTGAAACCCGCCTGCAGGCCCGCGGCCTGACCCCGGCTTACCACGAAGGCTTGCGCATCACCGATGCGTCGACGCTGGAGTGCGTGATCGATGCAGTAGGCCATTTGCGTATCGCCATTGAAGCGCGCTTGTCCATGGATATGGCCTCGTCGCCGATGCAGGGCTCGCGCCTGCGGGTGGCCAGCGGCAACCTGGTGACCGCGCGGCCGATTGGTGTGCTTGAGGGCGTCGACTACCATCACACTGGCGAAGTACGTCGGGTCGACCGCAAGGGCATCAATCGCCTGCTGGACGAGCGTTCCATCGTGCTGCTGTCGCCATTAGGTTATTCGCCCACCGGTGAGATCTTCAACCTGGCCTGCGAAGACGTCGCCACCCGCGCCGCCATCGATTTGGGCGCCGACAAGCTGCTGTTGTTTGGTGCCGACCTGGGCCTGATCGATGAAAACGGTCGCCTGGTGCGTGAGCTGCGCCCACAGCAAGTGCCAGCGCACCTGCAACGCCTGGGCAGCAACTATCAAGCCGAGCTGCTTGATGCCGCTGCGCAAGCCTGCCGGGGTGGAGTGGGGCGCAGCCATATCGTCAGCTATGCCGAAGACGGCGCCTTGCTTACCGAACTGTTCACCCGGGACGGCGGCGGTACGCTGGTGGCCCAGGAACAATTCGAGCTGGTACGCGAAGCGGCGATTGAAGACGTCGGCGGCTTGCTCGACCTGATCAGCCCGTTGGAGGAGCAGGGCATCCTGGTGCGCCGCTCGCGGGAAGTGCTGGAGCGTGAGATCGAACAGTTCAGCGTGGTCGAGCGCGAAGGCATGATCATCGCCTGCGCAGCGCTCTACCAGATTGCGGATTCAGATGCGGGGGAGTTGGCTTGCCTGGCAGTTAACCCTGAATATCGCCACGGTGGGCGCGGCGATGAATTGCTGGAGCGCATTGAGACCCGGGCCCGGGCCCAGGGGTTGAAGACGTTGTTCGTGCTCACTACTCGTACGGCCCACTGGTTCCGAGAGCGCGGGTTCGTGCCGAGCAGCGTGGACCGCCTGCCGTCGGCGCGGGCTTCTCTTTACAACTATCAGCGCAACTCCAAGATCTTCGAGAAAGCGTTGTAAATGTGGGAGGGGCGGTGCGACGATTCGACTTGCTCCCGATAGCTGTGGGTCAGTTAACAGATAAGTCACTGACAGACCGCAATCGGGAGCAAGTCGAATCGTCGCACCGCCCCTCCCACATTGGACCGCGTTTATTCTGTGATGAACTTGTCGGTCACATAGGCCGAATAATCCGGCAACACTGTCTCCACCTTGCCTTGCTCCTTCAAGAACTTCGCCGTCTCCCCAATCGCCTTCGCCGTGCCGCCCTTGAGCAGGGCGTCGGTCTGTTGTGCCTGCGCATCGGGAAACGTCGTGCCCGCCAGCAACTCTGGAATATCCACGGCGTTGGAGCCTGTCAATTTGGCGATCTTCTGCACCGGTTCCGAATCCACCGTCCAGCTTTCTTTATGGGCGGCATAGTCGGCGAATGAATCGAGGGTGACCTTGGCAAACTTGGCCACTACCTCAGGATGTTTTTCGGCGAAATCCTTGCGCGCGACCCACACTTCAAACGTCGGTGCGCCCCATTGGCCCACCTGCGCCGCATCGGTCAGGGTCTTGCCGGTCTTGCGGATTTCGCCCAGGGCCGGTGACCACACGAATGCGCCGTCGATATCGCCGCGCTTCCAGGCGGCGGCGATCTCGGCCGGTTGCAGGTTCACCACTTTGACTTGCTTAGTGTCCAGCCCCCAATGCCTCAGGGCGCCGAGCAGGCTGTAGTGGGAGGTTGAGACGAATGGTGTGGCGATGGTTTTGCCGATCAGGTCTTCGGGTTTGTCGATGCCACTTCCATTACGCACTACCAAGGCTTCAGAAGTGTTGATCTGTGCCGATACGATAAACGCGACGATGGGTAGATTGCGCGAAGCGGCTGCGGCGAGGGGGCTGGAGCCGAGGTTGCCGATTTGTACATCACCCGAGGCAATGGCCGTGACCACCTCCGGCCCGCTGTTGAACCGGCGCCAGGCGATTTTCTCGCCAATGTTTTTTTCATAAAGGCCGTCGGCCTGGGGGACTTTGCTGGGGTCGATGCCGGTTTGATAACCGACGGTTAAATCGGCGGCACTGACACTAAAAGAAAGTATTAGCGATACAAAAACTGTAACAAATTGACGGGAGGATGTGCGTTTGGCCATGATGGCGTCGCCTTTTTGATCGTGAGTGACGTGTGCAACCGTACGGTCACACTAATCGATCTAAAAAAGCACTGGTAAATACCCTTTAGGAATTAGCTTATGGAGCCGAGAGTCTATCCTGACCCGTCTGCTGCATGGAAAGCCTTATTCCTGGATCGTATGAAAAAGAATGAAATAATTCTTTTTGGGTGTATGAAAAACTCATTACCCTGCAGGGACCAAATCAACTGCGATTAGACCAAGGTAGTAGACACACAAGGTTACGATTGACTTGGCAGTCACTATCTGGCGCTAATCGCGCATCTGTGGATCCAGGGCGTCAGACCCAGGACCAAAGAAATACAAAAATTAGAAATGAGAGGAGCGGTACATGAATAAGTCCACCTTGGCACTGGCTGTAGCCCTGGGCGCAGTTGCCCAGCAAGCAGGCGCTGCCGGCTTTATCGAAGACAGCAAGGCCACACTGGGCCTGCGTAACTTCTACATCAACACCGATAACCGTGAAGGCACCGCCAACCCGAGCAAGAACGAAGAATGGGGCCAAGGCTTCGATCTGCGCTTTATCTCCGGTTATACCCAAGGCACCGTTGGCTTCGGTCTTGACGCTATCGGCCTGCTGGGTGTTCGCCTGGACTCCGGCGGCGGTACCAACGGCGCAACTGCCAGCTCCTACGGCGGCACCATCTTCCCGAGCAAGTCCAATGGCGAAGCCGTTGATAACTACTCGAGCCTGGGTCTGACTGCCAAAGCCAAGATCTCCCAGACCGAACTGAAGCTGGGTACCTTGCAGCCTAAGCTGCCGGTCATCGTCACCAACGATGGTCGTATGCTGCCGCAGACCTTCCAGGGTGGCCAGATCACCTCCAGCGACATCAAGGACCTGACCCTGGTCGCCGGCCAGATCGAAAAAGCCAAGGGCCGTAACTCCAGCAACAACGAAAGCCTGTCCATCTCCGGCGCCAACAGCCGTGGTGCGAACTGGCGTTCGAGCAACAAGTTCTACTACGCCGGTGGTGACTACAAGATCACCAAGGACCTGACCGCCCAGTACTACTACGGCAACCTGGAAGATTTCTATAAGCAACACTTCCTGGGCCTGACCCACAACTGGGCTATCGGCCCTGGCGTGCTGAAGTCCGACCTGCGTTACTTCAACAGCTCCGACGACGGTAACAATGGCAACCAGTCTGCCTACTTTTCCACAGGTAACTACGGTGGCGTCAACAACGGTCGTGGCAAGGTGGATAACAACCTGTACAGCGGTCTGTTCCTGTACTCGGTTGCCGGTCACACCTTCGGTGGCGGTTACCAGGTCAGCAACGGCAGCAGCGACTTCCCTTGGTTGAACCAGGGTGACGGCTCGTCGGCCTACATCACTACCGACATGCAGATCCAGAAATTCGCCCGTGCTGGCGAGCGCACCTGGCAAGCTCGCTACTCCTACGACTTCGCCAAGGTCGGCGTACCTGGCCTGACCGCCGGCGTCGTGTACCTCAAGGGCGACCATATCGACACCGTTGCCAGCAACCGTGCCGAGTTCACCGGCCAGTCCGAGTGGGAACGTGACATCACTGTTGCCTACGTCGTACCGGAAGGTCCGCTGAAGAACGTTGGCGTGGCGTGGAAAAACGCTATGTGGCGCAGCGATATCGCCAACGCACGTAACCAGGACGAAAACCGCCTGATCGTCAGCTACTCGATCCCGCTGTTGTAAGCCTGTAAAACCTTGCCCGGCGCAATGCCGGGCAAGGTGTCTTGCTTGTCCAAGTCGGGCTCAACCCCCGCAAGCCCTTCCTGAACCCTCTTTTACAGCGTCTCAAGGCCTTCTCGAACCTTGAAAACAATGTTGATCCTCGCCTGTACCCAAGTCCAATGAACACATTTTTAATATTCCTTTATCGTCTAGATAAATCGATATTTATTCTTTTTAAAAAATCCCAGATCCATGCACAGTGGGCTCCATAAGCATCCATCAGGAGCCACACCATGAGCCTAAGACTGGGCGACATCGCCCCCGACTTCGAACAGGATTCCAGCGCCGGCAAGATTCGTTTCCACGAATGGCTCGGAGACAGCTGGGGTGTGCTGTTTTCCCATCCGGCGGACTTCACCCCGGTGTGCACGACCGAGTTGGGCTTCACTGCCAAGCTCAAGGACGAATTTGCCAAACGTGGCGTCAAGGCCATCGCCCTGTCGGTAGACCCGGTGGACTCGCACCACAAGTGGATCGAAGACATCAACGAAACCCAGGACACCATCGTCAACTTCCCGATCCTGGCCGATGCCGATCGCAAGGTCTCGGACCTCTACGACCTGATCCATCCGAACGCCAGTGACACGCTCACTGTGCGCTCCTTGTTCGTGATCGACCCGAACAAGAAGATCCGCCTGACCATCACCTATCCGGCCAGCACCGGGCGTAACTTCCATGAAATCCTGCGGGTGATCGACTCACTGCAACTGACCGACAACCACAAGGTCGCCACCCCGGCCAACTGGCAGGATGGCGATGAAGTGGTGATCGTGCCGTCGCTCAAGGATGAGGAAGAGATCAAGAAACGCTTTCCGAAGGGCTACCGCGCCGTGAAGCCGTACCTGCGCCTCACCCCACAACCCAACCGTTAAGGCGTTACGCACAAGCCCTCTGTAGGAGCGAGCTTGCTCGCGAAAAACGTTAACGGTAACGCGTAGTTCTAGATGAGCGCGGCGCCTATGAGTTTTTCGCGAGCAAGCTCGCTCCTACAACTGGTACTTACATAGCAGGGGTTTTCAGGCCGTTTTAACGGCCTTTTTTTTCGCCTGGCGAATAATAAAACGCATATGTTTTTATGGAATAAACAAATGAATAAATAAGATTTATAGATATATAAATCTGCTGCTAAGGTCTGTTCCATCTTGGCGCCATCGCCACACCGCGAACCGCTGACACTTGCTTAAGGAATTCCCTACATGCTGGTCGTAACACTTGGAGGTAGTCCCAGCCAGCGTTCCCGCTCCGGGGTGCTGCTGGATAAAACCCGTCAATGGCTGCAACGCCAGGGCGTGGAGGTGGTGAGTTACCAGATACGGGACTTCCCGGCAGAGGACTTACTGCATGCTCGCTTCGACAGCCCCAAGGTCATCGACCTGCTGCAACAGGTGGCCAATGCCGACGGCCTGGTGATCGCCACGCCGGTGTACAAGGCGTCGTTCTCCGGCGCGCTGAAAACCGTGTTGGACCTGCTGCCTGAACGCGCCCTGGCGCATAAGGTGGTGTTGCCGATAGCCACCGGGGGCAGCATCGCCCACATGCTGGCGGTGGACTACGCCTTGAAGCCGGTGTTGTCGGCCCTCAAAGCCCAGGAATTGCTCCACGGTATTTTTGCCGAGGACAGCCAGATCGCCTATGGCGAAGGCAGCGTCCAGGCGCAACTGGTGCCAGTGCTCGAGCAGCGTCTGCACGAGGCCCTGGAGCAGCTCTACAGCGCCATGGCCCGACGCCCGAAACCACTGGACCCCGATGTATTGAATGAACGTTTGTTGAGCGCTCGCTGGAGCATCTGAGCCTCACTCAATATCGAGAAATACTCACCTTACTCAGCCGTCAACGGCCAAGCAGGTGCAGCCAAAACCCTAATCGCAACTGTGGAGAGAGCGCCATGCGCACTGTCATCTTGCGTCGTGGTCTGGTCGCACTGTTTGCTGCGGCTGTGTCCTTCGGCGCCATTGTTCAAGCCCAAGCCGCTGAGACGCTGCGGATCGGTTATCAGAAGTACGGCACCCTGGTGCTGCTCAAGGCCAAGGGCTCCCTGGAAAAACGCCTCGCCGCCCAGGGCGTGCAGGTGCAGTGGACCGAGTTCCCCGGTGGCCCGCAGTTGCTGGAAGGCCTGAACGTCGGTTCCATTGATTTCGGCGTCACTGGCGAAACCCCGCCGGTCTTTGCCCAGGCTGCCGGCGCTGATCTGCTCTATGTCGCCTACGAACCGCCAGCGCCCACCAGCGAAGCCATCTTGGTGCCCAAGGACTCGCCGATCAAATCGGTGGCCGAGCTCAAAGGCAAAAAGGTCGTGCTCAACAAAGGCTCCAACGTGCACTACCTGCTGGTGCGTGCCCTGGCAGATGCCGGCCTCAACTACACCGACGTGAAGACGGTCTTCCTGCCGCCCGCCGATGCCCGTGCCGCATTCGAGCGCGGCAGCGTAGACGCCTGGGTGATCTGGGATCCCTACCAGGCTGCCGCCGAAAATCAACTGCAGGCCCGCACCCTGCGTGACGGCACCGGCATCGCCGACAACCATCAGTTCTACCTGGCCACCAAACCCTATGCCGAGCAACACCCTGAAGTGATCAAGGCATTGGTGGAAGAAGTGCGCGCAGTGGGCGAGTGGTCCAAGGCCAACCCTGGGCAGGTCACCGAACAAGTCGCGCCACTGCTGGGCCTGCCGGCCGACATCACCCTGACCTCGGTGAAACGCCAGGGTTACGGCGCGCTGTTCCTGACGCCCGAAGTAGTCGCCGCACAGCAAAAAATCGCCGACACCTTCTACCAACTCAAATTGATCCCCAAGCCCTTGAGTATCAAGGACGTGATCTGGACGCCACCCGCCGCGGTTGCCAAAGCGCCGTAATTCGACTTCTTCAGGAGACAACTCCATGAGCCTCAATATTTTCTGGTTCCTGCCTACCCATGGCGACGGCCATTACCTTGGCACCGCCGAAGGCGCTCGCGCCGTCGACCACGGTTACCTGCAGCAAGTGGCCCAGGCCGCTGACCGCTTGGGTTTCGGTGGGGTGTTGATCCCCACCGGTCGCTCCTGTGAAGACTCGTGGCTGGTGGCGGCCTCGCTGATTCCAGTGACCCAGCGCTTGAAATTCCTCGTCGCGCTGCGCCCCGGGATCATTTCCCCGACGGTGGCTGCACGTCAGGCCGCGACTCTCGACCGTCTGTCCGGAGGCCGTGCGTTGTTCAACCTGGTCACCGGTGGTGACCCCGAAGAGCTGGCCGGCGACGGCTTGTTCCTCAGCCACGAAGAGCGCTACCAGGCCTCGGTGGAATTCACCCGCATCTGGCGCCGAGTGCTGGAAGGCGAAACCGTGGACTACGACGGCGAGCACATCAGCGTAAAAGGCGCCAAGCTGCTTTACCCGCCGGTCCAGCAACCGCGCCCGCCGCTGTACTTCGGTGGTTCTTCCGAAGCCGCTCAGGACCTGGCAGCCGAACAGGTGGAAATGGTCCTGACCTGGGGCGAGCCCCCGGCGGCGGTCGCGGAAAAAATCGCCCAGGTTCGCGCCAAGGCCGAAAAACTCGGACGTACCCTGCGCTTCGGCATTCGCCTGCATGTGATTGTGCGCGAAACCAACGAAGAGGCCTGGAAAGCCGCCGACAAACTCATCTCCCATCTGGACGACGACACCATCGCCCGGGCCCAGGCATCCCTGGCGCGCTTCGACTCGGTCGGCCAGCAACGCATGGCGGCCTTGCATGGCGGCAGCCGTGACAACCTGGAAGTCAGCCCCAACCTGTGGGCCGGCGTCGGCCTGGTGCGGGGCGGTGCCGGGACTGCGCTGGTCGGCGATGGCCCAACGGTTGCGGCGCGGGTCAAGGAATACGCGGACCTGGGCATCGATACCTTTATCTTCTCCGGTTATCCGCACCTGGAAGAGTCTTATCGGGTCGCCGAGCTGTTGTTCCCGCATTTGGATATCGAACGTCCCGAGTTGCCGAAAAGCGCTGGCTACGTCAGCCCCTTCGGCGAGATGGTCGCCAACGATATCCTTCCCAAAGCTGCGTCACAGAGTTGAGGCGCCGCCATGGACTTTGAAAAATTCAGCCATCGCGTGGCGCCCTGGGTGCTGCCGATCTTGTTGTTGGCGGTGTGGCAGTTGTCAGTGTCGGCGGGGTGGTTGTCGACGCGCATTTTGCCGGCGCCCAGTGCGGTGATCGAAGCCGGGGTCAACCTGGTGGTCAGTGGCGAAATCTGGACGCACCTGGCCATCAGTGGCTGGCGTGCTGGCCTGGGCTTTGTGATCGGCGGCAGCATTGGTTTGGCCCTGGGCTTTATCACCGGGTTGTCGAAGTGGGGCGAGCGCTTGCTGGACAGCTCTGTGCAGATGATTCGTAACGTGCCGCACCTGGCGCTGATCCCGCTGGTGATCCTGTGGTTCGGCATTGACGAAACCGCGAAGATTTTCCTGGTGGCCCTGGGCACATTGTTCCCGATCTACCTGAACACCTACCACGGCATCCGCAACGTCGACCCGGCGCTGGTGGAAATGTCGCGCAGCTACGGCTTGTCCGGGGTCAGCTTGTTCTGGCAAGTGATCCTGCCGGGCGCGCTGCCGTCGATCCTGGTTGGCGTGCGTTTTGCCCTGGGCTTTATGTGGCTGACGCTGATCGTGGCGGAAACCATTTCGGCCAGCTCCGGTATCGGCTACCTGGCGATGAATGCCCGTGAATTCCTGCAAACCGACGTGGTGGTGCTGGCCATCGTCATGTACGCCATCCTCGGCAAACTCGCCGACCTGGCGGCGCGTGGCCTGGAACGGGTATGGCTGCGCTGGCACCCGGCGTATCAAGTCAAAGGAGGTGCGGCATGACAGCTCAACAACCCCCGCGCCTGCTCAAGGGCATCCCCCTGGCGGTGCGCAAATTACGCAAATCCTTCGGCACTCGCGAAGTGCTCAAGGACATCGACCTGCATATTCCGGCCGGTCAATTCGTGGCCGTGGTCGGTCGCAGCGGCTGCGGCAAGAGTACCTTGTTGCGCCTGCTGGCGGGGCTGGACAAGGCCAGTGGCGGCGAGCTGCTGGCCGGCTCCGCGCCGCTGCACGAGGCGATTGAAGACACACGATTGATGTTCCAGGAAGCGCGTTTGCTGCCGTGGAAAAAGATCATCGACAACGTCGGCCTTGGCCTTACGGGCAACTGGCGCCCCAGGGCGCTGGAGGCCCTCGAAGCGGTGGGCCTGGCCGAGCGCGCCAATGAATGGCCGGCTGCCTTGTCCGGTGGCCAGAAGCAGCGCGTGGCATTGGCCCGTGCGTTGATCCACCAGCCGCGCCTGCTGCTGCTTGACGAGCCGCTGGGGGCGCTGGACGCCCTGACCCGCATCGAGATGCAGCAACTGATCGAGAACCTCTGGCGCAAGCACGGTTTCACTGTGTTGCTGGTGACCCACGATGTCAGCGAAGCCGTGGCGATTGCCGACCGTGTGATTCTGATTGAAGACGGCGAAATCGGCCTCGACCTGAACGTCGACCTGCCGCGCCCACGGGCCCGTGGTTCACACCGCCTGGCCGCGTTGGAGGCCGAGGTGCTCAACCGCGTGCTGTCGCTGCCCGGCTCACCGCCGGAACCCGAACCTGTTTCACCGCTGCCGACGCAATTGCGTTGGGCTCAATAACCCACACAGGAAAAACATCATGACTATTAAAGCCATCAACGTGCGTAACCAGTTCAAAGGCACCATCAAGGAAATCGTGGTCGGTGACGTGCTGTCGGAAATCGACGTACAGACTGCGTCCGGCATCGTTACTTCGGTGATCACTACGCGTTCGGTCAAAGAGCTGGAGCTGGTGATTGGCAGTGAAGTGATTGCCTTTGTGAAATCCACTGAGGTGTCGATTGCCAAGTTGTGATTGCTTGAGACCGCTATCGGGAGCAAGCCCCCTCCCACACTGGACCGCGTTTATTCAGGAACAATAAGGTCAAAATGTGGGAGGGGGCTTGCCCCCGACAGGGCCGGCCCAGCCAACACAAGGCTCACCGCTTGGGCAGATACGCCGGCAAATAAAGCCCCACATAGGCATCAAACACGCGCATCCCTTCTTGCGCCATACGCGGCGTAATCAGCCCATGCTGATGCACTGAACGCGCATACACGCGGTCGCTCAGCTCCAATGCCAGGGCAAATACATCCACATCCTTGGGCAAGCTCGGCACTTCGAAGTGGCGGTTGAACACCTCCAGCATCAAGGCCCCCAACTCCAGATCATGCTGACGATCGGCCTGGGTCACCTCAGTCAACCCGTGCTGTGCCAGGATCAACTGACGTGCAGCCGCGTCCTGGTCGTAAACGTTGAGCATGCGCTGTTCAACGATGCAGGACAGGTCGCGCCAGTGCTTGAGTGAGTCATGTTCGATGGGCGCCTGGATGGCGGCGCGGAAGGCGGCGTGTACCTGGGCGGTCAACGCCTCCAGCAACGCCGGCACACTGGCGAAGAAGTGATACACCGACGACGGTGGAATCTGCGCCCGGTCGGCCACGCTGTAGATCGACAAACTCGCCACGCCTTCGGTGGCCAGCAAGGTGCGGGCGGCGTCGAGGATCGCGTCGATCCGCGCCTGGCTGCGGGCGCGGGGTTTGCGAGGCGTGGCGGGGCGGGTGGGCATGGAAGTCTCCTACAAGGCAGCGGGCATTGTATGAGCAGGGAGGTGTGTTGTCTTCCAGACCGCCATCGGGAGCAATCCCCCTCCCACATTTTGAATGTATTCGCAGATCTAAATGTGGGAGGGGCGGTGCGACGATTCGACTTGCTCCCGATGAGGCCAATTCGGTCTCCCGGAATAAGCCCATAAAAAAGCGCCACAGACCCTAAGCCTGTGGCGCTTCTTCAATGCCGCAACCACTTACACGGTATGCAGGTACCAGTTGTACTCAAGGTCGGAGATGGAGTGTTCAAACTCTTCCAGCTCACTTTCCTTACAGGCGACGAAGATATCGATGTACTTGGGATCGATGTACTTGGCCATCACCTCGCTGTCGTCCAACTCACGCAGGGCATCGCGCAGGTTGTTCGGCAGGCTTTGCTCGTTCTGCTCGTAGCTGTTGCCTTCCACCGGTGCGCCTGGCTCGATCTTGTTGGTCAGGCCGTGGTGCACGCCCGCCAGGACCGAAGCCATCAGCAGGTAAGGGTTGGCATCGGCGCCGGCCACACGGTGTTCGATACGTACGGCATCGGACGAGCCAGTGGGTACGCGAATCGCCACGGTGCGGTTATCCAGGCCCCAGCACGGCGAATTGGGCACGTAGAACTGTGCGCCGAAACGACGGTAGGAGTTGACGTTGGGGCACAGGAACGCCATTTGGGCGGGTAGGGTCTCCAGCACACCGCCGATTGCGTGACGCAATGCGGCGTTCTGCTCGGGATCCTCGCTGGCAAAGATGTTCTTGCCGTCCTTGTCCAGAATGGAGATATGCACGTGTAGACCGTTGCCTGCCTGGCCTGGGTAAGGCTTGGCCATGAAGGTGGTGTCCATCTCATGGTCGTAGGCGATGTTCTTGATCAGGCGCTTGAGCAGTACCGCGTAGTCGCAGGCCTTGATCGGGTCGGCGACGTGATGCAGGTTCACTTCGAACTGCGCTGGAGCGCTTTCCTTGACGATGGCGTCGGCCGGAATGCCTTGCTCCTTCGCACCTTCCAGGATGTCCTGAAGGCAGTCGACGTATTCGTCGAGGTCGTCGATCAGGTAGACCTGTGTCGAGTGCGGGCGTTTGCCGGAAATAGGCGAGCGGGGCGGTTGTGGGCGGCCGTTCACGTTCTCCTGGTCGATCAGGTAGAACTCAAGCTCGAAGGCGGCGCAGATGGTCAGGCCGAGGTCGTCAAACTTGCTTACAACTTGGCGGAGCACTTCGCGCGGATCGGCGAAGAAAGGTTCACCTTCAAGTTCGTGCATGGTCATCAGCAATTGCGCGGTAGGGCGTTTTTGCCAGGGCTCATTGCACAGGGTATCGGGGATTGGATAACAGATTCGGTCAGCATCACCGATGTCCAGGCCCAGGCCGGTGCTTTCCACCGTCGAGCCGTTGATATCCAGGGCAAATAAAGAGGCAGGCAGGTTAATGCCCTTCTCGTAAACCTTGTGGAGGCTGGTGCGTTCGATGCGCTTACCGCGCACCACACCATTCATATCCGCAATTAGAAGGTCTACGTACAGAACCTCAGGATGATCCTTAAGGAACGCGTTCGCTTCGTTAAGCTGAACGGCACGCGGGGGTACCGACATGATGCAACACCTTTGTTGTTAAAAATATCAATCATTGATCTTTTCTGGTTTCAGTCAACCCGAACGGCATGCCGAAGTCAAGCGAGGGCTTTTTTGCCCTAAAAAAGCGCCGTGAGGGCTTTTTTGCGGGGTTTTGGGGCGGTTTTCCGGGTTTAACGTGCTTGGGACTAGCAGGCTTGAGCGGGGCGTGTAGGATTTTTTACGGGGGTGTTGTGTAAAAAAATGAACAAGGCTAAGCTCGATTCAAACCCATAACAGCAATAATACCGGGGTGCTTCATGTTTTTCCTGCCGCCACTTGGCGTCTTGGCCTGCTCCAGTCGGGCTTTTTCACCCGTTCATGTGTCCTGCGTGAACCCCTGCGCCCCGGTCAATATTCTTGACGCCCGGGCCGACCTCTTCTTTGCTTCTTCACTGCCCTCGAGTTTGCCTCTCAATGGCTTGCGCCTGCGGGGTTGCTCATGATTCTGCACAAGTTTGGCGTGAGGAATGCAACGCTGCAGCAAATGGCAGGTAAGCTCCTACCCTGAATGTAAAAACGACGCGGATGCTGCGTCAACCAACGCCTGGCCTTTTAATGGATGCCAGGAAACCCAGCCCAGAGGCATTTATGAGTAACAACCTCGACCAGCTCACCGATTGGTTGAAAGACCACAAGATCACAGAAGTCGAATGCATGATTGGCGACCTCACCGGCATCACCCGGGGCAAGATCTCGCCGACCAACAAGTTCATCGCGGAAAAAGGCATGCGCCTGCCCGAGAGCGTTCTGTTGCAGACCGTGACCGGCGACTATGTCGAAGACGACATCTATTACGAATTGCTCGACCCGGCCGATATCGACATGATCTGCCGCCCCGACCAGAACGCGGTGTTCCTGGTGCCGTGGGCTATCGAGCCGACCGCCCAGGTGATCCACGACACCTACGACAAGCAAGGCAACCCGATCGAGCTGTCGCCGCGCAACGTACTCAAGAAAGTCCTCAAGCTCTACTCCGATCGTGGCTGGCAGCCCATCGTGGCGCCGGAGATGGAGTTCTACCTGACCAAGCGCTGCGAAGACCCGGACTTCCCACTGCAGCCGCCGATTGGCCGTTCCGGCCGCCCGGAAACCGGTCGCCAGTCCTTCTCTATAGAAGCCGCCAACGAATTCGACCCATTGTTCGAAGACGTCTACGACTGGTGCGAACTGCAGGAGCTGGACCTCGACACCCTGATCCACGAGGACGGCACGGCGCAGATGGAAATCAACTTCCGTCATGGCGATGCCTTGTCCCTGGCCGACCAGATCCTGGTGTTCAAGCGCACCATGCGTGAAGCCGCGCTCAAGCACGATGTGGCCGCTACCTTCATGGCCAAGCCGATGACCGGCGAGCCCGGCAGCGCGATGCACCTGCACCAGAGCATCATCGACATCGCTACCGGCAAGAACGTTTTCTCCAATGAAGACGGGACCATGAGCCAGTTGTTCCTCAACCACATTGGCGGCCTGCAGAAATTCATCCCCGAGTTGCTGCCGTTGTTTGCCCCCAACGTGAACTCCTTCCGCCGCTTCCTGCCCGATACCTCGGCGCCGGTAAACGTGGAGTGGGGCGAAGAAAACCGCACCGTCGGCCTGCGCGTACCGGATGCCGGCCCGCAGAACCGCCGCGTGGAGAACCGCCTGCCGGGCGCCGATGCCAACCCTTACCTGGCGATTGCCGCCAGCCTGTTGTGCGGCTACATCGGCATGGTCGAAGGCCACAACCCGAGCGCTCCAGTAGTCGGCCGTGGTTACGAACGCCGCAACCTGCGCCTGCCGTTGACCATCGAAGACGCCCTGGAGCGTATGGAAAACAGCAAGACCATCGAGAAATACCTGGGGCAAAAATTCATCACAGGCTACGTCGCGGTCAAGCGGGCCGAGCATGAAAACTTCAAGCGTGTGATCAGTTCGTGGGAGCGGGAATTCCTGCTCTTCGCCGTCTGATGCGCCGGGCGCGTCGTAGGAATTGGCGCGCCTTCACCTGAAAAGTCTAGGAGATTGGTATGTCCAGCAACAACCCGCAAACCCGTGAATGGCAAGCCTTGAGCAATGATCACCACTTGGCGCCGTTCAGCGACTTCAAGCAATTGAAAGAGAAAGGCCCACGGATCATCACCAAAGCCCACGGCGTTTACCTGTGGGACAGCGAAGGCAACAAGATCCTCGACGGCATGGCCGGCCTATGGTGCGTGGCGATCGGTTACGGTCGCGATGAACTGGCCGATGCCGCCGCCAAGCAGATGAAAGAGCTGCCGTACTACAACCTGTTCTTCCAGACCGCACACCCGCCGGTGCTGGAACTGGCCAAGGCGATTTCCGACATCGCACCGGCTGGCATGAACCATGTGTTCTTCACCGGCTCCGGCTCCGAAGGCAACGACACCATGTTGCGCATGGTCCGCCACTATTGGGCGATCAAGGGCCAGCCGAACAAGAAAACCATCATTGCCCGCAAGAATGGCTACCACGGCTCCACCGTGGCTGGCGCCAGCCTGGGCGGCATGACCTATATGCATGAACAGGGCGACTTGCCGATTCCGGGCATCACCCATATCGCCCAGCCATATTGGTTTGGCGAAGGCGGCGACATGAGCCCCGATGAGTTCGGTGTGTGGGCGGCCAACCAGTTGGAAGAGAAGATCCTGGAACTGGGCGTGGACAACGTCGGTGCCTTTATTGCCGAGCCGATCCAGGGCGCCGGTGGCGTGATCGTGCCGCCAGCCACCTACTGGCCGCGCATCAAGGAAATCCTCGCCAAGTACGACATCCTGTTTGTTGCCGACGAAGTGATCTGCGGTTTTGGCCGTACCGGTGAGTGGTTTGGTAGCGATTTCTACGACCTCAAGCCACACATGATGACCATCGCCAAGGGCCTGACCTCGGGCTACATCCCCATGGGTGGCCTGATCGTGCGTGATGAAGTGGTCGAGGTGCTGAATGAGGGCGGCGATTTCAACCACGGATTCACCTATTCCGGTCACCCGGTAGCGGCGGCGGTGGCCCTGGAAAACATCCGCATCATGCGCGACGAAAAAATCGTTAACCGTGTTCAGGATGAAACGGCACCGTATTTGCAGAAACGTCTGCGGGAACTGGCAGATCACCCACTGGTGGGCGAAGTGCGCGGCGTGGGCATGCTCGGTGCGATTGAGCTGGTCCAGGACAAGGCCACGCGCAAGCGTTATGAAGGCAAGGGCGTCGGCATGATCTGCCGAACCTTCTGCTTCGAGAATGGCCTGATCATGCGTGCCGTGGGCGACACCATGATCATTTCGCCGCCATTGGTGATCAGCAAGGCTGAAATTGACGAGCTGGTCAGCAAGGCTCGCCAGTGCCTGGACCTGACCTTGGCGGCATTGCAGGGCTAAGTGCTAGGCTCAGTGCGCAGCGGCGTTCGGGCGCTGCGCACCGGGCAGTTATATGTGAGGCTTTGGTTGAAAGCCGGCCTCGGAACTTGCCAGACTGTCGCCCTGTTTTGTTGCCCTTTGGCTGGGCCGTAAAACATATAAAGCTTGTGGCCCAAAAAAGAAAAAATCGGAGCATCACCCAATGAAGGCATTAGGTTTGAAAAACGCTGGCAAGACCCTCCTCGCCTTGTCGCTGATGGGCGCAATGGCGGGCGCGGCCCAGGCAGACAGTAAAGTGCTGCACGTCTATAACTGGTCCGACTATATTGCACCGGACACCATTGCCAACTTTGAAAAAGAATCGGGCATCAAGGTGGTGTATGACGTTTTCGACAGCAACGAGACCCTGGAGGCCAAGTTGCTGGCAGGCAAGTCCGGCTACGACATTGTCGTGCCGTCCAACAACTTCCTGGCCAAGCAGATCAAGGCCGGTGTGTACCAGGAACTGGACACGTCCAAGCTGCCTAACTACAGCAACCTGAACAAATCCCTGCTTAAGGCCGTGTCGGTCAGCGACCCGGACAACAAGCACGCGTTCCCGTACATGTGGGGCTCGATCGGCATTGGCTACAACCCGGAGAAGGTCAAGGCTGCGCTGGGCGTAGACAAGATCGATTCATTGGATGTGCTGATGAAGCCGGAAAATATCGCCAAGCTGAAAAGCTGCGGCGTGAGCTTCCTCGACTCGCCAACCGAAATGCTGCCGATTGCGCTGCATTACCTGGGCCTGCCGACCGACAGCCAGAAGAAAGCCGATCTCAAGCAGGCCGAAGACCTGTTCTTGAAGATCCGTCCTTCGATCGGCTATTTCCACTCGTCCAAGTACATCTCCGACCTTGCCAACGGCAATATCTGCGTAGCCGTGGGTTACTCGGGTGACATTCAGCAGGCCAAGTCCCGTGCGGCTGAAGCCGGTGGCAAAGTGAAAGTGGCGTACGACATTCCGAAAGAAGGCGCTGGCAGCTTCTTCGACATGGTTGCCATCCCCAAGGATGCCGAAAACGTCGAAGCGGCTTACACCTTCATGAACTACCTGCTCAAGCCCGAAGTCATGGCGTCGATCACCAACAGCGTGCGCTTCCCGAACGGTAACGAGAAGGCCACCGCATTGGTGGACAAAGACATCACCAGCGACCCGGGCATCTACCCGTCGGCGGACGTGCAGGCCAAGCTCTACGCGATTGCTGACCTGCCGGCTGCAACCCAGCGGGAAATGACACGCAGCTGGACCAAGATCAAGTCGGGCAAGTAAGTCCTGTTAGTTGTGGGAGGGGGCAATTTCCCCCCTCCCACAAATTAGATCAAAGAAAGTTTTGCCGGATCGGTTTATCGAGGGTAAGTTGCGCGCCGGTTTTGTTGCCGGGCAACAACTCTAAGGCCCAACTATTTAAGAGGACCTCCACTTGCCAATTTCTTTATTTCGCAAAGCCATGCTGGTGGGTGCAGGTATCACGCTGGCTGCCAGCGTGCAGGCCGCACCGACGGTGCATATTTATAACTGGTCGGACTACATCGGCCCCGACACCCTGGCCAACTTCGAAAAGGTCAGTGGCATCAAGCCCGTGTATGACGTGTTTGACTCCAACGAAACCCTGGAAGGCAAGTTGCTCGCCGGGCGTACCGGCTACGATGTGGTGGTGCCGTCCAACCATTTTCTCGGCAAGCAGATCAAGGCCGGGGCGTTCCAGAAGCTCGACAAGTCACTGCTGACGAACTACGCCAACCTCGACCCGGTACTGCTCAAGCGTCTGGAAAAGAACGACCCGGGTAACCAGTACGCAGTGCCGTACCTGTGGGGTACCAATGGCATCGGTTACAACGTCGATAAAGTGAAGGAAGTGCTGGGCGTCGACCATATCGACTCCTGGGCGGTGTTGTTCGAGCCGGAAAACATGAAGAAGCTCGCCACCTGCGGCGTGTCCTTCATGGATTCGGCAGACGAAATGCTGCCTGCGGTGCTCAACTACATGGGCCTGGACCCTAACAGCACCAACCCGGCCGACTACAAGAAAGCCGAGGAAAAACTGCTGAAAGTGCGGCCCTACGTGACCTACTTCCACTCCTCCAAATACATCTCGGACTTGGCCAACGGCAATATCTGCGTGGCGGCCGGCTTCTCCGGCGATGTGTTCCAGGCCAAGGCCCGTGCGGCTGAGGCAGGCAAAGGCGTGAATATCGCCTACGCGATCCCGAAAGAAGGCGGCAACCTGTGGTTTGACGTGCTGGCGATCCCCAAGGATGCCAGCAACGTCAAGGAAGCCCACGCCTTCATCAACTATTTGCTGCAGCCTGAGGTGATCGCTCAGGTCAGTGATCAGGTCGGTTATGCCAACCCTAACCCAGGGGCGGACAAGCTGATGGAGCAATCGATACGCACTGACGCAGCGGTTTACCCACCGCAGGCGGTTCTCGAGCGGACTTTCGTCAACTTCGAGCTACCCCCGAAAGTGCAGCGTTTAATGACCCGTAGCTGGACCAAGGTCAAGACGGGCAAGTAAGGCTCAAACTATCCTGGGTTCGCCCGCCTAAGGCGAACCGCACCGTTTTTTTTGGGAGTTTCGTAAATGGCAGTTGCCTCCGGCGCCTATAAGAAAGCCCTCGAGGGCGACCAGACACCGAAAAAGGTGCTGGTCAAAATCGACCGGGTCACGAAGAAGTTCGACGAGACGATTGCCGTGGACGATGTGTCCCTGGAAATCAAGAAAGGCGAGATCTTCGCCTTGCTCGGCGGTTCGGGTTCGGGCAAATCCACCTTGCTGCGCATGCTCGCAGGTTTCGAGCGCCCCACCGAAGGCCGCATCTACCTCGACGGGGTGGACATCACCGACATGCCGCCCTACGAGCGGCCGATCAATATGATGTTTCAGTCCTACGCCTTGTTCCCGCACATGACCGTGGCGCAGAACATCGCGTTCGGCCTGCAGCAGGACAAGATCCCCAAGGCCGAAGTCGACGCCCGCGTGGCCGAGATGCTCAAGCTGGTGCAGATGAGCCAGTACGCCAAGCGCAAGCCGCACCAGTTGTCCGGTGGCCAGCGCCAGCGTGTGGCCCTGGCCCGCTCCCTGGCCAAGCGCCCGAAACTGCTGCTGCTCGATGAGCCCATGGGCGCATTGGACAAGAAGCTGCGTTCGCAGATGCAACTGGAGCTGGTGGAAATCATCGAGCGCGTCGGCGTGACCTGCGTGATGGTGACCCACGACCAGGAAGAGGCCATGACCATGGCCGAGCGTATCGCGATCATGCACCTGGGCTGGATCGCCCAGATCGGCAGCCCCATCGATATCTACGAAACCCCCACCAGCCGCCTGGTGTGCGAGTTCATCGGCAACGTCAACATCTTCGACACCCAGGTGGTGGACGACGCCGAAGGCCACGCAGTGCTCAAGTGCGCTGATCTGGACCGCGATATCTACGTGGGCTACGGCATCGCCACCGCGGTGGAAGACAAATCGGTGACCTACGCCATCCGCCCGGAAAAACTGCTGGTCACTACCCAAATGCCGACCTGCGAGCACAACTGGTCCAGCGGCAAGGTGCACGACATCGCCTACCTGGGCGGGCACTCGGTGTTCTACGTGGAGCTGCCGAGCGGCAAGCTGGTGCAGTCCTTCGTCGCCAACGCCGAACGCCGTGGCCAGCGCCCAACCTGGGGTGATCAGGTTTACGTGTGGTGGGAAGACGACAGCGGCGTGGTACTTCGCTCATGAACATGAAGAAATTCAAGCGGCGCTTGGATCGCATAATCCCCAATGGCAAGCAGGTGGTCATCGGGATTCCCTTCCTGTGGCTGTTTCTGTTTTTCGCACTGCCGTTTTTCATCGTATTGAAAATCAGCTTTGCTGAAGCCGACGTGGCGATCCCGCCCTACACCGAGATCTACACCTACGTTGAGCAAAAGCTGCAAGTGGTGCTGAACCTGGCCAACTACAGCCTCTTGGCCGGCGACGAGCTCTACATCGCCGCGTACCTGGGCTCGCTGAAGATGGCGTTTTTCAGCACGCTGCTGTGCCTGCTGATCGGCTACCCGATGGCCTACGCCATCGCTACCGCACGCAAAGAGATGCAAACCGTGCTGGTGCTGCTGATCATGATGCCGACCTGGACCGCGATCCTGATCCGCGTGTATGCGTGGATGGGCATCCTCAGCAACAACGGCTTGCTCAATGGCTTCCTGATGTCCATGGGGCTGATCAGCGAACCGTTGCAGATCCTCAACACCAATATCGCGGTGTATATCGGCGTGGTCTACTCGTACCTGCCGTTCATGATCCTGCCGCTGTACGCCAACCTGGTCAAACACGACCAAAGCCTGCTGGAAGCCGCCTCCGACCTCGGTTCGAGCACCTTCAACAGCTTCTGGAAAATCACCGTGCCGCTGTCCAAGAACGGCATCATCGCCGGCTGCATGCTGGTGTTCATCCCGGTGGTGGGCGAGTTCGTGATTCCTGAACTGCTCGGCGGCCCGGAAACCCTGATGATCGGTAAAGTGTTGTGGCAGGAATTCTTCAACAACCGTGACTGGCCGGTGGCTTCTGCCTTGGCCGTGGTGATGCTGGCGATCCTGATCGTGCCGATCATCCTGTTCAACCGCAGCCAGGCCAAAGAGCTGGAGGGCAAGATATGAAGCGCTTTCGTTTCTCCAGCTTCATGCTGGTCGCAGGCTTGTTGTTTATCTACCTGCCGATGTTGATCCTGGTGATCTATTCGTTCAACGAATCCAAGCTGGTGACGGTGTGGGGCGGTTGGTCGATCAAGTGGTACGTGGGCCTGCTGGACAACACCCAGTTGATGGGCTCGGTGGCACGCTCCCTGGAAATCGCCTGCTACACGGCGGTGGCCGCAGTGGCGCTGGGCACCTTGGCGGCCTTTGTGCTGACGCGCATCAGCCAGTTCAAGGGCCGCACGCTGTTCGGCGGCCTGGTGACGGCACCGCTGGTGATGCCGGAAGTGATCACCGGCCTGTCGCTGTTGCTGCTGTTCGTGGCCATGGCGCAGATGATCGGCTGGCCCCAGGAGCGTGGCATCGTCACCATCTGGATCGCGCACACGACGTTCTGTGCGGCGTATGTAGCAGTGGTCGTGTCGGCGCGCCTGCGTGAGCTGGACCTGTCGATCGAAGAGGCGGCTATGGACCTGGGCGCACGGCCGTGGAAGGTGTTCTTCCTGATCACCATCCCGATGATCGCGCCGTCGCTGGCGGCGGGCGGCATGATGTCCTTTGCGCTGTCCCTGGATGACCTGGTACTGGCCAGCTTCGTGTCGGGCCCGGGCTCGACCACCTTGCCGATGGAAGTGTTCTCGGCGGTGCGCCTGGGGGTCAAGCCTGAGATCAACGCCGTGGCGAGCCTGATTCTGTTGGCGGTGTCGCTGGTGACCTTCCTGGTGTGGTTCTTCAGCCGCCGGGCCGAAGAGCATCGCAAGAAAGCCATCCAGCAAGCCATCGAAGAAGCCGCAGCGGATGGCTGGCAACAACCGGACAAGCGCCGCGCGCCAGCGCCGGTCTGACTGCCGGAACTGGGCTCAAAATGTGGGAGGGGGCTTGCCCCCGATAGCAGTGGGTCAGTAACAGATGCAGTGACTGACACTCAGCAATCGGGAGCAAGCCCCCTCCCACATTGATGGCATTCCAATTTGGTTATGCTGCCCATGGCGACTTACGAATCACCTCAACAAAATTCATCGGCTTGAACCCAGGCTCCTGATCCACCAGCACATCGGTCTTCACGTTGCCAAACGTGGTCTGCGGGCGATGGCGCAAGCCGTCGGCAAACGCGCAGATGATGCACTCCTTGAACCCTTCACCCCTTGGATGCGCATGCACCACCGCTTCGCGCTGCACGCTGCTGAACGCGGCGTAGTCCATGCCCAGCACGTCCATCTCAACACCGGCGGTCACCAGCGCCACGGTGGGGCGCAAGTGCTTAGGCACGCCAGGCGTGGTGTGCAGGGCGATCGACAGCCACACTTGTTCGATGTCGTCATCGCTCAGCCCATAGGGCTTGAGGAACGCGGCGGCGGCATTGGCGCCGTCCACTTCGAAGCGCTCGTTGTCACTGCGATGGCCTTCCACCAGGCCGAGGTCGTGGAACATCGCGCCTACGTACAGCAACTCCGGGTTGTAGGCCAGTTGCTTGCGCTCACCGCTCAAGGCGCCGAACAGAAATACCCGGCGCGAGTGGTGGTAGAGCAGGTCGGACTCGACGTCGCGGATATATTCGGTGGTGGCCTTGGCCAAGGTGCTGTCGGGGATCTGGATGCCGGCGATGGTGGTGCTCATGGTGGTTCTCCTCTGGAAAGCACCTAGTCTGGTCGCGCGTGCGTGACGCAGCTATCGCGACGAGGGAGCGTTCTCGGCCAATGTGGATACACATCGTGCCAAGGGTGTACTCGGTCAAATGTGGGAGCTGGCTTGCCTGCGATAGCATCACCTCGGTATACCTGATGAACCGAGGTGTCTGCATCGCAGGCAAGCCAGCTTCCACAGGGTTTTGCGTCAGCCCAGAGATAAAGGTTTCCCATGCACAAAACCGTCGCCATCCTGATTTTCCCCGGCGTCCAGTCACTGGATGTGACCGGGCCGATGGACGTGTTCTGCGAGGCCAACCGCTTCCTGGCTCCCGAAGATCACTACCAACTGGAGGTCATCGGCTTCGGTCACGGTTCTATGGCCGCCTCCAACGGCCTGTCCTTGCAGGCCCACAAACACTACAGCGAAGCCCTGCAACCCTACGATCTGCTGCTGGTCGCCGGCGGCCCGCAACTGCCCTTCGAAAACTTCGGTCCCCAGTTTGATGACTGGCTGCGTGCTGCCACCGCAAGGGCACAACGCTTCGGCTCGATCTGCAACGGTGCCTTCATGCTGGCCCGCGCCGGCCTGCTGGAGGGTAAAACCGTCACCACCCATTGGGGCGATGCCGCGGACCTGGCGCGTGTGTGCCCCTCGGCCCGGGTCGAAGCCGACCGTCTCTACGTGCAGGACGGCAACCTCTACACCTCGGCCGGGGTCACGGCGGGTATCGACTTGTCACTGTACCTGCTGGCCCAGGACCACGGTCCGGAAGTCGCGTTGAGCGTGGCCAAGCGCTTGGTGGTGTTTACCCAGCGTTCGGGCGGGCAGTCGCAGTTCAGCCCGTTCCTCACGCCCCATGCCGAAACCACCTCGGCGGTGGCGCTGGTGCAGTTGTACGTGCTGGCCAACCTGACCGGCGATTTGACCATCGCCGACTTGGCCAGGGCCGCCAATATGAGTGCGCGCAATTTCTCCCGGGTGTTCGCCCGAGAAGCGCGGATCACGCCAGCCGAATTTGTCGAGCGTGCGCGGGTGGATGCGGCGCGGGTGATGCTTGAAAGCAGCCACGCGCCGCTCAAGACCGTGGCCTATCAATGCGGGTTTCGCGACGCCCAGCACATGCGCAGTGTGTTCAACCGCCGGCTGGGCGTTACGCCGCAACAGTTCAGGCTTAACTTTGCGGCACCGGTGTAGCGATCATGTCTATCTGGCAGGCAGCAGCTTGAGGGTTCCGCGGGTATTGGCCGTGACTTCCTCTTCACTGAAATGCGCCTGCTCATACCCGCCCTCGATATAGCTTTGCGCCTGATCGCCATAGTGCGTATCAAACGGCACGCCGCTTTGCCCCACGGGGTTGATGGTCAGGGCATGGGTCGGGTCGGCGAAGTCGATCAGGCGTCGCGTTGACGGCCCATAAGTCACCGGCCACGGTGCCGGGCCGATCGGGGCGGTCTGGTTGTTCGGCACTTCGTGGCTGCCGGGTGCCGGGAACGGGCCGACGTTGAAGAGCTTATCCAATGGCTTTTGCATGCCCAGCGGGTGGCCGTGGGTCAGGGTGTGCGCCTTGCCCCATTGCCACTGCGCCGGGTCATCGCCGAAGGTGCTCTTGAGGTGCGCGAGGCTATTGTCCCAGGCGAGTTTGACGGTGTCGGTACGCTTGCCATTCCACCAGGGTGAATCCGCCGAGGCGGCCAGGCGTGGCAATGCGGCGTCGATCACACGGGTGCTGATCAGGGTCTTGAACAACGTGTCGCCCAGTTTCGGGTGGAAGGTTGCGTCGGCGAGGTTGAACAGCAACTGGTTGAACAGCGTTGCGCTGGTGGAGTCCAGCGGGTAATCGCCTTTCCAGTTGGCCAGTTGTTCCACCAGCTTTAACTGCGCCGGGTCCTTGACCACTTCCCGCAGCACCGGCAACAGTGGCGCCAGCAGCCGCGGGCCATAGGCGGTAGTGGTGCCCAGTTGCAGCGCCTGGCTGTTGGTCACATCCCACTTCACGCTCTTATCGCTCAACTGTGCGTTCAACTGCTGGCCACGGTCGGCCAGGTTGTAATAGCCGGGAATTTCCATGCCTGTAGGGGAGGCCGGCTGCGCGTTGGCCGACACCACATAGCCACGCGACGGGTTTTCTTCCTGGGGGTTGGCACTGAAGGGGTAGAAGCCCAGCTTGTCGGCCTGGGCGGTACTGCCATCGAGGATGAACGCCGGGTTGACCCCTGCCGGGCGCATCGGCAACTGCGCCGCCGCCCACCAGCCGATATCACCCTTGGCATTGGCCCATATGATGTTGAGGCCTGGCGCCGAGACCTTGGCCGCAGCAGCACGTGCCTTGACCAGGGTATCGGCACGGTTGAGCTGGTAGAAGCCTTCCAGGATCGGGTTCTCGCTGTCGAGGAACGCCCACCACATGGCAATCGGCGTGCTGCCGGCGTTCTCGCCGAGCACGTCATTGATGATCGGACCGTGGGGCGAGCGGCGCAGGATGAGGGTCACCGGCACCTGGCCCTTGACCTGGATCTGCTGCTCGCTGCTGGTCATGTCGACCCATTGGTCGTGATACCAGACCTGATTGGGGTTGTCCGGGTTGACCTTCTCGGCGACCAGGTCGAGGTCGTCGTTCTGGAACATGGTCAGGCTCCAGCCAAAATCCATGTTGTGCCCCAGGAACGCCACTGGCACCAGCGCGTTGTGATAGCCATACAACTCAAAACCGGGCGCTGACAGTTGCGCCTCGTACCACACCGATGGCACCGAGAAGCGGATATGGGGGTCACCCGCCAGCAGTGGTTTGCCGCTACGGGTGTGGCTGCCGCTGACGGCCCAGGCATTGCTGCCCTCGAATTGTGGCAGGCCGTTGTCAGCCAGGGCCTGTTCGCTCAGGGCGGCGATAGCGCCGAGGGTGTTCCAGTCGTCGTTCGCCAGGTTGAGGGCGCCTTTGGGTTGCCAGTCGAGGTCGAAGACTTTCAAGTAGTCGCTGCCCAAGCGGTCGCGCACGTAGGTCAGCACCGGCTCGGTACGAAAGGCCGCGGCAAAGCTGTAGGCCATGTACCCGGCAACGCTGATGCTGTCTTCGGCGGTGAACGGGCGCTTGGGGATGCCCAGCACGTCGAACTCAATGGGGCTGGGATGGCTGGCCTGATATTGGTTGATCCCGTCCAGATAGGCCTGCAGGGCTTTCGAGGAGGCTGAGTCAGGGGCCATGTGCTCGGCGTAGCTCGAGGCGCGTTCGCGAATACGCAGGCTGCGGAACAGCTTATCGGTCTCGAGCAGCTTCGGCCCCAGCACTTCGGCCAGCTCGCCCCGGGCCAGGCGCCGCATGATCTCCATCTGGAACAGGCGGTCCTGGGCATGCACATAGCCCAGGGCGCGGTACAGATCGGTTTCGTTCTCGGCGCGGATATGCGGCACGCCACGATCGTCGTAGCGCACCGTGACCGAGCCTTGCAGGTGGGCCAGGGTTACCGTGCCCTGGCGCGTGGGTTGCTTGCTGTAGAGGTACCAACCGGCGCCCAGGGCGACCAGCACAATCAGCACCGCGAAAACCTGCAAGACGCGCTTCATGAACATTCCTTACCAAAATGGACGGGCTACAGATCCTTAGGCCACGAACAATAGCAGCCTACCGCGAGGGTGTGAGTGGCATTCACTTCGCGTCCGGTTCCAAGGGCCTTGAGAATCGGCTCGATAAAACTGTTGCTGGCGTTGCAGGTCAGCCCCTCGCTGTAGGGGCCGAAATAGGCCAGCTTGCCTGTGCGGTCCCAAATGCCCACTGCTGGGCTGGCGGGTATTCGGTCGGCGCCGGGCAGGGCGTCGATGACTTTCATGTGGCGCAGGTTGTCGGGCAGCTGGCCGTGGCTGCCGGGTTTTTGCAGGGCATAGAACTCCACTCCTTGGGGCGCGTACTGCTCGATCAGCTCGCCCAGGTGTTGCTGGTTACCAACATTGCACGGGCAGGCCGGGTCCCAGAAGTGCACCAGGCGAATCGGGCCAGGGCCACTGAGGGCGGCAGGCAGTTGCAGCGCATCGCCGGAGAACACCGCCGTGTGCTCGCTGAAGGCGCGCAGGTAGCGGCCCTGGAACCAGTCATATGCGGCCCACAGCACGCCGGCGCAGATAACCAGGATCAGACTGGCGAACAGGGCATTACGGTAGGGCGGTCGCATTCAGAGGTATCCTCGCAGGTCGCGTAGCTTGCCATGCTTGTCCTGACAGATGAATATCGCAGCTCGATATTCATCTTCACCGCCAGTCTGGAAGCCTTTATGCCCGTCACCTTTGACCCTGATCATCTGCGCGAAAGCTTGCGGCCGTTGGTGGACGCGCAACCGCTCAGCGCCGAAGCGCGGGTCTACCAACGTTTCTATGGGCTCGACCTGGCCGCCCGCAAGGTGCCGGCCGTGAGTCGCCTGGGGCGTTTCGAGGTGGACGGGTTCGAAGTGGTGGCCCAGGTGTGGTGGCCGCCTGCGCCGGTGGCGACGATGTTCATGTTCCACGGCTTCTACGATCACATGGGACTGTACCGCCACGTGGTGGACTGGGCATTGGACCAAGGCTTCGTGGTGATTGCCTGCGACCTGCCGGGCCACGGTTTGTCCAGCGGCCCGCGCGCCAGCATCGATGAGTTTGCGGTGTACCAGCGGGTGGTGCAGGGGCTATTCGCCGAGGCCAAGGCGCTGCAATTGCCGCAACCATGGCACCTGTTCGGGCAGAGCACCGGGGGCGCCATTGTCGTGGATCACCTGCTCAACCACGGTGCCGACAGCCCGGCCCAGGGCAAGACCTTTTTGTTATCGCCACTGGTACGGCCGCGGGCCTGGGGTTGGTCCCAGGTCAGCTATTACCTGCTGCGCCCGTTTGTCAAAGGCATCGCCCGGCGTTTCAGCGATAACTCCAACGATCCTGAATTCAAGCCGTTCCTTGAAGCAGACCCGCTCCAGCCCCGCCAATTACCCACCGCCTGGGTGGGGGCGCTGGCGCGCTGGATCAAGCGCATCGAAGCCGCGCCACGCAGCCCACGGCGGCCGGTGATCGTGCAGGGTGAGGAGGATATGACGGTGGACTGGCAGCACAACTTGCGCGTGCTGCGCAGTAAGTTCGATCAACCTGAGGTGTTGATGCTAAAGCGCGGCCGGCATCACCTGGCCAATGAGATTCCAGAGATTCGCGAAGAATACTTCCGGTATTTGACGGACCATCTGAACTGATACGGTCCAAATGTGGGAGGGGGCTTGCTCCCGATAGCGCTGGGTCAGCTACACATAAGTTGACTGACACACTGCTATCGGGAGCAAGCCCCCTCCCACATTTTGTTACTGCGCCAGGCTTGAGGTGCTTTGGCCGACTGCCAGCCCTGCGCGAATGGCTGCCAGGGCGGCCTGGTAATACGCCTTACCCTGGGGCGACTCGGCAAACGTGGCGAACTCCTCCAGCTCCAGGTCGGACAAATCCCGGTAGACATACAGCAGCGTATTGTTCAGATCCTTATCAATCTGCGCCATCAGCCGTTCACGCTGTCCATTCAACATGCCTTGGGCCTGACCGCCGCCAAGCAGGCCGGGGATCATCTGGCTCAAGCTGTCGGCCGCCACGCCGGCAATCGCCAGGCTGACTTCCGCGCCGGCTTCACGAGCAGGCAGCGCCTGGGCCAGGTGGCCGATGATCAGGCTGCGGGTGGCTTCGGCCTGGATTTTCGGCAGGCCCTGGGCGTTCTTCGCCAACTGGTCGCGGCGGGTAGCCAGCAATTCGGCAGCGACAATCTTGCGCCCCAGGGGCGATTGGAAAAATGCCAGGGCCGGTTTCGGGTCTGGCAGGTGCTTGCGCAGTTGCTCCTCGGCACGCTGGTCCATGGCCTGGGCGGCAAAGCGCTTATTGCTGTTGTCCACCAGCGCCTGGTACACCGCTGGCGGCAGACTATTGCGATAGCGTTGCTGGGCGGCACTGAGGGCGTCATTGAAATGCGCACGTTGTTCGGCCCAGCCGGCGACCTTGTATAACTGGTCATAGCCGTCTGCCCAGGCGGGCAAAACGCAGAGCATCAACACGGAAAATAACAAACGACGCATATGGACTCCTGTCAGTCGGCCACTATTGTCCGTGTCGGGCGTAGGATTTGTCGAGAAGTCCTATCAGTCACCTGACTAAAGTGTATTCAGACGCTCAGCGGCTCTGTCGGATTCACAGGCGTATGGATACTATGCGCGCCATGCAAATACCCCTCGATCACCCGCTGCTGCAACGCATCGTCGACGACCTGGCCGAAAAAGGCTGGTCGCAGCAGAATGGCTTCCTGCACCAGGCTCTGACCCTGGAACTCGCTGCTGAGTGCCATAAACGTGCGGCTGAAGGTGAACTGGCACCGGCAGCGGTGGGGCGCGGGCCGGCTCAGGAGATTCGCGAGGGCATTCGCGGTGACCATATCCAGTGGCTGGAGGAAGGTGACGCGGCGGTCTGCGATACCTATATGGCGGTGATGGACAGCCTGCGCCTGGCGATGAACCGCAGCCTGTTCCTGGGCCTGGAAGATTTCGAAAGCCACTTCGCGATGTACCCGCCCGGGGCCTTTTACCTTAAGCATGTGGACCGTTTTCGCGATGATGACCGGCGCATGGTCTCGGCGGTGGTCTACTTGAACGACGCCTGGTTACCCGAACACGGCGGCCAGTTGCGCATGTACCTCAAGGGCGGCGTTGAATACGACGTGGTGCCGACCGGGGGTTGCCTGGTGGTGTTTTTGTCGGGCGAGGTGCCCCACGAGGTACTGCCTGCCACCCGAGAGCGGCTGTCCTTGACCGGTTGGTTTCGCCGACGGGGCAACGAGCCGTTTTAAGCCGGCAAAGGATTCTAAAGTCTCGCCTTGAACAAAATGTGGGAGGGGGCTTGCTCCCGATAGCGGAGTGTCAGCTACACATTTATCAACTGACCCGCTGCTATCGGGAGCAAGCCCCCTCCCACATTTGATCTACTGTGCCTTGGCTGCCGGTGTGTCGCTGTCGAACCACTTCTGCGCCATCGCCTTCAATCTGCCATCCGCCTTCACCCGCTCCAGGGCCATGTCCAGGCTGCTCTTGAACGCTGGGTTACCTTTCTGGAATGGGATCACAAGGTCCGGCTTCTCGCGATAAGCCGTGCTGTAATCGAACCGATCCTTGAGTTCGGCAGTCATAGCGATATGGTTAATTGCCACGTCGTACTTGCCGGTTTCCACACCTGGCAACAGGTTGCTGTCGTCGGTGGTGATAAAAGAAGGGCGTACGTCCATTTCCTTGGCCAGCTGCTCGCCCAGCTCGACCTCAAAGCCGGTGAGTTTGTCGCCGTCCTTGAAGTTGTAGGGCGCGGTATTGGCTTCCAGGGCGATGCGCAGTTCACCGCGATCATTGACGTCGTCGATCAGTTCGGCGTGAGCCAACGGGCTCAGCAGGGGAAGCAAAAGTAACAGGCCAGGCGAAAAGCGCATGGTCACTCCTAAAGAATTCGTACGGGCGAGACGCCGTTCAGCATCGCTTTGCTATGGTGTCGAGTGCCTTGGACAGCAATTTGTCGCGAAGTTGTCATAACCCCACAGATTTCACCGAAAAACTGGAGAAGCGAATGAAAGCCCTTTTATCCCGCGCCACCCTGGCCAGCCTGTTGCTGGGTGCTTCGATGTTGGCCACAGCCGCCGACGGTATTCCGCGCAGCGCTCCACCGGAAGGTGCCAAGGTGTTTATCGTCTCGCCGAAGGATGGCGCCACCGTCGATAAAACCTTCACCGTGAAATTTGGCATGGAAGGCCTGAAACTGGCCCCGGCCACCGACCAGGCGCCAGGCACCGGCCACCACCATCTGCTGATCGACCAGAAAGAACTGCCGGATGCGAAACTGCCGATCCCGGCCACCGACACTGTGATCCATTACGGCAAGGCCCAGACCGAGACTGAAGTGACCCTCACCCCAGGCAAGCACACCTTGCAGCTGGTGGCCGGCGACAAACTGCACATGCAGTTCAACCCGACTGTAGCCTCTAAAGTGATCACGGTTAACGTTAAGTAAGATTTGTTCAGATGAAAAAAAAGGGAGCCCCATGGGGCTCCCTTTGTCGTGGTGCAGTTGAAACCTTAGAACAACACGCGGCTACGGATAGTGCCGTTGATGTGCTGCAGCTTCTCTTGCGCCAGGTCCGAGTACTCGGCGTCGACGTCGATGACCACGTAGCCAACCTTCTCGTTGGTCTGCAGGAACTGACCGGAGATGTTGATGCCGTTTTCCGCAAAGACCTTGTTGATCTCCATCATCACGCCCGGAATGTTCTGGTGGATGTGCAGCAGGCGGTGCTTGCCCGGGTGAGCCGGCAGGGCCACTTCCGGGAAGTTGACCGACGATACCGAGGTACCGTTGTCGCTGTACTTGACCAGTTTTTCCGAGACTTCCAGGCCGATGTTGGCTTGGGCTTCAGCGGTGGAACCACCGATGTGCGGAGTCAGGATGACGTTGTCCAGCCCACGCAGCGGGCTTTCGAAGATGTCGTCGTTGGAGCGCGGCTCCACCGGGAACACGTCGATGGCGGCGCCGATCAGGTGCTTGTCCTTGATCGCCTCGGCCAGGGCGTCCAGCTCGACCACGGTGCCACGTGCAGCGTTGATCAGGATGCCGCCTTTCTTGATCGCGCGGATTTCCTTCTCGCCGATCATCCACTGGGTTTCAGCGGTTTCCGGGACGTGCAGGGTGACGATGTCGGACATGCCCAACAGCTCGGTCAGGCTCGACACCTGGGTGGCATTGCCCAGTGGCAGCTTGGTCAGGGTGTCGTAGAAGAACACCTGCATCCCCAAGCCTTCGGCCAGGACCGACAGTTGCGTACCGATCGAGCCGTAACCGACGATACCCAGCTTCTTGCCGCGGATCTCGAAGGAGTTGGCCGCGCTCTTGATCCAGCCGCCACGGTGGCAGGAGGCGTTCTTCTCGGGGATACCGCGCAGCAGCAGGATAGCCTCGGCCAACACCAGCTCCGCCACGGAACGGGTGTTGGAGTACGGCGCGTTGAACACCGCGATGCCGCGCTCGCGCGCTGCGTTGAGGTCGACCTGGTTGGTGCCGATGCAGAAACAGCCGACAGCCACGAGTTTCTTGGCGTGGTCGAAGATCTCTTCGGTCAGCTGAGTGCGGGAGCGAATGCCGATAAAGTGCGCGTCGGCGATCTTTTCCTTGAGCTGGGCTTCCGGCAGAGAACTGGTGATGTACTCAATGCTGGTGTACCCGGCGGCTTTCAGAACGTCGACAGCCGATGGGTGGACGCCTTCCAGAAGAAGGAACTTGATCTTGCTCTTATCGAGAGAAGTCTTGCTCATCTGCGTAAACCTGTATCCCGGAGAAAATTGGCAGGGAGTCGAGCAGCGCAAGCTGACCCGGACGGCAGGAAAGCCGTCACCGCAGAAACGCCCTTTGGGTCTGTCCTGCGGGGGCGGTATGCTAGCATACGCACCCCGCTAAACACCTATTCCTGCGACGTGAAGCGTTCTCAGGATGACCATGAATTGTTCGAGAGTTCTGTCGATGACCCATCCTGCCCTGATTGATGAGCTAAAGACCCTGGTTGAGCCCGGCAAAGTGCTGACCGATGCAGACTCCCTGGAGGCTTACGGCAAGGATTGGACCAAGCACTTCGCACCCGCGCCCAGCGCCATCGTGTTCCCCAAGACCACCGAGCAGGTGCAGGCCATCGTGCGTTGGGCCAATACGCACAAGGTAGCGCTGGTGCCGTCCGGCGGGCGTACCGGCCTGTCGGCAGCGGCGGTGGCGGCCAATGGCGAAGTGGTGGTGTCGTTCGACTACATGAATCAGATCCTCAATGTGAACCTCACCGACCGCACTGCGGTGTGCCAACCGGGGGTGGTCACCAAGCAACTGCAGAACGTCGCCGAAGAAAACGGCCTGTACTACCCGGTGGACTTCGCCTCGTCCGGTTCCAGCCAGATTGGCGGCAATATCGGCACCAATGCCGGCGGGATCAAGGTGATTCGCTACGGCATGACCCGCAATTGGGTGGCTGGCATGAAGGTGGTCACCGGCAAGGGCGATGTGCTGGAGCTGAACCGCGACCTGATCAAGAACGCCACCGGCTACGACATGCGGCAGCTGTTTATCGGCGCTGAGGGCACCCTGGGGTTTGTGGTCGAAGCCACCATGCGCCTGGACCGTGCCCCGAAAAACCTCACAGCCATGGTACTCGGCACCACCGACTTCGACTCGATCATGCCGGTGCTGCACGCGTTCCAGAGCAAGCTGGACCTGACGGCCTTCGAGTTCTTTTCCGACAAGGCCCTGGCCAAAGTCCTCGGCCGTGGCGATGTGCCGGCGCCGTTCGAAACCGAGTGCCCGTTCTACGCGCTGCTGGAATTCGAAGCCACCACCGAAGAAGTCGCCAACCACGCCCTGGAAACCTTTGAGCATTGCGTCGAGCAGGGCTGGGTACTGGACGGCGTGATGAGCCAGAGCGAAACCCAACTGCACAACCTGTGGAAGCTGCGCGAGTACATCTCCGAGACCATTTCCCACTGGACGCCGTACAAGAACGACATCTCGGTGACCGTCTCCAAAGTGCCGGCGTTCCTGAGTGAGATTGACGCGATTGTCGGTGAACACTACCCGGACTTCGAAATCGTCTGGTTTGGCCATATCGGCGACGGCAACCTGCACCTGAACATCCTCAAGCCGGAAAACCTGAGCAAGGATGAGTTCTTCGCCAAGTGCGCCACTGTGAACAAGTGGGTGTTCGAAACCGTCGAGAAGTACAACGGCTCGATCTCCGCCGAGCACGGGGTGGGCATGACCAAGCGCGATTACCTGACCTACAGCCGCTCGCCGGTTGAAATCGAGTACATGAAGGCGGTGAAAGCCGTGTTCGACCCGAACGGGATCATGAACCCCGGCAAGATCTTCGCTGTTTAACCGCACCTTGAGGAGTCGTTCCATGAGCTACCAGCACAAGTATGTCGACGGCACCAATATCCACTTCCCCGTGGGTAAAGTGGTCTGCATTGGGCGTAACTACGCCGAACACGCCAAGGAACTGGACAACCCGGTGCCGACCGAGCCCCTGCTGTTCATCAAGCCGGGCAGTTGCGTGGTACCGCTGGAAGGCGGTTTCAGCATTCCAACCGAGCGCGGTTCGGTGCATTACGAAGCGGAAATCGCCGTGTTGATCGGCAAGCCATTGTCGACCAGACCCAGCCGTGAAGAAGTGCTCGACGCCATCTCCGGCTTTGCCCCGGCCCTGGACCTGACCTTGCGCGACAAGCAGGCCGAGCTCAAAGCCAAGGGCTTGCCATGGGAAATCGCCAAGTCCTTCGATGGCGCGGCGGTGATTGCACCCTTCGTGGTCAGCAGTACCTTTGAGGATCTGACCGATATCGGCATTCGCCTGAGCATCAACGGTGAAGTGCGCCAGGACGGTAACAGCGCGCAGATGCTCAACCCGATTGTGCCGATGATCCAGCATATGGCTGGGTGCTTCTCCCTGCAGGCGGGTGACGTAATCCTGACCGGCACCCCGGCTGGCGTCGGGCCGCTGAATGTGGGCGATGAACTGGTATTGGAGCTGGCGGGTGTGAACCGTTTCGAAAGCGTCGTTCGCTGACTGCCTGAAGAAATGCGGTGAAGAATGTGGGAGGGGCGGTGCGACGATTCGACTTGCTCCCGATTGCGGTGTATCAGTAGCAGATATTCTGACTGACACACTGCTATCGGGAGCAAGTCGAATCGTCGCACCGCCCCTCCCACATTGGTTTTGTGTATATCCCAAGTATGGGCTTTTGCATTTTTTTCACACACCATCCGGATAATTCCAGCCACTTGCGCGCGGGCCTTTGAATCCTGTGCTATCCCCTACAGCTGACTTTCCGGAAAAGCGCTCAATGGCCGTGCCTCTGCCCACTTCAAAACCCTCGCTTCGCTCCCGCTTGTCCATGCGTTGGTATTCCTGGGTGTTTTTGGCCGGTGCGATTCTGTATGGGGTTGCCTGGGCCATGCATTGGGACGATCGCGGTGTGTTGTGGGTGCTGGAGCGCTTTGAGAGCCCGGCCGAACGCCAGGAGAGTGTATGGCTCCCGGATTATCACGCGGTCATCGATGCCAAGTTGCTGCCCGGTATGGAGAAGGATGAGGCTTCGGACCTGTCCTACAACCCCCAGACCAAAACCTTGTTTTCCGTCATGGGCAAGAACCCGTTCCTGGTCGAGCTGAGCCTGCAAGGCGATGTGTTGCGCAAGATGCCGCTCAACGGCTGGAACAATCCGGAAGGCCTGACGGTGATGGAAAGCGGCCTGATGGCGGTGGTCGATGAGCGTCAGCACAGCCTGACCATTGTCAGGGTCGACGCCGCTACCACCGCGTTGAACAAGGCTGACTTCCCCAGTTATGACCTTGGCCCGTCTGCAGACCAGAACAAAGCCTTTGAAGCCATTACCTGGGACAAGCGCAACCAGCAACTCATACTGGGCGAAGAGCGCCCGCCGGCGCTGTTCACCTGGAAAAGCGATGGCAGCCAGCGGCTGGCTGGCAGCAAGGCCAAGCTGGCCAGTAGCGAACTGGACATGCGCAACCTCTCGGCGCTGGAAATCGATTCCCGTACCGGGCACTTATTGGCACTGTCAGCCGACTCCCATTTGTTGCTGGAACTGGACGAGAAAGGCGAGCAAGTCAGCTTCATGACCTTGCTCGGTGGCTTCAATGGCCTGAAAGACACCATCCCCCGCGCCGAAGGGGTGACCATGGACGAGAGCGGCAACCTGTACATGGTCAGTGAGCCAAACCTGTTCTATCGTTTTGAAAAGCAGAAATAACTGACGAATAACGTCAGACTTTTCTTTATAAACGGCATTCGCCAGACAGTTCGGTGCGTTTAAGTTTAAATTCAGGCGACCTTGATATCTATTCGCCAGTTTTTCTTCTGAGCTTGCCCAATGCGTCGACTTGCCCGTCCCAAACCTGCTTTCTTCATCCTGCTGTTGCTTGCCCTGGTTGCCGCCGGGGTGGTTGCGCAGCAGTTCCGCCTGTTCGAGCGTGCCTGGTTCAATTGGCAGGTGTGGCGCCAGCCCGCCGATGAGCGCGCGATTGGCCTGGCGGACTATCGCGTCATCGTCGAAGGCCAGGTGATCGAAGGGCTCGACGACGACGTCTCGGCCCTCACCTACGACCCGGTGCGCAAAAGCCTGTTTACCGTCACCAATAAAAACGCCGAGCTGGTGGAGCTGTCCCTGGACGGCAAGATCCTGCGGCGCATTCCCCTGGTGGGCTTTGGCGATGCCGAGGCGGTGGAATTTATCAGCGACAACATCTATGTCATCAGCGATGAGCGCCAGCAGCGGCTGATCAAGGTGCACGTGGACGATGACACGCAATTTCTCGATGCCGCCGACGCCGAGCAAATGACCCTCGGCGTACATATTGGCGGCAACAAGGGTTTTGAAGGATTGGCCTACGACTCGGTAGGCAAGCGCCTGTTCGTGGCCAAGGAGCGTGACCCGATGCTGATCTACGAGGTCCACGGATTTCCCCATTTCAAGCCGGAAAAAACCTACTCGGTGCACGTGATCAACAACCCCAAGCGCGATGCCGGGTTGTTTGTACGCGACCTGTCGAGCCTGCAATACGACGAGCGCAGCGGGCATCTGCTGGCGCTGTCGGATGAGTCGTTCCTGGTGTTGGAGCTGGATATCGACGGTCGCCCGTTAAGCAGTCTGTCGCTGCTTAAAGGGCGCCATGGCCTGAGCAAGCGCGTGCCCCAGGCCGAAGGGATCGCCATGGACGACGATGGCACCTTGTACATGGTCAGCGAGCCGAACCTGTTCTACGTGTTCAAGAAACCCTGATCAGAACATCCATTGCACGCCCAGTGAATAGCCGGTCTGGCTGCCTTCGGCATGCCCCAGTCGGCTATTGACCTCGGCATACACGCCCAATTCCGGGGTGATCGCCAATTGGCTGCCGATCTGCGCCCGGCCGAAGCTCTTGTCCACTGAACCGAGCCTGGCGGTGCGCGCCTGGCCATCGGCGCGAGCGCTCAGTTGCAGGTCGTCGAGGCGACCGTCGGCCAACTCCTTGACCCAGGCGATGTCGCCATAAGGTAGCAGGCTCAGGCTGTAGGGCAGGGCGACCGCGCCACGCACGCGCCAGCCGAGGCTGGCTTCCAGGGAGTCGAAAGACTGTTCTTCGTACTCCAGGGCCGTGCGCAGGTTCTGTTTTTCGTGGAATTTGTCGATGCGGTAATGGCTGTAGTCCAGGCCGGCGAACGGCCCGCTCTTTAAGGCACCGAAATCAAAGTCATAGCCGCCAAGGACCCGTGCGCCCAATGCCAGAGCGTCGGTCTCGCCGCTCAGTTGCTGATCGAGCAGGATCGGCCCGCCACTGGCCTGGATCACCAGGTTGCGCTTGGATTCGAAGCGCGTGCGGCCGACGCTCAGGTCACCGGCCAGCCAGCTTGGTCCGCCATCGTTGAGCAGCGCATAGACGGCTGCCTGCCAGGTGTCACTGTCCAGTTTGCCGCGATGCTCGAGTTTGTCGCGGCCATTGAGGTAGCTCAGACTGGCGCCGATATTCAGGCTCGAGGTCAGTTGGTAGTCGCCGAGGGCATGCAAGCCCAGGCGCCGGGCTTCGGGGTTGGGGGCGCTGTCGAAGCCACTGTCCGGGTTGTATTCGCCATCCACGCCGATTTCGCCATCAAAGCTGCCCACCTCCCGGCTGGCAGCCTGCAGGGTCAGCCAGCGGCGATCATGCAAGCGCACCATGGCCTGATGCTGGCGCTGCAGGTTGTCTTGCATATTGCGTGCGACCGCGCCACCGGACGCCGTTGAGGCCATCAGGTCGGCGTTGGTCAACTCCAGCACCAGGCGGCTGAGCAGGCGTGAATAGTCGCGCAGGCGCTGCTCGATGCGCGCCTGACCGAAGGCATCGGTGAGCACGGCCTTGTTGTCTTCGTTCGGGTCGTGCCAGGTCGAGCCACCGGGGATTTTCGGGTTATCGGTCTGGGTGTAGCCGTCCAGGTCACCCAGTTCCCAGTTGGTGGCCTCGACATAAAGGATCGGGATGTTCAGCGGTTCAAAGGCCTCGCCATCGCTGCAACAGCCGGTACCCTGGGGGTATTGCGGATCCAGGCCGGGGTTGGTGAACAGCGGGATGTTCAACTCCTTGGCGATCTGGAGCGTGTGCTCGCGCAAAGACGCCAAGGCCGGGTTGGCGGTGCTGTTCTGGCCGGCGTGGGCGTACATCATGTCGCCGGTGATCAAGCTGTCGAGGTTGATCATCGCGAGCATATTGGCGCGCTGGCTGGCGCTGAGCGAGTCGACAAAGGCGCGGGAGCCCCGTAAGCCCTCTTCTTCGGCGCCGAAGCCGACTATTTGCAGGCCGTTTTCCAGTTGCAGGCCGCCGAGGTTCTTGGCTACCTCGGTCAACACGCTGGCACCGGAGCCATTGTCGTCAAGGCCTTGCAGGGCTGGGCGACCAAAATAGGTGTCGAAATGCGCGCCAATCACCACGTACTGCGGCTTGGTGCCGGCGGCGTAGGCCACTACGTTTTGTGAAGCGCGGCTGCTGTTGTTCCAAGTGAAGTCCTGGCGGCTGATGGAATAGGCCGTGCCCATCTGGCTCTGCATCCAATCCGCAGCGCCGGCAAAATTGGCCGTACCGCGATAACGACCGGGGTAGTCATTGATCAGTTTTTCCAGGGTGGTGTTGGCGTGCTGGCCGTAATCGTAGGCTTGGGCTTGCGCGGACAGCAGGGCACCGGCAACGCTGATGGCGAGGGCTAGGGGCTTTATCACAAGGTCTTCCTTGAGGTGATGGGAATGTTCAAAGCCCAGACCCTTTGCACAATGCGCGCCTCATTCCGTGGGCGGCTGCAAATTGGCGCATTGTTAAACGCGTGGGTCGCGTGGGTGTAATTTGTAACGGATTGGATACCAGGCGGGACTTGGCATGCCGTGACCGAGCGCACGGTTTTGGAGGGGAGTGCTGCGAAAGGTAGCGTTTTTGTTACAGCGAGGGCTCTCAAATGTGGGAGGGGGCTTGCTCCCGATAGCGGAGTGTCAGCTACAGATTAGTTGCCTGACACACAGCCATCGGGAGCAAGCCCCCTCCCGCAGTTGTTAAGCCTTGAGGGTTTTCACGCCTTCCGGGGTGCCCAGCAGCAACACATCGGCCGGGCGCGCTGCGAACAGGCCGTTGGTGACCACGCCCACGATGGCGTTGATCTGCGTCTCCAGCTCAACGGGGTTGGTGATCTGCATATTGAACACATCGATGATGATGTTGCCGTTGTCGGTCAACACACCTTCGCGGTACACCGGGTCGCCGCCCAACTTCACCAGCTCGCGGGCCACGTGGCTGCGGGCCATGGGGATGACTTCCACCGGCAACGGGAAGGCGCCGAGCACCGGCACCAGCTTGCTGGCATCGGCGATGCAGATGAAGGTCTTGGCTACGGCTGCGACGATCTTTTCGCGGGTCAGGGCTGCGCCGCCGCCCTTGATCAGGTTCAGGTGTTCGTCGCTTTCATCGGCGCCGTCGACGTAGAACTCCAGGTCGCTCACGGTGTTGAGCTCGTACACCGGAATGCCATGGCCTTTAAGACGTGCAGCGGTGGCTTCGGAGCTGGCGACTGCGCCGTCGAACGCGCCCTTGTGTTGGGCCAGTGCGTCGATAAAGCAGTTGGCGGTGGAACCGGTGCCGACACCGACGATGCTCTTGTCGTCGAGCTTAGGAAGGATTAAATCGACAGCGGCCTGGGCCACTGCCTGTTTGAGTTGATCCTGGGTCATGCGGGCTCCGGAACGGGCGGGGAATTATCGAGGGCGGCGAGTATAACCCAACAAAACCTCGGGATTCGTGTGGTCGCCCGGCCAAAAGCCGGGTTAGACTCCCTGGCCCTGCCCAACCCGTGAAGTAGATGCCTGCCGATGCTTGAACACTACGTCAAAAAGATCCTCACCTCGCGCGTTTATGACGTTGCCGTGGAAACCCCCTTGCAGACTGCCCGCCAGCTCTCCGAGCGGCTGGGCAACAAGATTTGGCTCAAGCGCGAAGACTTGCAGCCGGTGTTCTCGTTCAAGATTCGCGGCGCTTATAACAAGCTGACCCAGTTGAGCAGCGAGGAACGTGCCCGCGGCGTGGTCACGGCTTCGGCGGGCAACCATGCCCAGGGCCTGGCCCTGGCGGCCAAGGTGTTGGGGGTCAAGGCCACCATCGTGATGCCCAAGACTACCCCGGAGATCAAGGTCGAAGGCGTGCGCTCCCGTGGCGGTAAAGTAGTGTTGCACGGCGATTCCTTCCCGGAAGCGCTGGCCTACTCGCTCAAGCTGGTCGATGAAAAGGGCTACGTCTACATTCACCCCTACGATGATCCGCACACTATTGCCGGGCAGGGCACCGTGGCGATGGAAATCCTGCGCCAGCACCCTGGGCCCCTGGACGCGATTTTCGTACCGGTGGGCGGCGGCGGGCTGATCGCCGGCATCGCCGCGTACGTGAAATACCTGCGCCCGGAGATCAAGATCATTGGCGTCGAGCCGGACGACTCCAACTGCCTGCAAGCCGCCATGGCCGCGGGCGAGCGCGTGGTGTTGCCCACCGTCGGGATCTTCGCCGATGGCGTGGCGGTGGCGCAGATCGGCCAGCACACCTTCGACATCTGCAAGGACTATGTCGATGAAGTGATCACTGTCAGCACCGATGAAATCTGCGCGGCGATCAAGGATATCTACGACGACACTCGCTCTATCACTGAGCCGGCAGGCGCGTTGGGCGTGGCCGGAATCAAAAAGTACGTCGAGACCCGAGGCGTCAGCGGCCAGACCTTTGTTGCCATCGATTCTGGCGCCAACGTCAACTTCGACCGCCTGCGCCACGTGGCCGAGCGCGCCGAACTGGGTGAAGGCCGCGAAGCGATTATCGCCGTGACCATCCCCGAGCAGCCGGGCAGCTTCAAGGCGTTCTGCGAGGCTGTGGGCAAGCGCCAGATCACCGAATTCAACTACCGTTACCACACCGGCAGCGAGGCGCACATCTTCGTCGGCGTGCAGACCCACCCGGAAAACGATCCACGCAGTGCGCTGATCGCCAGCCTGACCAGCCAGGGCTTCCCGGTGCTGGACCTGACCGAGAACGAACTGGCCAAGCTGCACATTCGCCATATGGTCGGCGGGCACGCGGCCAAAGTCAGCGACGAGTTGGTGTTTCGCTTCGAATTTCCGGAGCGGCCGGGGGCATTGTTCAACTTTCTCAACAAGTTGGGCGGGCGCTGGAACATCTCGATGTTCCATTACCGCAACCACGGCGCGGCCGACGGCCGTGTGGTTGCCGGGCTGCAAGTGCCGGCGGATGAGCGTCACCTGGTGCCGGCGGCCCTGGCTGAAATCGGTTACCCGTACTGGGATGAGAGCGAAAACCCGGCCTACCAGTTGTTCCTCGGTTGAGCGACTACGCTGACTGAGCGGCCTTTAAAGGAATCGAGACCATGGAAACGCTGACCACCCTCAAGGTTATCCACATCACCGCCACCGTGTTGCTGCTGCTCAGTGGCCTTGGCCTGGCCGTACTGGCCTGGCGTAAGCGCAGCGCAGGCCCTGCTGTAACTGTGCAACGCCCGTGGGCGTTTGTCTGGTTGCTGATGGGCATTTGCCTGGTCAGCATGCCGTTCACCGGCTGGTGGCTGGTACACCTGCTCGGCTGGCCATTGGGGCAAACCTGGATCCTGGGTTCCAGCATCCTCTACACCGTGGCGGCGCTGGCCTGGTTCTGGCTGGTGGCGCGGCTTAATCGCCTGCGCAAAGGCGAGGGCGGTAGCCTGAATTTCACCCTGGTGCTGGCGGTGGTCAGTCTGGTGGGGTTTGTGGCGATTGCCGGGCTCATGGGCGCCAAGCCGGTTTAGGGCTTCAGATCGCGTCGACTGCATCGGGGGCAATCCCCCTCCCACATTTTCGACCACATTCTCATGTTCGAACTCGGTCAAGTGTGGGAGGGGGCTTGCCCCCGATAGGGCCATCAGCTACGCAGCGTAATCACCGGCCAACCGCGCCGTTCAGCCTCAGCGTGAAGATTGGGATCCGGATCCACCGCCACCGGATGCGTCACCTGCTCCAGCAACGGTAAGTCATTCATCGAGTCGCTATAGAAATAGCTGTCTTCCAGGCTATACCCGGTCTCCTCCAGCCAACGGTTCAGGCGCGTCACCTTGCCTTCGCGAAAGCACGGCACATCGGTGCTGCGCCCGGTATAGCGGCCGTCCAGCATTTCGCATTCTGTGGCGATCAGGGTCTCGACGCCCAGCCGTGCGGCAATTGGCGCAGTGACGAAACGGTTGGTGGCGGTGATGATTACCAGCTTGTCGCCCGCGGCGCGGTGTTTGGCCAGCAGTTCCACCGCCTTGGGCAGCATGATCGGCTCGATGCAGTCGCGCATATAGTCGTTGTGCCACTCGTCCAACTGGGCCATTTCGGTGCGGCCGAGGATTTCCAGGCAAAAGTTCAGGTAGGCGGCATTATCCAGCGTGCCGGCCAGGTAATCCTGGTAGAACGCATCGTTGCGGGCCTTGTAGGCGATGGGGTCGAGAAACCCGCGCTCACACAGGTAATCACCCCAGGCGTGATCGCTGTCACCACCCAGGAGCGTGTTGTCCAAGTCGAATAAAGCCAGGCGCATTGCAATTACTCGCTGAAAAGTCTGTAAAAAGGCGTCCAGAATACGGTCTTTTCACAAGAGTGCACATAAGGTAAGAAGCCTCGTTGCCGCTGGAACAACCTTTGTGGAACAATGCGGCGACATGCGTTTGCGAGGTTGTTGCCGTGATCGACCCCGATGGTTTCCGTCCTAATGTCGGGATTATTCTTACGAATGATGCCGGACAGGTGCTATGGGCTCGCCGAATCAACCAAGATGCCTGGCAGTTTCCTCAAGGTGGAATCAACCCCGACGAAACCCCTGAAGACGCCTTGTACCGTGAGTTGAACGAAGAAGTCGGCCTTGAGCGTGAAGATGTGCAGATTCTGGCCTGTACCCGTGGCTGGTTGCGTTATCGTTTGCCGCAACGCCTGGTGCGTACCCACAGCCAACCGCTGTGCATCGGCCAGAAGCAGAAATGGTTTCTTCTGCGCCTGATCTCCAATGAGCAGCGGGTGCGGATGGATTTGACCGGTAAACCGGAGTTCGATGGCTGGCGCTGGGTCAGTTATTGGTACCCGTTGGGCCAGGTGGTGACATTCAAGCGCGAGGTTTATCGTCGCGCTCTCAAAGAGCTTGCCCCGCGCCTTTTAGCGCGCGACTGACGACGGAGTTCGACCCCGAGCCATGCTCAATACGCTGCGCAAGATCGTCCAGGAAGTTAACTCCGCCAAGGATCTCAAGGCGGCGTTGGGGATTATTGTGTTGCGCGTCAAGGAAGCCATGGGCAGCCAGGTCTGCTCGGTTTACCTGCTGGACCCAGAGACCAACCGTTTTGTGCTGATGGCCACGGAGGGCTTGAACAAGCGCTCCATCGGCAAGGTCAGCATGGCGCCCAATGAAGGTCTGGTGGGCCTGGTGGGGACGCGTGAAGAACCCCTGAACCTCGAACATGCGGCCGACCACCCGCGTTATCGCTACTTTGCCGAAACCGGCGAAGAGCGCTACGCCTCGTTCCTCGGCGCGCCGATCATCCACCACCGCCGCGTAGTCGGCGTGTTGGTCATTCAGCAAAAAGAACGCCGCCAGTTCGACGAAGGTGAAGAAGCCTTCCTCGTGACCATGAGCGCGCAACTCGCCGGGGTTATCGCTCACGCCGAGGCCACCGGTTCGATTCGCGGCCTGGGGCGCCAGGGCAAGGGCATCCAGGAAGCCAAGTTCGTCGGCGTACCGGGCTCGCCTGGGGCTGCGGTGGGCAAGGCGGTGGTCATGCTGCCGCCGGCCGACCTGGACGTGGTGCCGGACAAGAGCGTCGATGACATCGACGCTGAAATCAAACTGTTCAAGACCGCCCTCGAAGGCGTGCGCGCCGACATGCGCAACCTGTCGAACAAGCTGGCCACCCAGCTGCGCCCCGAAGAGCGTGCGCTGTTCGACGTGTACCAGATGATGCTCGACGACGCGTCCCTGGGTAACGAAGTCAAGACCGTGATCAAGACCGGCCAGTGGGCCCAGGGCGCGTTGCGCCAGGTGGTCACCGATCACGTCAACCGCTTCGAAATGATGGACGACGCCTACCTGCGCGAGCGGGCCTCTGATGTGCGCGACCTCGGCCGCCGCCTGCTGGCGTACCTGCAGGAAGACCGCAGCACCAACATGGTCTTCCCCGACAACACCATCCTGGTCAGTGAAGAATTGACGGCCACCCAGCTCGGTGAAGTGCCTGAGGGCAAGCTGGTGGGCCTGGTCTCGGTACTGGGCTCGGGTAACTCCCACGTCGCGATCCTGGCCCGGGCCATGGGCATCCCGACGGTGATGGGCCTGGTGGACCTGCCGTATTCCAAGGTCGACGGCATCGACATGATCGTCGACGGGCATCGCGGTGAGGTGTTTACCAACCCCAGCGACGTGCTGCGCAAGCAATACGCCGAAGTGGTGGAAGAAGAGAAGCAACTGGCACAGGGCCTCGACTCGTTGCGCGAGCTGCCGTGCGTCACCCTCGACGGCCACCGGGTACCGCTGCTGGTCAACACCGGCCTGCTGGCCGATGTAGCACGCGCCCAGCAACGTGGCGCCGAAGGGGTGGGGCTGTACCGCACCGAAGTGCCGTTCATGATCAACCAGCGTTTCCCGAGTGAGAAGGAGCAGCTGGCGATTTATCGCGAGCAACTTCAGGCCTTCCACCCGCTACCGGTGACGATGCGCAGCCTGGACATTGGCGGCGACAAGTCACTGTCGTATTTCCCGATCAAGGAAGACAACCCCTTCCTTGGCTGGCGTGGCATTCGCGTTACCCTCGACCATCCTGAAATCTTCCTCGTCCAGACCCGCGCCATGCTCAAGGCCAGCGAGGGGTTGAACAACCTGCGCATCCTGCTGCCGATGATCTCCGGCACCCATGAGCTGGAAGAAGCCCTGCACCTGATCCACCGGGCCTGGGGCGAAGTGCGCGATGAAGGTGCCGACGTGCCGATGCCGCCGATTGGCGTGATGATCGAGATCCCCGCGGCGGTGTACCAGGCCAAGGAACTGGCGCGGCAGGTGGACTTCCTCTCGGTGGGGTCCAACGACCTGACCCAGTACCTGCTGGCCGTAGACCGTAACAACCCACGGGTGGCCGACCTCTACGACTACCTGCACCCGGCGGTGCTGCAAGCCCTGCAACACGTGGTGCGCGACGCCCATGCCGAGGGCAAGCCGGTGAGCATCTGCGGCGAGATGGCCGGCGACCCGGCAGCCGCGGTGTTGTTGATGGCAATGGGATTTGACAGCCTGTCGATGAACGCCACCAACCTGCCGAAGGTGAAGTGGATGCTGCGCCAAGTTGAATTGGGCATGGCCAAGGATTTGCTGGCCGAGTTGATGACCATCGACAACCCGCAAGTTATCCACAGCTCGCTGCAGTTGGCGCTGAAAAACCTTGGGCTGACCCGGATGATCAACCCGGCTTCGGCGAAAACCCTCTAAAGGCTGGCACTGAACAAAATGTGGGAGGGGGCTTGCTCCCGATTGCAGGGTGTCAGCCAGAATATCTGGTACTGACCCACCGCTATCGGGAGCAAGCCCCCTCCCACATTGGTTTTGGGGTGTGGTTAAAAATTGAGTTCGACCTCACCTAGTCGCCCGCCGTGGGGTCCAAAGCTACGCTCCACCATCCGCCGCGTCCCATCGGCATTCACAATCAGCGCCGTGCTCGCCCGTGTCCCGTAACTGGGGCTGGCGATAAACACACTCGACAGCAGGCTTTCGGTCGCCAGGCCTACGCCGGTGTCCGGCAGTTCAGCAAACGGGGCAGTCTGCGGGTCGCTCAGAACCCCCAGCAGTACCTCAGGCTCGGGGTTCTCCAGCACCGCACTGAACGCTGCCTTGGCCTTCACCAGCTTCGGCCATGGTGTATCCAGCCCAGCATTGGATAACCCGTACACCCCAGCCTTCAACCGCGTCGGCTCGGTATCATTGGCGTTGTAATGCCACAGCTCATCCCGCGTGCCCACCAGTAGGTTAAACCCGGCATATTCAATCGAGCGTCCGTTAACGTCGGCTAAATAGTCTTCAATCGGCAGCGAACCACTGAGAAACCGCGCAACCAGTTCCCCCCGGGACTTGCGTGCTGGTGGTTGGTGCGGGTCGCGGATATTGGTCAGGGCGGCAAAACGCCCTTCGGCGCTGACGCCCAGCCAGGTACCGCCGGCCTCCTGATCTCGGCCGGCATAGACCTGTGGCGCATCCGACCACTGGGCCAGCGGCAGGCTGGGGCGGGCGTAGAACTCATCGCGGTTGGCCGCAACGATCAGCGGTCGGGCATGGCCCGGCCGCCAGGCGAAAACAATCAGGCACATCGGGCGACCCCTTTTGTGTTTTTGCCACTCTACCCACAGACGCGCAGGCGTTCCATCGCAACGAAGTTGGGCCGCGCGCCTTCCATCCGTTAACATGCCGGGCTGTTTGGTGTGTATGTGAACTTCTTAATTTGATATCGGCGCTGTAACGCAGGCTTAATCGCACCTCGGCATGGTCCGGTGCGTCATGACTAAATGTTTTAACGAGGAGTCGCAATGCTGCCTTACCCGCAGATCGACCCGGTGGCCCTGGCCATCGGTCCGCTGAAAATCCACTGGTACGGGCTGATGTACCTGATCGGCATCGGCGGTGCCTGGCTGCTGGCTTCCCGGCGCCTGAACCGGTTCGACCCGACCTGGACCAAGGAGAAGCTCTCCGACATGGTGTTCTGGATGTCGATGGGGGTGATCGTCGGCGGACGCCTGGGGTATGTGCTGTTCTACGACTTGTCGGCCTATATCGCCAATCCGACGCTGATCTTCGAAGTGTGGAAAGGTGGCATGGCCTTCCACGGCGGGTTTATCGGCGTGATGATCGCCGCCTGGTGGTTCGGCAGGCGCAACGGCAAGTCGTTCTTCCAACTGATGGACTTCGTCGCGCCATTCGTGCCGATCGGCCTGGGTGCCGGGCGCATCGGTAACTTCATCAACGCCGAGTTGTGGGGCAAGCCGACCGATGTGCCGTGGGCCATGGTGTTCCCGCCGTTCAGCGACCCGGCGCAACTGCCGCGCCACCCGTCGCAGCTCTACCAGTTCGCGTTGGAAGGTGTTGCACTGTTCCTTATCCTTTACATTTTCTCGCGCAAGCCACGCCCGACCATGGCTGTGTCGGGCATGTTCGCGCTGTTCTATGGGATCTTCCGCTTTATCGTCGAATTTGTAAGGGTGCCGGACGCGCAGCTGGGCTACCTGGCGTGGGGCTGGCTGACCATGGGCCAGGTTCTCAGCCTGCCGATGATCCTCGCGGGCCTGGGCATGCTCTGGTGGGCGTACAATCGCCCGCAGCCGCTGAAGAACGCCGCGCTTTAAATTCGAATGCCGTGGCCCTTGCTTGAAGGGCCGCGGCTTCAACGCTACGGGTAACCACATGAAGCAATATCTCGAACTGCTGCACGACGTCGTGACCAATGGTCTGACCAAGGGCGACCGCACCGGCACCGGCACCAGGGCCGTGTTTGCCCGTCAGTATCGGCATAACCTGGCCGACGGCTTCCCGCTGCTGACCACCAAGAAGCTGCACTTCAAAAGCATCGCCAATGAACTGATCTGGATGTTGAGCGGCAACACCAACATCAAGTGGCTCAACGAAAACGGTGTGAAAATCTGGGACGAGTGGGCCACCGAAGACGGTGATTTGGGCCCGGTGTATGGCGAGCAGTGGACCGCGTGGCCGACCAAGGATGGCGGCACGATCAACCAGATCGACTACATGGTGCACACGCTCAAGACCAACCCCAACAGCCGCCGCATCCTGTTCCACGGCTGGAACGTCGAATACCTGCCGGACGAAACCAAGAGCCCCCAGGAAAACGCGCGCAACGGCAAGCAAGCCCTGCCGCCGTGCCACCTGCTGTACCAGGCGTTCGTGCATGACGGTCATCTGTCGATGCAGCTGTATATCCGCAGCTCCGACGTGTTCCTGGGCCTGCCGTACAACACCGCCGCGCTGGCGTTGCTGACCCACATGCTGGCCCAGCAGTGCGACCTGATCCCCCACGAGATCATCGTCACCACCGGCGACACCCACGCCTACAGCAACCACATGGAACAGATCCGCACCCAGTTGGCACGCACGCCGAAAAAACTGCCGGAACTGGTGATCAAGCGTAAACCTGCCTCGATCTACGACTACAAGTTCGAAGACTTTGAGATCGTGGGCTATGACGCGGACCCAAGCATCAAGGCAGACGTGGCTATTTAAAGCCTGCCTCGGTCAGAACTGTGGGAGGGGGCTTGCTCCCGATGGCGGTGTATCAGTTACAGAGGTTATGACTGATCCACTGCTATCGGGAGCAAGCCCCCTCCCACATTTTAATCGTGTTCACTTAGGTTCAATGGCCGTGGCTTCTGCCCACGTGCGAAGGCTCGGCCTCGCTGGCCGCAATCCCTCCGCTGACTTCCAATCGCTGCAAAATCCCGCACTGTTCCCCACCGCCGCAACGTTGGCGCAGGTCCAGCAATTGCTCCTGCAAGGCCAGCAACCCATCGATCCGCGCTTTCACGTGGTGGATATGCTCGTCGATCAGCGCATTCACGCTTTCGCACTGGTCCTGGGGGCTGTCGCGCAGCCCCAGCAGGCTGCGGATTTCCTCGAGGGTCATGTCGAGGCTGCGGCAATTGCGGATAAAGGTCAGCCGCTCGGTGTGTGCCTGGGTATAGACCCGGTAGTTGCCATCGGTGCGCGCAGGCGGTGGCAGCAGGTTTTCCTTCTCGTAATAACGGATGGTTTCCACCGGGCAGTCGGTAAGTTTGGCCAGTTCGCCGATCTTCATCGCAGCAATCTCCACATGGGTGCTTGACCCTATAGTGGCTACAGGGTCTTTACTTGGCAACAGGCACCTTTACGGACGCAACCTGATGAGCCACTCCATTCACACCCCGCACAAGCACGATCACGACCATGCTCATGACCATAAGCACGACCACGATCACAACCATGATCATGGCCCCGCAAAGCTGACGCCTGTGGATAACCACGGCCACGCGGGCTCATGCTGTTCCGGCGCTGCCGGGCCTGCCGTGGTGACCCTGAGCGAAGCGCCCACCGCCGGCTCGCGGCTGAGCACCTTCCGCATCGAAGCCATGGACTGCCCCACCGAGCAGACGCTGATCCAGAACAAACTGGGCAAGCTCGCCGGTGTGCAGCAGCTGGAATTCAACCTGATCAACCGCATCCTCGGCGTCACCCATGACCTGCCGAGCACAGCGCCGATCATTGATGCGATCAAGTCCATCGGCATGCAGGCCGACCCTATCGAAGAAGGCAGCCCTGCCGCCGCACCGCCCGCCAAGAAACATTGGTGGCCATTGGCGGTATCTGGCGTGGGTGCCCTGGGCGCGGAAGTGCTGCATTTTACCGGCGTGGCACCGACCTGGGTGATCGCGCTGGTAGCGCTGGTGTCGATCCTCAGCGGCGGCCTCACCACCTACAAAAAGGGCTGGATTGCCCTGAAAAACCTCAACCTGAACATCAACGCGCTGATGAGCATCGCGGTGACCGGCGCCATTTTGATTGGCCAGTGGCCGGAAGCGGCGATGGTGATGTTCCTGTTCACCGTGGCCGAGTTGATCGAGGCCAAGTCCCTGGACCGGGCGCGCAATGCCATCAGCGGCCTGATGCAAATGACGCCGGAACAGGCCACGGTAAAACAGGCCGACGGCTCGTGGATGGAACAAGAGGTTAAAAGTATTGAGCTTGGTGCGATCGTTCGGGTAAAGCCCGGCGAGCGTATCGGCTTGGACGGTGAGGTCACTGCCGGTCAATCCACCATCGATCAGGCACCGATCACCGGGGAAAGCCTGCCGATTGAAAAGACCATCGGCGATAAAGTCTTCGCCGGCACCATCAACCAGGCCGGGTCCCTGGAATACAAAGTCACTGCGGCGGCCAACAACTCGACCCTGGCGCGGATCATCCACGCCGTGGAGCAGGCCCAAGGCGCACGGGCGCCAACCCAGCGGTTTGTTGATAGTTTCTCGAAGGTCTACACCCCGGCAGTCTTCCTGTTTGCCCTGGGCGTGGCGGTGATTCCGCCGTTGTTCATGGCTGGCGTGTGGTTCGACTGGATTTATCGCGCCCTGGTGCTGCTGGTGGTGGCTTGCCCCTGCGCCTTAGTGATTTCCACCCCGGTGACCATCGTCAGTGGCCTGGCCGCAGCGGCGCGTAAAGGCATCCTGATCAAGGGCGGTGTGTACCTGGAGGGGGGTTACAAGCTCGACTACCTGGCCCTCGACAAGACCGGCACCATCACCCACGGCAAACCGGTGCAAACCGATTACCTGCCGCTGTTCCCCAATCTCGAAGGCAGCGCCCCGGCCCTGGCCGCCAGCTTGGCCGGGCGTTCCGACCACCCGGTGTCCCTGGCGATAGCCAATGCGGCGGTGGATAAAAACCTGACGATTCATGCTGTGGATAACTTCGAGGCCCTGGCCGGGCGCGGCGTGCGCGGAGATATCAACGGCCAGACCTATCACCTGGGTAACCACCGTCTGGTGGAAGACCTCGGCCTGTGCTCCCCGGCGCTGGAAGAAAAGCTCTTCGCCCTGGAAAAACAAGGCAAGTCCGTGGTGCTGCTGCTGGACAAATCCGGCCCGCTGGCGCTGTTTGCCGTGGCCGACACCGTCAAGGACAGCAGCCGCGAAGCTATTGAGCAATTACACGACCTGGGCATCAAGACCCTGATGCTCACCGGGGACAACACTCACACCGCTCAGGCGATTGCCAGTCAGGTCGGCATCGACCAGGCCCAGGGCGACTTGCTGCCCACCGACAAGCTGCAAGCTATCGAAACCCTTTACGGTCAAGGCCATCGGGTGGGCATGGTCGGCGATGGTATCAACGACGCCCCGGCCCTGGCGCGCGCCGAGATCGGCTTTGCCATGGCCGCGGCAGGCACTGACACAGCCATCGAGACCGCTGACGTAGCGCTGATGGACGACGATTTGCGCAAGATTCCGGCTTTCATTCGATTGTCGCGGCAAACGTCGAGTATCCTCAAGCAGAACATCGCCCTTGCGCTGGTTATCAAGGCGATCTTCCTGGCGGTCACATTCATGGGCATGGCGACCATGTGGATGGCGGTCTTCGCCGATATGGGCGTAAGCCTGCTGGTGGTATTCAACGGCCTGCGCCTGTTGCGCAAATAGAGGATGAGAGGGTGGTGTGCTGAGTGCTGAGTTAAAGGCGTTTTTCATGGTCGCCCGCCTGGGCAGCATCACCCAGGCGGCGAAAAAACTCGGCCTGAGCCAGCCCACGGTAACTACCCAGATTCGCAACCTGGAAAGCCAGTATGGCGTTGAGCTGTTCTATCGCGGGGGCCGTCGCCTCACCGTCAGTGACGAAGGTGCGCGGCTGCTGCCAATGGTCAAGACGCTGTTGCAGCAGGAAGCGGATATCGAGTTTTTCCTGCGCAACAACGGCCAGGTCCAGGGCGCGCTGCGGATTGCCGCGACGGCGCCGTATTACATCCTCGATCTGGTCAAAGCCTTCCGCGAGCGCCTGCCCCAAGTGGACGTGTCGGTAGAAATCGGCAACTCCCAGCAAGTGCTTGAAGCGTTGGATGATTACCGCGTCGATGTCGCCGCGTCTTCGCAATTGCTGGAAGACCCGCGCCTGATCCGCCGCGTGCTGGGCACTGACCCGCTGGTGCTGGCGGTGCATCGCAATCACCCGCTGGCCAAGCTCGATCATGTGCCGTTGAGCGCGCTGGCTGGGCATACGCTGCTGATGCGCGAGGCAGGCTCCACCACCCGTCGGCTGACCGAAGAGATGTTGCAGGGCTCCGGCGTGGGTTATGGGCCTTTGCTGGAGATTGGCAGCCGTGAGTCGATCCGTGAGGCGGTGCTGCGCAATATCGGCATCAGCATCATTGCCCGCCAGGAAGTGCCCCATGACCCGCAGTTGCGGGTGCTGACCATCGAGAATGCGCCGCAGATTCCGGAGTATCTGTATTGCCTCAAGGAGCGCAAAGGTGCGCGGTTGCCTGCGGCATTCCTTGGCCTGGCTCAGGAAATGTCGCCAATTTAAGTTCTGTGGCTGGCTTGAGGGCCAATCGGGAGCAAGCCCCCTCCCACATTTTGACCGCATTCTCATGTTGGAACCCGGTCAACTGTGGGAGGGGGCTTGCTCCCGATAGCGGTAGGACAGGCAACTCATCTCCATGAGTCCTACACAAATCCACCAATACCACTATCACCTCCTTTTGCCTTTCTGCCACACCAGCTACGCATTGCCCACCTAGCATGGCCTTCATCAGTTGATGAGGTGCCCCTAATGAACACAGCCCTGACCCAACCCGGCACGCCCATGAAGGTGCGCGGGATCCAGAAACGCTTTGGCGCCTTCACCGCGTTGGACAACGTGTCCCTGGACGTCGCCGCCGGCGAGCTGGTGTGCCTGCTAGGCCCCTCCGGCTGCGGCAAGACCACGCTGCTGCGCTGCATCGCCGGCCTGGAACGCCAGGACAGCGGCGAGCTTTACCTGGGCGAGCGTGACGTTTCCCTGCTGCCACCCCAGGCGCGGGATTACGGCATCCTGTTTCAGTCCTATGCGCTGTTCCCCAATCTCAGCGTGGAAGCGAACATCGGCTATGGCCTCACCGGCAGCGGCCGTGATGAAGTACGCAAGCGCGTCGGGCAGATGCTCGAGCTGGTCGGCCTGCTCGGCAGCGAAAAGAAATACCCCGGTCAACTCTCCGGCGGCCAACAACAGCGGGTGGCCCTGGCCCGTGCACTGGCGCCGGCCCCGTCGCTATTGCTGCTGGATGAACCGATGTCAGCCCTCGATGCCCGTGTGCGCGAGCATCTGTGCACTGAGCTGCGCCAACTGCAACGGCGCCTGGGCATCACCACCTTGATGGTGACCCACAACCAGGATGAAGCCATGTTGATGGCCGACCGCATTGCCGTGATGAACAACGGCAAGGTCGAGCAGTACGCCACGCCGCAGGAAATCTACGACCGTCCGGCCACGCCGTTCGTGGCCGAGTTTGTGGGGCAGGGCAATTGGCTGCCGTTCAGCCGCAACAGCGCCAGCCATGCCCAGGTTGGCGGCATGAAGATGCGCCTGGCCGACGATGCGGGCGTGGCCAAGTCCGGCCGTCTGTTCTGCCGCCCGGAAGCCATCAGCGTCAACCCGCCGGTGCATGAGGAAAACCTGTTCCCGGCCAAGGTCCGCGAGATCACTTTCCTCGGCAACCGCTGCCGCATGAGCTTTGAACTGGAGCAGTTGCCGGGCCATCCGTTGCTGGCCGAGCTGGCGCCCGAAGCCATGCCGCGCCTGGGCGCCCAGGATATCTGGGTGGCCTTGCCGCCGCGCAGCCTGCAGGTGTTTTCCTGAGATGGCTGCTGTCATGACACTGCCGGTAGCGCGTCAGGTGTCCCGCGCCGAGTGGGGCGACCGTATCTTCGTGGTCGGCGGCAAATGGCTCTGGCTGGGCCTTTTGGTGGTGGCGGTGTTGCTGCCACTATTGGCTATCTTCTGGCGCGGCTTCAGCAGCGAATCCGGGCAGGGCGGTGGTCTGGTGGCCGCGGGCGAACTGCTGACCAGCGCCAACTTCCACTGGTTGCTGGGCAATAGCCTGAAAGTGTCCCTCAGCGTGGCAGCCATCGTCGTACCGCTGGCCTATCTGTTTGCCTACGCCCTGCAACGCACTTTGATTCCCTGCAAATCTGTCTGGCGTGGCTTGTCGTTGCTGCCGTTGATGGCGCCATCGATGCTGCCGGGTATTGCGCTGGTCTACCTGTTCGGCAACCAGGGCCTGTTGCGTGGCTTGCTCTCGGAGAATATCTACGGCTTCTGGGGCATTGTGCTCGGCGAAGTGATCTACACCTTTCCCCATGCATTGATGATCCTGCTGTCGGCCTTGTCCCTGGCAGACGCGCGTTTGTTCGACGCCGCTTCGAGCATGGGCGCCAGCCCGGCCCGGGCATTTCGCAGCATTACCTGGCCAGCCACGCGCCAGGCGGTGTTCGCCGCGTTCTGCCTGGTGTTTACCCTGACCATCACCGACTTCGGTGTGCCGGTGGTGGTGGGCGGTGATTACCAGGTGCTGGCGCTGGAAGCCTACAAGGCGGTGGTCGGTCAGCAACAGTTCGGGCGCGGCGCGTTGATCGGCATGGTGTTGCTGCTGCCGGCACTGTTCAGCTTCGGCGTGGATGCCTGGTTGCGCCGTCGGCATGGCGAGGCCATGAGTGGTCGCGCCCAGGTGTTCCTGCCTGCGCCGTCGCGGCTGCGCGATGGCTGCTACCTGGCCATCGTGCTGCTGATTTGTGCGCTGTTGCTGTTGGTGTTCGGCATGGCGGTGTATTCGTCGCTGGTGAAGTTCTGGCCGTACAACCTGTCGCTATCGCTCAACCACTACCAGTTCGAAGACACCGCCGGCGGCGGCTGGCTGGCCTATCGCAACAGCCTGACCATGGCGCTGTGCACGGCGTTGATCGGCAGCGTACTGATCTTCACTGGCGCCTACCTGATGGAAAAGACCAAGGGCCAGAAGGGCCTGAACCTGGCGCTGCGCATGCTCAGCTTCGTGCCGATGGCCGTACCAGGTCTGGTGCTGGGCCTGGGCTACGTGTTCTTTTTCAACCTCAACGGCAACCCGCTGCATGTGTTCTACGGCAGCATGGCATTGCTGGTGGTGTGCACCATTGCGCATTACCTGACCACTGCGCAGATGACCGCCACCACCGCCCTGCGCCAGTTGGACGCCGAGTTCGAAGCCGCGGCGTTGTCCCTCAAGGCGCCGCTGTATCGTCACTACCTGCGTGTCACGGTGCCGATTTGCCTGCCGGCGCTGCTGGATATCCTGCGCTACCTGTTTGTGTCGGCGATGACCACCGTGTCCGCCGCCATTTTCCTCTACAGCCCCGACACCATCCTCGCCGCCGTCGCCGTGTTGAACATGGACGACGCCGGCAATGTGGGCGGCGCCGCGGCCATGTCGACCTTGATCCTGTTCACTTCGGCCGGCGTCTCGCTGCTGCTGGCGTGGGCTTCACGTGGCGCGCTGCGTCGCTCTCAAGCCTGGCGCCAGACCGCGCCTGGCCAATAACAAACTGAAGGAGGTGCTCCATGTTCAAGCCCCTGGCGCTGGTCGCTGCGGTCCTCACGGCATTCAGCCTGAATGCTTTGGCCAAGACCGAGCTGACCGTGTACACGGCCCTCGAAGCCGAGCAATTGAAGACCTACAAAAAAGCCTTCGAGCAGGCCAACCCCGACATCGAGATCAAGTGGGTACGCGACTCCACCGGCATCATCACCGCTAAGCTTCTGGCCGAGAAAGACCGCCCGCAGGCTGACGTGGTATGGGGCCTGGCTGCCTCCAGCCTGGCGATCCTCGACCAGCAAGGCATGCTCGACAACTACGCGCCCAAAGATCTGGACAAAATCGGCAAAAACTACCGCGACGCTGCCAACCCGCCATCCTGGGTCGGCATGGATGTGTGGGCCGCGACCATCTGCTTCAACACCATCGAAGCCCAAAAGCAGGGCCTGGCCAAACCGGTGAGCTGGCAGGACCTGACCAAGCCTGAGTACAAGGGCAAAATCGTGATGCCTAACCCGGCGTCCTCCGGCACCGGCTTCCTGGACGTCAGCGCCTGGTTGCAGACCTTCGGCGAGAAGCAAGGCTGGCAATACATGGACGACCTGCACCAGAACATCGGCCAGTACGTTCACTCCGGCTCCAAGCCATGCAAGCTGGCGGCGTCCGGTGAGTTCCCGATTGGGATTTCCTTCGAGTACCCGGCGATTCAACTCAAACGCCAGGGTGCCCCGTTGGACATCATCCTGCCGAAAGAGGGCCTGGGCTGGGAGATTGAAGCTACCGCTGTGATCAAAGGCAGCGCCCACGGCGACGCCGCGAAAAAACTCGCTGACTTCTCCGCCAGCCCAGCGGCGATGGAGCTGTACAAGGCCAACTTCGCCATCCTTGCCCAACCAGGTATCGCCAAGCCGCAGACCGAGTTGCCGGCCGATTACGAGCAGCGCCTGATCAAGAACGATTTTGCCTGGGCGTCGAAGAACCGTGACAGCATTTTGGCCGAATGGCGCAAGCGCTATGACGGCAAGTCGGAAAAACAATAACTTTTACTTCAACCTGTAGGAGCGAGCTTGCTCGCGAAAAACGGACAGACGACGCGGGTCATCAGACGCATTGCGTCATCGTTGGCGATTTTCGCGAGCAAGCTCGCTCCTACAGAGGGCTGCATATTCCATGGCAGATTTACTGATTGTCGGCGCCGGCATCCTTGGCCTCTCACACGCCTATGCCGCCGCCAAACGCGGCCTCAAGGTCAAGGTGTTCGAGCGCAGCGCCACGCCTCTGGGCGCCTCGGTACGCAACTTCGGCCAAGCGCTGGTCACCGGCCAGCCACCGGGGCCGATGCTCGACCTGGCGCGGGAAAGCCGCGAAATCTGGGGCCAATGGGCACAAACAGCGGGCCTTGCACTCAAGCGCAATGGCTCCTACCTGTTCGCCCGCACCGAGGCCGAAGAACAGTTGCTCGAAGCCTTTTGCGCCGGGCGTGCCCGGGAGCACGGCTATAACGTGGAGCTGCTGCAAGGCGCTGCGATGAAGGGTCTCTACGCCGGCCAGTTCCGCCATCATCGCGCTGCGCTGCACGGCAAGGACGACCAGCAACTGTATTCCCGTGAAGCGATCCCGGCGCTGGTCCAGTACCTCAGCCAGGCGCTAAACGTGGAGTTTCATTTCTCCACCCTGGTGCGCGACGTTGAGCCCGGCCAGTTGCACAGCACCGCAGGCAGCTTTCGCGGCGAGCAGATCATTGTCTGCTCCGGCCATGACTATCAGACCCTGTTGGCCGAATCCATCGCCCAGCTCAACCCGCAAACCTGTCGCCTGCAAATGCTGCGCGCCCGACCGATGTTTAACCTGGAGCTGCAACACGCCCTGCTCACCGGCCTGAGCTGCGTGCACTATGGCGCCTTCGCCGACCTGCCGGAAGCCTGCGCGGTGCAGGCGCAGATCCTGCGCGAAACGCCGCACCTGCATGAGCACGGTATCCACTTGCTGATTAGCCCCACACCCCATGGCGAATTGATCATCGGTGACTCCCACCACTACGACAGCGATCCGTCACCCTTCAACGCCGAACAGGTGGACGACTGGATGATCGAGCTGGCCGAGCAGACCCTTGGGGGCAAGATCCAGGTGGTCGAGCGCTGGCAAGGTGTCTACGGTGCTCGCGGGCCGGGGCGGTTTTCGTTTGTGCAGGCGGCACCCGGTGTCAGCGCCGCATTGATGCACACCGGCGTGGGCATGAGTGTGGGCCCGGCGCTGGCCGAGCGAAATATCAGCACGGTGTGGGGAGAGGCGCGATGAAACCGGAGCCGGCGATTGCCTAGGTATTTGGCTGTACGAGCAACATGGCATGGCCGACTATCGTGCTGTTGGCGGGTTCTTCCTACGTAGCCTGAAGTTGCCTCTCGCGGCCGAAGCTGCCATGTCGACTAGTTTGAAGTTTGAAGAGACTGATAGCGTAATCAATCATTCATCATAGGATTTAATTGATGCGTTATTTGAAAGTTTTTGCTCAGGGGCGTGGAGGGCGCGACCACACAGATAAAATTGTTGCCAGGTTTTATCAGAGGGATAATTGCGGTGCTGATCAGTTGATGCACGAAGAGATTGCCTTCAACTTGGATCGCGAGGGGGAATATGAACATGGTCTTTATGATTTGCATCTCAGTGGGGATATTAACGGAGATGGCAAGGAAGACTTCCTTGATCAACGTATTTTCAATTCGTTCGTGAATGTATTCATGTTGCTCGGTTGGTTTGATTTTTGCGCTGGTCATTCACATTGTTTAACCATGCATGTGAAACACTACAGTGCCAACGGCAAGCCCAATGCGATTGAATTGAATTTTATTGAGCGCTCGGGAGAGCAGGAAACCCTTGTTTATAAAGCCAGCGCTTATGACGGTGATGGGGATGCCGTGATGGACTCGTTTACCAACACCGATGTCAATCGAAGTGGCAAAGTGGATGAGCTGGATAAGGCGTTGATCAGAGTGTTATGCAAGTTCTTTCTCGAGTTCAAGTGGTATGCACACAAGGAGTAAAAAAGTGCGTTATTTAAAGGTTATTGCACAGGATCAGACTGGGGATGGCCGGGCAAATACGGTGCGACTCCAATTCTACCAACGTACGCAATGCGATCAGAACCGCTTGGTCAATGAGGTCGTTGCCTATGATTTCACCTCAGATGGGAAAGTGGACTACAGCCGGGGCGACGTTACAAATAACGGTCAGGAAAACAGCTTGGACAGGGTGCTGCTGGACAGGTTTGCCAATATCTATCTGAAAATCAATTGGGTTAATCGCGGGGCTGGTACAAAGCGCTATATGAAGATTTTTTCCGAAGACTTTTATAAAGACGGCACACCCGACACCGTGCGCCTGCATTTGCATAAAGGGCCAGGGTTCCTAAGCCCGGATACGCAGGTGTCATGGAGTGCCGCCTATGATTTTGATAACAACGGTGAGCTTGAGTGGAACATTCATTCCGATATCAATCGGGATGGTGTTATCGATGAGGTGGACAAGCATCTGGTCCAGCAACTGGCTGAACTTTACTTGAAGTTCAATTGGCATGCGCCCGAAGCTTTCGACGTCAAGGTCGTTGATGTTCCGGCGCATTGATTGATGCGTCGCCAAGTTGCTGTTTCCTACGGCCATGGCGGACGCCACACTCTAGTGGGTAAAGCAGGTATGAACTAGCGTATGGAGCTGTTCTTTATGTGAGACATTCCATGCGCTATTTAAAAGTTACCGCCCAGGATCGCAGCGGCAACGGGCAGGCCGATACGGTCATTCTGCATTTCTATCAACGCTGTTCCGAAGGCATCGACGAGTTGATCCATGAGACCGTCGCCGTGGATATCGATGCCGATAGAAAGGTAGACTTCAAGTTCGCCGGTGATATCAACCAAGACGGTACCTGCGATACCGTCGATAGCTTATTGCTCAAGGCATTTGCCAATACCTTTCTGAAGTTGAATTGGTTTAACCCGGGCGAGAGTTGGCAGCGCACTCTCGTAATGGTGGGGTTATACGACTACCCCCAGGGCCCGCCCAATCGTGTGCAGCTGAACTTCCTGAATCGACGTAGCCCTCTGCGCAAACCCTCGCTGATTTATCAGGCTGCCGGTTACGATGTCGACGGCAATGGTGTGGTGGAGGCCTTTTCCCGTATCGATGTCGACCGAAATGGCGTGGTCAACCAGAGTGATCAGGAACTGGTTCGTCATCTGTGCAATAGCTTTCTCGCCTTCAAGTGGTATGAGAAGCCTCGCCTGGAAGAGTGAAGCGCGAATACACGAGCGTCGTGGTTTCTGACTGGTCGTGGCGCCGGTGTTACCTAGGCATGAACCTGAGGCGAAACTATGTTGGCGCCTGGTTCTTTACTGAGGCAATACCAATGCGTTACTTGAAGGTGATCGTGCAAGATCGCAGTGACAACGAACTGGCAGACACGGCGAAGCTGTACTTTTTTCAAAGAGACCCGGGGCTGCCCGATGAGTTGGTGCATGAAGCCTTGGCGTTCGATGCCACTGCCGATGGCGCGGTGGACTATCAGAAAACCGGGGATGTTGATTTCAGCGGGGCATCGTCGCTCCATGACCGTCGGCTGCTACAAGCGTTCGCCAACCAAGCGTTGAAACTGAGTTGGTTCAATGCCGGTGAGACTGCGGGGCGCTCAATTGACTTGTATGTGAGTCGTTACGATAAAAACGGCCAGGCAGTGGAAGTTCGATCCGACTTTTACCAGCGCAGCAGCACCGGGGGCAGGGACAAGCTGATGTATAGCACCACTGCCTGTGATCAGGACGGCAATGGCAGTTTGGAGCCTTCCGGTCAGGATGCTTCTTTCGAGCTGTTCGATACCTTGGACCATCAAACCATTCACGCCTTGAGCCAACTGTTCCTCAAGTTCAACTGGCACTAGTGGTCAATTCGCAGTGAGTTGCTGCGCCAGGGCCAGGATCTGCTCCTGGCGCTCAGCCTGGCTCAGCTTGGCGTGGGGGTTGAGGCTCGACCATTGCGGGTAGGCACGGGCCTTGCCCAAGGCGTCGGGCAGCTTGCCCTCACGCCAGGTTTTGTCCTGGGGCGTGTCGACCTTGATGCTGTGCACCGCTGCATGGCCGCGCAGGTTGAGGGCCTTGAGCAACTGGCGCTGACGCAGGGCGAGCAGGCGCAGCACGCTGTCGTCGACGGTCAGCTCGCGTTGGCCCTTGATTTTGCCGAGCAGGCGACTGCCGTAGCTGCGTGCGGTTTGCAGGGCGCCCCCGGCGATAGCGCCGGCCAGGGCTGCGGCGCCAAGCGTCAGGCCGCCGACTAAGAGGTCCACGCCCGCGCCAGCCGCAGCGCCGGCGGCAATTCCACCACCGACCCGCACACCAAGGTGTTTGAGGGTCTCCGGGTTGAACAAGTCATCGCCCCAGCGTCCATCGAGCAGCGGCAGGTCACTGGCGGCGGCATCCTGGGGGCGGAAGCCGAACAATTTGAGCAAGGCTTCGACGCACTTCTGTTCGCGTTGGCGCACGGCTTTGCGCAGATCACCGATGGCTTGCTGTTCATCTTCGGTCACCACGCTGCGACGGCAGGCGGCGCAGTCGATCAGCAGCTCGGCGATCAACCGCGCAGCGCTTTGCTGGCGGGCCTGGCGCTGAGCTTCTTGATCGAGGATCAGGCGCTGCAACTGCGGCCGTGAGGTTTCCAGCAGCAGGGCCAGGCTTTCATACAGGCGGCGCTCGCCGTCTTCCGGCGGCGCCACGCTGTCGAAACGCACCAGCGCATGCAGGCCGAGGCGGGCCAGGGCTTCGCGCCAGTCCGGCTCGCGATGCTCGCTGCTGCTGACGAAGTTGAGCACCGGCAGCAACGGCTTGCCGCAACTGGCCAGCACCTGCAGCTCGTCACGGTACTTGGCCAGCACCGGTTCGCGGGCGTCGATTACATACAGGCCGGCGTCCGAGGCCAGCAGTTGGCGCAACACCTTGGCTTCCTGTTCGAAACGCTGGCGGGCTTCGCTGCCTTCCAGGAAGCGCGCAAGGCGGGCCGGGCCGTCCAGGCGTTCGCCCGGGCGATCCAAGCGCTCCAGGTAGTCGAGCAGGGCGATGGCGTCTTCCAGTCCGGGCGTGTCGTACAGTTCCAGCAAGGCTTCACCATCTACCGACAAGCGTGCGCCTTCGACATGCCGCGTGGTGCTGGGCCGATGGGAGACTTCACCGAAGCCCACGTCACGGGTGAGGGTGCGCAGCAGCGAGGTCTTGCCGACGTTGGTGTGGCCGACCACGGCGAGTTTCAGCGGTTTAGTCATGACCGGTCTCCAGCCAGTTCAGCGGCGCGCAATCGGCAAACTTAAGATCAAGCTGTTGCAGCGCGGAGTGCCAATCACCCAGGCGCTCGGCGTCCAGGGCCTGTCCCGGCGGCGCTTGCAGCAGCCATACGCGGGTAGCGGTGGCGCTGCGTGCCAGTTCGGCGATCAACGCCAGGCTGCCTCGGTCGGGCGAGCGGCGCGGGTCGCAGGCGATGGCCAGGCGCGCGGGCGGGAACCGGCTGAGTTGCTCCAGCAGTTTGTTACGCGATTCGCGGCTGTCGAGAATGCCTGCGTTCTTTACGCTGGCCGGGAGCTTGGGTGGCCAAGGGTGTTGATCGTCCAGCTCGATGGCGACCAGCAAAGCGCCGTCGCTGTCCAGATCGCTGACGCCACCGCTGACGTGGTGCAGTTGCTCGGGCGCCACATCGTTGACCCCCAGGCGTTCGCTGCTGGGCATCAGGCGTTCGCGCAACTGGCTGTAGCCGGGCAGGTTGAGGTCCAGGCGCAATGCGGCACGCCCGACCTTCCAGCGCCACAGGCAGAGCAGCGCGAGGATCAGCCGGGGCAGCAGGCCGTAGACCAGTAACACGCCCACCAGCCAGGCGGCCCAGGCTTGGCGGGCGCTTTCGATATTCAGCGCGGAATCGCCGCTGGCGCGAATCATGTCGACGCTCGGCACGTTGAAGCCCAGCAGCGCGGGCAGGGTGCCGAGGGCTTGGGTTACGGCGACAAAGGTGTCGGCACCGAGAATGGTGGTTTCCCATACAAAGCCGTAGCGCCGTGTGGCCAACAGGATCAACAAAATCACCAGGGCGCTGAGCAATGCCAGCAGCCACAGGCCGTTGACCAGCACACCCACCGCCCAGCGATTGAGTTTTTGCCGTTGCAGCAACAGCAACAACGCCGGTGCCAATTGCGCGCTCTTGGCATCGCGGGCGAGCTTTTCGCTGAGCCACAACCATAGTCGCCCGAGGCTGGCGCTGTGCTCGCCGGCAAACAGCAGGCCCAGGGCCCAGCTGATCAGCAAGATCAGGTTCAAACCGAGCAGGCTGCCCAAGGCCCAGAACACGTTTACTGAGGTCAAACCGTTACCCAGTGCGGCAAACGCCAAGCCGGCGCCGCTGATCACGGCCACCACTGCCAGCAACACCAGCGCCAGGCGTGCGCCTTGCAGCCAGCGCGTGAGGGCGCCGGTCAGGCCATCGCGTTCGGCCAGGTGCAAGGCACGCAGGGTAATCCGCGTCGGCAGGTCGCCCCCGGCTGTGCGAGCCAGGCGGTTGGCTTCCAAATCTTCCAGGGGGCCAGCGTGTTCTTCACGCAGGCGCACGGTTTCTGTCAGCCAGAGTGTGTGCAGGGGGTTCAGTGCAGTCACGCGCCATCCTGTTGTTTCAGTGAGGTTGGAGCATAACCGCTGGCTCGCGCCTCTGGTATTCTCGTCGCCATGAAAAAAACTCTCCCTTTAAGCCTGATCGCAGCCCTCGGTGAAAACCGCGTGATCGGCGTCGACAACAGCATGCCCTGGCATTTGCCGGGGGATTTCAAATATTTCAAGGCCACCACGCTCGGCAAGCCGATCATCATGGGGCGCAAGACCTGGGACTCCCTGGGCCGGCCGCTGCCGGGGCGCTTGAACCTGGTGGTCAGTCGTCAGACCGATCTGGCGCTTGAAGGTGCGCAAGTTTTTCCGTCACTGGAAGCGGCGGTAGAACGGGCTGAGGAATGGGCCAAGGCGCAGGGCGCGGACGAGCTGATGCTGATCGGCGGCGCGCAGCTTTACGCGCAGGGGCTGGAACAGGCCGATCGCCTGTATCTGACGCGGGTGGCGTTGAGCCCGGAAGGGGATGCGTGGTTTCCAGAGTTTGATGCGAACCAGTGGAAGCTGGTGTCGAATCTGGAGAATCCAGCTGAAGGCGATAAGCCGGCTTACAACTTCGAAGTCTGGGAAAAAGCCTAAAAGCATCGGGGGCAAGCCCCCTCCCACATTTGAAATGCGTCCAATGTGGGAGGGGGCTTGCCCCCGATAGCGGTCTATCAGGCCTGCGCTAACTCGGCATGCTCATCGGCATTTAACAGCGCTTTATCCGTCTGCGCCATGATCTGGCTGGTAATAGCACCCGCCGTCATCGAACCATTGACGTTCAACGCCGTGCGGCCCATGTCGATCAGCGGCTCTACGGAAATCAGCAGCGCCACCAGTGACACCGGCAAGCCCATGGCCGGCAGTACGATCAGCGCGGCAAAGGTCGCACCACCGCCCACACCGGCGACGCCCGCCGAACTCAAGGTCACAATCGCTACCAGGGTCGCGATCCACAGCGGGTCCAGGGGGTTGATGCCCACGGTCGGCGCGACCATCACCGCCAACATCGCCGGGTAAAGACCGGCGCAACCGTTCTGGCCGATGGTCGCGCCAAACGAGGCGGCGAAACCGGCGATGGATTGCGGGATACCCAGGCGACGGGTTTGTGCCTCGATGCTCAGCGGAATGCTCGCTGCGCTGGAGCGGCTGGTAAAGGCAAAGGTCAGCACCGGCCAGACCTTGCGGAAGAAGCGCAGCGGGTTGATCCCGGCCAACGACAGCAGCAGGCCGTGCACCACGAACATCAGCCCCAAGGCCAGGTACGACACCACCACGAAACTGCCGAGCTTGATGATGTCTTGCAAGTTGGAACCGGCGACCACCTTGGTCATCAGCGCCAATACACCGTACGGGGTCAGCTTCATCACCAGGCGCACCAGGCGCATCACCCAGGCTTGCAGAGTGTCGATGGCGTTGACAACCTTCTGGCCTTTCTCCACGTCATCCTTGAGCAGTTGCAGTGCGGCCACCCCCAGGAAGGCGGCGAAAATCACTACGCTGATGATCGACGTCGGCTTGGCCCGGGCCAGGTCGGCGAACGGGTTGGCCGGCACGAATGACAGCAGCAATTGTGGGATATTCAGGTCGGCAACCTTGCCGGCGTAATCACTCTGGATCACTTGCAGGCGCGCCATTTCCTGAGTGCCGGCCACCAAACCTTCGGCAGTGAGACCGAACAGATTGGTCAGACCGATGCCGATCAACGCCGCGATGGCGGTAGTGAACAGCAGCGTGCCGATGGTCAGGAAGCTGATCTTACCCAGGGACGAAGCGTTATGCAGACGCGCCACGGCACTGAGGATCGAGGCGAACACCAGTGGGATCACGATCATTTGCAGCAGTTGCACATAGCCGTTGCCGACCAGGTCAAACCAGCCGATGGAGGCTTTGAGCACCGGGTTGCCGTCGCCGTAGATCGTGTGCAAGGCCGCACCGAACAGCACGCCAAGAACCAGGGCAAACAGAACCTTCTTGGCCAGGCTCCAGTTAGTCCGACGGGTTTGTGCCAGGCCCAGCAAAAGGGCCGCGAACACCAATAAATTGAGAATCAGGGGCAGATTCATTGAAGCTCCGTTGAGAGGGCAGCCAATCGCGTGAGCCTGCGATTGCGAACCGGGAAGCCTAACAGCTTGAAATATAATGATTTAATACCGATATGGAATGGTGACTGTCGTTTTTGGAATAAGGCGCTGGCGCGCATGCATATGGCCTTGGCGTGATCAAGACGCAAGCGGTCGCGCCCGGGCGATAACTGTCATACGGATTTGTTAGCGTCGATGTCTTTCACTCAGGGAGACAACGCCTATGAAGCTTGCGCCGAAACTACTGGTATCCGCCGCTTTCCTCCTCGGGCTCGCCAGCCAGGCGTTCGCCGCCACCGAGTTGAAACACTGGCCGGTGCCGGCTGCCAAGCAGTTGAACGAAATGATCGCCGCCAACGCCAACAAGGGTAACTACGCGGTGTTCGACATGGACAACACCAGCTACCGCTACGATCTTGAAGAGTCGCTGCTGCCGTACATGGAAAACAAAGGCCTGATCACCCGCGACAGCCTCGATCCTTCGCTCAAGCTGATGCCGTTCAAGGACACCGCCGAACATAAGGAAAGCCTGTTCAGTTACTACTATCGTCTTTGTGAAGTCGATGACATGGTCTGCTATCCGTGGGTTGCCCAGGTGTTTTCCGGCTTCACCCTCAAGGAGCTCAAGGTCCAGGTCGATGAGCTGATGGCATCCGGCAAGCCGGTGCCGGTCAGTTACTTCGAAGGCGACGCGGTGAAGCAGTCCGAAGTGCAGCCGCCGAAAGTCTTCACTGGCCAGGCCGAGCTATACAACAAACTGATGGAAAACGGCATCGAGGTGTACGTGATGACCGCCGCTTCCGAGGAGCTGGTGCGCATGGTCGCCGCCGATCCGAAGTACGGCTACAACGTCAAGCCCGAGAATGTCATCGGCGTGAGCACCCTGCTCAAGGATCGCAAGACCGGCGAGCTGACCACCGCACGCAAGCAGATCGCCGCCGGCAAGTATGACCAGAACGCCAACCTCGGCCTGGAACTGACCCCCTACCTGTGGACCCCGGCAACCTGGATGGCCGGCAAGCACGCGGCGATCCTCACCTACATCGACGAATGGAAAAAGCCGGTGATCGTTGGCGGGGATACCCCGACCAGCGATGGCTATATGCTGTTCCACGATGTGGACGTGGCCAAGGGAGGCATCCATTTATGGATCAACCGCAAGGACAAATATATGACCCAGCTTAACGGCATGATCGCCAAGCACGCGGCGGCGCAAGCCAAAGAAGGACTGCCAGTGACGGCGGACAAGAACTGGGTGATCGTCAAGCCGGAGGAGATTCAGTAGGACTGCGTCGCCTGCCATCGGGGGCAAGCCCCCTCCCACATTCGACCGAGTTTCAACCTGAGAATACGGTCAAATGTGGGAGCGGGCTTGCTCGCGAAGGCAGCCTCAAGTACACAGCAGTATCTATGCAAAAATAGATATCAATTGCGAACCAATCTCATCCTCTGCTAGCGTGCACACCTCCTGAACCCCATGTTCTTCTCAAGGTAGTGCCGTGCTCTCCTGGAATTCGCAGATCGCGCGCCTGTTCGCGGAGCAGAAGAAAGCCCTCGAAGCCTTCGTCACTCGCCGCACCGGCAGTGCCCAAGTGGCTGCCGATCTGACCCAAGAGTCGTTCCTGCGCCTGGCTCGCATGGACTGTGGCGATAAAATCGACAATCTCCCGGCGTTCCTCTTCACCATCGCCAGCAACCTGGTGCGCGATCACCAGCGCCAGGCCATTCGCCGCGAACGCCTGGATGCCGGCGAGCCCAGCGAAGAATTGCCGTGCAGCAACCCGGGTATCGATGAGCAATTGGCTGCCTATCAACAGCAACAGTTGATGCAGGACGCGATTTTGGCGTTGCCTGAAGCGACTCGACAGATCTTCCTGCTCTATCATGTCGACGAACTCTCCTATCGCGAGATCGGCGAACGCCTGTCGATCAGCCCGCGCAGTGTGGAATACCAATTGCGTCGCGCCTTGATTGAATGCCGTGGCTTTATCAAGAAGCGGCTTGCCTGCGATGAACAAGGACGTCGGTCATGACCGCTACCCCCACAGCCGACGAACTGTTCGACGAAGCATCCGCCTGGTATTTCCGCCTGCAGGCCGAGGATGTCACACCTGGCGAACTGCAGGCTTTTGCCCTCTGGCTGGAGCAGGGCGATGCCCAGGATGCCGCCTGGCAGGAAGTGCAGGCGATGCTCGGTGGTTTGCATGAACCGGCGCGGGTGGTTCGCCGCGCCGAACAGGCCGCCTGGCGCAAGCCCGCACGGCGCTGGGCCTGCGCTGCGGCCTTGCTGCTGGCGGTAGGCCTGACTGTGCAAAACACACCTTGGCTTGACCGTATGCGTGCGGACTATGCCACCGGCACCGGCGAGTCACGCAGCATCGAACTGGCCGATGGCTCCCGCCTGCAGCTCAATACCGACAGTGCCATACAGGTGCGTATGAATGCGGGCGAGCGCCAGGTGCGCTTGTTGCGTGGCGAAGGTTTCTTCGAGGTGGCCAAGGATCCGGCGCGACCGTTTGTAGTGCAGTCCGGCGACGGCTGGGTGAAGGTGGTCGGCACCCGGTTCAGTGTGGCGCGACGCGATGCGCAAACCCTCGTGCAGGTGGCGCAGGGCAAGGTGCAGGTCAGTTCCGGCAGTGGCGCACCGGTGTATCTGGAGCCGGGAAGGGCGGTGGAGTACCAGGACCAACGCCTGGCTGAAGTCCATGGCTTCGACGCGGCAAGCGGGTTTGCCTGGCGCCAGCGGCAACTGGTGTTTCGCCAGCAACCGCTGTCGGACGTGGTCAGCGAGCTGAACCGTTATTGGCCGGGCAAGACCCTGATACTGGGCGACGCATTGCGCAATCGCGTGGTCTCCGGCGTGTTTGAAATCGATAAACCCGACGCGGTGATCAAGGCGCTGGAATACACCCTCAACCTGCGTGCCGAGCATTACACCCCGTATTTGCTGGTGCTGCGCGAGGGCAAGGCGTCGTAGTCGCAACTTTTTGAAAATACTTTCAGGGTTTCCCGGTGAGCATTCGTCCTTGATCACTGAGGCGTAAATAGTAAGCACTCTCAAGTAGTGCCGCGCCGATCACAGACTTTTTGCACCGGGGAGCTCCATCCATGGCACACCGTTTCGCCGCATCGCCCTTGCTCGCGCTGGTCATTTGCTTGACCGGCACTGCGTCGCTATCCCTGCAAGCTGCCGAGGTCACCCAGGCCCAGGCTTACCGTTTCGATATTCCCGGGCAAGGCCTCGATGGCGCGCTGGCGGCATTTTCAGCGGTGACGCGCGTGCAGGTGCTGGTGTCCGGTGAGTTGACCCAAGGGGTGGTGTCGCCCGGTGTGAGTGGCCATCTCGGCCAGCGCGAAGCCTTGGCGCAATTGCTTGGCGGTACGGGCTTGAGTGCGGCGTTTATCAACGCCGACACCGTGACCCTGGAGAAGCGCGTAGCCACCGGCGGCGCTATCGAAGTCGGCGCCACTACCATCAGCGCTGAACGACTGGGCGCCACGACCGAAGGCAGTGGCTCCTACACCACCGGTGCGGTGACCCTGGGCAAGGGCGAGCAGAAGCTCAAGGACATCCCGCAATCGGTCAGCGTCATGACCCGTAAACAGATGGATGACCAGAACACCACCAAGCTTTCCGAGGTGGTCAAGCGTACCCCAGGTCTGACGGCGACCAAATCCCCCGGGCCGGGTATGTTCATCTTCTCTCGTGGTTTCGAAATCGGCACCCTGCAATACGATGGCGTGGGCATCCCGCGTAACACCTATGCGTTGGGCAGCTACCTCACTGAAAACATGGCGATCTATGACCGTGTAGAAACCCTGCGCGGCCCGGCCGCCTTGTTGCAGGGCGCCAACAGCCCGGGCGGCACCATGAACCTGGTGCGCAAGCGTGGCCAGCAGGACCCGACCGTGACGATCACCGCAAAAGCCGGCTCCTGGGACCACTACGGCACCCAGGTCGATGCTGGTGGCCCGCTTAATGACGAAGGCACTCTGCGCGGCCGGTTTGTGGCGGATTACGACACGACGGACTCGTTCGTTGACTATGCCGGTGGCTGGAATCAGACGGTGTATGCCGCCGTGGACTACGACTTCACGCCAGACACCACCGTCGGTGTGGGGGTCAGCAACCAAAAAGGCCACTCGCGCCCCAACTTCATGTCACTGCCCCGTTACGCCAATGGCAGCGATATCGGCCTGCCGCGCTCGACTTTTGTCGGCGCCAGCTGGAACCGCAACGTCAATAACCAGACCCAGGTGTTCGCCGATATCGAGCATCGCTTCAACGATGACTGGAAGGTGAAAGCCGCCCTTGTGGCCATGGATGAACACAACGACGCGACCTACCAGGCGACCTGGGATGAGATTCCCAACCCCGGCACCGCCGGCAATGTGCGTTATGTGGATTGGGTCACCGACTTCAATACCAAGAGCCGCGGCGTAGATGTGTATGTGAACGGCAAGTTTGAAGGTTTGGGCTTGCAACAGGAGATGGTACTGGGCGCCAACTATTCCAAACTCACCACCAACGACCAGTGGGCGCGAGCAGCGACGGCCGGCGCGGACATTTTCAACATTGATCACAACCGTCCACAGCGCGATAAAAACCAGCTGTTCCAGGCGGGCAATGCTACGAAAAGTTGGTATGACATTCGCCAGAAAGGGGTTTATGGCACTTGGCGCGTTAAGGTTGTGGACCCACTGACCTTGATTGTCGGTGCACGTACCAGTTGGTATGACTATGGCTACACCGACGAGAGCGGTTCCCGGGGTGTGTATGGCGACCCAACCCGCAGCACCACGCAGAGCAATGGTCACGTTACCCCGTATGCTGGCCTGGTCTACGCCCTCAATGACCAATGGTCGGCCTACGCCAGCTACGCGGACGCGTTCGAACCGCAGACCAACCTGACCACTTCTTTGACCGTGCTCAAGCCCATCGAAGGCCAGAACTACGAACTGGGCCTGAAGGGTGAACTGGCGGACGGTCGTCTGAATACTTCGTTCGCCATCTTCCGTTATGACCAGGAAAACCGTGCGGCTCAAGACCTGCAAGGCGGCAAAGTCTGCGGCGGCTGGTACTGCTCGCTCGCCTCGGGCAAGGTTCGCAGCCAAGGCTTCGAAGCCACTTTGAGCGGCGAAGTGCTGCCGGGTTTGCAACTGGTCTCCAGCTACACCTACAACACCACCAAATTCCTCAAAGACGACACTTACGAAGGCAAGATCTTCAGCACCTGGACGCCCAAGCACCTGCTCAAGGTCTGGGGTGACTACCAGTTGCCGGGCGATTGGCAGCAGTTCAGTGTCGGAGCCGGCGTAACCGCACAAAGCAGCACCGAAGCCTACGACCGCAACTTCAGCGTACCCGGCAATGCACTGTGGGATTCGCGGTTGGCCTATAAGATCAACCAGGAATTCACCGTGGCGGCGAACTTGAACAATATGTTCGACAAGAAGTACTACATCCCTGCGTATAACGCGACGTGGGGCAGCAACTACTATGGCGACCCGCGTAATGTGATGTTCAGCATGACCTACACCCCACAGTTCTAAAGCCTGACGCATCACTTCTGTAGGAGCGAGCTTGCTCGCGAAAAACGTCAACGATAACGCGTGTTTCCTGAATAAACGCGGTGCCTTTGAGTTTTTCGCGAGCAAGCTCGCTCCTACACTGGCATTAGCTTAAGCCCCCTCCCACATTTTGATCATCATTGTGCTTGGGGTTATCTCCAGGCAAAAAAATGCCCCGCACTTGGCGGGGCATTTTTTTGCGCGAGTCTTACAGACCGTCGAGCATCGCTTTGTTACGCACAGCACCCTTGTCGGCGCTGGTGGCCAGCAGGGCGTAGGCCTTCAACGCAGTGGTGACTTTACGCGGACGCTTCTCCACCGGCTTCCAGCCTTTCTTGTCCTGCTCAACCCGGCGTGCAGCCAGTTCTTCATCGCTGATCAACAGGTTGATCGAGCGGTTCGGAATGTCGATCAGCACCTTGTCACCATCCTGCACCAGGCCAATCGCGCCCCCGGCAGCGGCTTCCGGCGAAGCGTGGCCGATGGACAGGCCCGAGGTGCCGCCGGAGAAGCGCCCGTCGGTCAGCAGCGCACAGGCTTTGCCCAGGCCCTTGGATTTCAGGTACGAGGTGGGGTAGAGCATCTCCTGCATACCCGGGCCGCCTTTCGGGCCTTCGTAGCGGATGATCACGATGTCGCCTTCCTTGACCTCGTCAGCGAGGATGCCGCGAACCGAGCTGTCCTGGCTTTCGTAGATCTTGGCGCGGCCTTCGAAGACATGGATGGACTCATCCACACCCGCGGTTTTCACCACGCAGCCATCGAGGGCGATGTTGCCGTACAGCACGGCCAAGCCGCCCTCTTGCGAGTAGGCGTGCTCGACACTGCGGATGCAGCCGTTTTCACGGTCGGTGTCCAGGCTGTCCCAGCGGGTCGACTGGCTGAACGCGGTCTGGGTCGGGATGCCCGCGGGGCCGGCCTTGAAGAAGGTGTGCACGGCTTCGTCGTCGGTCTGGGTGATGTCCCATTTGGCGATGCCTTCGGCGATGGACTTGCTGTGCACGGTCGGCAGGTCGGTGTGCAGCAGGCCGCCGCGGGCCAGGGAGCCGAGGATCGAGAAGATCCCGCCGGCGCGGTGCACGTCTTCCATATGGTACTTCTGGATGTTTGGCGCGACCTTGCACAGTTGCGGCACGTGACGGGACAGGCGGTCGATGTCGCGCAGGTCGAAATCGATCTCGGCTTCCTGAGCGGCGGCCAGCAAATGCAGGATGGTGTTGGTGGAACCGCCCATGGCGATGTCCAGGGTCATGGCGTTTTCGAACGCCTTGAAGTTGGCGATATTGCGCGGCAACACCGACTCATCGTTCTCGCCGTAGTAACGCTTGCACAGCTCGACGATGGTGCGGCCGGCCTGCAGGAACAGCTGCTCGCGGTCGCTGTGGGTGGCCAGCGTGGAACCGTTGCCTGGCAAGGCCAGGCCCAGGGCTTCGACCAGGCAGTTCATCGAGTTGGCGGTGAACATGCCGGAGCACGAACCACAAGTCGGGCAGGCGCTGCGCTCGTATTCCGCGACCTTCTCGTCAGAAGCGCTGGAATCGGCGGCGATCACCATGGCGTCGACCAGGTCGAGGCCGTGGGAGGCGAGTTTGGTCTTGCCTGCTTCCATCGGCCCGCCGGAGACGAAGATTACCGGGATGTTCAGGCGCAAGGCAGCCATCAGCATGCCAGGGGTGATCTTGTCGCAATTGGAAATGCATACGATGGCGTCGGCGCAGTGGGCGTTGACCATGTACTCCACGGAGTCGGCGATGATCTCGCGGCTCGGCAGCGAGTACAGCATGCCGTCATGGCCCATGGCGATGCCGTCATCCACGGCGATGGTGTTGAATTCTTTCGCTACACCGCCAGCGCGTTCGATTTCACGGGCGACCAACTGGCCCAGGTCCTTGAGGTGGACGTGGCCGGGTACAAACTGGGTGAAGGAGTTGGCAATCGCGATGATCGGCTTCTTGAAGTCGTCATCTTTCATCCCCGTGGCACGCCACAGTGCGCGCGCGCCGGCCATGTTGCGGCCGTGGGTGGATGTTTTCGAGCGGTAATCAGGCATTGGAGCACTCCGGGCGGCTAATCAAGTACTAAAGGGGAGTGAGCTTCTAATTGACGACTGGAACACCCGAAAAATGGCCGTGTGTCCGGAAGTTGCCACTCGCGTCGCGGGATCGCCGCGTGCTTGGGCCTCGAGCTCATAAACCCGCCGGGGGATGACTGGCGATGAATAGGGCCGATTCTACACCGACTTCCTGTAGGTGCGTCAGCGATTGATCCTGGCATTCGTCAGCCAACCCCACAGGCTGAAAGCAATGAAGCTGACGGCAATGGTCATCAGCAAATGGGTTCCGGTTTGCGCCAGAGCGGCACTGCTGACGGCGGCCGTCAGGAACATGATGCTGTTACCTGCTGATGCCGCCGTGCCCGCGCTGCTTGAGAACAGCAACATCGCCGCAGAAATGGCGGCCGGGCGCACCAGGGTGACGGCCAGCGCGCTGACCAGCATCGGGATCAGCAGGGTTGCGGTGGTGATCACCTCAAGGCTGACGATCAGCGCCAGCGATACACCGGCGACGAGTAACAACCCGAGGCCGATATTGATCTGCCTGGACAGCGATATGTATTTTTGCAGATAGGAGGCCACCACACCGCCGAGCAGATAGGCCAGGCCGTACACCATCAGCACCAGCGCGTACTGGTACTCGGTGAGTTTCAGCGAGTCCATGAAAATCAACGGTGTCACGCTGATCAAGGCGAAGTAGCAGGCGAACACCAGCGCGGCGATCCACCAGTAGCGCAGGAAGTCGCGATTGCGCGCCACAGCCTTGAGTGTACCGATGATGGATACCGGCTCGCGGTGTGGGCCGGAGGACTTCGACGGCAGGATACAGAACGCATGGATCAACATGCCCAGCGCCATCAACGCAAAACCATAGAAGCTGCCTTGCCAGTCGAACGTAGTTTGCAGCCAGGAACCGATCAGCGGCGACAGTGCGACAAACGAGCCGCTCAAGGTCATGTAATAGAGGCGCACGCGGGCTCGGTCCTGTTCGTCGAACAGGTCTTCCACCAGTGCATGGCCCAATACGAAGAAGCCGCAGCCCATGGCCTGGACCGTGCGAAACAGTAGGAAGGTCAGGTAGTCCGACGCCATCGCGCAGCCTATTGCGCCAATGATTGACAGCGTGATGCAGCCAAGCAGCACTTCCTTGCGCCCCCATTTATCCGACAGCGGGCCTGCGACCAGTTGTGAGATCGAAAACATTAGGGTGAACAGGCTGATGGACAGCGCGATGTCTGCGCTGGGCGTGTGGAACTGGTTGGACAGCGCGGGAAATGAAGGGAGCAGGATATTGATCGGGAAAAAGCTGATCAGGGAAATGCAGGTGATAAGGATAAAGCGGGAGAGAGTGGGCCCAGACATTGTTTTTGTTTTCCGGAGTAAAACCAGAAACCGATACTAGTCTGCGAAAAATGGAATTCAATCAAAACTATTGGGAGAAACACATAACAAATGTGGGAGGGGGCTTGCTCCCGATAGCGGTGGAACAGTCAGTTTGTCTTTAGCTGACCCACAGCAATCGGGGGCAAGCCCCCTCCCACATTTTTTAACTATTGGGCAACAACCGGCACGTAATGCTCTTGATGTAGCGCGTTTCGACAATCGCCGGGTGCACCGGATGATCCGGGCCCTGGCCGCCGCGTTCGAGCATCTGGATATTGCGATCCAGGTGGCGGGCGCTGGTCAGCAGGATGTTCTGCAGATCATCTTCCGGCAGGTGCATGGAACACGAGGCGCTGACGAGGATGCCGTCCTTGCTGAGCAGGCGCATGGCTTGCTCGTTAAGGCGGCGGTAGGCGCCTTCGCCGTTTTTCATGTCTTTCTTGCGCTTGATGAAGGCTGGCGGGTCGGCGACGATCACGTCGAAGCGTTCTTCGCTGGCTTTCAGTTCTTTCAGGGCTTCGAATACGTCGCCTTCGATGCAGGTCATCTTCTCGGCAACACCGTTCAGCGCGGCGTTGCGCTCGACGCCGTCGAGGGCGAAGGCCGACGCATCGACGCAGAACACTTCACTGGCGCCAAAGGCGGCGGCCTGCACGCCCCAGCCGCCGATGTAACTGTACAGGTCGAGCACGCGCTTGCCTTTGGCGTACGGGGCCAGGCGGGCGCGGTTCATGCGGTGGTCGTAGAACCAGCCGGTCTTTTGGCCCTGGATCACCGGGGCTTCGAATTTCACGCCGTTCTCTTCCAGCGCCACCCACTCCGGCACCAGGCCGAAAACGGTTTCGACGTAGCGGTTGAGGCCCTCGGCGTCACGTGCGGCGGAATCGTTCTTGAACAGGATGCCGCTCGGCTTGAGCACTTGGGTCAGCGCGGCGATCACGTCTTCTTTATGGGTTTCCATGGTCGCCGAGGCGATCTGTACCACCAGGATGTCGCCGAAACGGTCGACCACCAGGCCCGGCAGCAGGTCGGAATCACCGTAGACCAGACGGTAGAACGGCTTGTCGAACAGGCGATCACGCAGGGACAGCGCGACGTTGAGGCGGTGCACCAGCAGTGACTTGTCCAGCGGCAACTTGATGTCGCGCGACAGCAGGCGGGCGCAGATCAGGTTGTTGGGGCTCATGGCCACGATGCCCAGGGTCTTGCCGCCGGCCGCTTCCAGGATCGCCTGGTCGCCTGCCTGGAAGCCGTGAAGAGGTGTGGCGGCCACGTCGATTTCGTTGCTGTAGACCCACAGGTGGCCGTTGCGCAAACGACGATCAGCGTTGGCTTTGAGACGCAGGCTTGGCAGGGACATGACGTCGCTCCGGAAAAAAGAGCGGGAGTATAGCGTGTTGCGCATTATTTGGCGGCGGCACCGGACATGTGGGAGGGTTTCAGTTTGGGTTGTGGGTGTCGGTCACGTCTTCATAAGGGTTAGAATTCGCGTCTAGCCCAGAGTGTGTACTTATGTCCCAAGAGCTTTCCGCCGAGCAGATCCAACAGGTCCTGCAAGGCATCAGCGTGCCGCCCCAACCGCAGATCATGGTGGATTTGCAGATGGAGCAGTACATGCCCGACCCGGACCTGGAAGTGATCGCACGGTTGATCGCCCAGGACCCGGGCTTGTCTGGCGCGTTGCTCAAGATCGTCAACTCGTCGTATTACGGCTTGAGCAACAAGATCGCCTCGATCCAGCGTGCAGTTAACCTGCTGGGCAGCCGGTCGGTCATCAACCTGATCAATGCCTTGTCGATCAAGGGCGAGATGAGCGACGACACCATCGTCACCCTCAACCGCTTCTGGGACACCGCCCAGGATGTGGCCATGACCTGCCTCACCCTGGCCAAGCGCACCGGTTCCCAGGCCGTCGATGAAGCGTATGCATTGGGCCTGTTCCACGATTGCGGCGTGCCGCTGATGCTCAAGCGTTTCCCCAACTACATGGCAGTGCTGGAGCAGGCTTATGCCAGCGCCGGCCCCGAGCGCCGCGTGGTCGACACCGAGAACAACGCGTTCAACACCAACCATGCGGTGGTCGGCTACTACACCGCCAAGTCCTGGCGCCTGCCGGAACATGTGACCGATGCCATCGCCAATCACCACAACGCCCTGGCGATTTTCAGCGATGAGACGTCGCGCAATCCGCAACTCAAGAACCTGCTGGCGATTTTGAAGATGGCCGAGCATATCTGTTCGTCCTGTCGCGTGCTGGGTAACCAGGCCGTGGACCATGAGTGGAACGCGATTGGCCATCTGGTGCTGGATTACGTGGGCCTGTCGGACTACGACTTCGAGAGCCTGAAGTTGTCGATCCGCGAACTGGGCGCGCACTGACCCGTTATTCAAGAGGTACACATGCCCGAGTTACCAGAAGTCGAAACCACCCGGCGCGGGATCGCCCCGCACCTGGAAGGCCAGCGTGTCAGCCGCGTGGTGGTGCGTGAGCGGCGCCTGCGCTGGCCGATCCCGGAAGACCTGGATGTGCGCCTGTCCGGGCAGCGCATCGTGCTGGTGGAACGGCGGGCCAAGTACCTGTTGATCAATGCCGAAGTGGGCACCTTGATCAGTCACTTGGGCATGTCGGGCAACCTGCGCCTGGTGGAGGTCGGCATGCCTGCGCTCAAGCATGAGCATGTCGACATCGAACTCGAATCCGGCCTGGCCTTGCGCTACACCGATCCTCGACGTTTCGGTGCAATGCTCTGGAGCCAGGACCCGCACAACCACGAACTGCTGATTCGCCTGGGGCCGGAGCCGTTGACCGAGCTGTTTGACGGCGAACGTTTGTTCCAGCTGTCGCGCGGCAAATCGATGGCGGTGAAGCCGTTCATCATGGATAACGCGGTAGTGGTGGGGGTGGGCAATATCTATGCGACGGAAGCACTGTTTGCGGCGGGTATTGACCCGCGGCGTGCCGCCGGTGGCATTTCACGCGGGCGCTATTTGAAGCTGGCGATTGAGATCAAGCGGGTGCTGGCCGCTGCTATCGAGCGGGGCGGTACTACGCTGCGGGACTTTATCGGCGGCGATGGGCAGCCGGGGTATTTCCAGCAGGAACTGTTCGTTTATGGCCGTGGCGGCGAGGCGTGCAAGGTCTGTGGGACCGAGTTGCGCAATGTGGTGCTGGGGCAGCGGGCGAGTGTGTTTTGCCCCAAGTGCCAGAGCTGATAGCTTTGTGATGGCTGAGATTGTCATCGGGGGCAAGTCGAACCGTCGCACCGCCCCGATGAGGCCGTCACAGGCACTAAAAAACTTAAGCCTTACCGGTAATCTTGCGGTACTTCTCCATCAACTGCTCTTCAGTCTCAGGGTGTGCCTCATCCAGCGGAATGCAATCCACCGGGCAAACCTGCTGGCACTGAGGTTCGTCGTAATGGCCAACGCACTGGGTGCACAGGTTAGGGTCGATCACATAGATCTCTTCGCCTTGGGAGATCGCAGCGTTCGGGCACTCGGGTTCGCAGACGTCGCAGTTGATGCAATCGTCGGTGATGATCAGGGACATGGAAACTCCTGCCAGGGCACGCGGCCAAGGCATCTGAAAACTAATGCGCGCAATTGTGCCGCATTGGCGCCCGCAGTGCGAGCAGGCGCCGCTTGAGCGGTCTTACTTCTTGAAGCGCAGGGTCAGTGCATCTGCCACCGCAGGATGGACGAACTTGGTGATATCTCCGCCCAAAGCCGCGATTTCACGGACTAACGTCGAGGAAATGAATGAATAACGTTCCGACGGCGTGAGGAACAGACTTTCCACATCCGGCGCCAGCTGGCGGTTCATGTTGGCCAGCTGGAATTCGTATTCGAAGTCCGACACCGCGCGCAGGCCACGCAGGAACACATTGGCGTTCTGCTCCTTGGCGAAATGCGCCAGCAGCGTCGAAAAGCCCACTACTTCCACATTAGGCAGGTGCTTGGTGACCTCGCGCGCCAGCTCCACGCGCTGTTCCAGGGGAAACAGCGGGTTTTTCTTGGGGCTGGCCGCGACCGCGATGATCACATGGTCGAACAGGCGAGAGGCGCGTTCGACCAGATCGCCATGGCCTTTGGTAATCGGGTCGAAGGTACCTGGGTACAACACTCGGTTCATCGCGTCGTCCTGGCGGAGTCCGTTGGGGAACCGGATGGTATCGCAGCCATCCCGGTCGGCCAAGTCGACTTATGTAGATAGAGGTCGTCAATCCCAGGCTTTTTCATGCCGTTTTCAGACGTTCGGCCAACGCTGTCGCCAGTTGCGCGGTCAATCCGTACACCGACAATTGTGGGTTGGCGCCAATGCTGGTGGGGAACAACGAGCCATCGTGAATCGACAGGTTGCGCAACTGATGATGTCGGCCAAGGCTGTCGGCCACGGCGTTTTTCGGATCTTCGCCCATGGCACAACCGCCCATCACATGGGCGCTGCCCAGAGTTGTGCGGTGTAGTTCCAGGCTCAAGCCGTCAATCACGTTGCGTGCTTCGGCCAAGGTGTTCACGAACCTTGCATCGTGATGCAGGGGCTTGACCGATTTGGCTCCTGCGGCGAACTGGATCTCGGCCATGCTGTGGAAGGCCCGGCGCAGGCCATCCCAGGCGTAGGGCGAGACCTGATAGTCGAGCACCGGCGTGCCGTCACCCCGCAGACCCACAGTGCCGCCCAGGCTGTCGGGGTGAAAACCGTCGCGCAGCAGTGCGAGCATGGCGTGGGTGTGGGGCAGTCGATTCATGTCCAGTGCGTTCTGCGTGCCATAGCCGCCGAACAGGGTGCTGGCCAACCCTGGATGCAAAGGCGGTGCTTCAAGCTTGTAGGACATTTTACCGGTGGTGCCGTCCTGCCATTGGAAATGGTCGGAATAGATCGACTGCGGTGCACCGTAGAACGGGTTGATCACTTCGTCGAACAACCCGGCGGAGAAATTGACCAGATGCAGGAAAGTGCGCTTGCCCAGCCGCGAATGCGGGTCGGGTGCGTCCGAGCGCATCAGCAGGGCCGGGCTGTTGATGCCTCCGCCCGACAGCACGTAGTGCCTGGCCTTCACGCTGATCTTGCGTCCGGTGGGGGCCACGCAGCGTTCGTCCATGGCCACGCACTCCAGGCTGCTGATAGTGTCGCCACTGTATTTGAGCTGCTCGGCGCGGGCCAGATACAGCAGCTCGCCGCCGTTTTCCAGGGTGGAGGGGATAGTCGTCACCAGCATCGACTGCTTGGCATTGACCGGGCAGCCCATGCCGCAATAACCCAGGTTGAAGCAGCCGCGCACATTGCGTGGGATCACATGCCAGCTGTAGCCGAGTTTTTCGCAGCCTTTGCGGATCACATCGTTGTTGGCATTCGGTGGCAACGCCCACGGCGCGATGCCCAGGCGCTGCTCCATTTTTTCGAACCAGGGTGCCATCTCGGCGCTGCTGTGGCCTTTCACCGCGTATTCGCTGGCCCAGTGGGCGAGGGTGGCGTCGGGTGTGCGAAAACTGGAGGTCCAGTTGATCAAGGTGGTGCCACCCACCGCCCGGCCTTGCAGGATAGTAATGGCGCCGTCCTTGCTCATACGCCCGATGCCTTCCTGGTAAAGGCTGGCATAGGCTTCGTCCTCCAGCAGCTTGAAGTCACTGCTGGTCTTGAGCGGGCCTTCTTCGATCAACAACACTTTGTAGCCGGCGGCGCTGAGGATTTCGGCGGTGGTGCCGCCTCCGGCACCGCTGCCGATAATGGCTACATCGGCTTCCAGGGTCAGGTCGTTGTCGAGGGCGGCGCCGTTGTGGGTTTTCCAGCCTCGGGCCAGGCCGTCGCGGAACAGATCGGGTACGGGCATCAGGTTCGTCTCTGGTTTTTATTGTGAGGGATGCGAATCAGATCTTCGGCGGGCCGGGGTAGCCGCAATGGACCCAGGACGCGGGCCGGAAGTACCAGGCCATGATTACCAGCTTGAGCAACGAGCCCTGGCCCATGCGCAGCAGGTTCAGGTAGCTGTTCTCCCAACGGTGCAGGAAGTTGCGGATTTGCTCGCTACTGGCGTTTTCCCAACTGCCCCAGATACCGGTCAACGGGCCGCGGGTGATACCCATGCTCAGCACGTCAAATAACTGCTGGGTGAGCTTGAACATTTCTGGCGACAAGTGCTGCAGGCTGTAGTCGAGCTTTTTCAGAGTGTCGTCAATGCCAGCGACCACCGCCTCGGCGCTGGCCGCGCCTTCCAGCAGCACCGGGATCACCGCACGCAAGAACGGCAAGTCACTGGCGCGCAGCATGGCAAAGCCACTGGCAGGTGTACTGCTGGAACAGCCGCTGAGGCTGGCGCCAAGCCCGGCAGTGGCGAGAAACGCGCTGGCGCACAGGCCGATTTTCAAGACACCGCGCCGCGACAGCGCGGGTGAGTCAGTCAGGCTGGGGTTCATTATTTTTATCGTCCCGAAGGTGGCGGTTATCAGCGGATAAACAGCTTCTGGATCAGTTTCTGGATCGATTTGCCATAGGGCGGGTAGATCAGCTTCGCTGCGTTGAGGCGTTGTTTGACCAGCACGCCCTTGGCCTTGCTGAACGTCAGGAAACCCTCATGGCCGTGGTAATGGCCCATGCCCGACGGGCCGATGCCACCGAACGGCATGTCATCCTGGGCGACGTGCAGCAAGGTGTCATTCAGGCATACGCCACCGGAGTGGGTTTCGTGGAGCACGCGCTCCTGCTCGCCCTTGTTGTAGCCGAAGTAATACAGGGCCAGTGGGCGCGGACGCTGGTTGATGTAGGCAAAGGCTTGGTCAAGGCCGCGATAAGGCACGATGGGCAAAAGCGGGCCGAAGATTTCGTCCTGCATCACGGTCATGTCGTCGCTGACATTCAATAGCAGGCTGTGGGCCATCCGTCGCGCCTGGCCTTGCTCGTACAGCGGGATCAGGGTGGCGCCCTTGTCGGTGGCGTCCTTGGCGTAGGCATTGAGCCGGGCCAGTTGTCGCTCGTTGATGATGGCGGTGTAGTCCGGGTTGTCAGCCAGGGTCGGATAGAACCCGCGAATGGCCTTGGAGTAAGCCTCGACAAACCCCTCCACGCGGTCTTCCGGAACCAACACATAGTCCGGCGCCACGCAGGTTTGCCCGGCGTTCAAGGCTTTGCCGAAGGCGATACGCTCGGCGGCGTCTTTGAGCGGTACATCGGCCGAGACAATGGCCGGCGACTTGCCGCCCAGCTCCAGGGTGACCGGCGTGAGGTGTTCGGCGGCTGCGCGCATCACGTGCTTGCCAATGCTGGTGGCGCCGGTGAACAGCAAGTGATCGAAGCGCAATTTGGAAAACGCCATGCCCACTTCGGCTTCGCCCAGTACCACGCAAACCAGGTCCTCGGGGAAGATCCTGGCGAGCAGCGTCTTGAGCAGTTCGCCGGTGGCGGGCGTGGATTCGCTGAGCTTGAGCATCACCCGGTTGCCGGCTGCCAACGCCCCGACCAGCGGACCGATGGCCAGGTACAACGGGTAGTTCCACGGCACGATGACGCCGACCACGCCCAAGGGTTGGTAAATAACCTTGGCCGAGGCGGGCTGGAAGGCAATGCCTACAGCGCGGCGGGAGGGTTTCATCCAGCCCTTGAGGTGTTTGCTGGCATAGTGAATGCCGTGCAGGCTGGGCATCAGTTCGGCGAACAGGGTTTCGTCCGCGCTGCGATGGCTGAAGTCCTGGCTGATCGCCGTGATCAGCGCTTGGCGTTCATCGCTGAGCATGTCCCGCAAGGCCTTGAGCCATTGCTGGCGTTGCGCCGCCGGTGGCATCGGGTTGGCGGCGTAGGCGCGACGTTGGGCGTCAAACAGGTCCTGGAGGTGATCCAGCGCCTGGGAATCTTGCAGGTAGGCAACGTTGGCAGACATGGCGCGGTCCCGGTTGTTATTGGTCTGCCTGGATTTTTAGAGTCATTGCTCTAAATTGTCAAATAACATTGCAGTAACATCCGGATTTATCCTGGCCGGCATAGGCCGTAAGATGGCCCATCCCGTGTATAGAAGCTGATCCCCCATGGCACCACGAGTAAAGACCAGCGAGCGCATTGTGCAAACCAGCCTGGAGCTTTTTAACCAGCAGGGCGAGCGCAGTGTCAGCACCAACCACATTGCCGCCCACATGGAAATTTCCCCGGGTAACCTGTACTACCACTTCCCCAACAAGCAGGCGATCATCGCCGTGCTGTTTCGCGAATATGAAGCGTTGGTGGACAGTTTCCTGCGCCCGCCCCAGGGGCGCACGATGGTGGTGGAAGACAAGCGCTTTTATCTGCAGGCCGTGCTGGCGGGCATGTGGCGTTACCGTTTCCTGCACCGCGACCTTGAACATTTACTCGAAAGCGACCCGGAACTGGCCACCGGCTACCGGCGGTTTTCCCAGCGTTGCCTGATCCAGGGTGGTGCCATCTACCAGGGGTTTGTCGACGCAGGCATTCTCAATATGGACCCGGTGCAAACCGAAGCCCTGACCCTGAACGCCTGGATAATCCTGACCTCGTGGGTGCGATTCCTGTGCACCACCAATGAGAAATCCACCCACCTGAGCGCCGAGGCGATCAAGCGCGGGGTGTATCAGGTGCTGGTACTGGAGGCGGGTTTTGTCACGCCCCAGGCCAAAGAGGCGGTGGACGCCTTGTTCAAAGAGTTTTACGTGCCGTTGAACCAGGCACTGGAAGAAGTGAAGTAGGACCTTTCCCCCTTTGTATTCACAGGAGTCCATCATGCCGCTTGCCCAACTGATCAGCCCCCAACAATTGGCCGAGCGCCAGAAGTCAGCCGGGCTGGTGATCCTGGATTGCCGCTTTGCCCTGGAAGACCCGGACTACGGGCTGTGCAGTTACGCCGAAGGGCATATCGAGGGGGCTCAATACGCCGACCTGGAGCGCCACCTCAGCGGCCCGGTAACCAAGGGCGTGACGGGTCGTCATCCTTTGCCAGCAGCAGACACGTTCGCCAAGCAGCTACGGGCCTGGGGCATCAGTGCCGACACCGATGTGGTGCTATATGACGATGGCCCAGGCGCCTATGCCGCCCGTGCCTGGTGGCTGCTGGCCTGGCTGGGCAAGCGGGAGGGCGTGTTTATTCTCGACGGTGGCCTCAAGGCCTGGCATGTCGCTGGTTTCCCCTTGAGCCTGGATGCACCAGTGATCGAACCGGGCACCTTTGCCGGAGCGCCGGATCACCGGTTGGTGCTGGATGCCGAACACTTGCACAAACGCCTGGGCCGACCTGGCTTGACCCTGATCGATGCCCGCGCCCAGCCGCGCTTTCGTGGAGAGGTTGAGCCCATTGATCCGATTGCCGGGCACATCCCAGGCGCGCAGTGCGCAGCATTCACTGAAAACCTGGGCAGTGACGGGCGCTTTCTGCCGGCCGAGCAGCTCAAGCAGCGCTTTGCTGCGCAGTTAAAGGGGCGTCCGCCGGAGGAGTTGGTGGCGTACTGCGGTTCGGGGGTGACGGCGTGCCATAACCTGTTTGCGCTGGCGTTGGCAGGATATCCGTTGGGCAAGTTGTATGCGGGGTCGTGGAGTGAGTGGATTACGGATCCGGCGCGGGAAATTGCAACAGGCGACTGAGCAATTGGCCCTGTAAACCCAATCAAAATGTGGGAGGGGGCTTGCTCCCGATAGCGGTGTAACAGTCAGCTTATGTTTAGCTGACCCACTGCAATCGGGAGCAAGCCCCCTCCCACATTTTTATCCATGTTGTGCCAGTAGCCATTGGGGGATGCGGCGTTCCAGGTAATAGCCTGGGCGTTTCAGCGAGCCCTCCACGAACCCCACGTGCCCACCCTTTGCCAGCAATTCAAACTCGGTGCACTCCGAGAGTTCACTCGCCTCGGGCAGGCTATGAGCAAACACAAACGGATCATCGGCCGCCTGGATGATCAGCGTTGGCGTGCGGATATCGCCCAGGTAGTAGCGACTGGAAGCGCGGCGATAGTAATCCTCAGCACTCATAAAACCATGCAGCGGCGCCGTCACCCGCCCGTCGAAGTCCCAGAACGTTCGCATCTTTTCCAGGGAGCCCAATGCGTTCAGGGTTTTGAGCCCTTCCTCACTGCCATCCTGCAAAAACTGGCGCTGTTTGACGCGGATATACGCCAGCATCTCGCGCATGAAATGTTTCTGATAGATCCGCGAAAACCCCAAGCCGATGCGGTCAGCACACTGGTCCAGGCGAAACGGCACCGACACCGCCGCCGCGCCTTGCAGCTGCGAAGCCATGCCGGTTTCCCCCAGGTGCTTGAGCAACACATTGCCGCCCAGTGAATACCCTACGGCATATAAGGGAGCCAGAGGCCGCTTGGTGCGCAGATGGGCAATCGCCGCCGCCAAGTCGTCGCTGGCGCCGGAGTGATAGCTGCGGGCAAGCAGGTTCGGCTCGCCGGAGCAGCCCCGCCAGTTCAATGCGACGCTGGCCCAGCCTTGGGCGGCAAGGGCTTTTTGCAGGCCGGCCACGTAAGGTGAGTTGGACGAACCGGTGAGGCCATGCAACACCAGCACCAATGGTACCTGTGCATCGTGGGGGCCGTGCCAGTCGAGGTCGAGGAAGTCGCCGTCTTCCAGCCACAGGCGTTCGCGCTGGCGCTCGATGTGGGTCGTCGGGCGCCACAGCGGCCCCCACAATGTTTGCAGGTGGGGGTTGCCGAGGCCGAAGGCGGGTTTGAACAAGTCGGAAGAGGGGGTCATGAAACTCTCGGTAGCCAGTGAGCTCGCCGTGGCAAGCTCCCTCGCCACAGGTTAAGCGGCGTTTTCGACCAACCGGTGCCACAGTGCGTAATACACCCGCCCGGATTTCTGCTCCCGGTGCAGGCGCCAGCTGCCCGGCAGGCCGAGTGTGGACGGCGCGGTCTCGCTTTCAGTGTAGACCCAGGCATCCGGTGCCAACCACTGACGTTCTTCCAGCAATGCGCACACGGTCGGCAGCAGGTTCTGGTTGAACGGCGGGTCGAGAAACACCACGTCATATTCCGTGGCCGCCTGGGTTTCCAGATAGCGCAGCGCGTCAGCCGTCTGCACCTGGCCGGTAGTGCAGCGCAGCGTGCCCAGGTGCTCCTTGAGGCTGGACACTGCCACATTACTGGCATCCAGCGCCTGGCCCTGGGCGGCACCACGGGACAGCGCCTCCAGGAATAACGCGCCACTGCCGGCGAACGGATCAAGCACCTTGGCCCCGCCGATATACGGCGCGAGCCAGTTGAACAGGGTTTCACGCACGCGGTCCGGCGTCGGGCGCAGGCCGACGACGTCGGGGAAGCTCAGCTTGCGGCTGCCCCATTCACCGCCAATGATGCGCAGTTGGCCCACACCGTTATGTACGTTGTGGACAGGTTTTTTCGGGCGAGATGAACTGGCCATTAATGCTCCGGAACCCCGAGCGGCTGCTCGGCAGGTTTATCAGTGGGGGGCGGTAGTGGCTTTTGCGCAATCGTCGGGCCGGCGGTCACGATGACCATCTTGTCGGCGCTCAAGTGTTTGTTCATGGCTGCCTTGACCTGCTCTACGGTCAGGGCCTGGGATTGTTTCATGAAATCTTCCAGATAGTTCAGCGGCAGGTTGTAGAAACCCATGGCGCCCAACTGCCCGACGATATCGGCATTGCTCGCGGTGGACAGCGGGAAGCTGCCAGCCAGTTCGCGCTTGGCGTCATCCAGTTCTTTTTGCGTCGGGCCGGTCTTGAGATACTCAGCCAGCACGTCTTCAACCAGGCGCAGGGTGCCACCGCTCATTTCGGCGCGGGTCTGCAGGTTGATCATGAACGGGCCACGCACCTGCATCGGTGAGAAACCGGAGTACACACCGTAGGTCAGGCCGCGCTTCTCACGCACTTCACTCATCAAGCGGGTGCCGAAGCCGCCGCCGCCGAGGATCTGGTTGCCCAGGGATAAAGCGGCGTAGTCCGGATCAGCGCGGTCGATCCCCAGTTGCGCGAACAGCAAGTGGGTTTGCTTGGATGGGAACTCGATGCGGCTCAGGCCGGGTTTTGGCTCGGTCGGCTGGGCAATCTTGGCCATGGCCGGGCCTTTGGGCAGCGACGCAGAGACCTTGGCCGTCATGGCCTCGGCTTCGGCGCGGGTCAGATCGCCCACCACCGCAATCACCGCATTACCGGCCGCATAGGCTTTGGCGTGAAACGCCTGCAACTGCGCCAAGGTGATCTTCGGCACGCTCTCGGAGGTGCCTTCGCTTGGGTGCGCATAAGGGTGGTCGCCGTACAGGCGCTTGAACAGCTCAATGCTCGCCAGCTTGCCGGGGTTCTGCTTCTGGTACTCGAAACCGGCCAGGATCTGATTCTTGATCCGTGCCAGGGAGTCCGCCGGGAACGTCGGCTGGCCGATCACTTGGTCAAACAGTGTCAGGGCTGCTTCGCGCTTATCGCTGTCGCTCAGGCTGCGCAGGGAGACCAGCGCCATGTCGCGGTAGGCACCATTGCCGAAGTCGGCACCCAGGCCCTCAAAACCACTGGCGATCTGGCTGACATTCTTGCCCGGCACGCCTTCGTTGAGCATGGCATTGGTCATCAGTGCCAGGCCCGGCGTATCGCCATCCTGGCTGCTGCCGGCAGCGAACAGGATGCGCATATCGAACATCGGCAGTTCATGGGCTTCGACGAACAGCACCTTGGCGCCTTCGGCTGTGGTCCAGGTCTGCACATCGAGCTTGCGGTTGGTCGGTGCCTTGCCGTCCAGTTCTGCCAGGGATTGCAGGGTGCTGGCCGATTGGGCCTTGTCCAGGGCCTGGCTGGCGACCGACTCGCTCGGGCGCAGGAAATACACGGCACTGGCCGCGACCAGGGTGACAGCGATCAGGCCGGGCAGGATCAGGCGGCTGCTTTTACGATTATTCATGAGCGCTCTCCTCAGGCAAAACACGGGCGACGCTCAGACGTTCGCGGGTGAAATAGGTGCGGGCAGCTTTCTGGATATCTTCCGGCGTGACGCTTTGCAGATCGGCCAACTCGCTGTCCATCAGTTTCCAGGAAAGGCCGACGGTTTCCAGGGAGCCGATGGCCGTGGCCTGGCTGGTAATGGAGTCACGCTGGTACACCAGGCCGGCAATCACCTGGGCACGGATCCGTTCCAGTTCTTCGGCAGTCGGCGGCTTGGCTTTCAACTCATCAAGCAGGCGCCACAGGCCGGCTTCGGCTTGGGCTACGGTCTTTTTCTTCTGCTGGTTGGGTGTGGCCGACAGCATGAACAGCGTATCGCCACGGGTATAGGCGTCGTAGTTGGTGGAAGCGGCAGACACCAGCTCCTCGCCACGCTCCAGTTGTTCGGAGATACGTGCGCTGTAGCCGCCGTCCAGCAGGGCCGAGATCAGGCGCAGGGCTTGTACCGAGCGCTTGTCTTCGGCAGTGGCAAGGCCAGGGACGTTGAAGCCCAGGAATACGCTCGGCAGTTGGGTCTGCACGTGCAGGGTTAGCAGGCGCTCGCCAGGCTCGGGCAGCTCCATTGGGATCTTCGCCGGTGGCACGTCACGCTTGGGGATCGGGCCGAAGTAACGCTGGGCCAGGTTTTTCACCTCGTCCGGGGTCACGTCGCCGACCACCACCAGGGTGGCGTTGTTCGGCACATACCAGGATTGGTACCAGTGGCGCAGCTCCTCGACCTTCATGCGGTCCAGGTCAGCCATCCAGCCGATGGTCGGCGTGTGGTAGCCGCTGGCGGGGAAGGCCATGGCCTTGAAACGCTCGTAGGCCTTGGACATCGGGTTATCGTCGGTGCGCAGGCGGCGTTCTTCCTTGATGACCTCGATTTCGCGGCTGAACTCGTCGGCAGGCAGGCGCAGGCTGGCCATGCGGTCGGCTTCCAGTTCGAAGGCCACGCCCAGGCGGTCGCGGGCCAGCACCTGGTAATAGGCGGTGTAGTCATCGCTGGTGAACGCGTTTTCTTCGGCGCCCAGGTCACGCAGGATCAGCGAGGCTTCGCCTGGGCCAACCTTGGCGCTGCCCTTGAACATCATGTGTTCCAGGGCGTGGGACAAACCGGTCTGGCCCGGGGTTTCGTAGCTTGAGCCAACCTTGTACCAGACCTGGGAAACCACCACGGGCGCACGATGATCTTCGCGCACGACCACTTTAAGGCCGTTATCCAGGGTGAATTCATGGGTGGGTTGTGGGTCGGCAGCCAAGGCTGAGAGGGGCAGACAAACTGTGCTGAGCAGCAGGCCTGCGGCGCGGCGGGCTAGAGCATTCATTCGTTTTTAAACCTGTTGGGCTGCCCGCTTGGTCTTAGCGTCGGCGGGCGAGGAGGTGCTAGGATACTGATCCGATTTAGAGACGGCCACTGCGGTTGTCATCTAGTCCTGGATCCAGTCGTAGGAATGTTGGAATTGAGGGTGTTTTTCCCCGACGATCTTCAACTTTTCGCCGATTTTATCGCTTCAGTCCTATATTGAAACGATTTGCCAAGGCCTTTATTTACGCCTTACAAAATGTTGCGCATGAACAAGCGGGCGTTAAAGCAGTCTGTTCTGCATCGAATTTATTTACCGAGGCGCCCTGGCGCATCGCTACTTTGAGATAGCCGTCCTCCATGTTTGGTTCCAACGACGACAAGAAGAGCCCAGCTGCGGCTGGCGAGAAAAAAGGCCTGTTCGGATGGCTGCGCAAAAAGCCGCAGGAAACCGTCGTCGAACAGCCGCAGGTTCAACCCGAGCCCGTTCCTGAGCCTTTAGTAGAAGCCGAACCGGTTGCCGATACCCCGGCGCCGGTGGTGTTGCCGATGGCCGAGCCGGTATTGCAGCCCGTGGTCGAGGCAGAGCCCGAGCCTGAACCCGAGCACAAACCGTGGCCGCAATTGCCGGTGGCCGAAGAGCCTGTAGCACTGGTTGAAGATGTGCAGGCCGAGCATGTGGCTCCGCCGATCCCGGTGGTTATAGAGCCGCAGCCGGTGGTTGTCGAAGCACCGGTCGAGCCTGCGCCCGTGCAGATTGCCGCTCCCGCTGTGATCGAAGAGCCAACCGTCCCTGCCGAAACCAGCAAGACCGGGTTCTTCGCCCGTCTCAAGCAGGGCTTGAGCAAGACCAGCGCCAGCATTGGTGAAGGCATGGCCAGCCTGTTCCTGGGCAAGAAGGTCATTGATGATGAGCTGCTGGAAGACATCGAGACCCGCCTGCTCACTGCCGACGTGGGCGTCGAAGCCACCGCCGTGATCATCCAGAGCCTGACCCAGAAGGTCGCACGCAAGCAGTTGACCGACGCCGATGCCCTGTACAAATCCTTGCAGGCCGAACTGGCGGCGATGCTCAAGCCGGTGGAGGCGCCGCTGGTGATCACGCCGAACAAGCCGTTCGTGATCCTGGTGGTCGGCGTTAACGGCGCCGGCAAGACCACCACCATCGGCAAGCTGGCCAAGAAGCTGCAGGGTGAGGGCAAGAAAGTCATGCTCGCCGCCGGTGACACCTTCCGTGCCGCCGCGGTCGAGCAATTGCAGGTGTGGGGTGAGCGCAACAAGATTCCGGTGATCGCCCAGCACACCGGTGCCGATTCCGCTTCGGTGATCTTCGATGCCGTGCAAGCGGCCAAGGCTCGTAATATCGACGTGTTGATCGCCGATACCGCCGGGCGCCTGCACACCAAAGACAACCTGATGGAAGAGCTGAAAAAAGTCCGCCGTGTCATCAGCAAGCTCGATGCCGACGCGCCGCACGAAGTCTTGCTGGTGCTCGACGCCGGCACTGGCCAGAACGCCATCAGCCAGGCCAAGCAATTCAACCAGACGGTGCAACTGACCGGCCTGGCATTGACTAAGCTTGACGGCACGGCCAAGGGCGGTGTGATTTTCGCCCTGGCTAAACAGTTCGGGTTGCCGATTCGTTATATCGGTGTCGGTGAAGGCATCGATGACTTACGCACTTTTGAAGCCGAACCCTTTGTACAGGCGCTGTTTGCCGAGCGGGAGCGTTCATGATTCGATTCGAACAGGTCGGTAAACGCTATGCCAACGGGCATGTGGGCTTGCATGAGCTGAGCTTTCGGGTGCGGCGCGGCGAATTCCTGTTTGTTACCGGGCATTCGGGTGCGGGCAAAAGTACGCTGTTGCGTCTGTTGCTGGCCATGGAACGCCCGACCACCGGTAAGTTGCTGCTGGCAGGCCAGGACCTGGCGACCATCAGCAATGCACAGATTCCGTTCCTACGCCGTCAGATCGGCGTGGTGTTCCAGAACCACCAGTTGCTGTTCGACCGCACGGTCTTCAACAATGTGGCCTTGCCGTTGCAGATCCTCGGGTTGTCCAAGGCCGAGATCGTCAAGCGCGTGGACTCGGCCCTGGAACGCGTAGCCTTGTCGGACAAGACCGATCTCTTCCCTGGTGACCTGTCCACCGGCCAGCAACAACGCGTCGGTATTGCTCGCGCCATCGTCCACCGTCCGGCCTTGTTGCTGGCGGACGAACCTACCGGTAACCTCGACCCGCGCCTGGCGGCCGAGATTATGGGCGTGTTCGAAGACATCAACCGCCTGGGCACCAGCGTACTGATCGCCAGCCACGACCTGGCCCTGATCGCCCGCATGCGTCATCGCATGCTGACCCTGCAACGCGGTCGCCTGATTGGTGATGGGGAGGCCGGCGTATGAGTGCCACTCGCAGTCCTAAAGTGTCCGAACGCGTGGCGCCGAAACCGGCCGACCCGCAACCACCGAAGAAAAAGCGCGACGAAGACGACGGTCCTGACTTCGGCACCTTGCTGCATGCCTGGATCGAAAGCCATCGGGCCAGCCTGGTCGACAGCCTGCGCCGCCTGGGCAAGCAGCCGATAGGCAGCTTCTTCACCTGCCTGGTGATGGCCGTGGCGTTGAGCCTGCCGATGGGCTTGTCGCTGCTGCTTAATAATGTCGAGCGCCTGGGTGGCTCCTGGCAGCGTGCGGCGCAGATTTCGCTGTATCTGAACCTGGACGCCAGCAGCAAGGACGGCGAAGCGCTGCGCGACGACATCAAGAACATCCCGGGCGTTGCCGAGGCCGAGTACATCAGCCGCGACCAGGCCCTTGAAGAGTTCCAACAGCAATCCGGCCTGGGCGAGGCGCTCAAGGAGCTGCCGCAGAACCCATTGCCTGGCGTGGTGCTGGTGACGCCGAACGAAGTCGATAAGCCGGCCCTGGAGGCCCTGCGACAAAAACTCGCAGAGATGCCGAAGGTGCAACAGGCGCAACTTGATCTAGTCTGGGTAGAGCGTCTGGCCGCGATCCTCAAGCTGGGCGACCGCTTTGTGTTCGGTTTGACGGTGTTGTTGGTGTCTGCATTACTTTTGGTGATAGGTAATACCATTCGTCTTCATATTGAAAACCGTCGCACCGAGATAGAAGTGATTAAACTGGTCGGCGGCACGGACAGCTATGTGCGTCGTCCTTTTCTATACATGGGCGCGCTTTATGGCTTGGGTGCCGGGGTTTTGTCCTGGGGCGTGCTGGCGTTTGGCCTTGATTGGCTGAACGACGCGGTGGTTGGGCTGGCCGGTTTGTATGGCAGTGATTTTGCCTTGACCGGGGTGCCGGTTGCCGATGGTCTGAGTCTCTTGCTTGGCGCGGTCCTGTTGGGGTATATCGGTGCCTGGATTGCGGTAGCACGGCATTTACGTGAGCTGGCGCCGAAGTAGTTAATGCCAGGGTAATGTGGTTTCGTTTGTATTGACCGTATCAGTGGTTTAGGGAACTTGTCCTACGGTTCCCGGTCAATTTTCGCAGTGCTGAACTGCACGAGTTATGTGAGTCGGAGGTTTTTTCGTATGACCACTTCTTTGCAACCTGCTTATGCCTTGGTCCCGGGTGCGAACCTGGAGGCCTATGTGCACACGGTCAACAGCATTCCATTGCTGACGCCCGAGCAGGAGCGTGAACTGGCCGAGAGTCTCTACTATGAGCAGGATTTGGGGGCGGCTCGGCAGATGGTGCTCGCCCACCTGCGTTTTGTCGTACATATCGCCCGTAGCTATAGCGGCTACGGCCTGGCCCAGGCTGACCTGATCCAGGAAGGCAACGTCGGTCTGATGAAGGCTGTAAAGCGCTTCAACCCTGAAATGGGTGTGCGCCTGGTGTCGTTTGCCGTGCACTGGATCAAGGCGGAAATCCACGAGTTCATCCTGCGCAACTGGCGCATCGTGAAAGTGGCGACCACCAAGGCCCAGCGCAAGCTGTTCTTCAACCTGCGTAGCCAGAAGAAACGCCTGGCATGGCTGAACAATGAGGAAGTCCACCGCGTGGCCGAAAGCCTCGGTGTGGAGCCTCGTGAAGTGCGCGAGATGGAAAGCCGCCTGACCGGCCATGACATGGCCTTCGACCCAGCCGCCGAAGCGGATGACGACAGCGCCTTCCAATCGCCGGCCAACTACCTGGAAGACCACCGGTACGACCCGGCGCGTCAATTGGAAGACGCCGACTGGAGCGACAACTCCAACCACAACCTGCACGAAGCGCTGGAAGTACTGGACGACCGCAGCCGCGACATCCTCTACCAACGCTGGCTGGCAGAAGAGAAAGCCACGCTGCACGACCTGGCGCAGAAGTACAACGTGTCGGCCGAGCGGATTCGTCAGCTTGAGAAAAGCGCGATGAACAAGTTGAAGCTGTCGATCGCTGCTTAATCCTGCTGGCAATGCTGGTTTGAAAATGTGGGAGGGGGCTTGCTCCCGATAGCGATAGATCAGTCACTTTGATGTTGACTGACACTCTGCTATCGGGAGCAAGCCCCCTCCCACAGTTATTTTGTATTGTGTCAGTTGGACCAGGGGGCTTTTCGAGAGTTGTTCAGCTCAGTCAGGTAGCCATCCCCACCCAACTGACTCATCTGCTGACGAATCCACGCCGCCCGTCGCGCCACGTAAGCTGTCGGGTGGCTGGCACTCCACACCCGCGGATTAGGCAATACAGCCGCCAGGTAACTGGCCTGTTGCCGTGAAAGGCCTTTGGCACTCACGCCAAAATGGTGCCGCGCCGCCGCCTCTGCACCAAACACACCTTCATCCCACTCCACGCTGTTGAGGTACACCTCAAGAATCCGCTCCTTGGGCCACAGCACCTCGATCAACCCGGTAAACCACGCCTCCAGGCCCTTGCGCAGATAACTGCGACCGGCCCACAGGAACAGGTTCTTCGACACCTGCTGACTCAACGTGCTGGCGCCGCGTATCGAACCGCCGCGCTCGTTGTGCTGGATCGCCGCCTGGATCGCACCGAAATCAAAACCCCAATGTTGCGGGAAGCGCTGGTCTTCACCGGCCATCACTGCCACTTTCAGGTCGTTGGAAATCTCATCCCACGGCACCCAGGTGCGTTGCAGGTCAATGGGCTCACCGTCGATCCAGGATTCGACCTTGCGCTCCACCATCAATGCAGTGAACGGTGGCGGGACAACCCTGAACAGCAGCACCAGCAACACACTGCCGATGGCAAACCATTTCACGACGTTGAGAAAGCGTTTGAAGAGGACACGCAGCATAGAGATGGCTTGGCCGAACCCGTTGAGCGGGCCATTATACAGACCCTGCCCGATGAGTCTGACTGGAGTTCCCCATGCTGCGTAGCTTTCTGATGCTGGCTGCCTTTTTCAGCTTTACCGGTGTCGCCCTGGGGGCGTTTGCCGCCCACGGCCTGAAAAACCGCCTGAGCGCCGAGTACCTGGCGATCTTTCACACCGGTGTGACCTACCAGTTGGTGCACGCCCTGGCGCTGTTCGGCGTGGCCTTACTGGCGGCACATATTCCTGGGCGGTTGGTCAGCTGGGCGGGCATCTCGTTTACCGTCGGTATTCTGCTGTTTTCCGGCAGCCTGTATGCGCTGACCCTGACCGGCATCAGCAAACTGGGGATCATCACGCCCTTCGGCGGGCTGGCATTCCTGCTCGGCTGGTTCTTCCTCGGCCTTGCGGCCTGGCGCTTGCAGCTGACCGCTTGACGCTTGGAGCTGACCTTTAGGTTCCAATCGAGCTAGAATACTGGCCCCTAAAAACGATGGCGGCCCGTGGCATGCGCATTCAGTTGAACGGCGAATCCTTTGAACTGCCCGATGGCGAAACCGTCGCGGCCCTGCTGACCCGCCTGGACCTGACCGGGCGACGCGTCGCAGTGGAGCTCAACCTGGATATCGTTCCGCGTAGCCAGCACGCCGAGACCGCGCTCGTCGAAGGTGACCAGGTCGAAGTGGTCCACGCCATCGGCGGCGGCTAGCCGCCCGGCGCCCAAGTGCGTCAACCCGCATTCTGCAGAACCTCATCCAAACAGAGGATTTCCCATGAGCATCGTTCGTAGCGACAAGCCTTTCGTCCTGGCCGGTCGTACCTACCAGTCCCGCCTGCTGGTCGGCACCGGCAAGTACCGCGACATGGAAGAAACCCGTCTGGCCATCGAAGCCTCGGGTGCCGAGATCGTCACCTTCGCCGTGCGCCGCACCAACCTTGGCCAGATCGAAGGCGAACCGAACCTGCTCGAAGTGCTGTCGCCGGATCGCTACACCTTCTTGCCGAACACCGCTGGCTGCTATGACGCCATCGAAGCCGTGCGCACCTGTCGCCTGGCTCGTGAGCTGCTCGACGGCCACAACCTGGTGAAGCTGGAAGTGCTGGCCGACCAGAAAACCCTGTTCCCCAACGTGATCGAAACCCTCAAGGCCGCTGAAACCCTGGTCAAGGAAGGCTTCGACGTGATGGTCTACACCAGCGATGACCCGATCATTGCCCGCCAACTGGCCGAAATCGGCTGTATCGCCGTTATGCCGCTGGCTGGGTTGATCGGTTCCGGCCTGGGCATCTGCAACCCGTACAACCTGCAGATCATCCTTGAAGAAGCCAAGATCCCGGTGCTGGTGGATGCGGGCGTGGGCACAGCCTCCGATGCAACCATCGCCATGGAACTGGGCTGCGATGCGGTGCTGATGAACTCGGCCATCGCCCACGCCCAGCAACCGATCATGATGGCCGAAGCCATGAAACACGCGATCGTCGCGGGCCGCCTGGCCTACCTCGCCGGGCGCATGCCGAAAAAACTCTATGCCAGCGCCTCTTCGCCGCTGGATGGTCTGATCAAGTAAGAGCTATTGATGACTGAATCAAACGAAACGCCGAACACCGTGGAAGCAGGCGACGAGTCCAAGCACCGCCGCATCAAGAGTTTTGTGATGCGCGCCGGTCGCATGACCGAAGGCCAGCAGAAGGGCCTGGAACAAGGTACGCCGCTGTTCGTGTTGCCTCTGGCCGATGCGCCGGTTGATTACGACCAGGTCTTTGGCCGTTCGGCCCCACGTTCCCTGGAAATCGGCTTCGGCATGGGCCACTCCCTGCTGGAAATGGCCGCGGCCGCACCGGAGCAGGATTTCATCGGTGTGGAAGTGCACCGTCCAGGCGTTGGTGCGTTACTTAACGGCGTGCTCACCCAGGGCCTGACCAACCTGCGAGTCTACGACTGCGATGCGATTGAAGTGCTCAACCGCTGCATCGCCGACAACAGCCTCGACCGCCTGATGCTGTTCTTCCCCGATCCATGGCACAAAGCCCGTCACCACAAGCGTCGTATCGTCCAGGCGTCCTTTGCGGAGTTGGTGCGCAGCAAGCTGAAAGTGGGCGGTATCCTGCACATGGCCACCGACTGGGAACCGTACGCGGAATACATGCTGGAGGTGATGAACGTCGCCCCTGGCTACCGCAACCTGGCGGAAGATGGCAAGTGCGTGCCGCGCCCGGCCGAGCGGCCGATCACCAAGTTTGAGCGCCGTGGTGAGCGGTTGGGGCATGGGGTGTGGGATTTGAAGTTTGAGAAGTTGGCTTAAACAGTCATCAGCTTGAAATGCAATCAAATGTGGGAGGGGGCTTGCTCCCGATAGCAGGGTGTCAGCCACCAAATCTTTGGCTGATACACCGCAATCGGGAGCAAGCCCCCTCCCACATTTTGTTTTGTGTTGGGTTCGAGATCAGCGGCGGTCTGCCACCACCCCAATCAACACCAGCACCACCACCAACACCGGCGCCAGGCTGTAATTATTGAACTGGCTCAACCCCCGCACAATCCACGGCGTTGCGTAGATCAACGCCGCACCGCTGCCGATCATGCACAGCAGGGCCATCAAGGGCACGCGCAAGGCGCCAGCGATGCTGCCCAGGCGCGCTTCGACCCAGCCCTTGATATCGGCGCCGAACAGCACCAGCAAGCAGCCCACGAGTGCCAGGGAGATTTCCGACAGGTTGCTACGGCTCCAGCGGGATACGGTGGCGAGCAGGTCGAGTACCAGATCCATTCGATTTCCTTAAAAGAGCTATCAGCTCAAAAACTTCTGCAACAGGTCATTGAGAAAGAGTTGCCCGCGGTCGGTTGCCGCCAGGCGTGACGGTTCGACCTGCATCAAGCCACTTTGTTCTGCCTCGCGGCGGCCTTCGTCGAGGCTGGCCAGCTCGAGCCCGGTGCGTTCGGCGTAGAGCCTGGCATCGACGCCCTCGGTCAGGCGCAAAGCGTTCATCAGGAACTCGAACGGCAGCTCGTCGTTGGTCAGTTCTTTCGCCCCGGCCTGGAAGCTTTTGGCCGGATTGAGGTAGTCCTTGGGCGCACGGGTTTTCCAGGTGCGCACGATGCGCCCGTCCGGGTGGCTGAGCTTGCCGTGGGCGCCAGCGCCAATGCCGATAAAGTCGCCAAAGCTCCAGTAATTCAGGTTATGTCGCGCCGGCCGCCCCGGTTGGGCGTAGGCCGACACCTCGTATTGCGCGTAACCGTGCTCGGCGAGCAGGGCCTGGCCGGCTTCCTGAATATCCCACAATGTGTCGTCTTCCGGCAGCGCGGGCGGCTGGTTCCAGAAGACGGTGTTGGGTTCCAGGGTCAGTTGGTACCAAGACAGGTGCGTCGGATTAAGCGCAATGGCCTGGCGCAGGTCGCCGAGGGCGTCGTCCAGGGACTGGTTGGGCAGGCCATGCATCAAGTCCAGGTTGAAGTTATCGAACCCTGCCTGGCGGGCCATACCGGCAGCGCGCACGGCTTCATCGCCATTGTGGATGCGACCCAGGGCCTCAAGTTTTTCCTGCTGGAAACTCTGGATGCCGATGGACAGGCGATTGATCCCCAACTTGCGGTAGGCCACGAACTTCTCTTGCTCGAAGGTCCCGGGATTGGCTTCCAGGGTGATCTCGATATCCGTGGCAAACGGGATGCGCGCTTGCACACCCCTGAGCAAGCGCCCCAACGCGGCGGCGCTGAACAGGCTAGGGGTGCCGCCACCGAAGAAAATCGAGCTCAGTTCCCGGCCATAAGCGGCGTGCAGGTCTTGATCCAGATCCGCCAGCAATGCATCTACATACTCTTCTTCCGGCAGCACCTTGCTGGCGGTGTGGGAGTTGAAGTCGCAATACGGGCATTTGCGCACGCACCAAGGGATGTGGATGTACAGCGCCAAGGGCGGCAGGTGGGGCAGGGCCGCCCGTGGTGTTTGCGCGCCACCATGGATCAGCGGCTGCGCAGAGGTGTTCTGGGTCATTTCAAGCCCAGGCGCTGGCGCAGCAAGGCCATGGCGCGGGCGCGGTGGCTGATCTGGTTCTTGTCGGCCGGGCTCAGTTCGGCGCTGGAAACATTGCGCTCCGGCACCCAGAACAATGGGTCGTAGCCAAAGCCATGTTCGCCGCTGGCGGCGTGCAGGATGCGCCCCTGCCACAAGCCTTCGCACAGGATCGGCAAAGGGTCATCGGCGTGCCGCACCAGGGCCAGAACGCAGACGAACTGTGCGCCGCGTTCGGCATCCGGCACGTCCTTGAGGGCGTCGAGCAGTTTGGCATTGTTGGCCGCATCGCCCTTGCCATCGGCATAACGGGCCGAATAGATGCCGGGGGCGCCGCCGAGAAAGTCCACTGCCAGGCCCGAGTCGTCCGCCAACGCCGGCAGGCCGGAGATGCGCGCGGCATTGCGTGCCTTGAGGATGGCGTTTTCAACGAACGACAGGCCGGTCTCTTCCGGCTCGATCTGGCTGAACTCGCCAATCGAGCGTAGTTGCACTGATTCGCCGAGCATGGCCTGCAGTTCTTTGAGTTTGCCAGCGTTATGGCTGGCCAATACCAGTTGGGAGAGATTCATCGGTCGGCCGGAAACAGTTCTTGATTGAATTGGAAACCATGGGCTTTGCCGCCGGTTTCAACGTTGATGGTAAACGTCTTGTATTCGCGCTGGGTCACCGAATAGGGCGCGAGATAGCTGATCCCGCCTTTTTCTTCGATTTGCTTGAACGTCAGGATCTCGCTCTTGCCACCCAGATCCTTGATGGTGCCGGTCACCTGCGCCGCGACCGGGGCCACGCCCTTGATCACAGTCACATTGATCAGCCCCTTCTCCTTGCTGCGCACCACGCCGACTTTCTGAGCGGTCTCGGGTGGCAGGAAGCTGGAGGTGAAGGTGTTGTAGTGGACGGTGATATCGCCAAAATCCTTCTTGCGATTAGCGTCGATAGCGTCGGCGGCCATGGCGCTGGCGCCCAGGCATGCGGTCAATAGAAAAATAGCCAAACGACTCATGAACGTTCCTCTTGAAGATGATTAGACGGCAACTTTGTGGTCGGACAGGCCAGGGCTGCTGACCCGGTAAATACCGATTTCGCCCAACAGATTGGGCCATAGCTTACTCGCCCAGCCGTGGCGGTGCTGTTGATCGACGGCAAGGCGGTTGATCACCTTGGCTTCACGCTCGCCACACAGGGCTTCGAAGTCTTCGAAGGTGCAGAAGTGGATGTTCGGCGTGTTGTACCAGGTATACGGGAGGAAATCCGAGACCGGCATGCGGCCCTTGGTGGCCAGGTACCAGCGGCAGCGCCAGTGACCGAAATTGGGGAAGGTGATGATGCATTGGCGGCCGACGCGCAGCATTTCGTCAAGGATGCGGTCCGGATAGTGCACCGCTTGCAGGGCCTGGGTCATCACCACGATGTCGAAGCTGTTGCTGGCAAAGTTGCCCAGGCCCTTGTCCAGGTCCTGCTCGATCACGTTGATGCCCTTGGCCACGCACTGGGCGATGTTGTCCGGGTCGTTTTCCAGGCCGTAGCCGGTGACTTGCTTGTTGTCGCGCAGCCAGCTCAGCAGTTCGCCATCGCCGCAGCCCAGGTCGAGCACGCGGCTGCCGGCGGGGATCCAGTCTTGGATGATTTCCAGGTCGGCTCTCATGGCGTTCTCCCAAAGCGTAAGCAATTCATATAAGCGTGATTCGGTTCATGTAGTTGCGAAACGCCTGCAGGTAACGCGGGATCGGGATCAGGAAGGCATCGTGGCCTTGTGGAGCATCGATTTCCAGGTAGCAAACGTCTTTCTTGGCGGCCATCAGGGCGTCCACCAGCTCACGGGAGCGGGCCGGCGAGAAACGCCAGTCAGTGGTGAATGACATCACACAGAACTTGGCCGTGACGTTCTCGAAGGTTTTCGCCAGGTCGTCGCCGTGGTTGGCGGCCGGGTCGAAATAGTCCAAGGCCTTGGTCATCAGCAGGTAGGTGTTGGCGTCGAAACGCCCGGAAAACTCTTCGCCCTGATAACGCAGGTAGCTTTCTACCTGGAACTCGACGCTGTGGAAGTCGTAGTTGAGCTTCTCGCTCTTGAGGCCACGGCCGAATTTTTCGCCCATGGAATCGTCGGAAAGGTAGGTGATATGCCCCACCATCCGCGCCAGCATCAGGCCACGCTTGGGGATCACGCCGGCTTCCTGGAACGAACCGCCGTGGAACTCGGGGTCGGTGAGGATGGCCTGGCGCGCCACTTCGTTGAAGGCGATGTTCTGCGCCGACAGCTTGGGCGCTGAGGCGATGGCCAGGCAATGGCGGACGCGGTCCGGGTAGCTGATGGTCCATTGCAGCGCCTGCATGCCGCCCAGGCTGCCGCCAATTACTGCGGCCCACTGGCCGATGCCCAGCAGGTCGGCCAGGCGTGCCTGGCTGTGCACCCAGTCTTCCACGGTCAGCACCGGGAAGTCCGCGCCGAACGGCTTGCCGGTTTCCGGGTTGAGGCTGCTGGGGCCGGTGGAACCGTTGCAACCGCCGAGGTTGTTGAGGCTGACCACGAAGAACTTGTTAGTGTCGATGGGTTTGCCGGGGCCGATGCAGCTGTCCCACCAGCCGGGTTTGCGCTCGTCCACAGAGTGGAAGCCGGCAGCGTGATGATGGCCGGACAAGGCGTGGCAGATCAGCACGGCGTTGCTCGCCGTGGCGTTCAGTTCGCCGTAGGTTTCATAGATCAGGTCGTAGGCGGGCAACGAACGGCCGCAGGCCAGGGCCAGCGGTTCGCTGAAGTGCGCCACTTGGGGCACGACCAGTCCAACGGAATCGGGGGGGAAGGCAGCTGGCATCGACCCTGCTCTCGTTTAAATGAGGCGTAAGTCTAAAGAGCGGGGCCCCCAGCGGCAAGCAAAGGCCTGCACGGATTCAATTCAATACAAAGATACAAATGTGGGAGGGGGCAAGCCCCCTCCCACAATTTTTTGCATATTTCAGATCAGGCCGAACAGCTCTTTGGGCATGTACGCAAAGTACGCCAGGCGTGGAATCACCCAGCTCTGAATCAACTGAATCACGATAAACGCGAAGATCGGCGAGATATCCAGGCCACCCAGGTTCGGGATCAGGCGACGGAACGGCGCCAGCACCGGTTCGGTGATCTGGGCCACCAATTCGGCGCCCGGGCTACGGCTGCCCGGTGCGACCCACGAAAGGATCACGCTGATGATCATCGACCAGAAGATGATCTTCAGGAACAGCGAGAAAATACCGATCAGCCCCCATGGCAACAACAGCACGGTGAACGCCTGGTAGCCGTTGAGCATCAGGATCACCACGAACAGCAGGATTTGCAGCAGCAACGCCAGCACCAGCGAGGACATGTCCAGGCCGAACAGGCTCGGGATCACCCGGCGCAGCGGCTTGAGCAGTGGCTGCGTGGCCTTGACCACGAACTGGCACAGGGGGTTGTAGAAGTTGGCCCGCACCAGTTGCAGGATAAAGCGCATCAGCACGATCAGCAGGTACAGGCTGCCCAGGGTCTGGATGATAAAAATGGCAGCGTCATTGATTCCGAGCATGTTTGATTACCTTGGTAAGGGACGACTATTTGCCCAGTTGCTCAGCCATCTCGGCTGAACGATGTGCCGCGGCACCCAGTGCTGTTTCCACCAGGGCCTCAAAGCCCCCGGCTTGAAACGATTCGATGGCGGCTTGCGTAGTGCCGCCCGGAGACGTTACACGACGGCGCAGCTCGGCGGCATCCACATCGCTGCCGACGGCCATTTTCGCGGCGCCCAGGGCTGTTTGTTCGGCCAGTCGCTCGGCGACATCATGGGGCAGGCCCAGCTTGACGCCGGCTGCGGTCATGGCCTCGATCAACAGGAAGAAGTAGGCCGGGCCGCTGCCGGAAACAGCGGTAACCGCATCCAGCTGCTGCTCCTGCTCCAGCCACACGGCGATGCCCACGGCAGACAGCAGCTCCTCGGCCTGGTCGCGTTGCTGCGCTGTGACTTCGTGGGTGGCATACAAGCCGCTGACGCCTTGGCGCAGCAGCGCCGGGGTGTTAGGCATGCAGCGCACGATGGGCTGGGCACCGAGCCAGCTGTTCATACTGGCGCAGGTGATACCGGCGGCAATGGACACTACCAGCTGATGAGGTTGCAGGCTCGGGCGCAGGCTCTCGCACACGGCCTTCATGGCCTGGGGCTTGACCGCCAGTACGATCACGTCGACGCCATGGATGGCCTCGGCGTTGTCGGCAAACGTTTCGATACCGTGCTCGGCGCTGACGCGCTCGCGGGTTTCGGCGCCCGGGTCGCTGGCGCGGATCTGCTCGGCGTCCAGGCCCTTGGCCCGCAGGCCGCCGATCAGGCTGGCCGCCATGTTACCGGCGCCGATAAAGGCAATACGCGTGTTGCTCATGACAGGTCCTTATTTTCGAGGGAAGTCAGCCATTTCACGCCTGGCCGTAATCGCGGGCGCCAAACAGGGCGGTACCGATGCGCACCCAAGTGGCGCCTTGGGCGATGGCCGACTCAAGGTCATGGCTCATGCCCATGGAAAGTGTGTCGAGCGCCAGGTCCAGGCTGGCTTGCAGGTCGCGCACCCTGGCGAACGCTGCATCCTGCGCGGCCCTGTCTTCAGTTGGCTCGGGGATCGCCATCAGGCCACGCAGCTTCAGGCGCGGTAACGCGCTGATGGCATTGGCCAGGGCCGGCAGGTCGGCAGGCGTGCAGCCGGACTTGCTGGCTTCACCGCTAACATTGACCTGGATGCAGATATTCAGCGGCGGCAGGTCGGCCGGGCGTTGTTCGGACAGGCGTTGTGCGATTTTCAGGCGGTCCACGGAATGCACCCAGGCGAAGTTCTCGGCGATGGCGCGAGTCTTGTTCGATTGAATGGGGCCGATGAAGTGCCAACTCAAGGGCAGGTCGGTCAATTCGGCCTGTTTGCCCAGGGCCTCCTGCAGGTAGTTCTCGCCAAAGTCGTGCATGCCACCGGCATAGGCTTCGCGCACCGCCTGGGCAGGTTTGGTCTTGCTCACGGCCAGCAGGTGGATGCTGCTTGCGTCACGTTGCGCGGCCTCGGCTGCGGCGCGGATGCGCTGGCTAACCAGGCCGATGTTGTCTGCTATCGTCGACATTCAAGTTGCACCCGTGGATATGGAGTCCGCGGCATTCTACTGGAAATGGAAAGCCCTATGGATATCACGCAATTGCTGACGGCCAGCGTAAGCCGAGGCGCCTCCGACCTGCATCTGTCGGCCGGCCTGGTGCCGATGCTGCGCATCGATGGCGAGGTCTGGCCCATGGATTGGCCGGTGCTTGAGGCATCGCAAATGGTCGACCTGGTGTGCCCGTTGCTGAATAAACACCAACAAAAGGATTTCGAAACATCTCTTGAAACGGATTTTGCCTTCGAGTTGCCCGGGGTGGCGCGTTTTCGAGCCAACGTGTTCCGCCAGGACCGCGGCGTGGGTGCGGTATTTCGCACTATCCCGACCGAGGTCCAGAGCCTGGAAGACCTGGGGCTGGGCGAGGTTTTCCAGCGTATCGCCCAGCTTCCACGCGGCCTGGTATTGGTCACTGGGCCCACCGGCTCGGGTAAGTCCACCACCTTGGCCGCGATGATCGACCACCTTAACCAGCATCGACGCCAGCATATCCTCACCCTGGAAGATCCTATTGAATTTATCCACAGGCCGAAAAAGTCCCTGATCACCCAGCGCCAAGTGCACCGCGATACCCACAGCTTTTCGGTCGCCCTGCGCTCGGCCCTGCGGGAAGACCCGGATGTGATACTGGTGGGTGAGCTACGCGACCTGGAAACCATTCGCCTGGCGCTGACGGCCGCTGAGACCGGGCACCTGGTATTTGGCACCCTCCACACTTCATCGGCAGCAAAGACCGTGGACAGGCTGATAGACGTCTTCCCTGCCGGGGAAAAGGTCATGGTTCGCTCAATGCTGTCGGAGTCGTTGCAGGCGGTGGTGTCCCAAGTGCTGGTGAAGAAGGTCGGCGGCGGGCGCGTGGCGGCTCATGAACTCATGCTGGGCACGCCGGCGATCCGGAACCTGATCCGCGAGGACAAGGTGGCGCAGGTGGTCTCGGCGATTCAGACCGGTGGGGCGTTGGGGATGAAGACGCTGGATATGAGTTTGAAGGCGTTGGTTGCGCGAGGCGTGGTCAGTCGAGACGATGCGCGAGAGAAGGCGAGGGTGCCTGCAGACATATGAAATTTTTCAAACAATGAAACCACATGTGGGAGGAGGCTTGCCCCCTCCCGCATTGTTTACTGTATTCCAGCTGAATATCAGCGCTGCACGATCCGCAGGTTGCTGTTCTGCTCTTTCGGCAGCACCCGCTTGGCAATCACGTAGTTCTTGTCCCAGAACGGCTTTTTCAGCGTGTCGATGCTTACCGACTTGCCACGGCGTGGCGCGTGGATAAAGCGGTCGTTGCCCAGGTAGATGGCAACGTGGTTGACCTGGCGGCTCTTCAACTTGAAGAACAACAGATCGCCTGGCTTAAGGTCTTTGCGATCAACCTTCAAGCCGTGACCGGCCGCCATGGCGTTGGAAGTGCGTGGCAAATCCACCGCTTTTACATCGTTAAAGGCATATTTCACCAAGCCGCTGCAGTCGAACCCTTTACTTGGGCTGCTGCCGCCCCAACGATAAGGAGTACCGAGCACGTTGACGGCGCGGCTGAGCACGTTGCTGCTTTGCTTGGTGTTCACCGCCATCAGGCCGGGAGTTGCTTTACCGTGGGCCTTGCTCAGTTGAGTTGGGCGGTTGACGGTCAGCTTTGCCGATTTGGCCGTACTGGTTGTGCTGTGGACTTTAGGAGTGAAACCATTGACGTTCGGAAGTCGTTGCTCACGATTGGTGGCGTGGGCGGCCAGTGGCATTAATAGGCAGATGGTCAGCCATGTCTTGAAAAATGGTCGCATTAGGCGTGGCTCTTATGGGTTTGCGCGCAACTTTATAACAGCTTTTTGTGTCGTCCTCAGGCCGTTTGTCGACTGAACCTTGGGGTCAAATTCAGGAAAAACGCGACGAATTGCCGCAATTGTCCTACACAAGTCAGGTGGCATAAGGCTTTGAGGGCAGGAAGATACCATTTGCCGTACGTCGGGCGCTCGTAAAAAAGTCACAAAGAAAATGAAAAAATTTATCTATCGAAGCAAAAGAGGTACTTCATGAACACCTATCAACAGGTTGCTCAGCAGCAAGACACCCACAGCAAGGTGATCGGTTACCTGCTGTGGATTTTCGGTTTTACCGGGGCGCATCGCTTTTACTACGGCAAACCCGTGACCGGTACGATCTGGTTTTTCACCTTCGGCCTGCTGGGTATTGGCTGGCTGATCGACTTGTTTCTGATCCCGGCCATGGACCGTGAAGCCGACCTGCGTTTTACCGCCGGGCCGATCGAATACAACGTCGCGTGGATTCTGTTGGCATTCCTGGGTGTGTTCGGTGTGCACCGTATGTACCAAGGCAAATGGATCACCGGCCTGATCTACCTGCTGACCGGCGGTTTGTTCCTGCTGGGGGTGCTGTATGACTTCTGGACGTTGAATACGCAGATTTCGATCCGCAATGCCGAGCGCAATAACGGCCGCTGAATAACCTGTAGGAGCGAGCTTGCTCGCGAAGAACGTCAACGATGACGCAGTGCTGACAGGCTGCCCTCGTCGCCTATACGTTTTTCGCGAGCAAGCTCGCTCCTACAGTTTTGCCAGCATCAGGCCTGGTAGCTGATCCGCCCATCCATCAAGGTGTACCGCACCGTCGCCGGCAGGCTGTGGCCAATGAACGGGCAGTTTTCACCCTTGGACAACCAATGCTCCCCTGCCACCGTCGAGCTGCCCAGGTCAAACAGCACCAGGTCCGCTGGCGAACCGACTTCAAGCTTGCCCGCCGGCAGGCGCAGGGCCTGAGCCGGGCCGGCGCTCAAGCGTGCCAGCAGTGTTGGCAGGTCGAGCAAGCCGTCCTCCACCAACGTCATCGCCAACGGCAGCAACAACTCCACGCTGCTGATGCCCGGCTCGGTCGCGCCAAACGGTGCCAGCTTGGCGTCGCGCTCATGGGGCTGGTGATGGCTGGAGATCGCCGATATCACGCCCGACTTCACCGCCGCCCGCAAACCATCACGGTCGGCCTTGGTGCGCAAGGGCGGCTGCACGTGATACAGGCTGGAAAAGTCGATCAGCGCTTCATCCGTCAGGATCAGCTGGTACAAGGCGACATCTGCCGTCACCGGCAAACCTCGGGCCTGGGCCTGGGCAATCAGGGCCGCGCCCCGGGCGCTGGTCAGCTGGCTGAAATGCGCACGCACACCGCTTTGCTCCACCAGCAGCAGGTCACGGGCCAGGGCCACGGTTTCGGCGGTCTCCGGAATGCCCGGCAAGCCGAGGAAGCTGGCGACAGCGCCTTCATGGGCCAGGCCGCCTTCGGCCAGGTCGCGGTCTTGGGAGTGGAATATCACCGTCAAGTCGAAAGTGGCCGCGTATTCCAGAGCGCGGCACAGGGTGCGCGTGCTGCGGAAATTGTCCAGGCCATTGCCGAAAGCCACGCATCCGGCATCGCGCAGGGCGATCAGTTCGGCCAGTTGTTCACCATCCAGGCCTTTACTCAGGGCGCCGATAGGGAACACCTTGCAATTGCCGGCTTCGCGGGCGCGGTCGAGGATCAGTTCGGTCACCGCCGAAGTATCCAGCACCGGCTTGGTATTGGGCGGGCAGCACAGGCTGGTCACGCCACCGGCCGCCGCGGCCTGGGTTTCGCTGTTGATATTGCCTTTGCGGCTGTAGCCCGGCTCGCGCAGGGCGACGTTCAGGTCCACCAGCCCTGGCGCGGCCACCAGGCCTTTGGCGTCGATGCTCTCGACGGCGCCGAAGCCAGCGGGCGCTGCGCCGATGGCGATGATCTTGCCGGCATCCAGATGTAGATCGGTAACTTGATCCAGGCCACTGGCTGGATCGATGACTCGGGCACCGAGAATGCTGAGCTTCACTGGGCCTGCTCCTGCTCGAATTGACGTTGCGCGGTTTGCCCGCTCATGGCCATGGACAGCACGGCCATGCGCACGGCGATACCGTAGGTCACTTGGTTCAAGATCACCGACTGCGGGCCGTCGGCCACCGCCGACTCGATTTCCACACCGCGGTTGATCGGCCCCGGGTGCATCACGATGGCGTCCGGCTTGGCGCCCGCCAGGCGTGCAGTGGTCAGGCCGAACAGACGGTAGAACTCGCCTTCGCTCGGCAACAGGCCACCAGCCATGCGCTCGCGTTGCAGGCGCAGCATGATCACCACGTCCACATCCTTGAGGCCTGTGGTCATGTCGGAGTAGACCGTCACGCCGTATTGCTCGATACCGATGGGCAACAGGGTCTTGGGTGCGATCACGCGGATATCCGGGCAACCCAGGGCCTTCAGGGCCAGCATGTTCGAGCGCGCCACCCGCGAATGCAGGATGTCGCCGACGATGGCCACCGAGAGGTTTTCAAAGCTGCCCTTGTGCCGACGGATGGTGAGCATGTCGAGCATGCCCTGGGTCGGGTGGGCGTGGCGGCCGTCGCCGCCGTTGATGATCGCGACGTTCGGGCACACGTGCTCGGCAATGAAGTGTGCGGCGCCGGAGTCACCATGGCGTACCACGAACATGTCGGCGGCCATGGCTTCCAGGTTGCGCAGGGTGTCGAGCAGGGTCTCGCCCTTGCTCGCCGACGAGGTCGACACGTTCAGCGTGATCACGTCGGCCGACAGCCGCTGGGCCGCCAGTTCAAAGGTGGTGCGGGTACGGGTAGAGTTCTCGAAGAACACGTTGCAGATGGTTTTGCCGCGCAGCAGCGGGACCTTCTTCACCGCCCGGCCACCGACCTCGAGGAACGAGTCAGCGGTATCGAGGATTTCGGTGAGCAGTTCGCGGGGCAAACCGTCAAGGGACAAGAAATGTTGCAACTGGCCCTGAGCATTGAGCTGCAGCGGGCGCTTGGCATCTAGAGGCGTCATCGCGGGGACTCTGTACAAGGCGGTTTAAAGGGCAAGGTCTTGCAGTTCGAGTTCGAGCGGCGTGGGACCGGACAATTTTACCCGCTGCTGTGCGGAAAGCGACAGGGTAGCGCCGACCACGTCCGGGCTGATCGGCAATTCGCCGGCGTCCAGGTCCAGCAGGCACACCAGGGTCACGCTGGCCGGGCGGCCGTAGTCGAATAGCTCGTTCAGGGCGGCGCGGATGGTGCGGCCGCTCATCAGTACATCGTCGATCAATACCAAGTGCTGGCCTTCAATCTCGAACGGCAGGGCCGAAGGGCGCACTTGCGGGTGCAGGCCATTCTGGCTGAAGTCATCACGGTAGAAGGACACATCCAGGGTGCCCAGGGGCGAGTCGCTGCCCAGCTCTTCCAGCAGCGCCTGGGCCACCCACACACCACCAGTACGAATGCCGATAAAACGCGGTTCGCTGATGGCGCGGTGTTCCAGGTGCGCCTTGAGGCGTATTGCCATCTGGCTGATCAGTTCGGCGGGGTTGGGCAGGCTCACGGGGGGCTCCTTATTAAGTGTGTAGGGGCGAGCTTGCTCGCGAAAAACTCATGGGCACCGCGTTCATCCAGCCTTCACGCGGTATCGTTAACGTTCTTCGCGGGCAAGCCCGCTCCCACAGGATCGCGGCGGGTCAGGATTCAAATAAAGCGGTGTTTTCATCCAGCCAACCCTGCAACAGCAAAGCGGCGGCGATGGCGTCCACGGGGTTGTCGCGGTAGCTGCCCTTCTGCCCGCCACGGTCGCGGCGCTCGCCTTTGGCTTCAAAGGTGGTCAGGCGCTCGTCGTGGGTATAGAAGGGCAGGTTGTAGCGGCCATTGAGGCGGCGGGCGAACTTCTCGGCGCGCAGGCACATGTCGCTGGGGGTGCCGTCCATGTTCAAGGGTAGGCCGACCACCACCGCATCTGGCTTCCACTCTTTAATGAGGGCTTCAACCTGGTTCCAGTCCGGCACGCCGTTCTGGGCCTTGAGGGTGCACAGTTCACGGGCCTGGCCGGTGATGACCTGGCCGACCGCTACGCCGATCTGCTTGGTGCCGTAGTCAAAACCGAGGATCAGACGCAAGGCCATCAGGCGTGTCCCGCCTGGCTGGTCAACAGGTTGAGGTTGACCCGCAGCTTGGCGGCGGCCGCTTCCAGGCGCAGTTCGCTGGCGGTGTTGAACAGGATGTCGGCGTCGAACGGGCAGGTCAGCCAGGCATTGCTGGCCAGTTCGGCCTCCAGTTGCCCGGCTTCCCAACCGGCGTAGCCTAGGGTAATCACGCTTTGCTCAGGGCCAACGCCATCGGCGATGGCGAACAGCACATCCTGGGAAGTGGACAGTGACACGCCTTCAAGGTCGACCGTGGCCTGGAACTTCGGCCCGGTGGGGTGCAGCACAAAGCCGCGATCAGTCTGCACCGGCCCGCCGATGTAGATCGGCACGCCCTGGCAACGGGCCGGCGGGTCGATCTCCGGGCGCAATTGTTCAAGGATATCGGCCAGGTTCAGCTCCTGCGGGCGATTGACCACCAGCCCCATGGCACCATTGGCCGTGTGCTCGACAATGTAGGTCAAGGTCTGCGCAAAGTTCGGGTCGGCCATATGGGGCATGGCGATCAGGAATTGGTGCTTGAGGTAGGTCGGGCTGACGTTTTTCATGTCCGCTAGTGTGGCGTTGGAGGGGCGAACTGACAAGTGTAGGAGCGAGCTTGCTCGCGAAGCTCGTCAACGATTATGCGTGCTGCCTGAATGAACGTGTCGTCCTGGGGTTTTTCGCGAGCAAGCTCGCTCCTACAGTAGGCGGGGCGCATCAGTTACTGGATAGTCGGTCGCCCTTGGCAAATTTCCAGGTGCGGATGATTTCCAGGCGATCCACGTCGTTCAGGTCGCCGCTGAACGGCGCAAAGGGCGCGGCCAGGCGCACGATGCGCTGGGCGGCCTGGTCCAGCAACGGTTGGCCGGAGGATTCCAGTACCTGCACCTCATAGAGCGAACCGTCACGGTTGATCGACACCAGCAAGCGCAAATTGCCATAGATCTGTTGGCGCCGGGCTTCTTCCGGATAGTTGAGGTTACCGATGCGCTCGACCTTCTTGCGCCACTCGTCCTTATACCAGGCGCCTTTGTCGCGCATGGTCGAGGCGGCGTTCAGGCGATAGATGCGCGGACGCTTGGCGTACAGCTGTTGTTCATGGGCCAGTTCGGCTTCCAGGCTGGAAATTTCGTCGGACAGCGTCGAACTGTCGAAGGTTGGCGCGGGTTTCACCGGTTCGGGCTTGGGTTCGGTCTTGGTCTTTTCGCGCTGGGTCGGGGCTTTTTGCGGCTTGGGTGCGACGGTCGTTACGGCGGCCTTGGGCGCAGCCTGCTTGACCTCGGGCTTGGGCGCCGGCGGTGGGGTGACCTTATTGACTTTGTTGTCGTGGAAGGGCGCGACTTCGGTGGTCTTGGGCACCGCTTTCTTGTCGAGGGTGCCGCTGCCTTGCTGGTTGTCCTGGGCGAGAAAATCGGCTTTTTCGGGCTTCTTTTCGCTCTTGAACGTGGCGAGGGTGATTTCCAGGGTCTTGGTGATCTGCTTGGGCTCGACCATGGTGAAGCCCACGCCCAGCAGCAAGGCGAGGTGAATCAAGGCGGCGAGAAACAGGGTAAATCCGAGCCGATCAGCCGGGCGCACGCCTCTGTGGGTGAGTTCTGGGGGCAGATCGGACGGGAGTGTCATGACAAGAAAACCAACATCGCGCGTTTCACAGGTGGCGCATGATAACGCAATGTTGGTGTGTGTCCGGCTGTTCTATGTCACTTGGCTTGTAGCTTGCGCTCAATGGCGGCCATCAGCATTTCGCCGATGTTCGTGCCAAATGCATTGTCGATCTCGCGAATACAGGTAGGGCTGGTGACGTTGATTTCAGTCAGGTGCTCTCCAATTACGTCGAGTCCGACAAACAGCAGACCTTTTTCCCGCAGGGTCGGGCCGACTTGGGCGGCGATCCAGCGGTCCTTGTCCGACAACGGTCGCGCTTCACCGCGACCACCGGCAGCCAGGTTGCCACGGGTCTCGCCTGCTGCCGGGATACGCGCCAGGCAGTAATCCACCGGCTCGCCGTCGATCATCAGGATGCGCTTGTCGCCGTCCTTGATCGCCGGCAGGTAGGCCTGGCCCATGATCTGCTGGGTGCCCAGCACAGTCAGGGTCTCGAGGATCACCGACAGGTTCGGGTCGCCGGCGCGGTGGCGGAAGATCGAGGTGCCGCCCATGCCGTCCAGTGGTTTGAGAATCACATCGCCATGCTTGGCGGCGAATTCACGTAGTACGTCGGCGCGGCGGCTGACCACGGTCGGTGGCGTGCACTGTGGGAACAGCGTGGCGAACAGCTTTTCATTGCAGTCGCGCAGGCTCTGCGGCTTGTTGACGATCAACACGCCGGCGCGTTCGGCCTGCTCCAGCAGGTAGGTGGAATATACGAATTCCATGTCGAACGGCGGGTCCTTGCGCATCAGGATCACATCCAGATCGCTCAGGGGGCTGTCGATTTCGTCTGAAAGCTCGAACCACTTCTCAGGGTTGGCGAACACCTGCAACGGCCGCATGCGCGCGCGGGCCTGGCCGTCACCCTGGTACAGGTCGCGCTGTTCCATATAGAACAACGTCCAGCCGCGGGCCTGGGCGGCCAGGAGCATGGCCAGCGAACTGTCCTTTTTATAGGAGATGCTGGCGATAGGGTCCATGACAATGCCGACGCGAACGCTCATGGGGGATTTCCTCTAGCAAATTAGGGCGCATAAAAGTGGCGTCAGAGTGGCGCTGCGGCTGTTGTGGGTCAAGGAAAAACCACTGGGCGGGTGCCTCGATAGATTGCTCCCCGAGACTGTGCTAAAAAGACTGCCACGGCGCAGCGGCCCTTGAATTCCAAGGCTTGCGGCGCTCATCCTGTGCAACATCAGGCAGTACACACCGAAAACCGATTCGCTGTGGCGATGGTAGAGCAGATATGGAACAGCATTCCAACGCCTTGAGGGTGATGGTGATCGACGATTCGAAAACGATCCGCCGCACCGCCGAGACCCTGTTGAAGAACATGGGGTGCGAGGTCATCACGGCCATCGACGGTTTTGATGCCCTGGCGCGGATTGTGGATCATCACCCGCACATTATCTTTGTCGACATCATGATGCCGCGCCTGGATGGCTACCAGACCTGCGCCCTGGTGAAGAACAACCCGGCATTCAAAGCGATCCCGGTGATCATGCTGTCCTCCAAGGATGGCCTGTTCGACAAGGCCAAGGGGCGCATCGTGGGTGTCGATCAGTTTTTGACCAAACCTTTCAGCAAGGAAGAACTGCTGGGCGTGATAAAGGCCTATGTGCCTGCCTTCGCCGCAGTAGAACAAGCACACTGACGCCACCCCACAAGGGCCGGCGCCGACCAATGTAGTGGGGAAAACCATGGCACGTGTTCTGATCGTCGACGATTCGCCGACCGAAATGTACAAACTTACCGGCATGCTGGAAAAGCACGGCCACCAGGTCCTGAAAGCCGAAAACGGCGCAGACGGCGTGGCCCTGGCCCGCCAGGAAAAACCCGACGCGGTGCTGATGGACATCGTGATGCCGGGTCTCAACGGCTTCCAGGCCACGCGCCAATTGTCCAAGGAGCCGGAAACCAACGGCATCCCGATCATCATCATCACCACCAAGGACCAGGAAACCGACAAGATCTGGGGCGCACGCCAGGGCGCCAAGGACTACCTGACCAAACCGGTGGACGAAGAAACCCTGATCGCCACCCTGAACAAGGTACTGGCCGGCTAAGGCTCGCGATCATGACCGAGTCGCAAACCGCCTTCGAACTGCTGCTGGACATCGACCGCCGCTGCCGCCTGCTGGCCGCCGACCTGCCGTCCCAGGAAAGCCGCCTGCAACGCTGGAGCGGGATTGCTTTTCGTGTAGGGGCAAACGGGTACGTGGCGCCCATGGGCGAAGTCGCCGAAGTGTTGCATGAGCCGCGTTGCACCCTGATACCCGGGGTCAAGCCCTGGGTCAAGGGCGTGGCCAACCTGCGCGGGCGCTTGTTGCCGGTAATGGACCTGGGTGGTTTCCTTGGTCTTGAGTTGTCCAAGGCGCGCAAGCAACGGCGCGTATTGGTGGTGGAGTTCAACGACCTGTTTGTCGGGCTGCTGGTAGACGAGGTGGCGGGTATGCAGCATTTCCCATTGGATGCCTGGATGGCCAGCACCGCCTCTGGTGCGCCGTTTATCCAGGGCCACTTCGACGGCGACACGCAGTGGCAAGTCATTAGTCCCTTCGCCCTGGCCCAGGCCCCAGGCTTCATGGATGTCGCCGCATGAGTACCGCTACCACGCCCAAACCCCAGGCCGCTTCGCGCAGCCGTTCACAGATCATCGTGCTGTTTATCGCCTTGATCGTGTTCATCATGCTGTTGTTCGCCAACTTCGCGTACCTCAACACCCAGTCCACCTACGATAAACAGTACATCGGCCATGCCGGTGAGCTGCGCGTGCTGTCCCAGCGCATCGCCAAGAACGCTACCGAAGCGGCCGCCGGCAAGGCCGCCGCGTTCAAACTGCTGGGCGATGCGCGCAATGATTTTGCCCAGCGCTGGGGCTATCTGAAAAAAGGCGACCCGCAAACCGGCTTGCCGGCTGCGCCCAGTGCGGTACGCGCCGAAATGCGTGCGGTGCAGACCGATTGGGAGGCGTTGCTGAAAAACACCGACGCGATCCTTGCCAGCGAGCAGACCGTACTGTCCCTGCATCAAGTGGCCGCGACCCTGGCCGAAACCGTCCCGCAATTGCAGATGGAGTCGGAAAAAGTCGTCGATATCCTCCTGCAACGCGGCGCCCCGGCCAGTCAGGTGGCTTTGGCGCAGCGCCAATCACTGCTGGCCGAACGTATCCTGGGGGCGGTCAACACTGTGCTCGCAGGGGACGAAACCGCGGTGCAGGCCGCCGATGCCTTTGGTCGTGACGCCAACCGTTTCGGCGTGGTGCTCAACGGTATGCTCAACGGCAACCCGGGGCTGCGCATCACCCAGGTCGAAGACCAGGACGCCCGTGCGCGACTGACGGAAATCGCCGAGCTGTTCGAGTTCGTCTCCGGCTCCGTGGATGAAATCCTCGAGACTTCGCCGCAGCTGTTCCAGGTGCGGGCATCGGCGAGCCATATTTTCAATCTGTCGCAAACCCTGCTCGATGAAGCCTCGCACCTGGCCACCGGTTTTGAAAACCTTGCCAGTGGGCGCAGTTTCGACACCATCGGTGGTTACGTACTGGGCCTGCTGGCGCTGGCCTCGATCATCCTGATCGGCCTGGTCATGGTGCGCGAGACCAACCGCCAATTGCATGAAACCGCCGAGAAGAACGAGCGCAACCAGAACGCGATCATGCGCCTGCTGGATGAAATCGAAGACCTGGCCGACGGCGACCTCACCGTCACGGCCTCGGTCACCGAAGATTTCACCGGCACCATCGCTGACTCCATCAACTACTCCGTAGACCAGCTGCGCGACCTGGTCGCCACCATCAACCTCACCGCCGGGCAAGTCGCCGGGGCGGTGCAGGACACCCAGGCCACCGCCATGCACCTGGCCCAGGCGTCGGAGCACCAGGCCCAGCAGATTGCCGAGGCTTCGACGGCGATTGAGCAGATGGCCCAGTCCATCGACCAGGTATCGGCCAACGCCGCCGAATCCTCGGCGGTGGCAGAGCGTTCGGTGGAAATCGCCAACAAAGGCAACGAGGTGGTGCACAACACCATCCACGGCATGGACAACATTCGCGAACAGATCCAGGACACCGCCAAGCGCATCAAGCGCCTGGGCGAGTCCTCCCAGGAAATCGGTGACATCGTCAGCCTGATCGACGACATCGCCGACCAGACCAATATCCTCGCCCTTAACGCGGCGATCCAGGCGAGCATGGCCGGGGACGCCGGACGCGGTTTTGCTGTGGTGGCCGATGAAGTGCAACGGTTGGCCGAGCGCTCGTCGGCGGCCACGCGGCAGATCGAAACCCTGGTGCGGGCGATCCAGGCCGACACCAACGAAGCGGTGATTTCCATGGAGCAGACCACCACCGAAGTGGTGCGTGGCGCCCGTCTGGCCCAGGACGCGGGGGTGGCGCTGGAAGAGATCGAAGGCGTGTCGAAAACCCTGGCGGCGCTGATCCAGAGCATCTCCAACGCGGCGCAGCAGCAGACTTCGTCGGCGGGGCAGATCTCCCTGACCATGAATGTGATCCAGCAGATCACCACCCAGACGTCTTCGGGTTCCACCGCCACCGCCGAAAGCATTGGTAACCTGGCGAAGATGGCCAGTCAGTTGCGCAGGTCGGTGTCGGGTTTCACGCTCCCACCGCCCAAGCAGACTGATGATTGAAATGCGCTCCATATGTGGGAGGGGGCTTGCCCCCGATTGCGGCGGGTCAGTAAATACACCTGCTGGCTGATACACCGCTATCGGGGGTAAGCCCCCTCCCACATTTGATCTCCATTGGTTTCAAGAACACCAGCAACCCACGAATTCAAAGCGGAGCAGTTATGGTTGATCGGCACGACTACGTGGCCCTCGAATGGGTCAAGGGCGACATTGCCGAAACCCTGAAGCAGGCCCGTTCGGCGCTGGACCTGTACGTTGAAACCGGCGACGCCATCGACGAGTGCCTGGCCGGTGTTCACCAGGTACATGGCGCGCTGCAAATGGTCGAGTTCTATGGCGCGGCGTTGCTGGCCGAAGAGATCGAGGCGCTGGCCCTGGCCCTCCAGGCCGGTCGTGTCGGCCAGCGCGATGAAAGCATCCGCCTGCTGCAACAAGCCCTCGGCCAATTGCCGCTGTACCTCGACCGCGTGCACAGCGCCCGCCGCGATTTGCCACTGGTGGTGCTGCCGTTGCTCAACGACCTGCGCAGCGCCCGGGGTGAAAGCCTGTTGTCGGAAACCAGCCTGTTCAGCCCGCAACTGCTGTCGATCACGCCGCTGCCTGACGAAACACTGGCCTCGCGTACAACACCGGATTTGCATGAGCAATTGCACCAGTGGCACCAACTGCTGCAACAAGCCCTCGCCGGGTTGCTGCGCGAAGACCACGGCCCGAGCAACCTGGAAGATATGGCACGGGTGTTCGCGCGCCTTGAAGCGCTGTGCCAGGGCGCGCCGTTGTTGCCGTTGTGGCAGGTCGCCTCGGCGTTGGTCGAAGGCATGCTCACTGGCGTGATCGCCAACAGCCCGGCGCTGCGCAGCCTGCTCAAGGCCAGTGACAAACAACTCAAGCGCCTGCTGGCCCAGGGCATCGGCGGTATCAACCAGCCGGCGCCGGATGAGTTGCTCAAGAGCCTGTTGTTCTACGTCGCCAAAGTCACCCGTCCGACGCCGCGCATGCAAAGCCTGAAAGAACGCTATGGCCTGGACGAAGCCTTGCCCGACAGTGCCGTGGTGGATGCCGAGCGTGCGCGGTTGGCCGGGCCGGATCGCAATGCCATGGGCTCGGTGCTTGGCGCCTTGTGCGAGGAACTGGTGCGGGTCAAGGAGCGCCTCGACCTGTTCGTACGCAGTGACCGACAACACACCAACGACCTCGACGCGCTGCTGGCGCCGCTGCGGCAGATCGCCGATACCCTTGCCGTACTGGGGTTCGGTCAGCCGCGCAAAGTGATCATTGACCAACTCGCCGTGGTGTTGAGCCTGGTCCAGGGCCAGCGCGAACCCAGTGATGCGGTATTGATGGATGTGGCCGGCGCCTTGCTCTACGTCGAAGCGACGTTGGCCGGGATGATCGGCACCGTCGAGCCGGAAAGCCGCGAAGAGAATCGGCTGCCCACCACCGACCTGACTCAGATTCATCAATTGGTGATTCGTGAGTCCTGCCAGTGCTTGAAGCAGGCCAAGGAACTGGTGATCGACTGCATCGAGGCCCACTGGGACCGCCAGCGCCTGGAATCTCTGCCGCAGCTGTTGAGCCAAGTGCGCGGCGCCCTGTCGATGATTCCCTTGCCGCGGGCGGCGAGCCTGATGCGCGGTTGCACCGACTACGTCGATGAGCAGTTGATGGTCAGTGACGCTGCGCCTTGCGAGGCGCAACTGGCGCATTTCGCCGAGGTGATCAGCAGCCTGGAGTATTACCTCGAACGCATGCTCCAAGATCCTGACGCGGCCGGCGAAAAAGTGCTGGAACTGGCGACTCAGGGCTTGAGCGCACTGGGTTACCTGCCAACAGAAAAACCCTGGCGCCAGGCCCTGGCCGCGCCCGACGGCGCATTGTCTACCGAGACCGCACCGAGCCAGTCCCAATTCGATGCGTTGGCCAGCCCCACCTCACGCCTCAATCCTCCAGCCTTGCGGCGTCCGGGCAGCCTGTTACCGCCGCCGGCTGATGAAGCGCCGATTGACGATGAGTTGCGCGAAGTCTTCCTTGAGGAAACCGAGGAAGTCCTTGAGGTGCTGCATCGCAACCTGCCCAACACCACGGACAAACTCGCCCAGGGTGAAATGCGCCGGGCCTTCCACACCCTCAAAGGCAGCGGCCGCATGGTGCGCGCCCTGGTGCTGGCCGAGTTGGCCTGGGCTGTGGAAAACCTGCTCAATCGTGTACTGGAGCGCAGCGTCACCCTCGGCCCTGAGGTGCAGCAGGTGCTGGATGAAGCGGTGGCCCTGCTGCCGGAATTGATCGCCGATTTTGCTACCGATGCCCAGCGTCAGCGCGACGAAGTCGACGCCCTGGCCGCCCGTGCCCACGCCTTGGCCAGCAGCGCACCCGTGTCGATTGCCGAACCCCATGACCCGATGCTGCTGGAGATCTTCCGCAACGAAGCCCAGAGCCATCTGGACAGCCTCGACCACTTCCTGCAACAGGCTGCAGAGCATGTGCCGCTGCAGGTCAGTGATGAACTGCAACGCGCCCTGCACACCCTCAAGGGCAGTGCCTACATGGCCGGGGTGCTACCCATCGCCGAACTGGCGCGGCCGCTCGATCACCTGACCCGCGAATACAAGGCCCACCGCCTGCCGCTGGACCTGGATGAAGTGGAGTTGCTGCTCGAGGCCCAAGGGCTTTTTCAGCGCGGGCTGCGCGACCTGGGCAGCGATCCCCTGGCACCGATCAAAGGGGCGGCAGACCTGATCAACCGTACCCAAAGCCTGCTGGACCAGCAGCTTGCAGCACTGCTCGACGGCCCAGGCACTGGCCTGCGCATCAAGCGCGACCCGCAGCTGATCACCAATTTCCTGGCCCAGGGCATGGACATCCTGCTCGATGCTGAAAGCCTGCTGCGTCGCTGGCAGCAACACCCCGGCGAGCGCCAGGAGCTCACCGCACTGCTGGATGAACTGACGACCTTGGGGGAGGGCGCGCACATCGCCGACCTGCACCCCATCGATGCGCTGTGCGAAGCCTTGCTCGACCTGTATGGCGCCGTGGAAGAAAGCAGCCTGGCGGTCAGCGAGCGGTTTTTCCTGGAAGCCGAGCAGGCCCATGAAGCCTTGATCAACATGCTCGACCAGTTGGCCGCCGGCCAGGAAATCAGCCCGGTGCCGGCACGGGTGCAGGCCCTGCGCGAGTTACTGGATGACGCGCTGGACCCCTCGGCTACCGGCCTGGTCAAAAGCGACGGCAGCCGTGCGCTGAGTATTTCCGAGCTGGGCGCCGCCACTGCGCAGCTGGGCCAGCAGACGGCGATGGACGACGAGATTGTCGACATCTTCCTTGAAGAAGCCGTGGATATCCTCGACAGCGCCGGGCAGTCCCTCAAGCGCTGGCTGCTGGAGCCCGACAATGGGACGCCGTTGTCCTCGTTGCAACGCGACCTGCACACCCTCAAGGGCGGTGCGCGCATGGCCGAAATCGACCCGGTAGGCGACCTGGCCCATGAGCTGGAGTGCCTGTATGAGGGCCTGGTGGACCGCCGCTACAGTTACTCCACCGAGCTGTCCCTGGTATTGATGGCCAGCCACGAACGGTTGGCCTTGCAACTCGAAGAGCTGCAACACCAGCAGCCCTTGAGCGATGGCGCCGAGCTGGTCGCCAAACTGCGGGAGCTGCGCCAGAGCAGCACACCAACAACTCCGGTTGCGGCGGAGCCGGCCTCGGGTGCCGACCCTGAGCTGCTGGATATCTTCCTCGAAGAAGCCGCCGATATCCTCGACAGTTCAGGTAGCGCGCTGCTGCGCTGGCAGGCCGAGCCGGGCAATCGCCAGGAAGTCGAAACCCTGCTGCGTGACCTGCATACCCTCAAGGGCGGCGCACGTATGGTCGAGATCGGGCCGATTGGCGATTTGGCCCATGAGCTCGAATTTCTCTACGAAGGCCTGTCCGCCGGCTTGCTCGCGCCGACCCCTGAGCTGTTTGCGCTGCTGCAAGGTTGCCATGACCGCCTGGCGCAGATGATCGACGCCGTAGCGGATGGATTGCCCGTCGGCTCGGTGGACAAGCTGATCGAACGCATCAAGAGTCTGGTGCACCCCAGTGATGAGCCAGTCATGCCGGTGGCGTTGCCGGCGGGCAAGGGTGAGGCAGTGATAGATCCTGCTGCCGACATGGTGAAAATCTCTGCCGACCTGCTCGACGACCTGGTCAACCTGGCTGGGGAAACCTCGATCTTCCGTGGTCGCATCGAACAGCAAGTCAACGATGCGCGCATCGCCTTGAATGAGGTGCAAACTACCATCGAGCGCATGCGCGACCAATTGCGCCGACTCGACAGCGAAACCCAGGGCCGCCTCCTCAGCCGCCAGCAGGCCGAAGCCGAACGCCTGGGCTACGAAGAGTTCGACCCGCTGGAAATGGACCGCCATTCGCAACTGCAGCAGTTGGCCCGTGCGCTGTCTGAATCGGCCTCCGACCTGCTCGATCTCAAGGACACCCTCGAGCGCCGCAACCAGGACGCCCACGACCTGTTGCAGCAACAAGCGCGCATCAACACCGAGTTGCAGGAGGGCCTGATGCGCACGCGCATGGTGCCTTTCGAACGCATGCTGCCGCGCCTCAAGCGTATCGTGCGCCAAGTGGCGCAGGAGCTGGGCAAGGACGTGGAGTTCATCGTCGGCAACGCCGAAGGCGAGATGGACCGTAACGTACTCGAACGCATGGCGGCGCCGCTGGAACATATGCTGCGCAACGCTGTGGACCACGGCTTGGAATCCCGCGAGGTACGGTTGCAGGCGGGCAAGCCGGAGAAAGGCCGCATCACCCTGGACCTGACCCACGAAGGCGGCGATATCGTCTTCGACATGCGCGACGACGGTGCCGGCGTGCCCCTTGAAGCCGTGCGGCGCAAGGCGATCAAGCGCGGCCTGCTTGGCCCTGATCAAGAGATCAGCGATCGCGACGTGCTGCAATTCATCCTGCAACCGGGCTTCTCCACCGCGGAAAAAATCACGCAGATTTCCGGCCGCGGCGTCGGCATGGACGTGGTGCATGAAGAAGTGCGCCAACTCGGCGGTTCGATGGTGATCGATTCGACGCCGGGGGCGGGCGTGCATTTTCGCATTCGCTTACCGTTTACGGTGTCGGTCAATCGGGCGCTGATGGTGCAATGCGCAGACGACCAATACGCGATTCCCCTCAACACCATCGAAGGTTTGGTGCGCGTGCTGCCCCACGAGCTGGCGGGGCACTACCAGCAAGACCCGCCGCACTATGAATATGCCGGCCAGCGCTACGAGTTGTTCTACCTGGGCGACCTGCTGCACACCGTCAGCCGCCCGAAACTGCTGGGCCAGTATCAGCCGGTGCCGGTGCTGCTGGTGCACTGCAATGAACGGCGCGTGGCGGTGCATGTGGACGCCATGGCCGGAACTCGGGAGATCGTGGTCAAGGGGCTGGGCCCGCAGTTTGCCGGGGTGCAGGGCTTGTCCGGGGCGACCATTCTCGGCGATGGCCGCGTGGTCTTGATCATCGACCTGCTTGCGCATATCCGTGCTCGCCAACCGGCCTTGCCGGCCCAGTCGGTCGACGCCCCGCTGATCCTCAACGACCCGCTGAAAAAGCGCCCGCTGCTGGTGCTGGTGGTGGACGACTCGGTCACCGTGCGCAAAGTCACCAGCCGCCTGCTGGAGCGCAACGGCATGAACGTGCTCACCGCCAAGGACGGCATCGACGCCATCGCCGTGCTCGAAGAACACACCCCGGACCTGATGCTGCTCGACATCGAAATGCCGCGCATGGACGGCTTCGAAGTGGCCATCCAGGTGCGCAACGACCCCCGCCTGATGCGCCTGCCGATCATCATGATCACCTCGCGCACCGGCCAGAAACACCGCGACCGCGCCATGGCCATCGGCGTCAACGACTACCTCGGCAAGCCGTACCAGGAGTCGGTGCTGCTGGAAAGCATCGCCTACTGGAGCAAGTCCCATGCTTGACTACCGCGCCAGCCAACTCACCGGCCTGCTGCTGCCCCTGGCCGACCGCCACCTGGTACTGCCCAACGTCGCCATCGCCGAGCTGATCGACTTCCAGCGCGGCGAACCGGCCAGCGATGCACCGCCGTGGTACCTGCGGCAAGTGACCTGGCGTGATCGGCAAATCCCCTTGATCAGCTTTGAAGCCGTGTGCGGTGAAGCCAGCGTGACCGGCGAACGTTCGCGGATCGTGGTGTTGAACGCACTGGGCGGGCGGCCGACCTTGAAGTTTATTGCGCTGGTGATCCAGGGCATTCCCCGCTCGTACAAACTCGACAGCGAGTTGAGCTACGTGGATGTGCCGTTGTGCCCGTTGGAACTGGCGGCGGTGCAAGTGGGGGAACAGGTGGCGAAGGTGCCGGATTTGATGGGGTTGGAGGCGCTGTTGGTCGAGTCCGGGTTGGCGTAAACACGCGTGTCGAGCCGTTGCAGCTGAAATTATCGTTTTAGACGAGAAAAGCTGATTTGTTATCAATTAAAGTGAGCGTTAGCATTTTCATGAGCGCGAGATTATTGTTTTCGCCTACTATCCCCCCATAGTTAGTATTTTTAATGGCTCGTTAGGGGATTTGATGATGCAAGTAGGTTTCAAGGCACTCGCCGAGCAATACGGTATCGCACTTGCACAACCCCTACGCGTCGAATCGGTAATCGGTAAGACACGGATGAGCCGCGAGAGCGATGGACATGTCGAGCGCAAGTATCCCGCCAGCTACCAACCGTCGGACGATTTCGCGGGGCATTTCGAATTTGGGCTCAAGTACGAAGAGATTCACCTTGAGTTTTTTGCCCGTCTGTTTGCCACAGTTGGCCCGAAACCAATCGAAGACTGGTGCCGGCAAGCGCCCTTTGGTCAATATGCTCGCCGCGCTGGATTCTTGTACGAGTGGCTGACGGGACAGCACCTTGATGTGCCGGATGTCACCAATGGCGGTTATGTCGACGCCGTATCAGCGCAGCATTACCTGACGCGTGTTGAGCTTCTGCGGGTACGACGCTGGCGGATAAACAATAATCTTCCCGGTGTGCCAGCGTTCTGCCCCTTGGTCCGCCGTACCGAATCGGTTCAAGAAGTGCTGCAATTTGACCTGGGCGAAGCCCTTCGCGAGCTGAACCAAACCTTTGGCACTGACATCCTGATGCGCACGGCCAGCTGGTTGACGCTCAAGGAGTCGCGGGCCAGCTTTCTGATCGAGCAAGAGTCAGACAAAGCCGACAGGATTCAGCGGTTTGCCCACGTGATTGCCAAGTATTGCGGCCGTATCGAGGATCCGTTGAGCAACGACAGCCTGCACACGTTGCAAGCCGGAATTTTGGGGCACGACGCGTTCGGGCTGGGCTTGCGACGCTCACCGGTCTTCGTGGGGCAGGCGACGATGCGCGAGGATATCGTGCACTACATCGCGCCGGCCTTTGAGGGGCTGCCACACTTGCTCGGTGGCCTAAAGGCATTCGAACTAGCCACACGCGGCGCCGAGCCGTTGGCCCGGGCGGCGGCAATTGCCTTTGCCTTTGTGTATATCCATCCGATGCGCGATGGTAATGGTCGGATTCATCGTTTCTTGATCAACGATATCTTGATTCGTGATAAGGCGGTGCCGGAGGGCGTGATCCTGCCTGTATCGGCCACCATCACCCGTTCGATTGATTTTCGGGCGCGTTATGACCGTACGTTGGAAGTGTTTTCGCGGCCATTTATGCAACGCTATGCAGCGTCCTATCGTTTTGGAAAAGGCGCCGTCTACGAAGACGGCACCTCAAGCAACCTGGTCTTCGATGACTACGACGACGCGCACTTTGCATGGCGCTATCCCGATCTGACCGAGCACGTGCTGTACACGGCGCAGGTCGTGGCGCATACCGTCCGTACCGAGATGGCTGATGAAGCGCGGGTACTCATCATTTTCCAGCTTGCCCAGGAGCGGCTCAAGGAAGTGCTGGAAATGCCGGATCACGACGCGAACCGCATCATTCGCTCGCTCAAGGAAAATGGCTGGCAGGTATCAGGGAAACTGAAGAAAGCCTATCCGCAGTTGGACGATACGGGCCGTGCAGAGCGTGTTGTGGAAGCCGTGCGATCGGCATTTGAAGAGCGAGAGGTGGGGAGTGGCGAAGATTGATTGGGGCAGATTTGGGCCGTGCATGAACTTCTCGTGGACTGCTATCTAACAGGCGCTACTGAGCAAATGTGGGAGGGGCGGTGCGACGATTCGACTTGCGCCTCCCACTTTTTCCATTCCTCAATCAATCCGCGCCAAGCGTTCAATTACCGGCTGCTCCCGATGCTCGGCCTGCCACAGGTCGTAGGCACTTTGCATCGACAACCACAGCTGTGCAGTACTTACACCGGCCCGCTCTAACCGGACGGCACGGTCCGGGCTGACCGGGGCGTGGCCATGCAGGATCCTTGAAAAAGTCTCGCGGGCGAAGCCAAGACGTCGCGCCATTTCGGTAATGGTGATACCCAGGGCAGGGATCACATCTTCGAGCAAGATTTCACCTGGGTGAGGTGGGTTGTGCATCGGCATGTTGGTACGTCCTTCGACTATGGGCATTCAACCGCGAAGGCTAGAAGGACCAGTTCCAAGCAACAACCCCAAAACGCTGTATGAAACTTCCTGCACGCACTTCGACATAAAAGGCTTCGGATTTTTCCTGCAAGATTTTGAGCCGTGCATGAACTTGTGGTGAGAGGTCCGCACGCCTAGTCTTCGTCCCGTCATCGCAAAAAACGGTGACACGGACGTGCAAGTCCGACGAAACTGTTTAGGCGTATGAACGCCCAGCCATCCAACGGGCGTTTTTTGTGCTCGCTGCTTTATGGCGGCTGCGCGCAGGAGGTCTTCGGACCTGCTGGGTGTCCTAAACAGGCCCGGTCTTGCACACCTGCGCACGGTCGCCACCCTCATTCGCGTGCAAGCGAACGGTGGCGCTCCTTACTGACTGTTTAGGAGTTTCATCATGATCAAACCTACCCCCAATCCACCCCTCTTCACCGTAAACCCCCACCAAAACACCGAAACCCTGCTGGTCAACGCCAGCGAAACCCTGTCCTCCCTCAACGCACTCACCTGCAACCTGGCTTTCGACTTGGACACTTCCCAGCGCGCCGTCATGCTCGGGATTCAGCAAATGGCAGAGATAGGACAGCTATTGGTGGATCAAGCACTGGAACAGATATCCCCCTCCTCAGCGGCTTAAAACTTGATCGTTCCCAAAAAGGGACCTATCGTTCCCTTTTTGGGACTCATTGGCCGCTGCCATGCACACCTTGCCGCTCAGTACTGCGCTCTTCACGGTCACCCAGCAAAAAGTGCTGGGCCTGCTTTTCGGCAAGCCCGACCAAAGCTTTTTCACCAATGAAATTGCCCGGTGGGCCCAGGTGGGTAAGGGTAGCCTCACCCGAGAGTTGGAGCGTTTGCAGTTGGCGGGCATCTTGAACATGACGCGCCAAGGCAACCAGACTCACTACCAAGCCAACCCTCAGTGCCCGATTTACTCGGAACTGTTGGCTATCGTGCGCAAGACGCTGAGCCTGGACGAGCCATTGCGCAATGCACTGGCACCGTTTGCCGAGCAGATCACCTGGGCGTTTATCTACGGTTCCATCGCCAAGGGTGAGGCGCACTCATCCAGTGACATAGATCTGATGCTGATCGGTCAAAGCCTCAACTACAGTGAAGTCATGGAGCAACTCATGCCGCTGGAAGAGCAACTGGGTCGCACCATCAACCCGACGCTGTACACCCCTGAAGACTGGATCGGTAAATGGAATGCCGGGAACAGTTTCGTGCAGCGGGTAGTGCAGCAGGACAAGATCAATCTGTTAGGGGGCAACCCTCTGGAATCCACGGATGGACAGCAAGGCAAACCTGGAGAATCTGCAACGTAGTGGTGGCTTGAAGGCTGAGCCGCCGGATCGCAGGGAGTGTGACGGGCTGATGCGTTCAGCTCGTGATCGATTGAAGGACGCCGCAACCCCACAGCTATCATTCGCCAGCCGTTTCGATCTGGCTTACAACGCCGCCCATGCTATCGCCCTCACGGCTTTGCGCTTGCAAGGCTATCGTTCTGACAAACGCTATCTGGTCTTTCAATGTCTGGTTCACACCCTCGACGCGAGCAAGGTGCAGGTGCGGTTGTTGGCGTTGTGTCATGAGCGTCGCAACCTGGCGGAATACGAAGGGTATATGGATGAGGATGAGGCCCTGCTAAGCCAGTTGATCGATAGCGCGACGGTATTGCTGGTCAAAGTGGAAGATTTGTTGGCTGGCCTTGATCAGAGATAGCGCGGTTAGTTCGGTCCCACACAGGGACTGCTATCTGACAGGCGCTACTGAGCAAATGTGGGAGGGGCGGTGCGACGATTCGACTTGCCGCCGATAGCGGTGTATCAGCCAAAATTTAATAGCTGACCCAGCGGAATCGGGAGCAAGCCCCTCCCTCATTTTGATCTTCATTACTCCAGGCGTAACAGTCTGCCGCTGAGCTTGATTGATAGCCCCCAAATTCACTCCTAAGGTACAGCCCCACGACAGCAAACCCCGTGGAGCGACCATGACAACAACCATCACCCCCGACTCGCGCTGGACGCGGCGGCGCGACGAGAAGCAGCGGCGGCTCGGGCTGGTCAAAAAAATTGCAGACGGGGCGGTGCTGCCCAGTGACAAGATCGTCGAGGCGCTTGAAGCGCTGATCCTCCCCGGCGACCGCGTGGTACTGGAAGGCAACAACCAGAAGCAGGCCGACTTCCTCTCGCGCTCCCTGGCCAAGGCCAACCCGGCCAAGCTCCACGATTTGCACATGATCATGCCCAGTGTCGGGCGCGCCGAGCACCTGGACCTGTTTGAAAAGGGCATCGCCCGCAAGCTCGACTTTTCCTTCGCCGGCACTCAATCCTTGCGCATCAGCCAGCTGCTGGAAGATGGCCTGCTGGAAATCGGCGCGATCCATACCTACATCGAACTCTATGCGCGTCTGGTGGTGGACCTGATCCCCAACGTGGTGCTTTCCGCCGGTTTCATGGCCGACCGCGCCGGCAATATCTACACCGGCGCCAGCACCGAAGACACCCCGGCGCTGATCGAACCCGCCGCGTTCAGCGATGGCATTGTCATTGTGCAGGTCAACCAGTTGGTGGACGATGTCACCGATTTGCCCCGTGTGGACATCCCCGCAAGCTGGGTGGATTTCGTGGTGGTGGCCGACAAGCCGTTCTACATCGAACCGCTGTTCACCCGCGACCCGCGCCATATCAAGCCGGTGCATGTGTTGATGGCGATGATGGCGATCCGTGGCATCTATGAAAAACACAATGTGCAGTCCCTCAACCATGGCATCGGCTTCAACACTGCCGCCATCGAATTGATCCTGCCCACCTACGGCGAATCCCTGGGGCTCAAGGGCAAGATCTGCCGTAACTGGACACTCAACCCGCACCCCACGCTGATCCCGGCGATTGAAAGCGGTTGGGTCGAGAGCGTGCATTGCTTCGGCACCGAGCTGGGCATGGAAAACTACATCGCCGCTCGCCCGGATGTGTTCTTCACCGGTCGCGATGGCTCGATGCGCTCCAATCGCATGTTCTGCCAACTGGCCGGCCAGTACGCGGTGGACCTGTTTATCGGCGCCACCCTGCAGGTGGATGGCGACGGGCATTCCAGCACCGTGACCCGTGGCCGCCTTGCCGGTTTCGGTGGTGCGCCGAACATGGGCCACGACCCACGTGGTCGTCGGCACGGCACACCGGCCTGGCTGGATATGCGCCATGACGATGCGCCGGAAGCGCTGCTTGAGCGCGGCAAAAAACTCGTGGTGCAAATGGTCGAGACCTTCCAGGAAGGCGGCAAACCGACCTTTGTCGACACCCTCGACGCAGTAGAAGTGGCCCGCAAAAGTGGCATGCCCCTGGCGCCGATCATGATCTACGGCGACGACGTTACCCACTTGCTCACCGAAGAGGGCATCGCTTACCTCTACAAGGCGCGCTCCCTGGAAGAACGCCAGGCAATGATCGCTGCCGTCGCCGGGGTGACGGCCATCGGTATGCGGCATAACCCCAAGGACACCGTCCGTATGCGCCGCGAAGGCTTGATTGCCTTGCCCGAAGACCTGGGTATCCGCCGCACCGACGCCACCCGCGAGTTGCTGGCTGCCAAGAGCGTAGCCGACCTGGTGGAATGGTCCGGCGGCTTGTACAACCCGCCTGCCAAATTCAGGAGCTGGTAAATGCACGCTCTCAAACAGCATGAACTGAGCCTGGCTGATCGCCTGGCGGATATGGCCGTCGACGCGCTGATTGATGAAGCGGATTTGTCGCCCAAACCCGCCTTGGTAGACCGGCGCGGCAACGGCGCCCACAGTGATTTGCACCTGGGCCTGATGCACGCCTCAGCGCTGTCGCTGTGGCCGATGTTCAAGGAAATGGCCGAGGCTGCCCTTGTATTCGGTGAAGTCGGTGTGCCCTTGCGTGAAGCACTCGGCCGTCTTGGCCGCGAAGGCGAGCAAGCGATGCTCATCACTACCAACGGCGTAAATACCCATCGCGGCGCAATCTGGGCTCTTGGTTTGCTCACCGCAGCAGCGGCCCTGCAACCACGCGCCGTAACCCTGACCGCGGCCAAACTAGCTCTGCTCGAAGACCGCTTCGCGCCGCAACCGCTGAGCCACGGCGCACAGGTCGCCCAGCGCTACGGCGCACGCGGTGCCCGTGAAGAAGCGCAACTGGGCTTCCCCGCTGTGATGCAACGCGGCCTGCCGCAACTGCATAAAAGCCGCGGGCAAAACGCCGGTGAGCAAAATGCCCGCCTGGATGCATTGCTCGCGATCATGACCGAGCTGGCCGACACCTGCGTGCTCTACCGCGCCGGCACTGAAGGCCTCCAAGCCATGCAGCAAGGCGCCCAGGCCGTGCTCGACGCTGGCGGTAGCGCAACCCTCGCGGGCCGTCGCCAACTGCACGCACTGGACCAGCAACTCCTGGCCCTGAATGCCTCCCCTGGCGGCGCTGCCGACTTGCTCGCCGCCTGCCTGTTTATCGACCGCCTCGACGGAGCGTTGTGATGGAAACCTTATCCTTTGAATTCCCCGCGGGCCAGCCGCCAAAAGGCCGCGCGCTGGTGGGTTGCGTCGGTTCGGGCGACCTCGAAGTGCTGCTGGAGCCGGGCACTCCCGGCACGCTGACCATCCAAGTGCAGACCTCGGTCAACGGCGCCGAGCAACGTTGGCAGCACCTGTTCGAACGCATCTTCCAGGAGCAGACGCCACCTGCCTTGAACATCGATATCCACGATTTCGGCGCCACCCCCGGCGTGGTGCGTTTGCGCCTGGAGCAAGGTTTCGAGGAGGTCGGCCATGACTGATTTGCTCAACAAACACAGCTTCGTCGAACTCGGTGCGCGGCAGCGCGCCAAGGCGCTGTTGGATGCTGGCACTTATCGTGAACTGATCGACCCGTTCCAACGGGTCATGTCGCCGTGGCTCAGCCGCCAGGGCGTGGTGCCCCAGGCCGATGACGGTGTGGTGATTGCCAAGGGCAGCATCGGCGGTTTGCCGGTAGTGGTCGCCGCTATCGAGGGCAATTTCCAAGGCGGCAGCCTCGGTGAAGTCGGTGGCGCAAAAATCGCGGGGGCACTGGAACTGGCCGCCGAAGACAACCGCAACGCCATACCGACCCGTGCCGTGCTGCTGCTGGAGACCGGTGGGGTGCGCTTGCAGGAAGCCAATCTGGGGCTGGCCGCGATTGCTGATATCCATGCTGCGATTGTCGACCTGCGCCAGTACCAGCCGGTGGTCGGTGTGGTGGCGGGCAGTGTCGGTTGTTTTGGTGGTATGTCCATCGCGGCCGGACTGTGCAGTTACCTGGTGGTCACCCGCGAAGCGCGCCTGGGTTTGAATGGCCCGCAAGTGATCGAGCAGGAGGCCGGCCTGGAAGAATACGACTCCCGCGACCGGCCTTTCATCTGGAGCCTTACGGGCGGCGAACAACGTTTTAACAGTGGCTTAGCCGACCGTTACGTGGCGGACGATGTGGCGCAGATCCAGCAGACCGTGAGTGCGCTGTTGCAACACGGGGCGCCCGAACAACCCCGCAGCCGGCGCGCTGATTTCTACCTGGCGCGGCTGGCCGAACTCGACGCAACCGCGCAAATCGAACCCGCAACGGTTCGCGCTCTGTATCAGGGAGAAGGTTCATGAGAGGGCTGCAATGGTTCAACGCATTGAGCGTCGGCGCGACACTCGTAGAGGGCTTGCCGGACTCATTGAAAGTCGCAGACGGCGTCTTGGGTGAACAGGCGGTGCGCTTTATCGCGGTGGTCACCGACCCGAATAACCGCTTCCCGCGTGCGCGCAATGGCGAAGTCGGGTTGCTGGAAGGTTGGGGGCTAGCCAAGGCCGTCGATGAAGCCATCGAGAGGGGTGACAAACGCCCGCTGATCGCCGTTGTCGATGTGCCCAGCCAAGCCTACGGCCGTCGTGAAGAGGCGCTCGGCATTCACCAGGCCCTGGCCGCCGCCGCCGACAGCTACGCTCGCGCACGCCTGGCCGGCCACCCGGTGATTGCACTGCTGGTGGGCAAGGCCATGTCCGGTGCGTTTCTGGCCCACGGTTACCAGGCCAATCGCTTGATTGCCCTGCGTGATCCCGGCGTGATGGTGCACGCCATGGGCAAGGCTTCGGCCGCACGGGTGACCCTGCGCAGCGTCGAAGAATTGGAAGCCCTGGCCGCCAGCGTGCCGCCGATGGCCTATGACATCGACAGCTATGCCAGCCTGGGTCTGCTCTGGGAGACCTTGTCGGTGAGCCAGATTGAACAGCCGACAACGGACGATGTGGTGCGGGTCAGCGATTGCCTGGTGCAGGCGATCAAAGATGTCGCGCAGCCTGATTTAAAAGGACGTCTCGGTGCGACTAATCGCGCCGCGTCAAGCCATGTACGCCAACTGCTGCGGGAACAATGGTGAACGCCCATGACTTGCTCTGGGGCATGACCCCCGCGCATCTGCCCGCTGACGCTCCGGCCTGGGCGCGGGACGCGCTGAGCGCCGGCCATCCAGTAGTGGTGCGGCGCGCCGTCACCGATCCGGGCCAAGTGGCGGTTGGTGTGCGTGGGCGTTTGCGTGAGCAGCGGTTTGCGGCGGTGATGCCCATTGCAGGGGTGCAACGGTGCGTGGTGCCCGAAGACTTGCGCCAGGTGATCTCGCCACGGGATTTACCGGCGCTGCGGGCGCTCGATCAACTGCGGCCAGTGTTGGCGCAGTATCACTGGGGCGTCAGCGGTAGCGCCGGATTTGAATTGGCGAGCGGCGTCGAAGCGTTGCATGTCATGAGTGACCTGGATTTGATTTTGCGCACCCCCGAACCGCTTGATCGCTTTGAGGCGCGGGCGTTACTGGCGAAACTCGACACCGCGCCGTGCGCCGTGGACCTGCAACTGCAAACCCCGTTTGGCGCTGTCGCCTTGCGCGAATGGGCCGGCGTATCTCGTCGTGTGCTGCTCAAAACCAGCAGCGGCGCACACCTTGTGCTCGACCCTTGGCAGGCTGTGGCATGAGCAGCCTCCTGGTGTTTCCGGGGCAGGGCGCTCAGCGGGCGGGTATGCTCCAGGCGCTATCGGCCGAGGTTCTGGAAGAAGCCAGTGATGCCTTGGGTGAAGATGTGCGTCAGCTCGATTCGGCGCAAACCTTGGCGAGCACGCGTGCGGTGCAACTGTGCCTGCTGATCGTCGGCGTCGCCCATGCCCGTCAGTTGCAACATACGCCTGATTACGTGGCGGGCCTGTCCATCGGCGCCTACCCAGCCGCCGTCATCGCCGGTGCCCTGAACTTCGCTGACGCGGTAAAGCTGGTGAGCTTGCGGGGCGAGCTGATGCAGCAGGCTTATCCACAGGGCTATGGCATGACCGCCCTGATTGGCCCTGAATTATCCCGCGTCGAGGCGCTGCTGGCGGATATCCACAGCCCACTGACCCCGGTGTACCTGGCCAATATCAACGCCGATAACCAGACCGTCATCGCCGGCAGTGATGAAGCCATGAAGCTCGTCGCCGAACGCATCAAAGGCAGCGGCATCGCCAAGCGCCTGGCCGTCAGCGTGCCGTCCCATTGCGCGTTGCTGGAACAGCCGGCCCAGGTCCTGGCCCAAGCCTTCGTGCCGCTCAAGGCGCCGCGCATCACCTACCTGAGCAGCACCCGCGCACGACCAATCCACAACCCCGAGCAACTGCGCGATGACCTGGCTTTCAATATGTGCCGCGTCGTCGACTGGCGCGGCACCGTGCAAAGCGCCTATGAGCGCGGCGTGCGCCTGCAGATCGAATTGCCTCCGGGCGCGGTGCTCACCGGCCTGTCACGGCGGGTCTTCGACCAAGGCACGGTGATCGCCTGCGAAGGCGCACGCCTGGATACCTTGCAGGCCCTGCTGCAAGAGGAGGAACGCCGCCACCGATAAAGCAGCACCCAAGGCTTTCGAAGCACAAAAACAACAATTTCGAACGAGCACTTTGAGGACAACGATAATGATTATCTACGGTGTGGCATTGCTGGCGATCTGCACGCTTGCAGGCGTGATCATGGGCGACATGCTTGGCGTGTTGCTGGGCGTCAAATCCAACGTAGGCGGCGTGGGGATCGCGATGATCCTGCTGATCTGCGCGCGGTTGTGGATGCAAAAGCGCGGTGGCATGACTAAGGACTGCGAGATGGGCGTGGGCTTCTGGGGCGCCATGTACATCCCGGTGGTGGTGGCGATGGCGGCGCAGCAAAACGTAGTAACGGCGCTGCATGGCGGCCCGGTTGCAGTGCTCGCGGCCATTGGTTCGGTCGTGGTGTGTGGTTGCACCATCGCCTTGATCAGCCGCACCCACAAGGGCGAGCCCTTGCCGCCCGAAGAGCCGCTGATTCTCGTCGCGGGAGGTCGCTGATATGTGGGACCTCATTGAAAAAGGCTTGGAACATAACGGCCTGATTACCGCTTTTGCGTTCGTTGGCGTGGTGATGTGGATTTCCGTGGTGCTGTCCAAGCGCCTGACGTTCGGGCGCATTCATGGCTCGGCGATTGCCATTGTTATCGGCCTGGTCGTGGCTTGGGTCGGCGGCACTCTCACGGGTGGGCAAAAGGGCCTGGCGGACCTTGCGCTGTTTTCCGGGATCGGCCTGATGGGCGGTGCGATGTTGCGTGACTTCGCCATCGTCGCTACGGCGTTCGAAGTGCAAGCCACCGAGGCGCGCAAGGCCGGGATGATCGGCGTGATTGCACTGCTGCTGGGCACGATCCTGCCGTTTATTGTTGGCGCGAGCATGGCCTGGGCCTTTGGTTATCGCGATGCGATCAGCATGACCACTATCGGAGCTGGCGCTGTAACCTACATCGTCGGCCCGGTGACCGGCGCGGCGATTGGCGCGACCTCGGATGTGATGGCGCTGTCGATCGCAACGGGGTTGATCAAGGCGATACTGGTGATGGTTGGCACGCCAGTGGCGGCGCGCTGGATGGGCCTGGATAACCCGCGTTCGGCGATGGTGTTTGGTGGGTTGGCCGGCACCGTGAGTGGCGTGACGGCGGGCCTGGCGGCGACGGATCGGCGGCTGGTACCGTATGGCGCGCTGACGGCGACGTTCCATACCGGGCTTGGGTGTTTGCTTGGCCCTTCGCTGCTGTACTTCATTGTGCGTGGGTTGGTTGGTTAGGTTTGCGGACTGTGGTGTTTGGTCGGGCGCAATCGGGGGCAAGCCCCCGATGGCATTCTCAAGCCTGGCGATTAGCATACATCCGACACTCCGCCAGCAGCGCCAGCAGGTTCGGGTCGCGCTCCTTGGCCTTCAGGAACACCACGCCGATATGCTGCTGCAACCGATACCGGGGTTGCAGCGGTATCAGCTTCACGCGGTTTTCATACACTGCTGCAATCCGCCCCGGCAGCAGGGCATAACCCACCCCTGAACTGACCATGCTCAGCAGAGTGAAGATGTCGTTCACCTGCATCGCCACCTTCGGCTCGAACCCCGCCTGCTTGAACACCCGATTGCCGTCCTGGTGCGTGGCAAAACCCTGGGTGAGGGTGATGAAGGTGGCGTCGCGCACGTCGGCCAGGTCGATTTCCAGATTGCGATCCAGAGGCGAATCGGCCGGGGTGGCGAGGAAGATGTCATCGCTGAACAGGGCGATCTGCTCACAGTCGGGGTCGTTGGCGTGTTCGTCGAGGGAGATGAGGATCGCGTCGACTTCCATGTTCTTGAGTTTGTAGAGCAGGTCGAAATTGGAGCCGAGGATCAGGTCGATGTTGAGTTCGCTGCGGCGGATCTTCAGGCCCATGATCAGTTGCGGTACGGTTTTTACCGTCAGCGAATACAGCGAGCCGAGCTTGAAACGCTCAGCGGAGAAGCCGGCGGCTTCGCGGGTCAGGCGTACGCTGTCGACCACATCGGCCACCAGTTTTTGTGCGCGTTCTTCAAGCACATAGGCGCTTTCCAGCGGGGTGAGGTTGCGACCTTCGTGTTTGAACAGCGGGCAGCGCAGGGCATTTTCCAAGGAGTGGATGGCGCGATGAACGCTGACGTTGCTGGTTTGCAACTCGGCGGCGGCGCGGGCCAGGTTGCCGGTGCGCATGAACGCCAGGAAGATTTCCAGCTTCTTGAGGGTGAACTCTTCGTCGATCAGCATGGCCGTGGGCTCTTGTTCGATTACCTACAATTGTGCCCGCAAACGCGTGCGCCGTCCTCGGAACGTCACAAGCCGCTTGCACTCTTATGCGCAAGGCTGGACGCTTGCCAGCCTGTTCTTGAAGGTTATGGGGAGGTCGGTGATAGATGTACCACGGGGAACGATTCAACGCCTGGAGCCATTTGCTCGGTGCAGTCGCTGCATGTATTGGCGCCGTGTGGATGTTGGTGGTGGCGAGCCTGGACGGCAGCCCCTGGAAGATCGTCAGCGTGGCGATCTACGGCTTTACCCTGATGGTGCTGTACAGCGCGTCGACGGTGTACCACAGCGTGCAGGGGCGGCGAAAAGCGATCATGCAGAAGGTCGATCATTTTTCCATCTACCTGTTGATCGCCGGCAGCTATACGCCGTTTTGCCTGGTGACCCTGCGCGGGCCATGGGGCTGGACGCTGTTCGGCATCGTGTGGGGGCTGGCGGTGATCGGCATCCTGCAAGAGATCAAGCCGCGCTCGGAGGCGCGGATTCTGTCCATTGTGATTTATGCCGTGATGGGCTGGATCGTACTCGTGGCAGTCAAGCCGCTGATGGCGGCGCTGGGTACGGCGGGATTCATCTGGTTGGCGTCGGGCGGGGTGTTGTATACCGTCGGTATTATCTTTTTTGCCCTGGAGGATCGCCTGCGCCATTCCCATGGGATCTGGCATCTGTTTGTCATCGGCGGCAGCCTGCTGCATTTCGTGGCGATCATGCATTACGTGCTCTGAATGAAGGGGGCATTCTGAAGGCGCTCGAGCAACTCACGTGCCCGGTTGCCGAAGATATGCAACAGGTCGGCCAACATATGCGGAGGCGGTTCGTTGGCGCGGGTCAGGGCGTACAGGGTGATCGGCAACTGCGGGACAAGCGTGCGGATGCACATCGTCGTCGTGGACGCACCGAGGGCCGTGAAGGGATCAATCACCGTTATTCCCGCACCGGATTCAACCATGGCCCGGGCCAGGGAATAGGTTTGTACGGAAATGCTTATTTGTGGCGGTGGGTCAATATTTTCCAGGTAACTGTCGAGCTTTGCCGCCAACGGATCAGCGCTGGAAAGACCAATCAGCGACGTGTTCGCCAGTTCGGCCAAAGGCAATGGCTTGCTTGATTCAGCCTCAGGCCAGTAAGCCTTGGAGGCCAACGCTACCAGCGCCCCGTTTGCCAGTATCTGGCTGGTGAGCCCCGGGTGGCCGGAGAAATTGAGGGTCAGTGCCAGGTCGATTTCGCGCATCAACAACTGCTGCACCAGCTCGCGGCTATGGTCGCTGGACAGCTCACAGACCATGTCCGGGTAGCTGCGCTTCCACTCAAGGATTGACGGTGGCAGCAGCGACTGTGCCAGCGCCGGGATGGCGCCGATGCGCACGCTTTGTTCAGACGTATGGCGCAAGCTCTTGGCCAGCCGTTGCACTCCTTGCAGACTCGTTGTGACTTTCTCTACTTCGCTTTCCAAGGCCAGGGCTTCCGGTGTGGGCTGTAACTTGCCACGCACCCTTAGAAACAACGGAAAGCCGAGCTGCAATTCGGCGTGCTGCAGCACCTTGGTCACCGCTGGTTGCGAGACGTGCAGCAACTGCGCGGCGGCGCTGACGGAGCCGGTCTGGCGGATGGCCTGGAAGATTTCGATATGTCGCAGACGCATGGGTTTTCATAACCTTAACTTATAGGTGGCTTACCTTTATTCATTGTTCAACTTTTGTCACTTGAACCTACTCTGGAATTCGTTTCAATCCATGTGAGGTGTCAATATGGCAAGGCGAGTATGTATCATCGGCGGCGGTGTCATCGGGTTGGCGAGTGCCTATGCATGTGTGCGTGCAGGCATGGAAGTCACCTTGGTCGAAGCGCAAAAAAAACTGGGTAATGTCACCAGTTTTGCGAATGGTGGCCAACTGTCCTACCGCTATGTCACCCCCCTTGCTGATGCTGGTGTACCACTCAAGGCGCTTGGCTTTCTGCTGCGCTCGGAGTCTCCCCTGAAGCTCAGGCCCCGGCTGGACCTTTCACAATGGCGCTGGCTCGCCTCTTTCCTCGGCGCCTGCCGCTCCTCGGTCAACCGTACAAACTCCGCACATTTGCTTCGCCTGGCAGCGATGAGCCAGGACGTCCTGAACCGCTGGCGAGTAGAGGACCATCTGGAAGGGTTCAACTGGAAGCGCAATGGAAAACTGCTGACCTTCCGTTCCGATGACAGCTTCGCGCAGGGGCGGCGCAGATTGACTGACCCCCTCCAGCAACAAGTGCTATCGGCCGAAGACTGCCGCAAGCTTGAACCGTCCCTGATGGAGGGGACCTTTGTCGGCGGTATTTACAACCCCAATGAAGAGGTTGCCGATTGCCATGCATTTTGCCAGCAGCTTGGCGGGCATTTGGAGGCATCGGGACGCTGCCGCATTGTCTACGGGCGCAAAGTATTGCGTGTCCATGAGGCGTTTAATACGGCTGTAGCCGTAGAGCTTGAGGACGAAGTCATCCCTGTGGAGAACCTGATCCTGGCAGCCGGTCACAACAGTTCAAGCCTGGGTCTGCCAGGTATGCGTCTACCGCTTTACCCCCTCAAGGGCTACAGCCTCAGCGTGCCCATCGGCGAGCAGCACAATGCCCCGAAGGTCAATGTGACCGATTACGACCGCAGGGCTGTTTATGCCCGGATCGGCGATCAGTTACGTGTCGCCGCCATGGTCGACATGGTGGGTTTCAACAGCGCCCCGGAGCCCAAGCGCCTGGCGGTGATAAAACGCTTGGCCCGCCAGACGTTTCCGATGGGCGGCAACTATGACGCTGCGGTTGAATGGGCAGGGATGCGGCCAGCGACGCCCACCGGCCTGCCACTGATTGGCGCCAGTTCCTATCGCAATCTATGGCTCAACCTTGGGCATGGCGCTCTTGGCTTCACGCTCGCGTGTGCCAGCGGCCAGTTGCTGGCCGAAATGATTGCAGAGCGGTCGACTTCGATTGACGCACATGTGTTTCTTCCCAAGGCGGCCTGACCTTTGGTTGTTGGAGTGTAAAGAGATGAATAGCGATGCCTGGATAGGCCGGCTGCCGGCTCGACCTATAGCTATAGCCAGCGAGACTACCCTATGCAAAAAACAGCGGTAAACCGTTGCATTTTCAAGGTCTGCATTTTCGCTTCGCTGACGCTGGGACTACCCCTGGCGTCAGCGAGCGAATCCAGCGCAACCTTGAAGAAAATCACTGCCAGCCAGCAAATTTCCGTTGGCTATCGTGATGCGTCAGTGCCGTTCTCGTATATAGGCGATCAGAGCGGCAAGCCGATGGGGTATTCGGTGGACCTCACCCACAGGATCGTCGAGCGCGTCCGGGAACAGGCCGGCCTGAAAAACTTGCGTGTGAATTATCGCCTGGTGACGTCCCAGACCCGGATCCCATTGGTACAGAACGGCACCGTTGACCTGGAGTGTGGCTCCACCGGAGTGACCGCCGAACGGCAGAAGCAGGTGGCATTTTCCTATGGGTTTATCTATGTGAAGGGGCAGTTACTGACGGCCAGGACCAGCGGCATCCACGGACTCTCCGACCTCAAGGGCAAGAACGTGGTGACCACCGCCGGCACCACCAACGAACGCTTCCTCAAACGCTACAACGCCGAGCATCAGAGCAATATGTTCGTGATCAGCGCCAAGGACCACGGCGAAGCGTTCAAGATGCTGGAGACCGGCCGTGCGGTGGCGTTCTATATGGACGATGCGCTGCTCTACGGCGAACGCGCCAAGGCCAGGGACCCACACCATTGGGTGGTCGTGGGCAAGGAGCAATCGCGGGAGATCTACAGCTGCATGGTGCGCAAGGATGACCCACAGTTTCTCGCGGTGGTTAACCAGGCCCTGGGCGACCTTTACCACTCGGGGGCGATCAACGGGATTTACCAGCGCTGGTTCGAGCAGCCGATTCCACCGAATGGCTTGAACCTGGAGTTTCCGATGACCAGTGAGTTGAAGGCGATCATTGCCAGCCCGGTCAGCGACCCGGTGGAGTGATCACCTCATCCACCTTTAGAAGTCGCCCCAGAGTTGCTGCGCAACGCCCAGCGCCACCACCGGCGCGGTTTCGGTACGTAATACTCGCGGCCCCAATCGCGCGGCATGGAAGCCCGCGCCCTGGGCGGTTTCGACTTCTCCATCCGTCAAGCCACCTTCCGGCCCGATCAGGAAAGCCAGCCGCGATGGCTTGGCATGGCTGATCATCGGCTCGGCCACCGGGTGCAGCACCAGCTTCAGGTCGGCCTCGACCTGCTTGAGCCAGTCTGCCAACAGCACCGGCGCATGAATCACCGGCACCGTCGAACGCCCACATTGCTCGCAGGCGCTGATTGCCACTTGGCGCCAGTGCAGCAGACGCTTGTCGGCGCGCTCGTCCTTGAGGCGCACTTCGCAGCGCTCGGTGAAGATCGGCGTGATCGCGTTGACGCCCAGTTCAGTGGCTTTCTGGATCGCCCAATCCATACGCTCGCCCCGGGATAGGCCCTGGCCGAGGTGGACGTGCAGCGGTGATTCGGCCTGGCCGGCAAAGCACTCCGTCAGTTGTACGGTGACGCGCTTTTTACCGACTTCCAGCAAGGTGCCCCGGAACTCCTGGCCAGAACCGTCGAACAATTGCACGGCATCGCCTTCACCCATGCGCAACACACGGCTGATGTAATGCGCCTGGGCTTCGGGCAGTTCATGGTCGCCGAGGCTCAGCGGGGCGTCGGTGAAAAAGCGGGACAGTCTCATTTCTGTTCTCTGAAAAGGTGTATGTAGGCAATCAACCCGGATCACGGAAGCCTGGGTGAAAATCTTTCGGCACTGCCACACTGACTTTGCTGTTAGTGGCGATATCAATCCCCTCGCTGGCCACCTCGGCCAGGAAGTCGATCTGCTCAGGTGTAATCACATAGGGCGGCAGGAAGTACACCACGCTGCCCAACGGCCGCAACAGCGCGCCGCGTTCCAGGGCATGCTCGAAAACCTTCAGGCCACGGCGTTCCTGCCATGGGTAGGCAGTCTTGGTGGCTTTGTCCTGCACCATCTCGATGGCCAGCACCATGCCGGTCTGGCGGACTTCCGCGACATGGGGATGGTCGACCAGGTGCGCGGTGGCGGTCGCCATGCGCTGGGCCAGGGCCTTGTTGTTTTCGATGACGTTGTCTTCTTCAAAGATATCCAGCGTCGCCAAGGCCGCCGCGCACGCCAGCGGGTTGCCGGTGTAGCTGTGGGAGTGCAGGAAGGCGCGCAGGGTAGGGTAGTCGTCGTAGAACGCTTCGTAGACATCGTCGGTGGTGACCACGGCGGCCAATGGCAGGTAACCGCCAGTGAGGGCCTTGGACAGGCAAAGGAAGTCAGGGCGGATGCCGGCCTGTTCACAGGCGAACATGCTGCCTGTGCGACCGAAGCCCACGGCGATTTCGTCGTGGATCAGGTGCACGCCGTAGCGGTCGCAGGCTTCGCGCAACAGCTTGAGATACACCGGGTGATACATGCGCATGCCGCCTGCACCCTGAATCAACGGCTCGACGATCACGGCGGCGACGGTCTCGTGGTGGTCGGCCAGGGTCTGTTCCATGGCCAGGAACATGTTGCGCGAATGTTCTTCCCAGCTCATGCCGTCGGGGCGCAGGTAGCAGTCCGGGCTCGGCACCTTGATGGTGTCGAGCAGCAGCGCCTTGTAGGTTTCGGTAAACAGCGGCACGTCGCCCACCGACATCGCGGCGATGGTTTCGCCATGGTAGCTGTTGGTCAGGGTGACGAAGCGCTTCTTGTTCGGCAGGCCACGGTTGAGCCAGTAGTGAAAGCTCATCTTCAAGGCGACTTCGATGCAGGATGAGCCGTTATCAGCATAGAAGCAGCGCGTCAGGCCCTCAGGTGTCATCTGCACCAGGCGCTCGGACAGCTCGATCACCGGCTGGTGGCTGAAACCGGCGAGGATCACGTGCTCCAGCTGATCGACCTGGTCCTTGATGCGCTGGTTGATGCGCGGGTTGGCGTGGCCAAACACATTGACCCACCAGGAACTGACGGCATCGAGGTAGCGCTTGCCTTCGAAATCTTCCAGCCATACGCCTTCACCGCGCTTGATCGGGATCAGCGGCAGTTGCTGGTGGTCTTTCATCTGGGTGCAGGGATGCCACAGCACCGCGAGGTCGCGTTGCATCCACTGGTTATTCAAGCCCATCGGTGATCTCCTCGAAGCGGTCCTGCGGCCGGCGCAGGCGAAACAATCGCGCAAGCCTATGCAATGGTGGCGCCTGTCACAAGCCATTGTGGGGCAATTGGCGGTAAATGCAGGACGGTCTGTCGCGTTTCTTGGGAATAGTCTTAATCCCTTGTTAATTTATGATACCTAGCCTCTTCATCGTATTTCTCGATATTTCAAAGCGAAATTTTCCGCTTTAATTCGATAGGTAAAACGCTAGTCTTGGGCACAGTTCTTACGGGATTAAGTACATGCAGCTACGCAATTCTCCCGCCCGGTACGGCTGGGTCAGCATGGTTCTACACTGGGGCGTCGCCTTGGTGGTGTTTGGTTTATTCGCATTGGGCCTGTGGATGGTCGGCCTCGACTACTACAGCGCCTGGCGCAAAGATGCACCTGACTTGCACAAGAGCATTGGCATCACGCTGTTTGCCATCATGCTGGTGCGTATCGTCTGGCGTCTGGTCAGCCCGCCGCCACCGCCGCTGGCCAGCTATAGCCGTATGACGCGGATCGGTGCTGCATTTGGCCATGCGTTCCTGTATCTGGGGCTGTTTGCCGTGATGATTGCCGGTTACCTGATTTCCACCGCCGACGGCGTCGGTATTCCGGTGTTTGGTCTGTTTGAAATTCCTGCCGTGGTTTCCGGTCTACCGGACCAGGCAGATACCGCCGGTTGGGTGCACCTGTACCTGGCCTGGGTGTTGGTGGTCTTCGCCGGCTTGCATGGCGTGGCTGCGTTGAAACACCACTTTATCGATCGTGATGCGACCCTGACACGAATGCTGGGGCGCAAAGCCTGATGTTCAACCTCGACTCACAAGGAATAGAAAGCATGTTGAAAAAAACACTCGCTGCTCTGGCAATCGGTTCTGCTCTGTTGTCCGCTGGTTCGGCGATGGCCGCTGACTACGTGATCGACAAGGAAGGCCAGCACGCCTTCGTCGATTTCAAGATCAGCCACCTGGGCTACAGCTACATCACCGGTACCTTCAAGGACCTGGACGGCAAGTTCAGCTTCGACGCTGCCAAGCCAGAAGATGCCAAGATTGAAATGAATGTCCGCACCGCCAGCGTGTTCTCTAACCACGCCGAGCGCGACAAGCATGTCAACAGCGCAGACTTCCTGGATTCGGGCAAATTCCCTGACGCCAAGTTCGTCTCCACCAGTGTCAAGCCAACCGGCAAGAACGCGGATGGCAAGCAGACTGCTGATGTAACGGGCGACCTGACCTTCCATGGCGTAACCAAGCCTATCGTGGTCAAGGCTACGTTCCTGGGCGAAGGCAAGGATCCATGGGGCGGCTACCGTGCCGGCTTTGAAGGCACCACCTCGATCAGCCGTAAAGAGTTCGTTCCGAAGGGCATGGACGTAGGTCCACAGTCCGACGTGGTTCAGCTGTACATCACCTTTGAAGGTGTGAAAGCGAAGTAATGCTCCGTATGTAGGAGCGAGCTTGCTCGCGAAAAACGTAGAGATACCGCGTTTTTTCAGGCTGCCAGCTTTATCGTTGACGACCTTCGCGAGCAAGCACGTTCCTATAGGCAAAAAAAACCCGTATCTCGCGATACGGGTTTTTTTTATGCCTCGCGGTTGCGAGTCAGCAGTGCCGGTTTTTCACCACGAGGACGGCCGGGCAGTTGGTCCAACTGCTCGGGTGTCGGGAAGCGATCAGCTTTCGACTCCTTATGGATGATCTTCGGCGCCGGGCCACCACGCGGGTTTTGCACCGCTGGCTCGGACAGGCGTGGCTGGTCGTCACGGGCCGGGCGGCGGTTGTTGCTGCGCGAATCTTCGCGACGCGCCTGGCCGTCACGCGGTGCACCATTACGCGGGCCGCTGCGCTTGGCAGGCGGAGTACCGGTGCTGCCGCCGCTGCTGTTGCGCGGGCCGTTCTGGCGACCGCCCTGAGGCTGGCCGCCACGGGGAGCACCCGCACCGGCGCCTTGTGCCGGGGCACCTGGACGACGGCCACGGCCCTGGGCCGGCTTGGCCTGGGGCACGTAGTCGACGCGGTTACCAAAGTTATCCACATCGTCGTCGAGGAACTCGTCCGGGGCACGGTCAGCGGCGGCGCGTGGCGGCTGGCTCGGCTGGCGCTGTTCGCGGGCCGGGGTGCCTTCACGTGGCTTTTGCTCACGGGCCGGGCGTTCACCTCGGCTGCTGGTGGCGGACTTTTCCTTGCCCTTGTCCTTGCCTTTGTCGCGACGACCACCGCCACCACCGCCGCCGTTCGGGCCATCGCCCTTCGGACCGCGTGGGTTGCGCGGGTTACGCACATCTGGACGCTCGCGGGCTTCAGGTTTCTCGGCCTCCACGGCGCTGGCATCGAAGCCCATCAGGTCGCCGTCGGCGATTTTCTGCTTGGTCATGCGCTCGATGCTTTTAAGCAGTTTTTCTTCGTCCGGCGCGACCAGGGAAATAGCCTCGCCCGAACGACCGGCGCGGCCAGTACGGCCGATACGGTGCACATAGTCTTCATCGACGTTGGGCAACTCGAAGTTGACCACGTGTGGCAACTGGTCGATATCCAGGCCGCGGGCGGCGATATCGGTGGCGACCAGGATACGTACTGAGCCGGCCTTGAAATCTGCCAGGGCCTTGGTGCGTGCGTTCTGGCTCTTGTTACCGTGGATGGCTACGGCAGTGAGCCCGTGTTTGTCCAGGTACTCGGCCAGGCGGTTGGCGCCGTGCTTGGTGCGGGTGAAGACCAGCACCTGTTCCCACGCGCCGTGGGTGATCAGGTGTGCCAACAGCGAGCGCTTGTGGCTGGCGGCCAGGCGGAATACGCGTTGCTCGATACGCTCGACCGTGGTGTTCGGCGGCGTGACCTCGATGCGTTCCGGGTTATGCAGCAGCTTGCCGGCCAGGGCGGTGATGTCCTGGGAGAACGTCGCCGAGAACAGCAGGTTTTGACGTTTGGCTGGCAGGCGGGCGAGGACCTTCTTCACGTCATGGACAAAGCCCATGTCGAGCATGCGGTCGGCTTCGTCCAGCACGAGGATTTCCACGTGGGACAAATCGACGCTGCCTTGGCCGCAAAGGTCGAGCAAACGACCGGGGCAGGCCACCAGCACGTCGACGCCACGGGACATGGCCTGAACCTGGGGGTTCATGCCGACGCCGCCGAAGATGCAGGCGCTGACGAACTTCAAGTCGCGGGCATACAGCTTGAAGCTGTCATGCACTTGGGCGGCGAGTTCGCGGGTTGGGGTCAGGACCAGTACGCGCGGTTGGCGCGGGCCATGACGCTGGGATTTGTCCGGGTGACCGTTGGGAAACAACCGCTCCAGGATCGGGAGGGCGAAACCGCCGGTTTTACCAGTACCTGTCTGAGCCGCGACCATCAGGTCGCGACCTTGCAACACGGCGGGAATAGCCCGCTGTTGCACCGGAGTAGGCTCGGTATAGCCCGCTGCCTCGATGGCGCGGACTAAAGCCTCGGAGAGACCGAGGGAAGCAAAGGACATGAGTAATCCTGTTTTAGTTAGGGCTTGGCCCAAAGGGATAATCTTGCCGGGCGTGAATGGCGCTTAGGGGAGCGCAATCCCGTCCGGTCCTGCTGCGTCTGGCGGGCACGCCACCGGCTCGCGCGGGCTGCAAAGCTGCGCAGTAGCTGGGTTGGGTGCCTTTTTCAAGACCCGAGCGGCCGGGCGTAAGCCTGGCGGAAAGGCCGGAGTATAACAGAGCAATCACGGCGCGCTGCTTTCCTGCTGCTCAACGGCACGTCTTGACGCTGATATAGGCGCCGTTTGTGGGTGCATTCCACCATATTTGGCGCTCAAGGCGGCATAGGCCGGCTCTTGCTTGAAGCGCTTGAGCTCGGCGGCAAAGCGTTGTACCAGCAGGTCCATGCCCGCGCCGCGCCGCACCGCGAGAAATTGCGGCTGGCGGCTGACCAACACCGACGCCTGGCTGACCTTGCCCTCAAGGCCCAGTGCCTTGATCACGTGTTGCCCCACCCGTCGGTCAGTAACCACCATATCGATGCGCCCGAGCATGAGCTTGCCGAAATTGGCTTCATGGCTGGGTGCGGGCTCACGCTCAAAGGCGTTGGACTCGCTGAATGCATCGCCATAGAGGTAGCCGGGGGAAACACCGACGGTCAGGCCACGCAGGTCATCGAGGGTTTCGGCAGGATGCGCGCGTTCGTTGGCGTAGAACAGTACGAATTCAACGTCCGACAATGGCTCGCCGGGGTAGAGCAGCAGGGCGTCACGGTCGTGGCTGTGGAAAATATCCAGCGCGCCGTCGGCGTGGCCCTGATCGAGCATCGCCAGGCAGCGCTTCCAGGGCAGGAACTGCCATTGCACCTCGACGCCCAGGCGCTGGAACACGATCACGGTAGTTTCATAGTCCAGGCCAGCCATGCGGCCGTGGTCGTCGTAGACGTAGGGGGCCCAGGGCTCGGTGACAATGCGCAATTTCTCGCCATTAGCGGCCAGGCTCAGGCAAGCAAAAAGCGCAGCGATCAACAGCTTGAAAATGACGGGCATGCCCTCAGGTTACGACGCTCATGGGCGAAAGAGAAGCTCTGGCACGCGTATTGGCGGACGGTCCTATTTCGCCGGAGCGTCCAGCAGGTGTTCGTGGATCGCGGCGCGGCGCTCACCCAGAATCAGGCGCACCACGGGGTTGGCGAACCAGTGTTCCAGCTGGTGGGCATCGATCGGGCGCTTCTGGCGTTCCTCCTGGTTTTGTCGGGCCTTATCCCACCACACCGGACCGCAGGCCTGGTCGAACTCGTTTTCGTGTTCGTAGCAACCGTAAAGAATTTCGCGGATGAACTGTTGCTGGTGCTTGGGCAGCAACAGGGTGATGAGCTTGTACATCAAGCGCTGCAAGCGTGGCGGGCGCGGCAGGTGCGAGGACACCTGCCGCGTGTCGGCCAGGGCTTGTGCACTGGTAGGGGCGCTGGCGTGCTTGGCGATCCACGCCTTGACCTTGGCCCGGAACAACTGCTTGCGGCTCCAGTAATGATGGATCAGGTCCGGGCACTCGCGCACGTTGACGGTGCGATAGGCGGCGATGGACAGGCAGAACTCTTCCAGGGTGTACGCGCCCTGGGCATGGGGGAACAGCTCATCCATCAATTCGATAGAGCGATCAAGGATGTGCGCATCCTGCTGGGTCAGGCCCATGACGCCGGAATTGAGGGTCATCATGTCATCGTCGGCCACGCCCATATCCAGCAGGCGCTGGCGCAGAGCAGTGTAGAGGATGCTTTCGTGATTATCGCCGTACTTGGTGTAGAAGGCATTGCACAGCAGGGTGCCGGGCTGGACGCGTTCGAACAGCGTCATTGGCGAATGGTGGAAGAAGGTGTCGGTGTCGATCAGCAGCGCCACCGGTGACTCTTGCAACACTTGGCGCAGCACCACGTGTTTGGTGCGGAAGTGATAGCCGTGGGGCTCGCTCCAGCGTTTGCGGGTGGCCTCGTCGAGAGGGCGCACGCGCACCGGCAGCAGGCGATAAGGCTCGGGGTTGTCGCTGAATACCTGAATGTCTATGTTGTTCGCGTCCGTAGTCTCCTGCAGGAACGCAAGTGCGCTGGCGATGCTGAATACCGCCTCCTGGTGGTAGGTCTCGGCACCGAAGACCAGGTAGACCAGCTGCGGACGGGAAGGCGAGGACACTGTATTCATGGACTACGGGGTTCCGTGGGTAACGTAAAACGACAAAGGCCCTCGTCTGGACGAGGGCCTTGGCACAACTGCACAAGCCTTAGCGTGGCAGCTTGAGGTTGTTCCAAATGGCAAGGCTGGGTTCAGCCTGGTTCAGGGTATAGAAATGCAACCCTGGCGCGCCACCTTGCAACAATTGCTCACACATCTCGGTGATGACCTGCTCGCCGAACGCCTGGATGCTTTTGACATCGTCGCCATAAGCTTCCAGTTGTTTGCGCACCCAGCGTGGGATCTCGGCGCCGCAGGCGTCGGAAAAGCGCGCCAGCTTGCTGTAGTTGGTGATTGGCATGATGCCCGGCACGATCGGAATATTCACGCCCATCGCCTGCACGCGCTCGACGAAGTAAAAATAACTGTCGGCGTTGAAGAAGTACTGGGTAATCGCACTGTTGGCGCCGGCATTGGCTTTGCGCACGAAATTCTGCAAATCGTCTTCGAAATTGCGCGCCTGGGGATGCATTTCCGGATAAGCGGCCACTTCGATATGGAAGTGATCGCCGCTTTCTTCGCGGATGAAGCTCACCAGCTCGTTGGCGTAGCGCAGCTCGCCACTGGCCATGCCCATACCGGAAGGCAGGTCGCCACGCAGGGCGACGATACGCTGGATGCCGGCTTGCTGGTAATGGGTCAGCAGGCCGCGCAAGTCGTCCTTGCTGTCGCCCACGCACGACAAGTGCGGAGCGGCGGGAACTTTGACTTGGCTTTCCAGCTGCAGCACGGTGTTGATCGTGCGGTCGCGGGTCGAACCGCCGGCGCCGTAGGTGCAGGAGAAGAAGTCGGGGTTGTAGCTGGCCAGCACCTTGGCAGTGGCCATCAGCTTTTCATGCCCAGCATCGGTCTTGGTCGGGAAGAACTCGAAGCTGTAGCGACGGTCTTGGGACATGGTCATACCCTTTGAAACCCAGAATTGCAGAGTGTGTACACCGTCGATGTGGGAGGGGGCTTGCTCCCGATGGCGGAGTGTCAGTTAATAAATATATTGACTGGCCCACCGCCATCGGGAGCAAGCCCCCTCCCACATTAAAGCCCGCTCCCCCAAAGGGAGAGTGGGCAGCAGGTGTATCAGTAGCGGTAAGCGTGCGGCTTGAACGGGCCTTCAACCGTCACGCCGATGTAGTCGGCCTGGGTCTTGGTCAGTTGAGTCACCACGCCACCGAAGCCGCGGACCATTTCCAGGGCCACTTCTTCGTCGAGTTTCTTCGGCAGTACTTCCACGGTCAGGCGCTCGGCTTTCTGGGCTGGCGACAGGTCGGCGTATTTCTGTTGGAATAGGAAGATCTGCGCCAGTACCTGGTTGGCGAACGAGCCGTCCATGATGCGGCTTGGGTGACCAGTGGCGTTGCCCAGGTTAACCAGGCGGCCTTCGGCCAGCAGGATCAGGTAGTCATCGTTCTGCGGGTCGAACTGACCGGCACCGGTACGGTGAACCTTGTGAACCTGCGGCTTCACTTCTTCCCATGCCCAGTTCTTGCGCATGAAGGCGGTGTCGATCTCGTTGTCGAAGTGACCGATGTTGCACACTACGGCGCGCTTTTTCAGGGCCTTGAGCATGTTCGCATCGCACACGTTCACGTTACCGGTGGTGGTGACGATCAGGTCGATCTTGCCCAGCAGGGCTTTGTCGATGCTTGCTTCAGTGCCGTCGTTGATACCGTCGATGAACGGTGAAACCACTTCGAAACCATCCATGCAGGCTTGCATGGCGCAGATCGGGTCGACTTCGGAAACCTTGACGATCATGCCTTCCTGGCGCAGGGACTGGGACGAACCCTTGCCCACGTCACCGTAGCCGATCACCAGGGCTTGCTTGCCCGACAGCAGGTGGTCGGTGCCGCGCTTGATCGCATCGTTCAGGCTGTGACGGCAACCGTACTTGTTGTCGTTCTTGCTCTTGGTCACCGAGTCGTTGACGTTGATGGCCGGGATTTTCAGCTCGCCCTTGGCCAGCATGTCCAGCAGGCGGTGTACGCCGGTGGTGGTTTCTTCGGTCACGCCGTGGACGCGGTCGAGGATCTGCGGGTACTTCTTGTGCAACAGCTCGGTCAAGTCACCGCCGTCGTCGAGGATCATGTTGGCATCCCATGGCGCGCCATCCTTGAGGATGGTTTGCTCCAGGCACCATTCGTACTCTTCTTCGGTCTCGCCCTTCCAGGCAAATACCGGGATACCGGCGGCAGCGATAGCGGCAGCGGCCTGGTCTTGAGTCGAGAAGATGTTGCAGGACGACCAACGCACTTCGGCGCCCAGGGCAACCAGGGTCTCGATCAGTACGGCGGTCTGGATGGTCATGTGGATGCAGCCGAGGATCTTCGCGCCCTTGAGCGGTTGCTCGGCGGCGTACTTGCGACGCAGGCCCATCAGGGCAGGCATTTCGGATTCGGCGATAAAGGTTTCGCGACGGCCCCAGGCAGCGAGGGACATATCGGCGACTTTGTAGTCGGTGAAATCTGCAGGCGTGATGACAGCGCTCATGAAGAGCCTCCATTCGTAGTGTGCGAATGGGCGCCGTTGTGCGTTTAGTATCAGGCCAGGGCAACCAGGCCGGACAACGCCCCATCCGAGCCTGACAGGTTGAACCTGCTGCAGCGCCCCTCGGACAGGTGGCGGGAGAACGGTATCAATCGAAGATGACCGTTTTGAAGCGGGAGCGATTATAGCCGTGTACGACACACTTCCCAAGCCTTTCCGTCGGCGGCATGAAGATCGCTCATGGGGGTGATAGGCAATGGTTCATAGAGCTTGGGTCCGCGCTCTGCCATGATGTTGCCCATCATTTCGCAAGACGCTTTGGAGTGACCATGAACTTCCACACCCGCAAATGGGTAAAACCCGAAGACCTCAACCCCAACGGCACCCTGTTCGGCGGCAGCCTGCTGCGCTGGATCGATGAGGAGGCGGCCATCTACGCGATTGTCCAGCTCGGCAACCAGCGCGTGGTGACCAAGTACATCTCCGAAATCAACTTTGTCAGCGCCTCGCGCCAGGGCGACATTATCGAGCTGGGCATCACCGCTACCGAGTTTGGCCGCACCTCGATCACCCTGACTTGTGAGGTGCGCAACAAGATCACCCGCAAAAGCATCCTGACCGTGGAAAAATTGGTCTTCGTCAACCTGGGCGAAGACGGCTTGCCAGCGCCTCACGGCCGTACCGAAATCAAGTACGTGAAGGACCAGTTCAAGGACGACGGTCTCTCTGAGTAACAACTGCACGGCATGATTTGCGTTACCGGATTCTTCCGCATGGATCTTCCCGAGACTCTCTCATCACTCAGGCCTACACCCTGTAGAGAGAGCCTCGTGTATGAATGTCTCCAATTCCGTTGTACAGAATCAGCCACTATTACCTCAAAACCTCGATCAAGAGGTGAAGACGCCGTTGGTCAAAGGCGTGGGCGAAAGCAAGGTAAGCGTTTTTCGCCACGGCGGCGGGCGTGTGGAGGTCGCACTGTCACCGCCGCCCCCGGCACATCTGGTGCTCAGTGGTGGTGGTGCCAAGGGCATCGCCTTCCCGGGGATGGTGCAGGCCCTTGAAGAGGCCGACAAACTGAAAGACATCAAGGTGGTTTCCGGCTCATCTGCCGGTGCTATCTCTGCAGCGGTGCTCGCCAGTGGCATGGACGCCAAGGCATTCACCGAGTTGTCGAACAACCTCGATCTGCCCAGCTTGCTCAACAGCAAAAACCCCGTCCTGGCCTGGTTGCAGGGTGTCAGTTCCCAGCTTGGCAAACTCGCCAGCAAGCTGCCTGGCCCGGTGGGTAATATTTCTCAACTGTTGCTGACCATGTTGCCGCGCCTGCAAAGCGAGGCACAGCCACTGGAGGAATTGATCCGCGATCAGTCGCGTCAATCAATACTCGCCCATATCGCGGACATACCCGAGGCCAAACGACCGACTGAAGTCACGGAAATCGCCAACCGGCTCAGTGCGGGAGCAGGGCCTACCTTTCGCGATCTGGAGGTGTTGAGTCGCCATATCCCGGCGATCAAGCAGCTCAACATTACGGGTACTGGCATGTTCGATGGCCGCCCGCAATTGGTGGTGTTCAATGCCAGCTTGACGCCGGATATGGATATTGCCCGTGCTGCGCATATTTCGGGTGCACTGCCGGGTCTGTTCAGCAGCCCATCCGAACAAGGCCATGGGTTCCAGGCCGAAGCTGAAATCACGGCTTTTCAGGATGGTGGACTGTTGCTCAATACGCCGGCTTCCGGGGTTATCGAACGTTCTTTCCCGGAGAGTCCCCTAAGCAAGGACGAAACGCTGATCGTAAAATTCGAGTCTGAAAAAACCGCTGATTCGTCCAACAGCGGCAGCTTTTTCAGTTTTCTGGGCGACACCTTCACGGGGGCACCGCATACCGCTGCAGAAGCCTACCAGGACGACCGGCTCAAAGCGTTCGAAGATCAATCGATAACCTTGCCGCTGAATTCGGAAAAAGGTGATTTTCGCGGCCTGCTTAATGGCACTGTCAACTTCACCATGACCCCTGAGCAGAAACTGCATTTGCAGGCCAAAGCTCACCAGGCGGTGTCGGGGCACCTGGAAAAGCGAGAGCTGGTGCGTGAACGTCATGAGTTCGCCTCCCTGGACGATGCTGTGATGGCGATGGATGATCAAATGCTCGCCGGCGTGCAGGATGAGCTGCAGAAGGATCCGGCCGGCGCAGATGCGCTTCGGTTTCGCCAGCAGGCACAACAGGCTTTGCAAGCGCTGGACGCTGCGATCAGCGAAGCTAATCAAACCAGCACATCGCTGGTGATTACGCCGAAGTTGGCCTCGGCGCTACGCAACTTGGATGCCCTGGCCAGCAGGCCCGAGCATATCGATTGGCTGGGCAAGCGCTTGAATGCGCCGGGTCATCGTAATTTCCAGCAGTTGTTGCAGGTGGGCGCCAAACTGGCGTCGAGCAATTCTTCGAGCCTGTCCAAGGTGTTGAGCAGCGCCGTTACTGAAATGCAAAGACGGGATGTCGGAGTGAAGGGCGAGAATTTTACCAGGGAGGTCATTTACCCGTCGTTGTACCTTCCCGGCCAGCCGCCCGCCAATGTTGAGTTGTTGCAGCGCGCGGCGCGAGACCTGCGCGACGCAACCACACCGGCTGACTTCAACAGCGTGCTCAACGGCATCATCAAATACTATCAACCCCACGATAAGCCCTGGAGCACACTGGTCAGTTCCCCTGCGGTAGAACAGGCAAAGGCCTGGCTTATTCCGGTTTAGCTGCCGAGCCATTGAACAGCCATCGTTGCGGCAGGTCGTAGTTTCAGGCACCTCTCGGACTCTGGTACATCATGGCCACTCAAGCAGACGGCAAGACCCCCAACCTGTCGCAGGAAGAGCAACAGGACGTCGACAAGAACCAGCCGCCGCGCGCGGCTGTTTTGCACGAAATCATCCGCACCCAGGGCGACCAGGAACTGGAACGCAGTGTCGCCGCCTTGTGGTGGTCGGCACTCGCGGCCGGGCTCACCATGGGGCTTTCATTGATGGCGATGGGGTTGCTCAATTCGCGGCTGCCGGACGGCGAAGGCTTCAAGGTGATCGCCAGCTTCGGCTATTGCGCGGGGTTTCTCGCAGTGATCCTGGCGCGCCAGCAACTGTTCACCGAAAACACCCTGACCGCAGTGCTGCCGGTGATGAGCAAGCCTACCCTGGGCAATGCCGGTCGCCTGTTGCGGTTATGGTCAGTGGTACTGGTGGGCAACCTGTGCGGCACTTTGCTGGTGGCCTACGTGATGTTGCACCTGCCGATCTTTGACACCAAGACCGACCTGGCCTTCCTCGATATCGGGCGCAAGATCATGGAGAACGATCCCGCGCAGATGTTTGCCAAGGGCATCGTGTCCGGCTGGATGATCGCCACTATGGTCTGGATGATCCCTTCGATGGAAAGCGCGAAGATGTGGATCATCGTACTGATCACTTACCTGATGGCGTTGGGAGATTTCACCCATATCGTCGTCGGCTCGGCGGAAGTGTCGTACCTGGTGTTTGCCGGCGAACTGCCGTGGAAGGACTTCTGGCTGGTCTTCGCCGGGCCGACGCTGGCCGGCAACATCATCGGGGGCAGCTTCATCTTCGCCCTGATCAGTCACGCGCAGATCCGCAGTGAAAGCAGCCTGCCGGGTAAAGCGGCTGCGGACCCAAGGCATCCGCAGCAGATCGACAAGGATCAGTGAGGGCTGGACGTGACCTGTTGCTCATCCCGGGTCACGTGCTTGACCAGCTTGCCGATGCTCAAGCCCTGCAACAGGATCGATGACAGCACCACGATATAGGTGATGCTGAGCAGCAAGTCACGCTCCGGGCCGAGCGGCAGGGCCAAGGCCAGTGCCACCGAGACACCGCCACGCAAGCCACCCCAGGTGAGGATGCGGATAGTGCCGCGTGGCACCGTGCGCCAGCGTCGTAGCAGCAGGATTGCCGGGGCCACGGTCAACAGGCGCGAGAGCAGGATCGCCAGCGCCAGCAGGCTGGCTGCGAACACATGCAGCCAATTGAACGGCAACAGCAGCAGTTCCATGCCGATCAGCGCAAACAACAGGGCGTTGAGCATGTCGTCAAGCAGTTCCCAGAAGCCATCCAGGTAACGACGGGTCATATCGTTCATGGCCAGCTTGCGACCCAGGTTGCCGATGATCAGCCCCGCGACCACCATCGCAATCGGTGCCGAGACGTGCAGTTCCGAAGCCATGGCCGAGCCGCCGATCACCAGGGCGAGGGTTAGCATGACCTCGATCTGATGCTGTTCGATGCTCTTGATCATCAGGTACACGAGGTAGCCGATCAGCCCGCCAAAGACCACGCCGCCAATGGCCTCGTGGGCAAACAACATCGCAGTGGCGCTCACGGTGGGCGTCTCGCCCAACTGCGCGATGCCCAGCAACACGGTAAACACCACCACGGCGGTGCCGTCGTTGAACAGCGACTCGCCGACGATGGTGGTTTTCAACGGTTTCGACGCATTGGCGGTACGCAGTACGCCAAGCACCGCAATCGGGTCAGTGGGGGAAATCAGTGCGCCGAACAGTAGGCAATAGAGGAAACTTACGTGCCAGCCAAACAAGGCGAAAATGTAGTACGCCAGGCTGCCGATCACGACGGTGGCGATCAGCACGCCAAAGGTTGCCAGCAAGCCGATGGGCCAGCGATAGCTGCGCAGGTCGTTCAAGTTGACGTGCAAGGCGCCGGCGAACAGCAGGAACGAGAGCATCCAGTTCATCAACAGATCGCCGAAATCGATCTGGCCGATCAGTTGCTGGACGCGTTCCTCCAGGCCCGGGTAGCCGAGCACGCTCAGGCCTTGCAGGATCAGCGAAAAGATCAGCGCGGTGACCATCACGCCGATGGTCGGTGGCAGGCCGATGAAACGGAAGTTCACATAGGTGAGCAGGGTGGTAAGGCAAATGAAGGCGGCGACAAGTTCAAGCATCCGGGGTCCTTGGAGCGGGGAAATGTAGGCACACGAGGTGCGCCGAAGCAGGGTTTAGTATAAACAGGTGCAGTTACATCACGAATCAATTGAGCAGGGCCTGGTGGTATTGTTCGGCATGCTGGTGATAAAACTTTGACTATCGGATAAAACTAAAAAGGAATGGGTTATGACAGTGGCTTTCTGGTGTGTGTTGATTGCAATTTTTCTGCCGTACCTGTGCACGGGAGTGGCCAAGTTCAGCGGCGGCAAGTTCGGGGCTCGGCAGAACCACGACCCGCGGGCCTTCCTCGATACCCTCGAAGGCTTTGCCAAGCGCGCCCACAGTGCGCAACTCAACAGCTTTGAAGTGACCCCGGCGTTTGCCGCGGCGGTGATCATCGCGCACCTGGCCGGTACGGCAGAACTGGTGACGATCAACGTGCTGGCGGTGCTATTTATCACCAGCCGCCTGCTGTACATCATCTGCTACCTGGCGGACTGGGCGATCTTGCGTTCGCTGGTGTGGTTTGTGGGGATGGTGTTGATTGCGAGTTTCTTCTTCGTCTCGATCTAACCCTTGACGCAGAAAGCTTGCGGGAGGGGGCAAGCCCCCTCCCACATTTGATCTTCAGCATTATCAGGTACCAGCTGGCGCCTCTGGTAGCTGGGGGAGTGGCGCACCCTTTGGCCACAGCATCCAGATCTGCCCCTGCTGTTTCATATTCCCTGCCAGCTCGCCTGCCGCATCACCCGTGCCCCAGAACAGGTCTGCCCGCACTTCGCCGGTGATTGCGCCGCCGGTGTCCTGGGCTGCGACGGGGCGGATGATCGGTGAGCCGTCGGGTTTGGTGGTCGACAGCCACAGCAGGCTACCCAGTGGGATCACCTTGCGATCCACCGCCACGCTATAGCCAGCGGTCAATGGCACGTTCAGTGAGCCGCGCGGGCCTTCGTTGCTGTCGGGGCGGGCGCTGAAGAAAACGTAGCTGGGGTTGCTCGCCAGCAGCTCTGGAATACGCTGCGGATGTGCCTTGGCCCAGGCACTGATGGCGCCCATGGTCACCTCTTCTTTTTTCAGCTCGCCTTGCTCTACCAGCCAACGGCCGATAGGGCGATAGGGGTAGCCGTTCTGGTCGCCATAACCGACACGCAGTTGGCGCCCGCCCGCCAGTTGAATGCGCCCCGAACCCTGGATCTGCAGGAATTGCAGGTCCATCGGGTCAGTCAGCCAGGCAATCGGCTTGGCGGTCGAACCTTGACTGTTGAGGGTGCTGGCGTCGTCGTAGGGCTTGAGGACGCGGCCTTCCAGGCGTCCGCGTAGGCGCTTGCCCTTGAGTTCCGGGTAGATGCTTTCCAGGTTGACGATGATCAGGTCATCCGGCACACCGTATACCGGCACGTGGGCGCTGGCGGTTTTGGTCAGGCTGCCAGGGTAGACCGGCTCGTAATAGCCGGTGATCAAGCCATGTGGGGTGTTGTCAGCCGAACGCAGGCCGAATACATCCAGGTGCTCTTTGAGGAAGCCACGGACCGCCACGGCATCGCCCGGTACGCTGGCCGCGGCTGCGCAGGTCGTGCCCCACACCGGGTCGGCCTTGAGGCGCTGGCAGGCGCTGCGCCAGGATTCAAACCCGGCCAGCAAGTCGCTATCGGCGACAACCGGCAAGGCTTCCCAAGGCGCACTCACATAGGTGGCGACGGCGTGAGGCTTGGCTTCTTCTTTGGCGACTTCTTTGTCGGTGTCTTTACCTGCATCACAGCCGGCCAGCAGCGCGATCATTGGCAGAGCCCACGCCAGGCGGCGGCTCCAGGGTTTCAAGGTGACATTCATCTAGGCAATTCCTGAAACGATTGCCCGTGCGTCGCTGCAGGCGGGCAACCCTTATTATTAATAGGGCTATTGGTCTTTGTGGGCGGTGCGAGGATACTGGCCGCCGTTTTCCGTGACCTTGAAGCCATCATGATGTTAAAAAAACTGACCGTTGTACTGCTGGCCTGCCTGGCCTTGTCCGCCTGTGGCGGTGTCGACCCCAACTCCCCTCTGGGCCAGCGCAAGGCGATCTTCAAGCAGATGCTCAAGACCGGCGAAGACCTGGGCGGCATGCTGCGCGGACGTATTCCGTTCGACGGTGCCAGGTTCGCCGAGGGCGCGGTCAAGCTGGATGCCTTGTCCCATGAACCATGGAAGCATTTCCCGAGTGTGCGCGAAGAAGACCACACCAGTGCCAAGGACGATGTCTGGCAAAAACAGGCGCAATTCCAGCAACTGGCCCGCGACCTTGAGGCTGCCACCGGTGAATTGGTGATCGCCAGCCAACTGCAGCCCTACAAGGCCAGCAACCTCCAGCCTGCGGTACAAAAAGTCGAAGATGCCTGCAGCGCCTGTCATAAGCAGTTCCGCGACCACTGACCGGGTTTACTGGTCGAGTTCTTCCACCGCGTCCTGCAACTCTTTGCGCGACTCGGCCAGCTTGTCCTTACGTTTGTCGATCTTGTCCGGGTCGCCTTTTTTCATGGCCTTGTCGAGGTCGGCCTGACGCCGGCTGACTTCATGCTTGGCGTCCAGCACCTTGTTTTCACGCTCTTTACGCAAGGACGCATCGGTGCAGTGGGCGGTGACTTCGGCCAGGGCTTTTTCCAGGCCGGCTTGCTGGGCGCTGTTGCCATGGGCCTTGGCCTGGTCAATCTGGGCGCTGATAGCCTGGCGCTTGGCGGCGCAGCCGGTAAGCGGCTGCGCGTCTTCGGCGGCCAGTAGTGGCGTGGCTGTGAAACTTGCGAGGGTCAGCAAGGCAAGGGGGGCGAGAAATTTCATATAAAGCTCCAAGGTCGCAATCAGGTGGCCGGGCGGCGTTCAAAACCCATCTATCCCGGCCCCGCGTAATGTTTCAGCCAAGGCTTGTACCTGCGGGTCGCGAAAAAAAGCGCTGAGTTGCGCCGCACGTCCCGGGCCGATGCCGTCCGAGGCCAGCCAGGCTTGGGTGTCTTTGGCGACCAGTGTCTGCCAGTCGCCTTCCAGGTTGTTGCGCGCCGCAGGTGGTACGCCCAAGGCCTTGAGCCATTGTGAAAAAGGGCGTTGCCGGGCGCGTTGAATATTGTCGAGCACCCGCGCACGGGTGCGGTCACCGAAGCCCTCAATGGTAGCAAGCTGGGCCGCATCCAGGGTTAACCAATCGAGAAAGCCTGCGATTAGACCCGCCTGGATCAATATGTTCCAGGTTTCACGGCCCATATGCGGCAAGGCCAAACCCTGTTTGCCGCTCAGCCAGGTCAGGCGGGCAAGCAATTGATCTTCGCAACCCGGCTCCAGTTGCCAGCAGCTCAGGGCGTGAAAGGCCCGGGTATCGGGAACCTGGACATCCACCCTTGTGGCGTTACGCAGGACCACCTCATCCAACCGGGGAATCACCTGGCCCGCCAGGCTGATGGACACCTGGTCACCAGGGCGGATATCCAGAGTTTCCCAACGTTTCAGTGAGCTGGCACTGACTCGGCTGATCTGCCGATCATCCAGGCGCACGGGTTCCAGCTCGAGGATGGGGGTAATGCGCCCGGTACGCCCGACCTGGAACTCTACGTTGCGCACCAGCGCCAGGGCCTTTACTGCCGGAAACTTCCAGGCCACCGCCCAATAGGGGGCGCTGGCCTCCCAGCGTTCGGCGGGCGCCCGCGCGGCCTGGTGCAGTACCACGCCATCGCTGGCGAAGGGCAGTGGCGCGTTGTACCAATGCGTGCGCCAATGCGCAGCTTTGCTGATGTTCTCGATAGGGTGGCTGTAACGCTGGCTGTCGGTAAAGCCCCAGTTCGCCAAGGTGGCCAGGCGTTCGTTGAAATCGCTCGGACCATCGGGCCAGGCCCAGACGAATAAGCCGATCCCTGCTGCCTCGGCATCGCTCAACTGTCGACGGTTCATCAGGCCAGCCACTTTGCTGCGTGCACTGAGCCCACCCTTCATCGATTGCACGTGGTGGTTCAGGCGCCAGTAAAGTTCGCCTTGCAACACTACATCCACCGCGTCTGGCAACTGTTGCACGATGCCCGGGATCCTGCGCCCGGAGGCTGACCAGTCGTGCCCCAGCAGGCCGTCGCCCCGGCTGATGAGCTGGTGCAAGCGACCTTGTCGATACACCAGCGTCACCGCGACGCCGTCTACCTTGGGCTGGACCCATACATCGTGACGGGTGCTGAGCCAGTCACTGACTGCCGACTCGTCCAGCAGCTTGCCCAGGCCAGTGTGCGCGACCGGATGGCGTAATGTGCCACGTGAACTGGTCAGCGGATTATCAGCCTTCGGGAGGGGCTGATGAGCGCATTCGTGCCAGTGCGCCAGGCGCTGGCGGGCCTGGTCGTAGAGTTCGTCACTGATGGGGGACTGACCCAGGCGGTGGTAGCTGTCGTCCCACTGGCTGACCTGCCTGGTCAAGGTGTCGAGTTGCGCGTGAGCGTCATCGGGGCAGGCCTCTGCCCACGCCCAGCCGGGTAGAACACTGAGAAAAAAAGCCATGAACCTATGCATCATGAGCATCCTTGCTCGAGGAAGGGTGCCCAGCCTAAGTCATCCAAGTGCCCACAAAAAAGCCCCGACTGCTCGGGGCTTTTTACCAGGTGTTTCTGTGTGCAGCGCGAACGCTTACAGGCCGGCGGCAGTGCGCAGGTCGTTGGCGCGGTCGGTTTTTTCCCAGGTGAAGGTGCTGAAGGTGTCGTCGCCAACAGTCTTCTGCGCCGGGGTACGACCGAAGTGGCCGTAGGCTGCGGTTTCCTGGTACATCGGGTGCAGCAGGTCAAGCATGGTGGTGATCGCGTAGGGGCGCAGGTCGAAGATCTCACGCACCAGCTTGACGATCTTGTCATCGCTGATCTTGCCGGTGCCGAACGTATTCAGCGAGATCGACGTGGGCTGGGCCACGCCAATGGCATAGGACACCTGGATTTCGCAGCGCTCGGCCAGGCCGGCAGCCACGATGTTCTTGGCCACATAGCGACCGGCGTAAGCCGCGGAACGGTCAACCTTGGAGGGATCCTTGCCGGAGAACGCGCCACCGCCGTGACGGGCCATGCCGCCGTAGCTGTCGACGATGATCTTGCGACCGGTCAGGCCGCAGTCGCCCACCGGGCCGCCGATGATGAACTGTCCGGTCGGGTTGATGTGGAACTGGGTGTCCTTGGTCAGCAACTCGGCAGGCAACACGTGCTTGACGATCAGCTCCATCACGCCTTCGCGCAGGTCGGCATAGGACACGTCCGGGTTGTGCTGGGTCGACAACACAACGGCGTCGATCCCCACGACCTTGCCGCCTTCGTAGCGGCAGGTCACCTGGGACTTGGCGTCCGGGCGCAGCCATGGCAATACCCCGGATTTACGCGCCTCGGCCTGGCGTTGCACCAACTGGTGCGAGAAGGTGATCGGTGCCGGCATCAGCACGTCGGTCTCGTTGCTGGCGTAGCCGAACATCAGGCCCTGGTCGCCGGCGCCCTGGTCTTCAGGCTTGGCCCGGTCAACGCCCTGGTTGATGTCGGGCGACTGCTTGCCGATGATGTTCATCACGCCGCAGGTGGCGCCATCGAAGCCGACGTCGGAGCTGTTGTAGCCAATATCGGTGATCACATCACGAACGATCTGCTCGAGGTCGACCCAGGCCGTAGTGGTGACTTCACCGGCGATGATCGCCACGCCCGTTTTCACCAGCGTCTCGCACGCCACGCGGGCGAACTTGTCTTCAGCGATGATAGCGTCCAGCACCGCGTCAGAGATCTGGTCGGCGATTTTGTCCGGATGCCCTTCAGACACGGACTCGGAGGTGAAAAGGGAGTATTCGCTCATCTCGATGTTTTCCTGATATTTACCGATGGTGAGTGTCGCCAGCCGGCCGCTGAAAATGGCGGACCTGAATCTGGAAACCATTACGTAAACCTACATAGAGGCTTTCCCCGGGAACGAGTCCCGCAGCGGTGGCCCAACGGGCCAGATCGTCCTGTTCAAAACCCAGCCAGAGATCACCGCAGGCCTCCTTGGCCCAATTCTGGTTGTGGCTGCATAAATCCGTTACCAGCAGGCTACCGCCGGGGTGCAGCAACCCGGCCATTTGCTTGAGGGCATCGGCCGGTGCGGCGAAATGGTGCAAGACCATGTTCAGCACCACGCAATCGGCCCGCAGGCCGGTGTCACCCAGGGCGTCGGCCAACTGCAGGCGCACATTGCCCAAGGCTTCGCGCTCACAGAGCTGGCGCGCCAGATCCAGCATCGCCGGGCTGTTGTCCAGCGCCGTGACCTGCACGAAGCGGCGCGCCAATTCCGGCAGGAAACCGCCGTCGCCAGGGCCGACTTCCAGGGCCGTGGCCTTATCACTGAAGCTCAGCTTGTCCAATAGCGCCAGCACGCTTTCGCGGTACTGGGCCAGCCCGGCGATCAGGTCCTGCTGGGCGCGAAACTTGTCGGCAACCCGGGAAAAAAAGTCCTGGCTGGCGGCGGCGCGTTGCCCGTGCACCTGGCCGATCCGCGATTGCACGTCGCTTGGCAGCCCCAGGTTGTCCACTTCCTCAAGCAAGGCCGCGTGCAGTTTGCCGCCCAGTTGTTCGGTGTGGGGCAGGGCGCGTCGGTAAAAAATCGCATTGCCTTCACGGCGGGTGGCTACCAGGTCGGCCTGGGCCAGCACCTTCAAATGGTGGCTCATGCCGGACTGGCCGATGGCGAAGATCTGTGCCAGTTCCAATACCCCGAAAGAATCGTTGGCCAGTGCACGCAATACGTTCAAGCGCAACGGATCGCCAGCGGCCTTGCACAAGGCTGCAAGCTCATCGCCATCGCCATCGTCAGGACGCAGGGAGGGCACGGGTAGGTTCATAAGGCCAGCAGTCTAGTGACGGGTTGGGATCCTCGCAAGGTCAATATCAAAAAGTTTTGATATTGATCGATAAGTGGCGGTTATAAGCCACCGCTATAACCCCTAGACGAACCTGTGGCAGGGTTCTGCAAGGGATAACTGTAGAAACCTTGGGAAAAAGCCCTTCAAGTGACTATCTGTCATTGCCCGCAGGCGGTGGCTGAGGGAAAATGCCGGTCCTTTTTTCCGTTTCTTTTAAGCAAACTCCAGGAGATCAGCGATGCCCAGCCGTCGTGAGCGTGCCAACGCCATTCGTGCCCTCAGCATGGATGCCGTGCAAAAAGCCAACAGCGGCCATCCCGGTGCCCCGATGGGCATGGCGGATATCGCCGAGGTACTTTGGCGTGACTACCTGAAACACAACCCGAGCAACCCTTCGTTTGCCGACCGTGACCGCTTCGTGCTGTCCAACGGCCACGGCTCGATGCTGATCTACTCGCTGCTGCACCTGACTGGCTACGACGTCACCATCGACGACCTCAAGAGCTTCCGCCAACTGCACAGCCGCACCCCGGGCCACCCGGAGTTCGGCTATACCCCAGGCGTGGAGACCACCACCGGTCCCCTGGGCCAAGGCCTGGCCAACGCCGTAGGCTTTGCGCTGGCGGAAAAAGTCCTGGGCGCGCAGTTCAACCGCCCTGGCCACGACATTGTCGACCACCACACCTACGTGTTCCTGGGTGATGGCTGCATGATGGAAGGCATTTCCCATGAAGTCGCTTCCCTGGCTGGCACTCTCGGCCTGGGCAAGCTGATTGCCTTCTACGATGACAACGGCATCTCCATCGACGGCGAAGTCGAAGGCTGGTTTACCGACGACACCCCCAAGCGTTTCGAGGCCTACAACTGGCAGGTGATCCGCAATGTTGATGGCCACGATCCTGAAGAGATCAAGATCGCCATCGACACCGCGCGCAAGAGTGCACAGCCGACCCTGATCTGCTGCAAAACCACCATCGGCTTCGGCTCGCCGAACAAGCAAGGTAAAGAAGACTGCCACGGCGCCCCTCTGGGTGACGCGGAAATCGCCCTGACCCGCGAAGCGCTGAAGTGGAACCACGGCCCGTTTGAAATCCCGGCCGACATCTACGCCGAATGGGATGCCAAGGAAAAAGGCCTGGCCACCGAAGCCGAATGGGACCAACGTTTCGCGGCCTACTCCGCCGAATTCCCTGAGCTTGCCAATGAACTGGTACGCCGTCTGGCCGGTGACCTGCCTGCCGACTTCTCGGCAAAAGCCTCGGCCTACATCGCCGAAGTCGCGGCCAAGGGCGAGACCATCGCCAGCCGTAAAGCCAGCCAGAACACCCTGAACGCGTTTGGCCCGCTGCTGCCTGAGATTCTCGGCGGCTCGGCCGACCTGGCCGGTTCCAACCTGACCCTGTGGAAAGGCTGCAAAGGTGTCTCGGCAGAAGATGCCAGCGGCAACTACATGTACTACGGCGTGCGCGAGTTCGGCATGAGCGCCATCATGAACGGCGTGTCCCTGCACGGCGGCCTGGTGCCATACGGCGCGACGTTCCTGATGTTCATGGAATACGCCCGTAACGCCGTGCGCATGGCCGCACTGATGAAGAAGCGCGTGATCCATGTGTACACCCACGACTCCATCGGCCTGGGCGAAGATGGCCCGACGCACCAGCCGGTCGAGCAACTGACCAGCCTGCGTACCACGCCGAACCTGGATTGCTGGCGCCCGGCCGACGCGGTCGAATCCGCCGTGGCCTGGAAGCACGCCATCGAGCGCAAGGACGGCCCATCGGCGCTGATCTTCTCGCGCCAGAACCTGCAACACCAGGTGCGTACCGACGCGCAGATCGCCGACATCAGTCGTGGTGGTTATGTGCTCAAGGACTGCATCGGCGAGCCGGAGCTGATCCTGATCTCCACCGGTTCCGAAGTGGGCCTGACCGTCCAGGCCTACGACAAGCTGACCGCCCAGGGCCGCAACGTACGCGTCGTGTCCATGCCGTGCACCAGCGTGTTCGAAGCCCAGGACGCCGGCTACAAGCAGTCGGTGTTGCCTTTGCAGGTCAGCGCGCGTATCGCCATCGAAGCGGCCCACGCCGACTACTGGTACAAGTACGTGGGCCTGGAAGGCCGCGTAATCGGCATGACCACCTACGGTGAGTCGGCGCCGGCACCAGCGTTGTTCGAAGAGTTTGGTTTTACCCTGGAAAATATCCTGGGTCAGGCTGAAGAGCTGCTGGAAGACTAAGGCGCTAACGCGGTGGCCCACTGGTCACCGCCTCTACTGTAGGAGCGAGCTTGCTCGCGAAGATCGTTAACGATAACGCAGTGTTTCTGGTTTAACGCGGCGCTCTCAAGTTCTTCGCGAGAAAGCTCGCTCCTGCAGTGGTTTGTGTCGCCCACAATGCGAGAACCCCATGCCTCAACCGCGTCCTTACAAAGTTGCACTCAACGGCTACGGCCGCATTGGTCGTTGCGTCTTGCGTGCGCTGTTCGAGCGAGGAGCGGCGGCCGGGTTTGAAATTGTCGCGATCAACGACCTGGCCGACATGGCCAGCATCGAATACCTGACACGCTTTGACTCCACCCACGGCCGCTTTCCCGGCGAAGTGCGGGTCGACGGCGATTGTCTGCATATCAATGGCGACTGCGTGAAAGTGTTGCGCAGTGCCACCCCCGAGGGCATCGACTGGGCGGCGCTGGGCGTCGACCTGGTGTTGGAATGCTCCGGTGCCTATCACACCCGTGCCGATGGTCAGCGTTTTCTCGACGCCGGCGCGCCGCGTGTGCTGTTTTCCCAGCCGATGGCCAGCGAGGCGGATGTGGACGCCACCATCGTCTACGGCATCAACCAGGATTGCCTGACTGGCGATGAGCTGCTGGTGTCCAACGCCTCGTGCACCACCAACTGCAGCGTGCCGCTGTTGCGCTTGCTGGATCAGGCGATCGGCCTGGATTACGTGTCGATCACCACGATTCACTCGGCGATGAACGACCAGCCGGTGATTGACGCCTATCACCACGAAGACCTGCGCCGCACGCGCTCGGCGTTCCAGTCAGTGATTCCGGTGTCCACAGGCTTAGCTCGCGGCATCGAGCGACTGTTGCCGGAACTTGCCGGGCGAATCCAGGCCAAAGCCGTACGGGTGCCGACGGTGAATGTGTCTTGCCTGGATATCACCATGCAAACCGTCAGCGACACCGATGCGGCGGAGGTCAACCGGATCCTGCGCGACGCCGCCACCAGCGGCCCGCTCAAAGGCCTGCTGGCCTACACCGAGTTGCCCCATGCCAGTTGCGATTTCAACCATGACCCGCATTCGGCGATTGTCGATGCCAGCCAGACCCGCGTTTCCGGCCCGAGGTTGGTGAATATCCTGGCCTGGTTCGACAACGAATGGGGTTTTGCCAACCGAATGCTGGATGTTGCGGAACATTATCTGCACATCGCCTCTAAACAACCTCAACAGTAATTCAGGAACTGCGACCCATGACCGTGTTGAAGATGACCGACCTCGATCTGCAAGGTAAACGCGTACTGATCCGCGAAGACCTCAACGTCCCAGTCAAGGACGGTGTTGTCACCAGCGATGCGCGAATCCTGGCCTCGCTGCCGACCATCAAGCTGGCCCTGGAAAAAGGCGCGGCCGTGATGGTCTGCTCCCACTTGGGTCGCCCGACCGAAGGTGAGTTTTCTGCCGAAAACAGCCTCAAGCCGGTAGCTGAATACCTGAGCAAGGCCCTGGGCCGTGACGTGCCGTTGGTGGCTGACTACCTGGGCGGTGTTGACGTTAAGCCTGGCGACATCGTGCTGTTCGAAAACGTGCGCTTCAACAAGGGCGAGAAAAAGAACAGCGACGAACTGGCCCAGCAATACGCGGCGCTGTGCGACGTGTTTGTGATGGACGCTTTCGGCACTGCGCACCGCGCCGAAGGTTCGACCCACGGTGTGGCCAAGTTCGCCAAGGTTGCCGCTGCCGGCCCATTGCTGGCCGCTGAATTGGATGCATTGGGCAAGGCCCTGGGCGCTCCGGCCCAGCCGATGGCCGCCATCGTCGCCGGCTCCAAGGTTTCCACCAAGCTGGATGTACTTAATAGCCTCAGCCAGATCTGCAACCAGTTGATCGTCGGCGGCGGCATCGCCAACACCTTCCTGGCCGCAGCCGGCCATCCGGTGGGCAAGTCCCTGTACGAGCCGGACCTGCTGGATACCGCCCGCGCCATTGCCGCCAAAGTCAGCGTGCCATTGCCGGTGGACGTGGTCGTTGCCAAAGAGTTCGCTGAAAGCGCCGAAGCCACCGTCAAGCTCATCGCTGACGTGGCCGCTGACGACATGATCCTGGATATCGGCCCGCAAACTGCGGCCAACTTCGCCGAACTGCTCAAGGCATCCCAGACTATCCTGTGGAATGGCCCGGTGGGCGTGTTCGAGTTCGACCAGTTCGGCAACGGCACCAAAGTGCTGGCCAAGGCGATCGCTGAAAGCTCGGCTTTCTCCATTGCCGGCGGTGGCGACACCCTGGCGGCCATTGATAAATATGGCGTTGCTGATCAGATCTCCTACATTTCTACCGGTGGCGGCGCCTTCCTCGAGTTCGTCGAGGGCAAAGTACTGCCAGCCGTAGAAGTGCTGGAAACCCGAGCCAAGGGCTAAGGCTCGCGTGATCAGGAAAAGGAGTGTTCCCATGATCAAGTCGTTGGCACTGGTAATCGCAGCGGGCCTGCTGGCCGGCTGCGGCAGCACGCCAAGTGCGGCGCCCGAGGCGGATAACGCCAAGGCACCGCTGAAAAAAAGCTGTTACCAGGCTGACTGGCAAGCCGAGACCATGCCGGTGATCAACAAGCGCATCGGCAACGAACGGCTGGAGAAATACGACTCCGCGCCCAACGGTCAGGAACAGGGTTGCCCATGACGGGTCTGATCCACTAACCGACAGCAAAGGCGGCCTTCCGGGGTCGCCGTTCGAGGATTGGCAATGAAAGGCGTTTTCGCCCTGGCAGCCGTGGCCCTGTTGGCTGGCTGCAGCAGCATGAACATGTTTAACAAGGCAGAGCCTGCCGATAAGTGGACCACCTGGACCTGCGACAGCAAGGCCGAGGTCAATTGGCGCTTTGCCAATCAGGACCGCAGCCAGGTGGATGTACGCCTGGGTGGTTCGGACCAGGTTTACCGTCTCAAGCAAGAGATTGCCGCTTCGGGCGTGTTGTACAGCGACGGCCAGTTGGCGTTTCACACCAAAGGTGAGGAAGGCCTGGTTTACTGGGTGGCCACCGATGATTTGATCGGGCGCGGCTGCAAAGCTCAGTGAAATTTTGACTGTAATGAGATCCAAATGTGGGAGGGGGCTTGCCCCCGATAGCGGTCTGCCGGACACCCATGTGCTGGCTGACACACTGCAATCGGGAGCAAGCCCCCTCCCACAGTAAATCCGGTTCCAAAGTGAGAGCCGGTTACTGCAATAACGATTCAGCAGCTCAAGCTTAACCCCTTGATCTGCAATAACTTGAATAGCAGCCGCCGCTACGGCAGGCTTGCACGATTAACGACCCTCGACCGGGAGAGACAACACAATGGCACTTATCAGCATGCGTCAAATGCTGGACCACGCAGCCGAGTTTGGCTACGGCGTCCCAGCCTTTAACGTCAACAACCTTGAGCAGATGCGCGCCATCATGGAAGCCGCTGACAAGACCGACTCCCCAGTGATCGTCCAGGCTTCGGCCGGTGCGCGCAAATACGCCGGCGCCCCATTCCTGCGCCACCTGATCCTCGCCGCCATCGAAGAATTCCCGCACATCCCGGTGTGCATGCACCAGGACCACGGCACCAGCCCTGACGTGTGCCAGCGCTCCATCCAGCTGGGCTTCAGCTCGGTAATGATGGACGGCTCCCTCGGCGAAGACGGCAAGACCCCAACCGACTACGAATACAACGTACGCGTCACCCAGCAAACCGTCGCCATGGCCCACGCCTGCGGCGTATCGGTTGAAGGCGAACTGGGTTGCCTGGGTTCGTTGGAAACCGGCATGGCCGGTGAAGAAGACGGCATCGGCGCCGAGGGCGTGCTGGATCACAGCCAGATGCTGACCGACCCGGAAGAAGCCGCGGACTTCGTCAAGAAGACCCAAGTTGACGCCCTGGCCATCGCCATCGGCACCAGCCACGGCGCCTACAAGTTCACCAAGCCACCCACCGGCGACGTACTGGCCATCGACCGCATCAAGGAAATCCACAAGCGCATCCCCAACACCCACCTGGTGATGCACGGTTCTTCCTCGGTACCGCAAGAGTGGCTGGCGATCATCAACCAGTACGGCGGCGACATCAAAGAAACCTACGGCGTACCGGTTGAAGAAATCGTTGAAGGCATCAAGTACGGCGTGCGCAAGGTCAACATCGATACTGACCTGCGTCTGGCGTCCACGGGTGCGATGCGTCGCCTGATGGCCACCAACCCGAGCGAGTTCGACCCACGTAAGTTCTTCGGTGCGACTGTGACGGCGATGCGTGATGTGTGTATCGCGCGTTACGAAGCTTTCGGTACTGCCGGCAATGCTTCGAAGATCAAGCCGATCTCGTTGGAAGCGATGTACCAGCGTTATTTGAAGGGTGAGTTGAACGCTAAGGTGAACTGAGCCTTCGACGTTAATAAAAGAACCCACAGTGTGTGGGTTCTTTTTTTGGTTTCGTTAAAAAGCTATAGCCTTTTAACTTATTACGCTGGTTTGCCTGGAAAGAATCATGTCGTGTGCATGAGGAAAGTCTAATAACGACTGTTTAATCAATTGTTACTGTCGGCCTAGTCCGAAGCCCTGATATGTCCAAACTCCATCTGGGCCTGTAAAGTTACGTCCACCATTTAACGTTATAAAGTCTGAAGTATTGAAGGTCCAGCTTTCAGAGCTTTTTCCGATTATACCTGTCAACATAATAGTCGTGGTGGTTGCTCCGATGGTTTGATGGCCCGTGAGTTTGCCGCTCTGTCCGCTCACGTCAGCAGTGGCTTTCACTGCACCGCCGATGTCGTCACTTTCGGTAACGTGTAGGTAAATGTTGGCGCCGCCGTAAGCGCCATAGTAGTTTCCAACGAGTCGACCCATGATGACATTCCTTTTCATTCGATTAAAGTTTAGTTTGTGTTTTGTCTCTTCAGTGAGACGTGAGAAATACTAAGAGATTTGCTGAGGGGCGTGACCTGTCACAGATGACAGTTTTCTATAACGTTTGGCTATTAGCTATATGGCTTGAACTGATTAAGGGCAGCGGACTTATTTAGCCAAGGGACAGGTTCTCCTAAGCTACGCCTTTTTGAAGTTATTAATATTCCATCGCTTATTTCGAATTTCAATTTAAAACTGTCAAAGTTGACAGTATCGTTCGCCGTTAATTTCCGCACACTGGGGCAGTAAATCAACCAGGGAAGAATACGCTATGAACTATTCGCATCTTTTGAAGTGCCTTCCAAGCATCACTGTGGTCAGCGCATTGGCGCTGACGGGGAATGCCTATGCCGCGCCCCTAACGTGCCCGGATGTCTCAACTATCAAGGCGGTGAGCATTCAATTTTCAGATGGCGAGCAGGAATGGAATGGCGAGCAGCTCATTGAAGATAGCTCGATGGCTGCGGAATTTGAGTTTTTAGGCGCGGCGATCAAGCAGGGCGCAGACAGCGAAACGAAGTTGCCTTATAGCTATGTGATCTGCAATTACGGAGGCAAAGGCAAGGATGACTATTTAAGGCTGTCCAAGCGATTTACCTTACCTCCAGTGGCTAAAGGCAACGCTTGGAGTGAGGAAAAGGAATGTAAAAATGGCAATGTCACAAACTGTACTTTTGAGCTGGTGAATTCAAAAGGTCCGGCGAAATTTACATTGCCTTCTCAGTAGCTAGGCGAAGCTATCGCGGGATAAGGACGGGCCCGCGAGAGGATTATTTAAATCTGATCTATGAAAAACCCGCAGACATGCGGGTTTTTTGCCGTAGTTTGATTAGACGGCGCTGGGCGTATCGAACCCTCGATGCTCAATCACTCGAAACACATCGCTCACGTCCTGAACCAGTATGCGTGCAGTGTTGGCGATGTTGTTCAGGTCGCGCTCAGCGAAGTCCGGCAGGCTGGAACAGGCCATCAGGTTGAGATGTTCAAGGGCCGCGTTGAGGCGTTCGCGCAGGCAGGCGTGGAGGTCGAGCAGTGGGGCGTCGCTGTCGATCAGGAGCACGGGGTAGTCTGTGGCGGTTTCGGTGCAGGGGGTGAAGCGGCGGGGTGGTAGTTGTTGGGTCATGGTGAATCCTTAACTCGAAAGAAGATTGACCACCGTTTGCTGCGAAACAAATTAGGTGGCAGCTGTACGCGGGTTCGCAGACCGAGGAGTTAAGACCCGGCAGACCCGAAGGTCTCCCACGCACAGCCGCCATAACAAAGACGGCCATCGGCAAGAATACCGGGACTGTTTTGACGGGTGCGGTTTAACTCTGTAGGGCTGCGAAACCCTATCGCTGTTCAGCCAGCGACGGGGCGAACTATAAGCGGCGAATTGACTGGCCGCAACGGTGCTGTAGGACTAGCACCGGACTCTCAGGCCAAGCGCGGCAAGTGTGGGAGGGGGCTTGCTCCCGATTGCGGTGGGTCAGTCACAGCTATTGGAACTGATACACCGCTATCGGGAGCAAGCCCCCTCCCACAGGGGATTTAATCGTCTGGATCTATCGGGGAATGATCCTTGTGCTTATCGGACATTACCTACTCGAAATAGGGCAATCCGCTTACTCATGATCAATATCCAACTTCGCAAACGTCACCCTCGCGCCTTCCTTACTGTCCCCGCTGTTGTCCTGCACATACACCCCCGCCTTGAAGTACAGCGGCTTGTCGCCCCAGGCCGCGCCTATGCGTTCATTCCACTCGCTGTCGGCGGCAAACACGCTGAGCAGCCCGGCTTTGTTGAGGTTGATCACGTAGGTGAAGCTCTTTTCCAGGGGCACATTGGAGGCGACGATGATCACCCGGCTTTCTGCTTCATCCGGGCGCATGCGCACCTTGGCGACGATGTTGCCGGTCTGGGTTTTTTCCTTGAACTGGTACTCCAGCTTGATCAGCGGCTTTTGGCTGTCATAGGCGTGGATCTGGCCGATCACGATTTTGCCGGAGGAGGGCACCTGGTTGACCGCCAGGGTGGCGCGCAGAAAGTTGTCGGCCTCGGGGTAGGTCCAGTTGCGCAGGCGGCCGTCGGCGTAGGTTTCGCGCAGTTCGCTGCGCGGGTAGATGGCGTTTTCGGAGCGGGTGCCGGTAACGGGGGTCCAGAACTGCACGTCGCTGCCTTCGGCCTGGAAGTATTGATCGTTGAAGCCGCTCAGTAGCCTCGGGGTGTCGATGGTCGTGGGCGGGGAGCCGACCGGAATGCTCAGGTTCCAGGTGGAAAGGTCGATCATGGTGTTGGCCTTTTACAGAGGGTGAAAGCGTTGGCCCGCAGGCCTTACCGGTTCTTTATAGGCGCTGCTCGTACGATTGTTAAACAATAGCTGGCAATTTATTGGCGTCAGAGGAATGCCAAAAAGCCATGTTGCCCATGAATCGCGGGCTACAGGGCCTTACCGTTAGTCGGCTTCCTTGGCTTTGGTGCAATGAGGGCATCGGCGTCACTTCTGCTTTTTTGGAACCGGGGCTAGAGTGAGCCCTCAGTGTTTATCCGGCCTTTGTATCAGAAGTGACCGGTGCAGCTCCCTAAGGAAGAGACGTAGCATGGATGGCGCTCCACAACCCGGCGATGCAAGTTCGGTTCTCCTGGTGGTCGATGACTACCCGGAAAACCTCGTCAGCATGCGTGCGCTGTTGCAACGTGAAGACTGGCAGGTGATTACCGCCACGTCCGGCCTGGAAGCCTTGGAGTTGCTGCTGGCCCACGATGTCGACCTGGTGCTGCTGGACGTACGCATGCCCGGTATGGACGGCTTCGAGGTGGCGCGCCTGATGCGTGGCAGCCAACGTACGCGCATGACGCCGATTATCTTTCTGACAGCCACCGCCCAGTCCCCCGCGTCAGTGCTTGAAGGCTATGCCAGCGGGGCGATCGACTATCTGTTCAAACCGTTTGACCCGCATATCCTCAAGCCCAAGGTGCAGGCGTTGCTTGAGCATCAGCGCAACCGCCGTGCCTTGCAGTGCCTGAGCCATGACCTGGAGCTGGCCCGGGCCTTTAATGCCTCGATACTGGATAACGCTGCCGAGGGCATCCTGGTGGTGGGCGAAGGCAGTGTGATCGAGTACGCCAACCCGGCTATCTCGCGTTTGCTGAACGCCACGATGGCTGAGCTGCAGGGCGAAAGTTTCCTGAGTTTCCTGCAAAAACCCCATGTGCCCGCCTGGTTGGGCTTCCCAATGTACGAGGCGTATCGCAGGGGCGAGACGTGGCGCCAGCATGACGCCATTTTGCGCACCGGGCGTGGCCAGCAGGTGCCGGTGGCATTGTCCTGTGCGCCATTGCCTGCCGAGCAGAAGGCTATGGTCGTAACGGTGCTGGACATGTCCGAAGTGCGCCATCTTCATCAGCAACTGGAATTCCAGGCCGTGACCGATCCGTTGACCGGGCTGCTCAATCGTCGTGGATTCCATCAGGCGGTAGAGAACACCTTGTTGCGCAACGAACGCAACGAGCAGGCGCTGGTGTTGTTGTACCTGGACCTGGATGGCTTCAAGCGGGTCAACGATACGCTGGGCCACGACGCTGGCGACCGAGTGCTGCGCTGGGTGTCGGAACAGATGCAGGCCTGTCTGCGCTCCTACGACATTCTCGGGCGCATGGGCGGGGACGAGTTCACCGCGTTGCTTGAGCTGGAATTTCCCGAACAGGCGGCGAAGATCGCGGAAAAGCTCATCGAGCGGGTGTCTGTGTGCCAGCAGGTCGACGGTTTGGAGGTAATGCTCGGGGTCAGTATCGGGATTGCGACGTTCCCGGATTGTGGCTCGGACCTGAACGGCCTGTTGCGAGCGGCGGACATTGCGATGTACGAAGCCAAGCGGGCCGGCCGTCAGCAGTATCGTTACTACGACCAGGAAATGAACGGCCGTGCCCGTTCGCGGCTGATGCTTGAAGACAGCGTGCGCACCGCCATTCAAAACAAGGATTTCACCCTGGTGTACCAGCCGCAGGTTTGTATCGTGGATGGACGTTTGCGCGGCGTCGAGGCGTTGTTGCGCTGGCAGCATCCGAGCGTCGGCGATGTACCGCCGGGTTTGTTCTTGCCGCTGCTGGAAGAGGCGCGGTTGATCAGCCAGTTGAGCGCCTGGATCTACCAGCAAGTCGCTGCCCAGCGCCAGGCCTGGCAGGGCGTCTTCGACCCTGAGCTGGTGCTGAGCGTGAGCCTGAGCAGCAGCCAGTTCAATATGCCCAACCTGGCCAGCCAACTGCAGCAGATCCTGGAGCGATATGGGCTGCAGGGGCGGCAACTGGAGGTGGAAATCGGCGAGAACTGCCTGATGAGTAACCTGGAGGAGTCTACCAAACAGCTGCAACTACTGCGCCGGATTGGGGTGCGTATTGCCCTGGATGACTTTGGTTCAGGTCACTGTTCATTGGCCCATTTGCGGGACTTGCAGTTCGACACGCTCAAGCTTGACCCGCAACTGGTGGCGCGCCTGCCCGGTTCGACACGGGATGCGGCGATGGCACGCAGCATCATCCAGTTGTGTGGGCATTTTGATGTGCTGGTGATTGCCGAGGGGGTGCAGACCCTTGAGCAAATCCAGTGGCTCAGAGCCAATGGTTGCACGCATATCCAGGGGCCGTGGGCGGCGGCGCCATTGATGGCCGAGGACGTTGCCGGTTGGTCGTACCCTCATTTGCCTTGAATTGGCTACACTGGCGCCCGTCCGAATTGCGTTGCAGACCCCATGACCGCGTTGAAATACCTCCAGGCCTATCCCGCTGCGCTCCAGGAGCAGGTGCGCCAACTGATTGCCAAAGACCAGTTGGGCGCCTACCTGGAACAGCGTTACCCCGAACGCCACGCCGTGCAGAGCGACAAGGCCCTGTACGCCTATGCCCTGGCCTTGAAGCAGGAGCACCTGCGCAACGCACCCGCTATTGATAAAGTGCTGTTCGACAACCGGCTGGACCTGACTCATCGCGCCCTGGGTTTGCACACTACGATTTCGCGGGTGCAGGGCGGTAATCTCAAATCCAAGAAGGAGATTCGCATCGCTTCGCTGTTCAAGGAGGCGGCGCCGCAGTTTCTGCGCATGATCGTGGTGCATGAGCTGGCCCACTTCAAGGAGTCGGACCACAACAAGGCGTTCTACAAACTCTGCGAATACATGCTGCCGGGCTACCATCAGGTGGAATTCGACCTGCGTGTGTACCTCACCTGGCGCGATTTGCAGGGTAAGCCCTAACCATAAGGCGACTGACCATGGATGTGAGCAAGACCAAAAGCAGCTTCTACCGCCGCCTTTACGTGGCGTACCTGATCGACAGCCAGTCGGCCAGCAGTGTGCCGGCGCTTACCGAAGCCACCGGCATGCCCCGGCGTACGGCCCAGGACACGATTGCGGCATTGGCGGACCTGGATATCGTCTGCGAGTTTGAGCAGCAAGAGGGAGCGCGCAACCACGCGGGGAATTATCGAATTCGTGAGTGGGGCGCGATTGATCGGCGGTGGATCGAGGCCAATCTTGCGGCGATCAAGCAAGTGCTGGGTTATCCCTGAGGCAGGGGGGGCTTGCCCCCGATGAGGCCCTCAAGCCCGCCGCATACCGATATGTGGAATATCGTCTTCCAGGTATTCCTCGCCCGCCACCACAAACCCATACCGTCCGTAATAGCTCTGCAAATGTGCCTGCGCCGACAGGTAAACCGGTGTTTGCGGCCAGATATCCTCAACGCGCTTGAGCGCCTCTTCCATCATTTGATGCCCCAGCCCGCTGCCCCGTGCCACCTTTGCTACGATAACGCGGCCAATCACCACATCGCCGCCCTGGGACTCCGGGTCGAGTAACCGCAGGTAGGCCACCAGCTCATCATTTTGCCAGGCCATGAGGTGATGAGTATCCCCTGCCAGGTCCTGGCTATCTATGTCCTGGTAGACGCATTTTTGTTCGACGACGAAGACCTCGCTGCGCAGGCGCAAGATGGCGTACAGCTGTTCCTTGCCCAAGTCGTCGTGATGTTTGCAGACCCAATCAACCGTCATGATGTGCGCTCTTATAAAGACCTGCCAGGGATAGTAAGCGCGACGGGCGCTGCTGTCTAAAATCGGCCATTTTGTGAATGGCGTCAATTTGCCATCATTCTGTGCATGCGCCGCGGGCTTCTTTGTGTAATCTGCAATGCAAGCTCATTGATGAGCTACTGTTATCAGGCCATCGCCTGCCCGCCAAGGACTTTAAGCATGCCGCGATTGACTCGTGCCGTTGCTTTGATCGCAGTGCTGCTGCTGGCGCAACCGGCGCTGGCACAACGTTTGCGCCTGGTGGCGGATGGTTGGCCACCGTTTACTGATGCCACCTTGGTCAATGGCGGCCTGGCTACTGATATCGTCCGTACGGCCCTGGCCCGCGCAGGGTACGCCAGTGATTTTGAACAGGTGCCCTGGGCGCGCGCATTGAAGGGCGTGGGGGATGGGCGCTACGACGTGCTGATCAACGCCTGGTATAACGAGGACCGCACGCACCTGGGGCAGTTTTCCGGCGAGTACTTGCTTAACCGTGTGCGCTTTCTCAAGCGTAGCGACGATGCCATCGAATATCACAGCCTGGACGCACTGCACGACGAGGCCATCGCCGTGGTGCGCGGTTATGCCTACTCGGCGGCATTCGATCAAGACACCCAGTTGCAGAAAGTGCCAGTGCACAACTTCGCCATGGCCGTGCGCATGCTGGCGGCGCAGCGTGTGCGACTGACGCTGGAGGATGAATACGTAGCGCGCTATTACCTGGCGCGGGAGTCGCCGCGGGTGCGCGATGCCGTGGTGTTTGTGGGCAAGCCATTGAGCGAGAACAGCCTGCACATCCTGGTCAGCCTGAAGAACCCCGAGCATGCGCAGATCGTCGCCGGTTTTGACCGGGAGATTGCCAGGATGAAGGCTGATGGCAGTTATGCGCGGTTGATGAAGGCGCATGGGATGTAGCGTTCTTGCTCCCGTTAGCGGCCTAAGCCGCGCTGGTATCTTTGATCAAATGCGCAGCCAAGGTACGCAACGGCCCCAACTGCCGGCAAATCAACGCCAACTGCGTCTGCACCAACCGTTGCCCTTCGTCGATCTCATCGGGCATTTGCTCCAGCTCTGCCGCCAACGCTTCTTCGGCATCACTCTGAATCGCAATCGGTTGTTTATTCGCCAGCCCACTGGCGATTTCATCGATGCTCAATGCCAGGGCGTGCCCGGCGCCGTCGATCAAATGCTCGCGCACATCGGCCGGCAGTTGGGTTTCGCGGTGCGCACCCAGCCCTGACAAATAGCTGAGCAGGGTGTGGGACAGCACCAGGAAGCGAAAGCCCACATCGGCTTCCTTACGGAAGTGTCCCGGCTCCATCAGCATATTCGCCAGGGTGGTGGACAGTGCGGCATCGGCGTTGTGGGCGTTGCGGCGGGCCAGGCGGTAGGCCAGGTCGTCGCGTTTGCCGGCGGCGTATTGCTGCATGATCTGGCGCAGGTAGATGCTGTTGCAGGTCAGGGTATTGGCCAGCACTTTGTTCAGGCGCCGGCCTTGCCAGTCCGGCAGGAACAGGAATACCGCCAGCCCCGCGATCAGGCTGCCGAGCAAGGTATCGAACAGCCGCGGCAGGAACAGCCCGTAGCCATCGCCCACCTGGTTGAAGCAGAACAGCACCATCAGGGTGATCGCCGCCGTGGCCAGGGTGTAGCGCGTGGTGCGGTTGATAAAGAACACCAGGCCCGCGGCGATGGCGAACATTGATTGCACCACGGGGTTGGGAAACAGGTCGAATAGCGCCCAGGCCACGGTGAGGCCGATGGCGGTACCGATGATGCGCTGGCCGAGCTTGCGCCGCGTAGCACCGTAGCTGGGCTGGCAGACAAACAGGGTGGTGAGGATGATCCAGTAACCCTGGGACGCGTGGATCGCATGTAGGGTGCCGTAGCCGATGGTCAGCGCCAGGGACAGGCGCAGGGCATGGCGAAACAGCAGCGAGGTGGGGGTCAGTTGGGTGCGCAGGCGCGTCCACATTTCCTTGAGGTTGCGCGGGGCGCGGTCCAGCAGGTTGCTGTCGGTGGCGTCGGCCAGGGCGTCGGGGTTGCTGGCATCGCCCAGCAGGCGGTCGAGGGTGGACAGGTTGGCCGCCAAGGCGCGCAACGAGCGCAACAGGCCACGCCAGGCCGGGTTGCTCTGGATGCGCAGGTGTTCCAGGGAGGCGTTGAGGTCGCCCAGGGCTTCGGCGAAGCTGTCGTCATAGATGAATGGCTGGCGCAGTTGGATCGACTCGGCCAGGGTCTGGCACGCCTTGCCTTGCTGGCGCAGCAGGCGCTGGCAGCGGAACAGCACATCGCTGTGGAAGAAGGCTTCGGTGAGGGCGTTGTAGGGGTAGTGGGAGGAACTGGCGCGCTCGTGGATGTCCTGGGCCAGGAAGTAGAGTTTCAGGTAGCGGCTGACCTTCGAGCCCGGCCGACCGTTGCCGACGCGGTGCAGGATGATTTCCTTGGCCGCATTCAATGCCGCGACCACCCGGCCATTTTGCTGGGCCAGTTCGAGGCGGCGTGCTTCCACATCCAGCTGGCGTATCGGTTCGAATAAGGATGACTTGAGCTTGAGGTAACGCCCCAGCTCACGGAACAATCGCGCCAGGCTTTGCTGCACCGGTTGGTTGGAAAACAGTACCTGCCACAGCACCGACAGCACCCCGTACCAGGCGGCGCCGGCCACCAGCAGCAACGGTTCATGCCAGAAGTCGGTGACGGCGCCGCCACGCTGGTCAACGCCGATCATGGTGTAGACCGACAGGATCAAGGTGGCCGAGGCAATCGCGCCATAGCGCTCACCCAACGCGCCGAGCATGGTCAGGCAGAAACTGGCCAGGGCCAGGGCCAGGGCAAAGATCCACGGGTAGGGGAACAGCAACTCCACCGACAGCGCAGCGATGCTGAAACACACCAGCGTCACCGCCAGGGCGTTGAGACGGCCTTGCCAACTGTCATCGGTCTCGGCCAGGGCGCTGGCGATAATCCCCAGGAACAGCGGGATCAGCAGCGTCATTTCATCCTGGTACCAACACAGCGCCATGCTGCCGGTGAGGGCGATGAACACCCGTACGCTGTAGCTGAATTTATCCAGCGCCCACAGGCGCCGCATGGACTGCTTGAACGAGGTCGATGACATGAAGTCTGGAGTCTTCCGGGACAGTGTCGCTAAATTGAGCTATCAAGGACGCCACGGCAAGGGTGGTGATCACATCCAACAGCAAATTTTTCAAGATCACTACAAAACCAATGTGGGAGGGGCGGTGCGACGATTCGACTTGCCCCCGATAGCATTGTGTCAGCCAGCTCATCAGGTGACTGATACACCGCCATCGGGGGCAAGCCCCCTCCCACATTTTACTGTGTTGCGTTAGGCATATTGCGCGGCTGCGTAGCCCGAAGCCCAGGCCCACTGGAAGTTGAACCCGCCCAAGTGACCGGTCACATCCAGCACTTCGCCGATGAAGTACAGGCCAGGGCTTTTCAGTGATTCCATGGTCTTGGACGACACTTCCCGCGTATCCACTCCACCTAAGGTTACCTCGGCAGTGCGATAGCCCTCGGTACCGGCCGGTACGAGTTGCCAGCTCCCAAGCTTTTGCGCGATATCGGCAATTTCAGCATGGGTGTACTGCTTCATCGGTTTGGATTCGAACCAGCTCTGGGCCAGCAGGTTGGCCATCTTCTTGGTGAAAATTTCCCCCAGCAGGGTCTTTAGCTCGCTGTTGGGATGCTCGGCCTGTTGCTGTTGCAGCCAGTCATGGGCGTCATGATCGGGCAACAGGTTGATCTCCAGTGTGTCGCCGGATTCCCAGTAAGACGAGATCTGCAAAATCGCCGGCCCGCTCAGGCCGCGATGGGTGAACAGCATGTTCTCGCGAAAGCTCTGGCCGTTGCAGCTGACCAGGCAATCCACCGAGGTGCCGGACAACTCGCTGCACAACTCCTTGAGCTGGTCGGTGATGGTGAACGGCACCAGCCCGGCGCGGGTCGGCAACAGTTCATGGCCGAATTGCCTGGCCACTTGGTAACCGAAACCGGTGGCGCCCAGTGTCGGGATCGACAAGCCGCCGGTAGCAATGACCAACGACTCGCAGCGCAACTCGCCCAGAGTCGTCTGCAACTGATAACCGCTTTCGAGTTTGGCGATTGCCTCGATGGAGGTGTCCAGGTGCAGGCTCACGCCGGTCTGGATGCACTCATCGAGCAACATGCCGAGGATGTCGCTGGACTTGTTGTCGCAGAACAGCTGGCCGAGTTTCTTCTCGTGGTAGGGCACGCCGTGCTTGGCGACCAGCGCGATAAAATCCCACTGGGTATAGCGCGCCAGGGCCGACTTGCAGAAGTGTGCATTGTGCGAAAGGAAGTTGGCCGGCTCGGTGTACATATTGGTGAAATTGCAGCGGCCACCACCGGACATCAGGATCTTCTTGCCGGCTTTGTTGGCGTGGTCGATTAGCATCACCTTGCGCCCGCGCCCGGCGGCGGTCAGTGCGCACATCAAGCCTGCGGCGCCGGCGCCAATGATCACAACTTCGGTCGAGCGCAAGACGGTGTCCTCATACAAATTCTGAATTGAAATACAGTCAAATGTGGGAGGGGGCTTGTTCCCGATGGCGGTGGTTCAGTCACATCTATATTGACTGAGACTCCGCTATCGGGAGCAAGCCCCCTCCCACATTTGAATCTCCATTGGTGTGCGAGATATTTACAAGATCCGCACGCGCAACGATCGGCCCTTGATCTTGCCATTATTCAAACGCTGCAACGCCTGCTTGGCGATCCCGCGTTCCACGGCCACGAATGCCTGGAAATCAAAGATTGCGATCTTGCCGACCTGGGCGCCCGGAATGCCGGCTTCACCGGTCAATGCACCCAGAATGTCGCCTGGGCGGACCTTGTCCTTGCGCCCGGCGGCGATGCACAGGGTGCTCATCTGCGGCAGCAGCGGGCCCCCGCTTTGCGGCTTGAGGTTGTCCAGTTGGTCCCAGTTCAGTGGCGACTTCTGCAGTTGCTCGATGGCCTGGGCGCGGTGCGCTTCGGACGGCGCCACCAAGCTGATGGCGATACCGGTCTCTCCGGCACGACCGGTGCGGCCGACGCGGTGGATGTGAATTTCCGAGTCGCGGGCCAGTTCGACGTTGATCACCATGTCCAGCGAGTCGATGTCCAGGCCACGGGCAGCCACGTCGGTAGCCACCAGCACCGAGGTGCTGCGGTTGGCGAACATCGCCAGTACCTGGTCACGGTCGCGTTGTTCCAGGTCGCCGTGCAGGCCGACGGCGGAAATGCCTTTGGCTGTCAGGTGGTCGACAGTTTCCTGCACTTGCTGCTTGGTGAAGCAGAACGCCACGCAGGAAGCCGGGCGGAAGTGCGCCAGGACCTTGGTCACCGCATCCATGCGTTCTTCCGGGGAGATCTCGTAGAAGCGCTGCTCGATCTGGTCATCGGAGTGGAACGCTTCGGCTTTCACTTGCTGGGGCGCGCGCATGAACTTGGACGCCAGTTGCTTGATGCTCACCGGGTAGGTGGCCGAGAACAACAGGGTCTGGCGGCGTGGCGGGGTCTTGCTGATGATGTCTTCGATGGCGTCGTAGAAACCCATGTCGAGCATGCGGTCGGCTTCGTCGAGGATCAGGGTGTTCAAGCCATCCAGTACCAGCGAACCTTTGCGCAGGTGCTGCTGGATACGGCCCGGGGTGCCGACGATCACGTGGGCACCGTGCTCCAGGGAAGCGATCTGCGGGCCGAGGGACACGCCGCCGCACAGGGTCAGCACCTTGATATTGTCTTCGGCACGGGCCAGGCGACGGATTTCCTTGGCGACCTGGTCGGCCAGCTCACGGGTCGGGCACATCACCAGTGCCTGGCAACCGAAGTAGCGTGGGTTGATCGGGTTCAACAGGCCGATGCCGAAGGCGGCGGTCTTGCCGCTGCCGGTCTTGGCCTGGGCAATCAGGTCCAGCCCCTTGAGGATCACCGGCAAGCTTTGCGCCTGGATCTGCGTCATCTCGACATACCCCAGCGAGTCGAGGTTAGCCAGCATGGCGGCGGACAGGGGCAAAGTATTAAAAGCGGTGGCGATGGTAGTCACGGGACTGGCTCTGCAAAACAAAATGTCGCGTAGTGTACCAGCCCCGTGGGATTTTCCCTGCAAGTTCTAGACGAGAAGCCCGTCAGTGCTCGATATCGTGCTCGCGGCTGACCACTCGTTTGCCGTCTTTTGGCGACAATTGCAGGAAGATCGCCGCCGCCAGCATCGCCATGATACCCACGGTGAGGAAGGTCAGCTGGAAGGCCCCGAGCACGCTTTCCACCCCGTCGTTGCCCGCCTCGGCGGTAAAGCCGCCGAGCAATGCACCGGCGCAGGCCACGCCCAGGCTCAGGGACAATTGCGCCACCACCGACAGCAAGCTGTTGCCACTGCTGGCCTGGGCGTCGTCGAGGTCGATCAAGGTCACGGTGTTCATTGCCGTGAATTGCAGGGAGTTGATCGCCCCCAGGACCGCCAGCATGGCCAACAGCAGCGGGTAGGGCGTGTGCTCGCCGACCAGGCCCATGCTCGCCAGCATGAGGCCCAGGGCCAAGGTGTTGCCGGTCAGCACGATGCGGTAGCCGAGGCGCTCGATCAGCGGCCTGGCCACGGACTTGGCAAACATCGCCGCCGCCGCCAGCGGCAGCATGCTCATCCCGGCTTCCGACGGCGAATAGCCCAGCGCCACCTGCAATAGCAGCGGCACCAGGAACGGCAATGCGCCGCTGCCCAGCCGCGCAAACAGGTTACCGAGAATGCCCACGGCAAAGGTGCGGGTCTTGAACAGTATCGGGGAGAACAACGGGCTATCGATATGCCCGGCGCGCAACCAGTACGCCGCCAGGCACGCCAGCCCACCGAACAGCAGCAACATCACCCGCAGGTGCGGCAGGTGCAGTTCGCCCAGGCCCTCCATGGCGATGGTGATCAACACCATGGCTGCGCCGAACAGCAGGAAACCCAGGCCGTCGAAGCGCGTGCGTTCGCTGCCGCGCAGGTCGGGGATGAACTTCCACACGGCGTAGCAACCGATCATGCCCACCGGCAGGTTGATCAGGAAGATCCAGTGCCAGGTCAGGTATTGCACCATCCAGCCGCCCATGGTCGGGCCCAGCAATGGGCCGAGCAGGCCGGGGATGGTAATGAAGCCCATGATGCGTACCAGCTCGGAGCGCGGATAAGCCCGCAGTACTACCAAGCGCCCTACCGGCAGCATCAGCGCACCGCCCAAGCCTTGGATCACCCGTGCGCCCACCAGCATGGTCAGGCTGCTGGACAATGCACACAGCAGCGAGCCGATGCTGAACAGCATGATCGCGCCAAAGAAGATTTTCTTGGTGCCGAAGCGGTCGGCGATCCAGCCCGACGCAGGAATCAGCAAGGCGACGGTAAGCATGTAGGCGATCACCACCCCCTGCATGCGCAACGGGTTTTCCGCCAGGTCCCGGGCCATGGCCGGCAGCGCAGTGTTGAGGATCGTCCCATCCAGCGACTGCATGAAGAAGGCAATCGCTACCACCCAGGGTAGCCAGCGGGCGGTCTTGGCATCGAGAGGGGCGCGATTCGGCATGGAGACCCTTTGATTAGCAGGCTATGTGTTGGCGATTATGCGCTAACCCTTAAGTTTTTTCCCACTGGTGGTTCATCTAAGTCCGATAACGCTGCATGCTCGCCCACTAGAAAATCCAACAACGCGCGGTGCACTGCCAATGCCGCCTCGCAGGACTCCAGGTCCAGTAGATGGCCAGTGTGTGCGGCGACGGCGAAGCTGCTGCGGCCTACATACTGTTTGAACAATTGGGCGTCCGTGGCCGGAGTGTATTCATCCAGTGTGCCGTTGAGAAAGTGCACTGGGGTTTTAATCTGCTGGAGTGTGGGCAAGTAGTTGCCATCGCCCAAGTCCAGTACCTGGTGGATATGAAAGCGCGCCTGGCGGTACTCAGTGGTGGCCATGCTCGACAGGTGCCGGTGATTGTTGCGCTTGAGGCGGGGAGACAGATATTTGCCGACCGTTTCGTTGAGCAGGTGACCGACCGCAGACTTGTCATCGGCCTCGATCAACACGCGCACGCGCTCCACGTATTCGAGCATGGCCTGGTTGAGGTTGGGCGCCATGGCCATCACCACCGAGCTTTCGATGGAGGGCGGGTTGTGCGCCAAGGTCAGCAGCGTGGAGATGCCGCCCCACGAGGCCGACACCAGATGGTTGACCTGGAAGCGTTCCACCAGGGCGCGCAGGATTTGTACTTCGTCATCCTTGTTGACCAGGTCGAGGTCGGTGTTGTGTTCGCGTGAATAGCCTGAGAAGGGCAGGTCGAACAGCAGCACATTGAAATGCTCGGCAAGGCATTTGCTGGTACGGGCAAAGGAGCGGGTGGTGGAGAGCGCGCCGTTGACCATCAGTACGGTTTTCTTTTCAGGATTGTTTCCTAGTTGCTCAACATGAACGTTGTAGTGCTTGACCAGCTTTTCAATGACAAAACTTCCATGGTTCATGTCAACGCTCCAGCTTGCCCTTTCCCAGGCAAGGTCGTGCTCTCGTGGGTGGGGTGGCGGGTGGCCACTAACCGTTATATCGAGGTTTTTTGCAGGCGACAACAGGCCGCACAGGAGAGATGCAGTCCAATGTGGGAGCGAGCAAGCCCGCTCCCATAGGGAGCCGGTGCTTACAAGGTCAGCGTCAGGCGTTTTACCAAGGCGCCAGGCAGAAGGCTGGAGGCCGTATTGCGCTGGCTGTAGGTACTGGCCGACAGCAGCAGCTCCCGATCAGCGGTCAGCGCTTCCAATTGCGAACCGAGCAACTGGAAGACGCTGTCATCAAAACGCATGGTGCTGACCGGCGCCTTGATCTCGCCGTCTTCCACCCAGAACGTGGCGAAGCGCGTCATGCCGGTCAGGCGTGCCGCCGGCAGGTCGGAATAATTCAGGTACCACAGGTTGCTGATATACAGGCCGGTGCCCAACTGCTTGAGGATATCGGCCTGGGCCAGGCTGCCTGGCGCCATCTGCAGGGCGCTGGGCGATTCATCGCTGCTCGCGCCGTTGGCGCTCAAGCCGTATTCGGCGGCGCTGCGCGAATTCACCAGTTGGCCTAGCGCCTTGCCGGCGCCGATCAGGGTGACGTCCTCGCGCGGGTAGCCCTCTGTGGAAAACGCCTGGCTCAGGGAGCCGCTGATCTGCTCATCGATTGTCACCAGCGGGCTCAGCGACTGCTCAGCGGCATACAGGCGCTGCAATGAACTGCTCTTGCTGGCGATGGCCTGGGCGGAAAACCCTCCCCAGGTGATGATACTGATGATTTCTTCCAGCGCTGCCGGGGCGAGGTAGGCCCGGTACTGGCCGGGCGCCAGGTTGTGCAGCGGGCGACCGAGAAACGCCAGCTGCTCGCGCGCTTGCTGCAAGCGGGCGGTGAATTCGGCGCTGTTCCAGGTGTGCCCGGCGTAGCTGGCTTTTACCGCTTCACCATTGGCGTGGAACAGGCTGAAATCGAAGTTGAAGCTATTGGCCCGATGCCAGCCGAATGCACCCTCGGAGCTGGCGAACCCACGGCTGATGGGCCCGGCTGCGTAGAAGCCGACCAGGTCTACGCCTTCGGCAGCCAGGCTGATGTCTTGCAGCACTTGCGCCATGTCCGGCAGCGGTCGCAATTGTTCGTTGTGGCTTTGCCAGGCGTTGTGGTTGAGCAGCAGGTACGGATCCTGGGGCAGCAGCGGCAGGGTCTGGCGTAGTTGTTCCAGGCCATCGGCGAGCCGCTGGCGGTCCAGTTCAGCCTCGCCGGACAAGGTGATGCCAAGGTCCGCATGGCGACCATCGTCGATCAGCTTGAGGTTGAGGCTGGCCTGTTGCACCTGTCCGGCCTGGCGTACCTTGGCGTGATTGAAGCGCACGAATTCGGACGACTCATCCGCGTAGCCGAGGTGAAATTGTTCCTTGTCGGTGATGGCTTGCTTGAGCCAGTCCACCAATGCCTTGAAGTTATCCATCAGGCATCTCCCCCAAATACGTCGACGTTACTGAACACGCAGGCCGGCGATGCATGGCCAACGCGGATCACCTGGTTGGGCTCGCCTTTGCCACAGTTCGGCGTGCCCAATACCTTGAAAGTGCTGGCATCGCCGACGGCGCTGAGCTTGCGCCAGAATTGTGCGGAAATCGCCCGGTAGTTGGGGTTCTTCACCACGCCCTTGAGTTCGCCGTTTTCGATCAACTGGCCCCACTCGCAGCCGAACTGGAACTTGTTGCGCGCATCGTCGATGGACCACGAACGGTTGGTCGACATGAGGATGCCGTGTTCGATGCCGCCCACCAGTTGCGCGAGGCTTTTATCGCCGGCCTCGATATTCAGGTTGGCCATGCGGTCGATGGGTGGGCGGTTCCAGCTGCAGGCGCGGCTGTTGGCGACGCCTGGCAGGTTGGCGCGAAATTGCGACAGCGCACCGCCCAAGGGCTTGAGCAGCAGGCCGTCGCGGATCAGGAATTGCTTGCTGGCGCGGCTGCCGTCGTCGTCGTGGCTGTAGCTGGCCAGTTGTTCGGGGATGTCCGGGTCGAAGGTCACGTTGAGCAAAGGTGAGCCGTATTGCAGATGGCCGAAGTCGCTGGCCTTCACAAAGCTGGTGCCGGCGTAATTGCGCTCGTCCCCGAGGATACGGTCCAGCTCCAGCGGGTGGCCGATGGATTCGTGGATCTGCAGGATCATCTGGTCAGGCATCAACAGCAGATCACGTGGGCCGTGGGGCGTGTTCGGTGCGAGCAGCAATTGCAGGGCTTCGTCGGCCACCTGGCTGGCAGCGCCAACCAGGCCAAAACGCTGGATCACGCCGGCACTGCCTTGCTGGCCGAAGTTGGTACCGCCCAGGGTTCGGGTCTGACTGTCGTTGCCGTCGAAGGCGGTGACACTCAGGCCAGGAAAGACGAAGCGCTGAGCCTGGCGCAATTGCGCGCCGGCGCTGTTGAGGTAGATCTGCTCAACATGGGTGGTGCCCAGGCTGACTTCCCAAGTCACCAGGCGTTCATCCTTGGGCACGGCGGCAGATTCATCGCCGAGCAATTGGTAGCAGTCGCTCAGGGACGGGAAGGGCTGATCAAGGTCCGGAGACAGGTAGTCGGCGACTTCATTGGAAACCGGCTGCTGGTGCAGGTCGAGCAGGGCGTGGGGCTGGATCAGCCGGGCTTGCTGTTCGGCGCGCTCAAGGGCCGCTTGCAGGCCGGCAAGGGAAATGTCGTAGGTCGCGGCATAGGCTTCCACACCATTGAGACGCACGGTAAGCATGGCGCCTTCATCGTGGCTCAGATGTGGTGGTTCGGCGACGTTCTTGCGTACCGACAGGTACTGACCGGATTCGCGTACGTAGCGCAGGGAGAAGAATTCGGCACGGGTGCGCAGGGCACTGAAGTGCTGTTTGAGGGGGGCGTGGTGTTCGAACATGGGACCTTCCTTGTGGGCGGCTCGGCGCGCGGCAGGCCAACAGAGTAGGCCGGGGCGCAGAGCTGATCAAGGAAAGTGTAGGCGGGGGGCTTGCGGTGTCGGGTCGGGCCTCATCGCGGGCAAGCCCGCTCCCACATTTTGATTTGTGAACACAGTCAAATGTGGGAGCTGGCTTGCCTGCGATATCAGGCGCCGCGGTGTATCAGTTACTGCGCAGTAGGGCCTACTTCACGCATCGGCTTGCCACGCACCGGCGCATCGCCTGCCACGTAGTAGTCGGCGCTGCTGCGCGGCAGCGGCTTGCGGCCACGGATCTTGTCGGCGATTTTCTCGGCGATCATGATCGTCGGCGCGTTCAGGTTGCCAGTGGTGATGATCGGCATGATCGACGCATCGACTACACGCAGACCCTGCATGCCATGCACGCGGCCTTCGCCATCCACTACGGCCATCTCGTCGGTGCCCATCTTGCACGAGCAGGACGGGTGGAACGCGGTTTCGGCGTGCTCGCGGATGAACTTGTCGAGCTGCTCATCGGTTTGCACTTCAATACCCGGGCTGATTTCGCGGCCACGGTATTGATCCAGTGCCGGCTGCTGCATGATTTCACGGGTCAGGCGGATGCCATCGCGAAACTCCTGCCAGTCCTGCTCGGTGGCCATGTAGTTGAAGAGGATGCTCGGGTAGTCCCGTGGGTTCTTCGACTTCAGTTGCACGCGGCCACGGCTTGGCGAACGCATGGAGCCCATGTGTGCCTGGAAACCGTGCTCTTTCACACCGTTGCTGCCGTTGTAGTTAATCGCCACCGGCAGGAAGTGGTACTGGATGTTCGGCCATTCGAATTCCGGACGCGAACGGATAAAGCCGCCGGCTTCGAACTGGTTGCTGGCGCCGATGCCGGTGCCGTTGAACAGCCATTCGGCACCAATCGCAGGCTGGTTGTACCAGAGCAATGATGGGTACAGCGACACCGGCTGGGTGCACGCATATTGCAGGTACAGCTCAAGGTGGTCCTGCAGGTTTTCGCCGACGCCTGGCAGGTCGTGGACCACCGGGATGTCGAGGCTTTCCAGCAGTTTGGCCGGGCCGACGCCGGAGCGTTGCAGCAGTTGTGGCGAAGCGATTGCGCCGCTGCACACCAGCACTTCTTTACGCGCACGAGCTTCGACGCGCTCTTCGGCGGCACCGATCAGGTAGCGCACGCCTACGGCTCGCTTGCCTTCGAACAACACTTTGTCGGTGAGGGCGTGGGTGACGATGGTCAGGGTCGAACGCTTTTTAGCCGTGTCCAGGTAACCGCGTGCGGTGCTGGCGCGACGGCCGTTCGGCGTGACGGTACGGTCCATCGGGCCGAAGCCTTCTTGCTGGTAACCGTTCAAGTCTTCGGTACGCGGGTAGCCGGCTTGTACGCCGGCTTCGACCATGGCGTGGAACAGCGGGTTGTTGCCCGCTTTCGGCGTGGTCACGCTGACCGGGCCTTCGCCACCGTGGTAATCGTTGGGCCCGATGTCACGGGTTTCGGCCTTGCGGAAATACGGCAGGCAGTCGAGGTAGGTCCAGTCTTCCAGGCCCGGCAGCTTCGCCCAGTTGTCGTAGTCCATGGCGTTGCCACGGATGTAGCACATGCCGTTGATCAGCGACGAACCACCCAGGCCCTTGCCGCGGCCGCATTCCATCCGACGACCGTCCATGTGTGGCTCTGGATCGGTTTCGTAGGCCCAGTTGTAGCGGCGGCCCTGCAGCGGGAAGGCCAGGGCAGCTGGCATCTGGGTCCGGAAGTCGAGGCGGTAGTCGGGGCCACCGGCCTCCAGCAGCAAAACGGTGACGCCTTCGTCTTCGGTCAGACGGGTCGCCAGGGTGTTACCGGCGGAGCCGGCACCCACAATGATGTAATCGTATTCTTGGGACATTGGATGCACCCTCTTTGAAGTCTAGTCAGGTCAGGCCTCATCGGGGGCGAGCCCCCTCCCACATTTGATCGGGTTCACACAGTCAAAGGTGGGAGGGGGCTTGCCCCCGATGGCGGCCTTATAGGCAATACAAGGCTCGGGTGTTAGAACACCGAGGCGTAGTCGCCCAGCTCAACCTGTACCGATTTGATGCGGGTGAAGTTGTTCAGCGAGCTGATGCCGTTCTCACGGCCCACACCGGATTGCTTGTAGCCACCGACCGGCATCTTGGCGTCGGACTCGCCCCAGGCGTTGATCCAGCAGATACCCGCTTCCAGTTGATGAATCACGCGGTGGGCGCGGTTCAGGTCCTTGGTCACAAGGCCCGCAGCCAGGCCGAAGTCGGTGTCGTTGGCGCGGCGGATCACTTCTTCTTCAGTTTCATAGGTGAGGATGCTCATCACCGGGCCGAAGATTTCTTCACGGACGATGGTCATCTCGTCGGTGCAGTCGGTGAACACGGTCGGGGCCACGAAGGCGCCCTTGGCGAAGTCGCCGTCGGTCAGGCGATCGCCGCCGCACAGCAGGCGGGCGCCTTCTTCCTTACCTTTGGCGATATAGCCCAGCACGCTTTCCATGTGGGCGAAGCTGACCAGCGGGCCGAAGTTGGTGTTGTCGTCCTGCGGGTCACCCACACGGATGCGCGCAACGCGTTCAAGGATCTTGGCTTCAAACGCAGCCTGCAGGTGCTTAGGCACGAACACACGGGTGCCGTTGGTGCAGACCTGGCCGGAGCTGTAGAAGTTGGCCATCATCGCGATGTCGGCGGCGCGATCCAGGTCGGCATCTTCGAACACGATCAGCGGCGACTTGCCGCCCAGTTCCATGGTCACTTCCTTGAGCGAGGAGCTCGAAGCGCTGGCCATGACCTTCTTGCCCGTGTCGGTGCCGCCGGTGAACGAGACTTTCTCGATGCGCGGGTGCTCGGTCAGCCAGGTGCCGACTTCACGACCGCTGCCGGTCAAGACGTTGAACACGCCTGCTGGAACGCCAGCTTCGGTGTAGATCTCGGCCAGTTTCAGGGTGGTCAGCGAAGTGACTTCGCTTGGCTTGAAGATCATCGCGTTACCGGCGGCCAGGGCCGGGGCGGATTTCCACAGGGCGATCTGGATCGGGTAGTTCCATGCGCCGATACCGGCGACCACGCCCAGGGGCTCGCGGCGGGTGTAGACGAACGAGGTATCGCGCAGCGGGATCTGCTCGCCTTCGATGGCGGGCACCAGGCCGGCGTAGTATTCCAGCACGTCGGCGCCGGTGACGATGTCGACATACTTGGTTTCGGAGAAGGCTTTACCGGTGTCCAGGGTTTCCAGGGCGGCCAGCTCATCGTTGCGCTCGCGCAGGATGTCGACAGCACGACGCAGGATGCGCGAACGCTCCATGGCGGTCATGGCAGCCCAGACCTTCTGGCCTTTTTCAGCGCTGACTACGGCACGCTCGACGTCTTCTTTCGTGGCGCGTTGCACTTGGGCGAGAACTTCACCGTTAGCCGGGTTGATGGCTTCGAAGGTGGCATCGCTGCCAGCGTCGCTGTAGCCGCCGTCAATGTAGAGTTTTTGCAGGTCGAAACGGGCCATAAAGTCCTCGCAAGTGCATAAGTGGTTGGCGTTACCCGCCGAACAGTGGGCCATGGGGTTGTGGCAACACTGAGCGGCGGACGTTCAGGGGTTGAGCGTTTATAAGGGCTCTAACTCACCTGCTTGGCCAATTGGAAATCCATGTATTCGTAAGCGATCCGTTGCGCCTGCTCCGTGTCGAAAGCGTCTCCCGACAGAGCGCCGCGCAACCATAAACCGTCGATCAACGCCGCCAGGCCGCGGGCTGCGCTGCGAGCCTCGGACAACGGCATCGCACGGCGGAACTGGCAGCACAGGTTGGAATACAGGCGGTGATCGTTGATCCGCTGCAACCTGTGCAATGACGGGTGATGCATGCTGGTGGCCCAGAAGGCCAGCCAGGTTTTCATTGCCGGGCCGTTGACCTGGCTGGCGTCGAAGTTGCCTTCGATGATCACCTGAAGGTGGGCCCGTGGGCTGTCATCCTTCAAGGCGCGCCGGCGTTCCTGGACGTTCTCGATCAGCGCATTCATCAGATAACGCATGGTCGCTGCGATCAGGCCGTTCTTGTCCTGAAAGTAGTGACTGATGATGCCGTTCGAGACGCCGGCCAGACGCGCAATCAGCGCAATGCTGGCATCTCCCATCCCGACCTGATCGATGGCCGTCAATGTGGCTTCGATCAACTGCTGGCGGCGTATGGGTTGCATACCGACCTTGGGCATGTAGCACCTCTCCTTAGGCCTGCCGATGGGCGAAGAACGTCCGTCGGCTTGAGGGCCAGTCTATTTTGTTTTGATTGAACGTTCAATCAACAAAGAATAAGATCTGCGACAAATGGTCGCTACCTACAGATGTTTCCTACCTGCTGGCCGCAACCGCTGACACCTGCAAAACCCTTGAAACAGGCCATATCAGAGCCTGATCACCGCCTCGGCGGCTCAAGAATTTTCGGGGTGTCTTTATAACACCCGTCCGTCGACTGCCGAAAAATCGATGTCCCGGGATAACCGCTGCCTTGTGTTTCTCTCTCGCACTGCCTGGAGCATCTGCGCCATGAGTTCTGCCTCTCTTATAAAGACCCCGCCGGAAAAGGTCCGGGTCAACGGTTGGGTGTTCTACACCTCCACCGCGCTGATTCTGTTATTGACCGCCATCCTGATCATCGCCCCGCAGGAGGCCGGGCGCATGCTCGGCGTCGCCCAGGCCTGGCTTTCCAAAAGCTTTGGCTGGTACTACATGGTGGTCATCGCCGCCTACCTGGTGTTTGTGGTCGGCCTGGCGTTTTCGTCCTACGGAAAATTGAAACTGGGTAGTAAAGACGACACCCCGGACTTCAGTTACGGCGCCTGGGCGGGCATGTTGTTCTCGTCGGGCATCGGTATTTCGCTGTTGTATTTCGGTGCGTCCGAGCCGTTGGATCATTACTTCAACCCGCCCGAGGGCGCTGCGGCCAGTAATGGTGCGGCCCGCCAGGCGCTGCAACTGACCTTCCTGCACTGGGGCCTGCACGGCTGGGCGATCTATGCACTGGTCGGCCTGGCCGTAGCGTACTTTGCCTACCGTCACAATCAGCCGCTGGCCTTGCGTTCGGCGCTGTACCCACTGGTGGGTGAGCGTTGGGTGAAGGGCGCGGCGGGCCACGCGGTAGACGGTTTTGGTATGTTCGTGACCCTGCTGGGCCTGGTGACCAACCTGGGGATCGGCTCGATGCAGGTGTCCTCGGGGCTGGAAAACCTGTTCGGCATGGAGCACAGCAATACCAACCTGTTGATCGTGATCATCGTGATGAGCACCGTGGCGACCATCGCCGCTGTGTCGGGTGTGGAAAACGGCATTCGCCGTCTGTCCAACCTGAACATCGTGCTGTTCAGCGGCTTGCTGATCTTCGTGCTGCTGTTCGGCCCGACCCTGCACCTGCTCAACGGCTTGGTGCAGAACACCGGCGATTACCTCAACGGCATCATCCTGAAAACCTTCGACCTCTATGTGTATGAAGGCGACGGTGCCAAGACCGAACGCTGGATGGGCCTGTGGACCCTGTTCTACTGGGCCTGGTGGATTTCCTGGGCGCCATTCGTGGGCATGTTCATCGCACGTATTTCCCGTGGTCGTACCGTGCGTGAGCTGGTGGCCGGCGTCTTGCTGATCCCGCTGGGCTTTACCCTGGCATGGCTGTCGATCTTCGGTAACTCGGCGCTGGACCTGGTGTTGAACCATGGTGCCGTGGAGTTGGGCAAGACGGCGCTGGAGCAACCGTCCATGGCCATCTACCAACTGCTTGAGCATTACCCAGCGTCGAAAGTCGTCATCGGCGTGTCGATCTTCGTAGGCTTTGTACTGTTCCTGACCCCGGCGGATTCCGGCGCGGTGATGATGGCCAACCTGTCCTGCAAAGGCGGCAATGTGGATGAAGATGCGCCGCACTGGTTGCGGATCTTCTGGTCGGTGGTGATCACCCTGGTGACCATCGGCCTGCTGTTTGCCGGTAACTTCGAAGCCATGCAAACCATGGTCGTGCTGGCGGGGCTGCCGTTTTCGGTGGTGCTGATCCTGTTTATGTTCGGTTTGCACAAGGCCATGCGCCAGGATGTGGCGACAGAACTGGAACAGGCGCAACTGGCTGAGCGTGGCCGCCGTGGTTTCAGCGAGCGCTTGACCGCCCTGGACCTGCAACCGAGCCAGGCCACCGTGCAGCGCTTTATGGACAAGCACGTAACGCCGGCGCTGGAAGAAGCGGCGGTTGCGCTGCGTGAGCAAGGCTTGGAGGTGCAGACCTTGCTGGGCAAATCCAAGCGCTGCATCGGCGTGCGTATCGAGATGCAAGAGGGCAACCCGTTTGTCTACGAGGTGAGCCTGGATGGTTACTCGGCGGCGCCGGCTGACCTGCCTGAAGAAGAACGCACCCGTTACTACCGTGCCGAGGTGTACCTGCATAATGGGCCGCAGGAATATGACCTGATGGGCTTCACCCAGGAACAGATTACCCGGGATGTGCTCGATCAGTTCGAAAGCCATCGGCAGCTCCTTGGCCGGGTCTATAGCTGATAGTTGAAAGCCAGTGGTGTCCTTGCTGACACCACTGGGTCCAAATGTGGGAGGGGGCTTGCCCCCGATTGCAGTGTGTCAGTCAGTACATCTGTTACTGATACACCGCTATCGGGGGCAAGCCCCCTCCTACATTGACCCAGTTTCTTCAGTTGTTTTGCAGTGTTTGTCAGCCCAGGTTTTTGCCCAGGAGGGCGTGATAGAGCTCACTGTCGCCCAGGATCCCTACCACCTTGTTGTTGTCATGCAGCACCAGCTTGTTCCCCGTCTGATACCGTATCTGCAACGCATCGCGCATGCCGATATTCGAATCCACCAGCGTCGGTACCCGACCCAAATCTTCCACCGCTTGCCCCGGTGCCCAGTTCTGCAAATTCATCACCACGCCGTTCTGGCGTGCGCCCTGGATGGTGTTGCCTTCAGCCAGGTCCAGCCATGAATCGCCGCCCGGATCCAGGCACACCGAACCATTGACCCGCGTGCAGTTATCCAGCGTGCGCATCAGGCTGCGCCCGCACAGTACGTTCAGCGGGTTGGTGTGGGCGACGAAGGTGCGCACATAGTCGTCCGCCGGGTTCAGCACGATTTCTTCCGGCACGCTGTACTGGATGATCTTGCCGTCTTTCATGATCGCGATCCGGCTGCCGAGCTTGAGCGCTTCATCGAGGTCGTGGCTGACGAACACAATGGTCTTGCTCAGCTTGCGTTGCAGTTCCAGCAGTTCATCTTGCAGACCCTGGCGAATCAGTGGGTCGAGGGCCGAGAAGGGTTCGTCCATCAGCAGGATATCGGCGTCCATCGCCAACGCGCGGGCCAGGCCGACACGCTGCTGCATGCCGCCGGACAGCTCATCGGGTTTCTTGTTGCGCCATTGGCTCAAGCCCACCAGTTCGAGCTTTTCATCCACCAGGGTGCGTCGTTCTTTTTCCGGGCGACCCTGCATTTCCAGGCCGAAGCTGATGTTTTCGCGCACCGTCAGCCAGGGCATCAGGGCAAACTTCTGGAACACCATGGCGATGCGCTTGGTGCGCATCATTTTCAGCTCGGCCGGGGTGCAGGAGGCGATGTCGATCTGGCGTCCTTCATGCTCCACAAACAGCTGGCCACGGCTCACGATGTTGAGGCCGTTGATGCAGCGCAGCAGGCTCGACTTGCCGGAGCCCGACAGGCCCATCAGCACACAGATCTCGCCTTTCTCGATATCCAGGCTGGCGTTTTCGACGCCGACAATCTGCCCGGTCTTTTTCAGGATTTCGTTACGGCTCATGCCCTGGTCCAGCAGCTTGAGCGCCTCGCGTGGGTCTTTGGAGAAGATCACATCGACTTTGTCGAATCGGATAATGCTCATGCATCACCCCCTACTTTAGCGTCGGGTTGTTTGCAGATACGGTCGAGCATGATGGCGAGCAGCACGATGGCCAGGCCCGCTTCAAAGCCCAGGGCGATATCGGCCGTGTTGAGTGCATTGACCACCGGCTTGCCGAGGCCGTCGGCACCCACCAGTGCGGCAATCACCACCATCGACAACGACAGCATGATGCATTGGGTAATGCCGGCGGCGATGCTCGGCATGGCGTGGGGCAGTTCAATACGCGAGAGCAGCTGGCGGCGCGAGCAGCCAAAGGCCTTGCCGGCGTCCATCAGCTCTTGCGGTACATCGCGGATACCCAGGTAGGTCAGGCGGATCGGCGCGGCAATCGCGAACACCACCGTGGAAATCAGCCCAGGCACCACACCCAGCCCGAAGAGGGTCAGGGTAGGGATGAGGTAGACGAAGGTCGGTACAGTCTGCATCAGATCGAGTACCGGCCGCATCATGGTGTAGAACATCGGCTTGTGCGCGGCAACAATGCCCAGCGGCACACCGATGACCACGCAGACCAGGGTGGCGAACAGCACCTGGGCGAGGGTTTCCATGGTTTCCTGCCAGTACCCAAGGTTCAGGATCAGCAGGAAGGAGGCGATGACGAAGACCGTCAGGCCCCATTTACGTTGGATAAAGTGAGCCAGCAGCGCAATCAGACCGATCAATGCCAGCGGATTGAACCAGGTCAGCGCAAACGTCACGCCGTGGATCATCGTTTCCAGTGTCGATGCGATTGCATCGAAGTAGTTGGCACCGTTCTGGGTCAACCATTCGACGAAGGCAGCGATGTACTGGCCTAGTGGGATTTTCTGTTCAGTCAGCATGGTAGTGAATGTCCACATGCGAAGGGGGGAAACATCCCGGACCGGCTTAACGGCCCGGGATAGTGGTTACTTGTCCAGGTAGGCTTTGACGGCCTCCAGCCCTGGTTTGCCATCGACGGTGTTGACGCCTGCAAGCCAGGTGTCGAGCACTTGGGGGTTCTTTTTCAGCCACGCCTTGGCGGCGGCGTCGGGCTTCATTTTGTCGTCCAGCACATTGCCCATCAGCGTGCTTTCCATGTTCAGGGTGAACACCAGGTTCTTCAGCAACTGGCCGACGTTGCTGCATTCCTGGGTGTAGCCCTTGCGGGTATTGGTGTAGATGGTGGCCTGGCCGTAGTTGGGGCCGAACGAGTCGTCCCCTCCGGTCAGGTACTTCATCTTGAAGCGGGTGTTCATCGGGTGCGGTTCCCAGCCGAGGAACACGATGGCCTGGTTGCGCTTGGAGGCGCGTTCGACCTGGGAGAGCATGCCGGCTTCGCTGGACTCGACTACTTTGAACCCTGCGGTCTTGAGACCGAAGGCGTCTTTGTCGATAAGGGTCTGGATAGTGCGGTTGCCGTCGTTACCCGGCTCGATCCCGTAGATCTTGCCGCCCAGCTCGTCCTTGAACTTGGCAATATCGGCGAAGTCTTTCAGGCCTTTGTCGTAAAGCGCCTCGGGCACCGCCAGGGTGTACTTGGCGTTCTCCAGGTTGGCGCGTACGGTTTCCACGGTGCCGGCATCACGGTACTGCTTGATGTCGTTTTCCATGGTCGGCATCCAGTTGCCGAGGAAGATGTCCATGTTCTTGCCGTCGGCCAGGGACTTGTAGGTCACTGGTACCGAAATCATCGTGGTGCGCGGCTTGTAGCCCAGGCCCTTGAGGATTTCGCTGGTGGTCGCGGTAGTGACGGTGATGTCGGTCCAGCCGACATCGGAGAAGTTGACGGTCTTGCACTGTTCCGGTTCTGCAGCGTTTGCCAGGGCTGGCAGACTCAACATGGCGGCCAACAACAACGAGGGTGAAGCTTTCATAAGGCTAGACTCCTGTGTTTTTTCTGGCGGCATTTGCCGCGCTTTATAAGTGTTGCGGTTGGAGCGTGCGACAACAGCTCTGGCACGGTGCCTTGCAAACGAGTCGGAACTGATCATGTACCAGTGAAAATCTGACGCCTACAGGGGGCGTCGTATCCAGTACAGGGAGGGTCGCATCCAGTACCGATGACGTCGCTTACAGATTTTTCCGAAGGTGAAACCGCTGTTTTTACCCCTCTGCACCGCAAAAAACGGCCGAAACAGGCGTTCGCACGCGAGCGACGCTGGTGAGCATGGATGCGTCGGTGTGAGACGCCGTGAGCGGCGACAAAAGCTTGATGATGCCGCCATCTGGGCGATCTGAGCGTAGCACCTCGTTCAAGCCTGGCCGTGCTTATCGAGGAGTTCTACCGCAATGGCTATCAGTGTTTTCGACCTGTTCAAGATCGGCATCGGGCCTTCGAGTTCTCACACCGTCGGCCCCATGCGCGCCGCGGCGTTGTTCGTCCAGGCGTTGCGTGAACGTGACGTGTTGGAACAGGTGCGGCGCGTCGAAGTTCAGCTCTACGGCTCGCTGTCGGCCACCGGCATCGGCCATGGCAGCGACACCGCAACCATCATGGGCCTGATGGGCGAGTGGCCCGACGCAATCGACCCATCACAGATCGGCGTGCGCATCCACACCCTGCGCGAAACCGACACTCTGCTGCTCGACGGTCGCCTGCCGGTGCCTTTCGTATGGGCGCGGGACATGCGCCTGCTCGACGAAAACCTGCCGTTTCATCCCAATGCCATGACCCTGGTGGTATGGGGCGATGATGGCGAACTGCACCGTGATACCTACTATTCGGTCGGCGGTGGGTTTGTGGTGGATGAGGCCCAGGCCCAGAGCGGAGTGGCGGACATGGATCGCACCGAGCTGCCCTACGATTTCTCCAGCGCAGTGGAGCTGTTGCAGCTGTGCAAGACCCATAACCTGCGCGTCGCCGAGCTGATGCTGGCAAATGAAAAAACCTGGCGCTCCGAAGAGGAAATCCGCAGTGGCCTGATGAAGCTCTGGCGCGCCATGCAGGATTGCGTGGAGCAGGGCCTCAAGCACGAAGGCATCCTGCCCGGCGGCTTGAACGTGCGCCGCCGCGCGGCCAAGTTGCACCGCAGCTTGCAGGAACTGGGCAAACCCAATGTGATCGGCTCGACTTTGAGCGCCATGGAATGGGTGAACCTGTTCGCCTTGGCGGTCAACGAAGAGAACGCTGCCGGCGGGCGCATGGTCACGGCACCGACCAATGGTGCGGCGGGGATCATTCCGGCGGTGCTGCATTACTTCATGAAATTCAGTGAGGAAGTCACCGAAGCCAACGTGGTCGACTATATGCTCGGCGCCGCAGCGGTGGGCATTCTGTGCAAGAAGAACGCCTCGATCTCCGGGGCTGAAGTTGGCTGCCAGGGCGAGGTCGGTTCAGCCTGCGCCATGGCCGCGGCCGGCTTGGCCGAGATTCTTGGCGCCACGCCGGAGCAGGTGTGCAACGCTGCTGAAATTGGCCTGGAACACAACCTCGGCCTGACCTGCGACCCGGTGGGTGGGCTGGTGCAGGTGCCGTGCATCGAGCGCAATGCAATTGCGGCGGTCAAGGCAATCAACGCGGCGCAAATGGCCCTGCGTGGCGACGGCCAGCACTTCATCTCGCTGGACCGGGTGATCCGCACCATGCGCGATACCGGCGCGGATATGCATGACAAGTACAAAGAGACTTCGCGGGGTGGGTTGGCGGTGAGTGCTGTTGAGTGCTGAGACCGAGTCGCCTGCATCGGGGGCAAGCCCCCTCCCACATTTTTGACCACATTCTCATGTTGGAACTCGGTCAAGTGTGGGAGGGGGCTTGCTCCCGATAGCGGTGGTCCGGTCAACACTGCTCATAAAGTGAACACCCGAGCCAAAAACGCCACCTTTTAGCGCGTCGCAAATAGATAAGTAGCTTCCGAACTATTCCTACACGATCACCGGAGCAATGTGCTTTGGGTGACAGACTTCTCCTACGCTCGCAAAGCGCCTTCCCACAAGTGCTACCGATCTGCTCACACCCCTTGAACATCACTCGTTATGCGACCTGCCGGGCACTCCAGGTGCGGGCTTATATAGACGCGTCAACAGGTCGTTTTCAGGAGTTATTGAATAGCCATCCAATTTAGGCATGGCATTTGCTCTATCAATTCAAAGCGTCGCCTTCCTGAGGATGACCGCCATAACAAGAGCCTCGCCTGAGGCCAACACCCGCTTTGTGTGAGGAGATACCGCGATGACGTCGTTCAACTCCGGGGCCCAACCCCAGAACCGTGCGCCTCAATCCATCGGCTTTTTGCTGCTGGACAATTTCACGCTGATTTCCCTGGCTTCGGCAGTGGAACCGCTGCGCATGGCCAACCAGTTGTCCGGGCGCGAGCTGTATCGCTGGACGACCCTGAGCGTCGACGGCAACCAGGTATGGGCCAGCGATGGCCTGCAGATCACCCCCGATGCCTCCATGCATAAAGCGCCGGCCCTGGACATTGTCATCGTGTGCGGCGGCGTGGGTATCCAACGCACCGTCACTCGTGAACATGTGTCGTGGCTGCAAAGCCAGGCGCGCCAGTCCCGACGTCTCGGCGCGGTGTGTACCGGCAGCTGGGCGCTGGCTTGCGCGGGTTTGCTCGACGGTTTTGATTGCAGTGTGCACTGGGAATGCCTGGCGTCGATGCAGGAAGCCTTCCCGCGGGTGTCCATGAGCACACGCCTGTTCACTCTCGACCGCAACCGCTTCACCAGCTCCGGTGGCACCGCGCCGCTGGACATGATGCTGCACCTGATCAGCCGCGACCACGGGCGTGAATTGTCGGCGGCTATCTCCGAGATGTTTGTGTACGAGCGCATCCGCAACGAACAGGATCACCAGCGCGTGCCACTCAAGCACATGCTCGGCACCAACCAGCCGAAGCTGCAGGAAATCGTCGCGCTGATGGAAGCCAACCTGGAAGAGCCGATCGACCTGGATGAACTGGCGGTATATGTCGCCGTGTCGCGTCGACAGTTGGAGCGGCTGTTCCAGAAATACCTGCATTGTTCGCCATCGCGCTACTACCTCAAGCTGCGCCTGATCCGCGCGCGGCAATTGCTCAAGCAAACGCCGATGTCGATCATCGAAGTGGCGTCGGTGTGCGGGTTTGTCTCCACGCCGCACTTCTCCAAGTGCTACCGCGAATACTTCGGCATACCGCCGCGGGATGAGCGCGTCGGCTCCAATACCACCCAGCAGGTGGCGATGATGCCGATTCCCCAGGCGTTGGTGCTATCACCGTTGTCGGGGCCGATGTCGGCGTTGAGCCAGGCCAGGAATGAATCGACGTTTGCCAGTGTAAGGCTTTAAACCGGGTCGCCTGCATCGGGGGCAAGCCCCCTCCCACAGGGGAATGCATTCCAAAGGTGGGAGGGGGCTTGCCCCCGATAGCGATCTGTCAGACGCCTGAGTTCTGTTTGAACTGCATCAAAGCCGGCAACAACTGCTTGTCGATCGCCTGCCTTACCGCCGGCAAAATCGTCGCACTGCCGCTGTACATCTTTTCAACCATGCCCTTGAGCGCCTTGGCTCGCGCCTCGCTCAAACCGCGCACCGCACACTCGCAAGCCTGCTCGGCGGTGGTACCGCTGGACACTTCAAAACCCAGCGAGCGTAGTTGGCTCAGCAGGTCATCCTGGTCAATCAAATCCGCGTGCATCATGACGTTCATCCTGGTGTAGGGAGCGGGAACTGACTTGGATTCTGGTAGGGCCCCGGCCGGTCGGCAAGGGCAGAATCAACGAATGGCTCGGATGGCTATGAACAGGTCGTTTTCGGGTCACTCACCTTTAGAAGGATTCGGCACACTCAATCCCAGGCACGCAGCTTGACGGTTTGGTCACCCTCGGGATGCACGGCTCACACAAGGCACTCTGCCCCGATCCAGTCACGGCTGGACCGGGGCTTTTTTTTGCTCAATTCCTGACCGGCAAACCGATGACGCGGCCGAGGAGTGCAGGTTTTGGCAGCTCGGCCTGTTCGGTGCTGATGGCGGCGAGTTTTTCCAGCGTGGCCGCAGTGAACGGCGTCGCCTGCGGGCCGGCGAGGTCAACGTGCAGCAACATCTGTTCGTTACCTGCCAGCTCGCGGTCTTCGCCCACTCGATACAGGCTGTGGTAGAGGTGCAGGCGCTTGGCGTCGTGGGCGATCAGTTGGGTGCGCACCTCCACCTCGGCGTCGAGTTTCACTTCGTGCAGGTAGTTCAGGTGCAGCTCCAGGGTGAACAGCGAGTGGCCGCTGGCGTCCCGGTTGTCGCTGTCCAGGCCCAGGGTGTCCATCAGCGCGTCGGTGGCGTAGCTGAAAATCAGCAGGTAGAACGCGTCGCGCAGGTGGCCGTTGTAGTCGACCCAATCTGCAAGGACTTGGGTGGTATAGGTGGTCAATGCGGGCATTTATTAGGGTCCTGTTATTCGGCGAAGGTCATGCCGTGCTTGGCCTTGGTGGTTCTCACCGCCTCCAGCACCGCCAGCAGGCAATCATCACGATAGCGCTCCAGCGCCGAAATGCTGTGGCTGCCCAATTGGTCACGGGTGCCATCGACCACATCATCGATCAATTTGTCGGTCAGTTCAGGTGCTGGTAGATAAGTCCACGGCAACTGCAACGCCGGCCCGAACTGCGCCATGAAGTGGCGCATGCCGGCATCGCCGCCCGCCAGGGTGTAGGTGAGGAAGGTGCCCATGAACGACCAGCGCAAGCCGGCACCAAAGCGAATCGCGTCATCGATTTCGCCGGTGGTCGCCACGCCGTCATTGACCAGATGCAGCGCCTCGCGCCACAGCGCTTCGAGCAGGCGGTCAGCAATAAACCCGGGCACCTCCTTGCGCACATGCAGCGGGCGCATGCCGAGGGCTTCATACACCTTGATTGCAGCCTGGATCGCTTCGGGGGCGGTGTTTTTGCCGCCGACCACTTCCACCAGTGGCAGCAGGTAGACCGGGTTGAACGGGTGGCCGACGACGCAGCGTTCCGGGTGTGTGGAATCTTCGTAGAACTCACTCGGCAACAGCCCGGACGTGCTCGAACCGATCAGTGCATCAGGCTTGGCCGCCGCGCTGATCTGGCTGTGTAACTGCAGCTTCAGCTCCAGGCGTTCCGGAGCGCTTTCCTGGATGAAATCGGCGTCTTTGACGCATTCTTCGATGGTGCTCACAAAGCGCAGACGGTCTTGAGATGCACCAGGCGCCAATCCTTGTTGCTCAAGGGCTCCCCAGGCGTTGGCGACGCGTTTGCGCAAGGCAATCTCGGCTCCGGGCGCCGGGTCCCAGGCCACTACGTCCAGGCCGTGGGCCAGGGCGCGGGATACCCAGCCGCTGCCGATTACACCGCTGCCCAGGGCAGCGAAGGTTTTGATTTCAGTAATAAAGCTCATTGGCGAATTTCCTGAAGTATTCAAGGTTCTGTTTTGGAATCAGCTCAATGTGGAAGGGGTAAGCCCCCTCCCACATTTTTTAACCGCGTTTGGTCAGGCCCATCTTGATTCGGCCCTCGGCCGGGGTCATGACCTGTGCCCCCAGCTTGCTGAGGATTTCGCTGGCGCGTTCCACCAGTTGACCATTGGTGGCGAGTACGCCTTTGTCCAGCCACAGGTTGTCTTCCAGGCCGACCCGTACGTTGCCGCCCAGCAGCACCGCTTGAGCGGCCATCGGCATCTGCATGCGGCCAATCCCGAAGCCGGCCCACACCGCGTCGGCGGGCAGGTTGTCGACCATGGCTTTCATGGTGGTGGTGTCGGCCGGCGCGCCCCAGGGGATGCCCAGGCACAGTTGGAACAGCGGGTTATCGAGCAGGCCTTCCTTGATCATCTGCTTGGCAAACCACAGGTGGCCGGTGTCGAAGATTTCCAGTTCGGCCTTTACGCCCAGCGCCTGGATACGCTTGGCACCGGCCCGCAATTGCGCCGGGGTGGACACGTAAATGGTGTCGCCGTCGCCGAAATTGAGCGTGCCGCAGTCCAGGGTGCAGATCTCCGGCAGCAGTTCCTCCACATGGGCCAGGCGGGTCAACGGGCCGACCAGGTCGGTGTTGGGGCCGAATTCCATCGGGTTCTCGTCGCTACCAATTTCCAGGTCGCCACCCATGCCGGCGGTGAGGTTGACGATGATGTCGATGTCGGCCTCACGGATGCGCTGCATCACTTCGCGGTACAGCGCCACGTCGCGGCTGAACTTGCCGGTTTGCGGATCGCGTACATGGCAATGCACCACGGTGGCGCCGGCCTTGGCGGCTTCTACTGCAGCAGCGGCGATTTGTTTGGGCGTGACCGGCACGTGGGGGCTTCTGGCGGTCGTGTCGCCAGCACCGGTGAGTGCGCAGGTGATGATGACGTCGTGGTTCATGGGGTGGTTCCTTACGGGCGTGGTGGTGCCGTTCGCAGCCGTTACGGGCTGCGAAGCGGTGAGAAGAAATGGGTTATTTGCTGGTCAATTGCAGGTTGGTCGCAGCCGGCTTGCCGTCGAAGGTGGTCACGCCTTCCAGCCAGCGCGTCTGGTCCTGCGGGTGATCCTTGAGCCACTGCCGGGCGGATTCAATGGCGTCCTTGTGTTCCAGCAGCGGCTGCATCATCCGGCTCTCGTCGGCGGCGGTGAAGGTCAGGTTGGTCAGCAGTCTGTGCACGTTGGGGCACTGCTGGGCATAGGTCGGCGCGGTTACGGTCCAGACGGTGGCCTTGCCTTCGTTCGGGCCCAGGGCATCTTCGCTGCCGCTGAGGTAGGTCATCGCCACGTTGATGTTCATCGGGTGCGGCGCCCAACCGAAGAACACCACGGCTTCCTTGCGCCGCACGGCGCGGTCCACGGCGGCGAGCATGCCGGCCTCGCTGGACTCCACCAACTGGAACTTGCCCAGGCCGAACTGGTTCTTGGCGATCATCGCCTTGATCTGGGTGTTGGCGCCTGAGCCTGGCTCGATGCCGTAGATCTTGCCGCCCAGCTCTTTTTCGAACCTGGCGATGTCGGCAAAGGTTTTCAGCCCCTTGTCCGCCAGGTAGGTGGGCACCGCCAGGGTGGCGCGGGCGTCTTCCAGGCTGGGCTTGTCGAGGACCTTGACCTGCTTGGCATCGACGAACGGCGTGATGGTCTGGGTCATCAGCGGGTTCCAGTAGCCGAGGAACAGGTCCAGGCGCTGGTCGCGGATCCCGGCGAAGATGATTTGCTGGGAGGCGCTGGTTTGCTTGGTCTTGTAGCCGAGGCCGTCGAGCAGCACTTGAGTCATGGCGCTGGTGGCGATTACGTCGGTCCAGTTCACCACGCCCATGCGCACGTTCTGGCAAGAAGCGGCGTCCGCTGCCATGACGTGGGTACTCAAAATAGCGCTTGCGCTGAGTGCAAGCGCACAGCGGCTGATCAGTCGGTTCATGGTGGATCCCTCGGCAGGTCGTTATTGTGGGGTCCGGCGTCTTTGTGCGCCGTGGCATCAAGTTACGCAGCTTGAGTGCCAACAAAACGCACGGCGGCGACCGACTCTTGCACTGCAGCGACCTGTGCTCTTGAATGGCCGGTTGAACTGGCGTATCACAGTGACCACGCTGCCCGTACTACGAGAGCGCCACCATGTCCCAGGATTTCTACTTCCTGCTGATGCCGGGTTTTTCGGCCATCGGCTTTATCTCCGCACTGGAACCGTTGCGGGTTGCCAACCGCTTTCGCGGCGAGCTGTACCGTTGGCATATATTGAGCGCCGATGGCGGCGCGGTGCTGGCGAGCAATGGCATGTCGGTCAACGCTGACGCCGCGCTGGAGCCGCTGAAAAAAGGCGCGACGTTATTGGTGGTGGCCGGCTTCGAACCTCTTCAGTTCGCCACTCCCATGCTGGAACACTGGCTACGCCGTCTCGATCATGACGGCGTGACCCTCGGCGCCATCGACACCGGTGCCTGCGTGCTGGCCGAGGCCGGCCTGCTCGATGGTCACCGCCTGACCTTGCACTGGGAAGCCATCGACGCCTTCAAGGAGTCCTATCCACACCTGAGCGTGACCCAGGAACTCTTCGAAATCGACCGCCGCCGCATCACCTGCGCCGGTGGTACCGCGTCCATCGACCTGATGCTCGACCTGATCGCCCAGGCACACGGCCCGGAGTTGGCGATCCAGGTCTCGGAGCAATTCGTACTGGGGCGCATCCGCCCACGCAAAGACCACCAGCGCATGCAGATCGCCACGCGCTATGGCATCAACAACAAGAAGTTGGTGCAGGTGATTGGCGAGATGGAGCAACACACTGAGCCGCCCCTGAGCACCCTGGCCCTGGCCGAGGCGATCAAGGTTACCCGGCGCCAGCTGGAACGGCTGTTTCGTCTGCACCTGAACGATACGCCGAGCAACTTCTACCTCGGCCTGCGCCTGGAGAAAGCCCGGAAACTGCTGCGCCAGAGCGGCATGAGTGTGCTGGAGGTGAGCATTGCGTGCGGGTTTGAGTCGCCGTCGTATTTCACCCGTAGCTATCGAGCCAGGTTTGCCAAGTGCCCGAGAGAGGATCGGCGACGGGAGGCGGTTTGACGGGCAATTATAGTTAATTATACTCTCGGCTATAATTTATAGTCCGTTTCATAATTGAGTATAAAACCATGTCCAAGCACAGCGGCTTTGTGTTCCGCCGCCCCACCTTGGCAAGCAGCATTGCCGATGGCCTGGTGGGGGCCGGTATTCAGGATTTCACTTCTGGCCTGTTTCTCGCGGCTCCGCGCCGTACGGGCAAAAGTACGTTTCTGCGTGAAGATCTCGTCCCGCAATGCCAGGCCCGTGGCTGGTTGGTTGTGTATGTCGACCTGTGGGCCGACAAGGAAAAAGATCCTGCAGACCTGATCGCCAGTGCTATCGCCGGTGCCTTGGTGCCCTTTGAAAAGGGTGTACGCAAGCTGGCGAAAAATATCGGTATCGAAAAACTCAGTTTTCTACGCACGTTGTCCTGGGATTTCACCACGCCGCAATTACCGGCCGGGGCGACGCTTACGCAAGCGCTGGAATTACTCCACAGCGCCGCCGAAAAAACCGTGGTGCTGGTGATCGATGAGGCGCAACACGCGCTGACCACTGAGGCTGGCCTTAACTCCATGTTCGCGCTCAAGGCCGCGCGGGATCAGCTCAATCAGGGCCGTGAAGGCGAGGGCAGTGGCTTGCACCTGGTGTTCACCGGCTCTAATCGCGACAAGCTCGCGCATTTGGTGCTGGGTAAAAGCCAACCGTTTTTCGGCTCCAGCATCACGCCGTTCCCCTTGCTGGGCAAGGAATTCACCCAGGCTTACACGACTCACCTCAACGCCCATCTGGCCAAGACCAACCAGTTCAAAGCGGCGGATATCGACGAAGCGTTTGAGTTGGTAGGCCGTCGTCCCGAGATGCTGCGCACCATCATTGGTGAAGTGGCGCTGGAACTGGGGGAGGCGAGCAACCTGGGCCAACTGTTGCACAGTCGCGCCGAACTGCTACGCGCCGGGGTGTGGACCGAATTCGAAAGCGCCTGGAACGCCCTGACCGTCCCGCAACGTGCCGTGTTGGAAGTGATGGTAGAGCGTTCACACGCCAATGAGCCATTTGCGCCATTCACTGACAGCACCCTTACGGCGGTCAGCAAGAAACTAGAGGGTATGGGCAGTGACGTGGTGCCGGGCACCCAGACCATCCAGGCGTGTATCGATGCCTTGCGCGACAAGGAGCTGGTGTGGAAGTCGAGCCGGGGGGGCTATGCCTTGGAGGACAAGTCGTTCGGTGATTGGCTACGGCATAAAAGTCGTACATCACACTAAGACAGCGTCAGACGTATCTTGTAAGGGTCGTCACAAAAGCTGTCGGAAGTTTCTTGTTTTTTGCCGTTAACTACGATCTATAGAAAGAGCCTGCTAACGTCCAAGGGTCTCCATGTTGCTTCTGGCCAAGTGCTTTGAAAATCAAAGCGCCTACGTCAGGAGCGCCACTACGTAACCCCAAGAGGTTGGCATGCTGAAAAAACTCGTTGCTGTGATGGCCCTCGTTTCCACCCCGCTGTGGGCTGCCCAGGCGCCCGCACCTTTTACCGGCGCCGATTACAGCGGGCGTTATGAATGTAACGGCCAGGATAAACATATCGGCAACTTCAAGGGCGTGGTCGAGATGAAGCTCGATGCCAAGCAAAGCACTGGCAAGTACGCCGCCTACACCTTCACCCTGACCCTGGAGGACAAGTCCCGCTATGAAGGCATGGCCGCCGGCACCTCGGATACGCTGGGCATCTACTTTGCCCACACCGACCCGGCCTTGAAAGACTTTGGGGTGGGCGTGGCACAAGTGACACCGACCCCGGAAGGCAAAGTCTCCTTCGTTAAATACTATTACGGTCCTGAATACGAAGGCGGCGGGTACGGCCTGGAGCACTGCGTCAAAAGCTGATCGCGTTTATTTCTTCATCAGGCATGAGCACGCGGTCTTATACGCCTCGTGCTGATACTTGTTGAGCGTCGCCGGCAGGTCAAAGGTGTGCTTCTTGTTTTGCGCATTGATGGTCTGCGGCGACAGCAGCGTTACCTCAACCCCTTCCAGCAATTGAAACACCCCTTCAATCTTGAACGTCGTCGGGCCGCCGGCGAATTCACCCTTCTTGCTGCGCTTCTTGATCGCGATGCGCTGGATGCCGTTGTCCAGTACGAAAGCCTTTACCTGGGTGGCGAAGGCTTTGACGTTAGCTGCCTCGTCGTCGTCATCCAGGGCGATTTTCTTGGTGGCCAGGGCGACGTGGGTCAGCGCCTGGTTGTCCAGGGCGGCGAGGGCGATGATGGCTTCGCTGCCTTTGATTTCGATGCCGCAGAGGGTCATGGACGTTGCCTTGAGCAGGTAAAGAGAGCGTGAATCTTAACAGGGTCGACGTGATGGAGAGGCGTTGGCCGTTTGTCTGAAATAGTGGCTGCACTGTCATGTTTGACAGTAGATCCCGTTTGGCGCCTCACCTAGATTTGGGACGGGGCCTTACGTGGCTCCAGATCTTTCCGACAAAGGAGTTGCACCATGAGGATTCGCAAGGAAATTCGAACATTGAACGAGGATGAATTAGACGACTTTATCAAGGCGATGTTGGCTCTCAGGAAGCAGGGCAAATATGACAAGTACGTGCATTGGCACCACGCGGTCATGGTGCCTACGGTTTACCCCAATGAGCCCCAGGACCCCGACTATCGCAATGGCGCCCACTTGGGCCCGGCCTTTTTGCCTTGGCACCGTGAGATGTTGATGCAGTTGGAAACCGAGCTAAGGGGTATCAGCTCCGAAGTAACGATTCCTTACTGGGATTGGACATTGGACGCGGCAGATCCCTGGAATGCGCCGGTATGGAAACATATGGGCGGTGATGGTGACCCTGCCGATCAGTTCAGGGTGCAGGATGGGCCATTTGCATACGAAACCGGGAATTGGGACGTTCCTGAGTATCCGGAAGACGGTCTGCCGGGCCCGGGCCTGAAGCGACAGTTTTCGCAACTGGTCGATTCGCTGCCCACGGTCGCCGACTTGAAAATGGCGATGAACGAAGGGCTGTATGACGAGCCGAATTATACGGCAAGCCCGTTCAATCGGGGTTTCAGAAACCGTCTCGAAGGGTGGATTACCCAGAGGGGCGACCCCCAAGTCACCACGCCTGGCTCGCAATTGCACAACCGAGTCCACCTGTGGATTGGCGGCAACATGTTGGCGATGACTTCACCCGAAGACCCGGTGTTTTTTCTGCATCACTGCTTCGTCGACAAGATCTGGGCCGATTGGCAAGCGCAGATGAGGCTGGATAAGCCCAGCTTGGCACCTCACTACTGTCCAATGCAAGGTGGGCCGTCAGGGCATAATTACCACGACGTGATCGTGCCTTGGACGCGCAGTATTTCGCAGGTGATGGAAATCAATAGTTTGGATTATGCCTACGAGCCATCCCCACCCCTGAGCAAGCGCCCGTTCAAGTCACCCTTCATGGCTTGAATGTAACGACGCTATTTGCGCGGCCTTGCCGCGCAAATAGCGTTTACTCCTGCCCAATCGACTCCAAAAACTCCGACCGCTCATCACTCATCCGTGCCAGGCAATCATTCTGCGCAATCGCGTATTCCTTGCTGCCGTTCACCGCCGGGAAGGTATCTACCGCGCAATCGGCGTCACGCAATTTTTCCCATTTCTGCTGGGCGTCCTTCAGACGTGCGGTAATGTCGGCCAGCTTGGTCTTGTCGCTGCCATAGATCGAACCCATGCGTTCCAGCAGGCCCTGGTAGTTATCCTTGAGCAGTTGCTCGGCAGTGGTTTTGTTGTAGGCGGCGCAGGCCAGGGTCTGTTTGTCGTTTTCGATGCCGTCGCACGGTGTGCTGTCGGTGTCTTCGGCTGCGTGGGCGGTGGTTGCGATGAGTGCCAAAGCCAGGAAAATCGATTTCATTGCGCCGTCTCATATCAGGTGATGCGCAATTCTGGCTCAAGCGTAAGACAAAGAACAGCCGCCCAGCAGGCATGTCTACATAGCCTTTGTCGCGGATTGACGCTTTCGGCAATTCCCCTGTCGTTTTTGCACCCGGCTCCGTCGATCCCTGGGCATATGCTGGCCCCAAAGCGCCGGCACACGATTCGGCGCATGAATCGCCAATAAGGGGACGCCTGATGAGCCCAGCCGAATTGCACGCCGACAGCATCGTTATCGACGGGCTGATCATTGCCAAGTGGAATCGCGACCTGTTCGAGGACATGCGCAAGGGGGGCCTGACCGCCGCCAACTGCACCGTGTCGGTGTGGGAAGGGTTCCAGGCCACGATTAATAACATTGTTGCCAGCCAGACCCTGATCCGTGAGAACAGCGACCTGGTGATCCCGGTAAAAACCACCGCCGACATCCGCCGCGCCAAGGAACAAGGCAAGACCGGCATCATCTTCGGCTTCCAGAATGCCCATGCGTTTGAAGACCAGCTCGGCTACGTGGAGATCTTCAAGCAGCTCGGCGTGGGGGTGGTGCAGATGTGCTACAACACCCAGAACCTGGTGGGCACCGGCTGCTATGAGCGCGATGGCGGCTTGTCGGGTTTCGGTCGCGAAATCGTCGGCGAGATGAACCGCGTAGGCATCATGTGCGACCTCTCACACGTCGGGTCCAAAACCTCAGAAGAGGTGATCCTCGAATCGAAAAAACCGGTGTGCTACTCCCACTGCCTGCCGTCGGGTCTTAAAGAGCACCCGCGCAACAAATCCGATGAAGAGCTCAAGTTCATCGCTGATCATGGCGGTTTCGTTGGTGTGACCATGTTCGCGCCGTTCCTGGCCAAGGGCATCGATTCGACCATCGACGACTACGCCGAAGCCATTGAATACACCATGAATATCGTCGGCGAAGACGCTATCGGCATCGGCACCGACTTCACCCAGGGCCATGGCCAGGATTTCTTCGAAATGCTCACCCATGACAAGGGCTACGCCCGCCGCCTGACCAGCTTCGGCAAGATCATCAACCCGCTGGGCATCCGCACCGTGGGCGAGTTCCCCAATCTCACCGAAACCCTGCTCAAGCGCGGCCACAGCGAGCGCGTAGTGCGCAAGATCATGGGCGAGAACTGGGTCAACGTGCTCAAGGACGTCTGGGGCGAATAAGCCACCGCTGACACTTCTTTTCCCTCGGCCATCCGACGGCGGGGGCATCAAAACAAATTTTCTGGAGTTAAGTTTCCATGGCCAAGATCGCCCCGCAATTACCTATTGAAGTCGACAGCGAAACCGGTGTCTGGACCTCCGACGCCCTGCCAATGCTGTACGTGCCGCGGCATTTCTTCGTCAATAACCACATGGGTATCGAAGAAGTACTGGGCGCCGACGCCTATGCCGAAATCCTTTATAAGGCCGGCTACAAATCCGCCTGGCACTGGTGTGAAAAAGAAGCCGAATGCCACGGCCTGGAAGGTGTCGCGGTGTTCGAGCACTACATGAAGCGCCTGTCGCAGCGCGGCTGGGGATTGTTCAAGATCCAGGACATCGACCTGGATAAAGGCACCGCCAGCGTCAAGCTGGAGCACTCGGCGTTTGTCTATGTGTACGGCAAGGTCGGGCGCAAAGTGGACTACATGTTCACCGGCTGGTTTGCCGGCGCCATGGACCAGATTCTGCAAGCGCGCGGCAGCAACATCCGCACTGTGGCCGAACAAGTCTATGGAGGCTCCGAAGAGGGCCATGACGACGGGCTGTTCACCGTCAAGCCGTTGTAAGTCGAGGAACCCTGCCATGGCTTTCGAAGCAATGTTCGCGCCGATCCAGATCGGCAAACTGACCATCCGCAACCGCGTGCTCAGTACCGCCCACGCCGAGGTGTATGCCACCGACGGTGGCATGACCACCGACCGCTATGTGAAGTACTACGAGGAAAAAGCCAAGGGCGGTATCGGCCTGGCGATCTGCGGCGGTTCCTCGGTGGTGGCCATCGACAGCCCCCAGGAGTGGTGGAGCTCGGTGAACCTGTCCACCGACCGCATCATCCCGCACTTTCAGAACCTGGCCGACGCCATGCACAAGCATGGCGCCAAGATCATGATCCAGATTACCCACATGGGCCGTCGCTCGCGTTGGGACGGCTTCAACTGGCCGACCCTGATGTCGCCATCCGGCGTACGTGAGCCGGTGCACCGTGCCACCTGCAAGACCATCGAACCGGAAGAAATCTGGCGCGTGATCGGCAACTACGCCCAGGCTGCGCGGCGTGCCAAGGCCGGTGGCCTGGACGGTGTGGAATTGTCTGCGGTGCACCAGCACATGATCGACCAATTCTGGAGCCCGCGGGTCAACAAGCGTACCGATGAATGGGGCGGTAGCTTCGAAGGGCGCATGAAGTTCGGCCTGGAAGTCTTGAAAGCCGTGCGTGCAGAAGTCGGTGATGACTTCTGCGTGGGCATGCGTCTGTGCGGTGACGAGTTCCATCCGGACGGCCTTTCCCATGAGGACATGAAGCAGATCGCCAAGTATTACGACGACACCGGCATGCTCGATTTCATCGGCGTAGTGGGCTCGGGTTGCGACACCCACAACACCTTGGCCAACGTGATCCCCAACATGAGTTATCCACCGGAGCCATTCCTGCACCTGGCCGCCGGTATCAAGGAAGTGGTCAAGGTTCCGGTGCTGCACGCGCAGAACATCAAGGACCCAAACCAGGCCACGCGCATTCTGGAAGGCGGCTATGTGGACATGGTCGGTATGACCCGTGCGCACATCGCCGACCCGCACCTGATCGCCAAGATCAAGATGGGCCAGATCGACCAGATCAAGCAGTGCGTCGGCGCCAACTATTGCATCGATCGCCAGTACCAGGGCCTGGATGTGCTGTGCATCCAGAACGCCGCGACCTCCCGTGAATACATGGGCGTGCCGCACATCATCGAAAAATCCACCGGACCCAAACGCAAAGTCGTGGTGGTCGGTGCCGGCCCGGCGGGGATGGAAGCTGCGCGGGTCGCCGCCGAACGTGGCCACGATGTGACCCTGTTGGAGAAGAAGGAATTTATCGGCGGGCAGATCACCACTGCCTCGAAAGCCCCGCAACGCGACCAGATCGCCGGTATCACTCGTTGGTACCAACTGGAGCTGGCGCGTTTGAAAGTCGACCTGCGCCTGGGCGTGGCGGCGGATGCCGAGACCATCCTGGACCTGCGTCCGGATGTAGTAGTGCTGGCTGTCGGCGGGCATCCGTTCATCGAGCAGAACGAACACTGGGGCGCCGCCGAAGGTTTGGTGGTGAGCAGTTGGGATGTACTCGACGGCAAAGTCGCGCCAGGCAAGAACGTGCTGGTGTACGACACCATTTGTGAATTCACCGGCATGTCGGTGGCCGACTTCCTGGCCGATAAAGGTTGCCAGGTGGAAATCGTCACCGATGACATCAAACCCGGCGTGGCAGTTGGCGGTACGTCGTTCCCGACTTACTACCGCAGCATGTACCCCAAGGAAGTGATCATGACCGGCGACATGATGTTGGAAAAGGTCTATCGCGAGGGCGACAAGCTGGTGGCTGTGCTGGAGAACGAATACACCGGCGCCAAAGAGGAACGGGTGGTCGACCAGGTGGTGGTGGAAAACGGCGTACGTCCGGACGAAGCCATCTACTACGGGCTCAAGGAAGGGTCGCGCAACAAGGGCCAGATCGACGTCGAAGCCCTGTTCGCGATCAAGCCGCAACCGTGCCTGAGCGAGGCGGGCGAGGGGTACTTGCTGTTCCGCATCGGTGACTGTGTGGCGCAGCGTAATACCCACGCTGCGATCTATGACGCCCTGCGCCTGTGCAAGGATTTCTGACCCGACACCGAACCAATGTGGGACTGGGTCCAAATGTGGGAGGGGGCTTGCTCCCGATAGCGATGGGTCAGCTACAACAGTATCAACTGACACTCAGCCATCGGGAGCAAGCCCCCTCCCACATTCAAGGCCAGTTTCACAGTAGTCCTGTGTGGTCTGTGGGAGCTTCATCATGTTGAACACCTTGCTGCCAATCCTCTTGTTTGCTGCCCTGGGCCTTGCGGTCCTTGGCGCCCTGCGCCGCATGAACATGTGGCGTCGTGGCCGTGCATCCAAAGTCGACTTGCTCGGCGGCCTGCTGGCCATGCCCAAGCGCTACATGGTCGACTTGCACCACGTGGTCGCCCGCGACAAATACATCGCCAACACCCACGTCGCCACGGCGCTGGGCTTTGTGCTGTCGGCCCTGCTGGCCATTCTCGTACATGGCTTTGGCCTGCATAACCGTATCCTCGGCTATGCCCTGCTGCTGGCCTCGGTACTGATGTTCGTTGGCGCTACCTTCGTCTACCTGCGTCGTCGCAATCCTCCGGCGCGCCTATCCAAGGGCCCGTGGATGCGCCTGCCGAAAAGCCTGATGGCTTTCTCGGTGAGCTTCTTTCTGGTGACCTTGCCGGTGGCCGGAATCCTGCCAGCGGACTTCGGCGGTTGGCTGCTCGCTGCGCTATTGAGCGTGGGCGTGCTGTGGGGTGTGTCCGAGATGTTTTTTGGCATGACCTGGGGCGGGCCAATGAAGCACGCCTTCGCCGGTGCCCTGCACCTGGCCTGGCACCGTCGCGCCGAGCGCTTTGGCGGTGGCCGCTCCACGGGGTTGAAACCCCTGGACCTCAGCGATAAATCTGCACCGCTGGGCGTGGAAAAACCCAAGGATTTCACCTGGAACCAACTGCTTGGTTTCGACGCCTGTGTACAGTGCGGCAAATGCGAAGCGGCGTGCCCGGCCTTTGCTGCCGGCCAGCCGCTGAACCCGAAAAAGCTGATCCAGGACATGGTGGTCGGCCTGGCCGGTGGCACCGATGCCAAGTTCGCCGGCAGCCCGTATCCGGGCAAACCCATAGGCGAGCATGGCGGCAATCCTCATCAACCGATCGTCAACGGCCTGGTGGACGCTGAGACGTTGTGGTCGTGCACCACCTGCCGCGCCTGCGTGGAAGAATGCCCGATGATGATCGAGCACGTGGATGCCATCGTCGACATGCGCCGTCACCTGACCCTGGAAAAAGGCGCCACGCCGAACAAGGGCGCCGAAGTCCTGGAAAACCTGATCGCCACCGATAACCCAGGCGGCTTCGCACCTGGCGGCCGTCTGAACTGGGCCGCGGACTTGAACCTGCCGCTGCTCAGCGATAACGGCAGCTGCGAAGTGCTGTTCTGGGTCGGTGACGGTGCCTTCGACATGCGCAACCAACGAACCCTGCGCGCATTCGTCAAAGTGCTGAAAGCCGCCAAGGTCGACTTCGCGGTACTCGGCCTGGAGGAGCGCGACAGCGGGGACGTTGCGCGGCGCCTGGGCGATGAAGCCACGTTCCAGCTGTTGGCTACGCGCAATATCCAGACCCTGGCCAAGTACAGCTTCAAGCGCATCGTCACCTGTGACCCCCACAGTTTCCATGTGCTGAAAAACGAGTACGGTGCGTTCAACGGCAATTACCTCGTGCAGCACCACAGCACCTTCATGGCCGAGCTGATCGGCGATGGTGCGCTGAACCTGGGCCAGCACAAAGGCAACAGCGTGACCTACCACGACCCATGTTACCTGGGCCGCTACAACGGCGAATACGAGGCACCGCGCCAAGTGCTGCGGGCGCTCGGGATCGAGGTCAAGGAAATGCAACGTTCGGGCTTCCGTTCGCGCTGCTGCGGTGGCGGTGGCGGCGCGCCGATCACCGATATTCCCGGCAAGCAACGTATCCCGGATATGCGCATGGATGACATCCGTGAAACCGGCGCCGAGCTGGTGGCTGTAGGTTGCCCGCAATGTACGGCGATGCTTGAGGGCGTGGTCGAACCACGGCCATTGATCAAAGACATCGCTGAGCTGGTGGCCGACGCTTTGCTTGAGGACCCGGCACCGGTCAAGACCCCGATCAAACGTGAACCTGCGGAGGTGCACTGATGAGCGACATTATCCGCCGCGACCCACGGGCCGAATGGATCGCCCGTAACCGCCTGCACCCGCTGCATGCGGCCATGCAGCCGGTACAACACAGTTGGATGGGCCCTAACGGGATCATCCGCAAGAATGTGCATGGCGTCGGTTTTATCGGCCCCAACGGCATCAAGCGTATCGATCGCAGCGGCGCCCAGCAGGGCGGCGCAGCCAAGCGCACGGCAGCAGTGGAAGTGCAATTGCCGCTGCATCAGGTGCCAGCGCCTGCGTTTTACATCAACGTGGTGCCGGACATGGTCGGTGGCCGCCTGAGCAGTCACGACCGTGACTTGCTCGGTCTGGCGCGGCAATTGGCCGGCAGCGACGGCGCAGTGCTGGCGGTAGTGTTCGGCGAACATAAGGAGGCCGGGTTTTCCACCGCCGGTGTCGACCGCCTGCTGGTGCTGGAGGGCCATGAATTCGACGGTTATTCACCCGAGCAACGTGTGCAGGGTCTGCGTGCTGTGGATAACCAGTTCAACCCCCGTCACTGGTTGCTGCCGGACAGTCGGAGTGGCGGTGGCGAATTGGGCCGGCGCTTTGCCGCCAGCCTCGGGGAGCGCCCGGCCACGCGGGTGTGGCAAATCAAGGATCAGACCTGCATCGGCCGTGCCGGCGCAGGTCAGGAAGACTTGGCCCGACCACTGCCACGCTTGATTCTGGCTGCTGCCGAATGTGCCGACCCGGTCAGTGATACACGCCATGAAGTGTTGCCCGTAGAGTTATCCACAGGCCTGGCGCGCAGCCTGCCACGCATCGAAGATCTCGGCGCGGTGGCGGTGGACCCGGCAGCGATTCCCATGGCCGAGGCCGAGTTCATTTTCTCCGGCGGTAACGGCGTGAAGGACTGGGCGCTGTTCCACCAGACCGCCGCGGCCCTGGGCGCCACCGAAGGCGCCTCACGGGTGGCGGTGGACGATGGCTTTATGGCGCGTGATCGCCAAGTCGGTGCCAGCGGCACCTGGGTCACTGCAAGGGTCTACGTGGCCGTGGGCATCTCCGGGGCCATCCAGCACCTGCAAGGCATCGGTGCCTGTGACAAGGTGGTGGCGATCAACCTCGACCCGGGGTGCGACATGATCAAGCGTGCCGACCTGTCGGTAATCGGCGAGAGCGCCGCGATACTGCAAGCCTTGATCGATGCGGTCGAGGCCTACCGCAACGGCGCCAAGCGCGATGCAGCTTAGGGACATGACCATGACAAGCAATGTAATCAGCCTGGTATCCATCGGCGCCCACCCCACTTCCGGGCGTCCACGCCGTGCGGAGCAGGATGCGCGTGCCGTCGAGCTGGGCCTGCAAATGGCTGGGGATAAGTTGCAGGTGCTGCACGCCGGCAACATCGCTGAACCGACCCTGCGCAGCTACCTGGGCATGGGCCTGGCGCAACTGCAGGTACTGGAGCAACCGCCAGGCTCGGATGCCTTGCCGGTACTCACTGAGTATCTGCGCGATGCCAGTGCCCAAGTGGTACTCACCGGCAGCCAGGCCGAAACCGGTGAAGGCTCGGGCATGCTGCCGTTCCTGTTGGCCGAACAATTGGGCTGGCCGCTGATTGTAGGGTTGGCCCAGGTGGAATCCATCGAGGCTGGCGTGGCGCATGTGCTGCAAGCGTTGCCCCGTGGCCAGCGGCGGCGCTTGAAGGTGCGCCTGCCGTTTCTCGCCACTGTGGATAACGCGGCGCCCAAGGCTCGCCAAAGCGCCTATGGCCCGGCGCAGCGGGGTGAGCTGGCAGCCCATGAAGTCGAGATCGAACAGGATGAGTTATTCACGGGAGCGCAGCTGCTTCCGGCTAAGCCGCGACCCAAGCGGCTCAAGGTGATCAAGGCCAAGAGTGGCGCCGACCGTATGAAAGCAGCGACGGCCAAGGCCAGCGGAGGTGGCGGGCAGGTGCTCAAGGGCCTGAGCGCTGAAGAGGGCGCTCAGGCGATTCTCAAGTTGTTGGTGGAGGAGGGTGTGGTGCGCTGAATTAAAACCAGCGCACATCCCAAATGTGGGAGAGGGCTTGCTCCCACATCGGGTCCTCTTCAGGCCATTAAGTCAGGGCTTGGCAGCTGGCTGTCCGGGCGCTGATTTGAACGGCTTCACGGGCGGCTCATTGAACCAGGTCCCATGCTTGGGTCCAATCCGACCCAGTGCCTGGGGCATATGCCCTGGCAGGCCCCGCACACCAGCCGGTGTAGGGGTGAGGCTTGCACTTAAAGTTCTTGCCCTCGTTGGTCACAATATCTCCTGCCTTATAGTCGGTGCCCTCAACGTACGCCGGGTAGTCCCCACCGCTTCCTGGCGTGACGGTAAAGTCGAATGTCGCTTCACCGGTTTTGCCGTTTTGCTGGTCGGTAACGCTCAAGCGTGCTGTGAAGGTAGTCGTCTGACTCACGGATTCGGCATTCCCGCTGACGGTCGGTTCGTTTTTCGGTTGTCTCATCCCCGGAACAGCCCATTCATACTCCAGGGGGCCGTTGCTGCCCGATGAGGAGACACCGGAGAATGTGAAGGCTTGCCCTGATTTGAGTGTTGCCGGGCCAGATATTCGCGCTACTGGCGGTGCCGGGTCCACAGGGCCAGGGTCCTCTCCTCGAACAATTGCCATCGCTTGGCTGTAGCCTTTTTCCAGCGTGTAAACAGCGTTGGCACCAGGTCGAGTCAGGTTGAACTCGATGCGGCCGCCGTTTTTCTCTCCCACTTTGGCAACGGCGGGATTGATCCGGTCACTGAGTTGCTTGCCCCAAATATTCGCATCCAGATTGCTTGCGGTGATTGGCAGGGTCAGATCAATCACTTCCTTGGCTTGCGGCGAATTGTCCAGAATTCGGAAATGGACCTTGTCTCCGGCTTTGAGATCGCCCATGACGGGATCGATGAACTGACCCAGTTCATACCACTCCTCCGGAATCGAGGCCCCGACGATATTGATATCGCTACAGTTATAAAACCCTTCCCCCGCCGGATCGATACGTTGCCACTGCACAAACAAGGTGGCTTTGCCCGATTGTTCCGAAGGCACGGGAACTTCGAACTGGAAATACCCAGAGGCGCCGGAAATGGCCGGTGGGCTGCTGCCCCAATCCTGCCTGGCGACAGTCAGTTGCTCAGTGTGTATCAGTGTCAACTTATCCCAGGTCAAGGGGGCGGTGGTCGGATCGAAGCCCGGTTTTGTGAGAAACACTTTGGCAAAGCTGGGGACGTGCGGTGCGGTACCGATGATCCGAACGTCCATTTTTCCGTTTTCAGGAATGACATCTGTCCGATACCAATCCGCCGAAACACGGTTCAGGCCGTCTTTCTTATCGTCACCTGCCGAACACAGCTTGCCATCCGGAACTTCCCGCTTGACCGTCTCGGGATCGTTATAACCCGGTGCCTTGATCAAGTGGGCAACTTCGTTCCATTGTTGAAATTGATACGCCCATTTGTCAGGTGTCTCAAATACCAGTGCAGCGCCCCTGCAGCCTTTATCTTTTATGGAGGAGCCGTCTTGTGAACTCCAATAACCTCCATCTTTTTGGCACTTCACTTGCCGTGCAATGGGGGTGTCAACAGCGCCGTGCGTCCATCCCAGAGCGGGCAGTAGAAATGCCACTGCCAGCGCCCACTTAATCAGATCCCCTCTATGTCGCTGTAGATTTTTCATGAACTAGCTCACCTTCAATTCAGATAGACAAGTTCCGAACTGCTGGAACGACCAATGTGTGTTATGCAACGGCACTCAATGGATCAGCCGTTCTCCTATGGGAGCGTTAACTGCGTCGTCCCGGAAAGTCAGGTTGCTGGCGGCACGTGATGTCGCTTCAAATTCCGGGTCGTTGGATATAACTGCATAAAAGAGGTTAGTCGACCTTGGAAAACGAGTGATTGGGGGGCCGAAGTCGGATAAACGTCCAGTTACCCACAATCCCTGTGCGCGTGGCTGTGGATAAGGTGTTTGTTGTTGTCCACAGGCCACGTAAAGCAAGGCTCGCAGATGCCTGTATGAAAAGTAGCCAGCCTAAGTCTGCGTTTTTGCGGAGGTTTTTAGATGCTTTCGGTACAGGTGAATGTGAAACTTGCCCCCAAAGTCTGTTGGCGCTTCTGTGGATAAGATGTTCGCTATCAGCCACACCCCTTGTAAAACGTGGCTTTCAGGGTTCTGGTTGAATTTTGAACAAATTCGGATTTTTTTTGCCTTAGACTGCTGTATGGCCCGGCTTGTGTAGAGTTGAAGCGCTTTTCCACAGCCCTGACGAAGTTGCCCCCAAAGTCTGTTGGTGTATCTGTGGATAAGGTGTTCGCTTACCGCTGCAAGCCACGTAAATCAAAGCTTCTGGAAGGTTGATTAAAAAATGATCAGATCGGCGTAGCACTCGGGAGTTTGAATAAGTCACGGATTTTCTTGATTTAATTTGCATGCGCGCGCACTTGCCCACAATTGCGGTGGGTGACTTTGTGGATAAGTTGTTGGGCGAAGGCTGGAGGGCAGGGTGTTAGCGGCCTGCGGGAGAACTGATCAAATAGTAAGCAGTGCCTGCTTCAAATGTGGGAAGGGGCCAGCCCTAATACCAGTAGGAGCGAGCTTGCTCGCGAAAAACGTCAACGATAACGCGTGCTTCCTGAATAAACGCGATGCCTGTGAGTTTTTCGCGAGCAAGCTCGCTCCTACAAAAAGCCCCCTCCAACATTTTGATCCATAGGGTGTCAGTTATTCGTGTGCTGCCACACCTTTGAGGTACGGCGCTGGTGCGGCGCCCAGGTTGTTCAACATGCGCTCGCTGTACCAATCCACAAAATTCACCACGCCAAACTCATAGGTCTTGGAGTATGGGCCAGGCTGGTAAGCGGTGGAGTTGATGCCGCGTTGGTTCTCTTCCGCCAGGCGGCGGTCCTGGTCGTTGGTGGCGTCCCACACCTGGCGCATGCGCTCCACGTCGTAGTCCACGCCTTCCACGGCATCCTTGTGCACGATCCACTTGGTAGTGACCATGGTTTCCTGGGCGCTGATCGGCCACACGGTGAACACAATGATGTGATCGCCCATGCAGTGGTTCCAGGAGTGGGGCAGGTGCAGGATGCGCATCGAACCCAGGTCCGGGTTCTTGATACGGCCCATGAGCTTGGCGCAGCCCTGTTTACCGTCGAGGGTCATGGACACGGTGCCCTTGAGCAACGGCATGCGCACGATACGGTTGCGCAGGCCGAAACTGGCGTGGGCGTAAGGAATCTTCTCGGCATCCCAGGCGGCGGCGGAAGCGGCCACATGGTCCTTGAAAGCTTGGTCGGCGCGAGGGTCGGTGACGTCGTCCCACTCCAGCAGGGTTTTGAGCAGTTCGGGGTGCGACGCGTTGCAGTGGTAGCACTCGCGGTTGTTTTCCAGCACCAGTTTCCAGTTGGCCTTTTCGAACAAGGTGGTCTGGATCGCCACCTTGGTGTTTTCCATGTCGTAGGGTTCCATGTAGTGATTCAGGGTCGACAGGAAGTCATCGATGGCCGGCGGGTTCTCGGCCAGGCTGATAAAGATGTAGCCGCCGGCGGTCTTCACGTTCACCGGCTTGAGGCCGTACTGCTTCATGTCGAAATCAGCGCCCATCTCGGTGCCGGCGAACAACAGGCGACCGTCCAGCTCGTAGGTCCACTGGTGGTAGTGGCAGACCAGCTTGGCGACCTTGCCCTTGTCGCTGGTGCACAAGCGTGAGCCACGATGGCGGCACACGTTGTGGAATGCATGCACCACGCCTTCGGCGCCACGGATCACGATGATCGGGTTCTTGCCCACTTGCAGGGTCAGGTAGTTGCCCTTGGTAGGGATTTCGCAGGTCATGCCGGCGATCAACCACTCTTTCTGGAAGATCTCCTGCATGTCGATATCAAACAACCGCTCATCAGAGTAAAACGGCTGCGGCAGTGAAAAGGTGCGCTCGCGCTCGTGCAGCATTTGCGCGGTGGCCTTGCGTGCGGGTTCCAGCGGATCGCCCAAGCTTAAGGTTGCGGTGACGTCCATCGTATGTGTCCTCGTGGCCATTCTGTGTGGCCGGGATAAGTGGCTACGGTTGTTGCGTTGCAAGGCGTAAAGAAAGCGTCTTTGTTGGGAGCGAGTGTGGGCCCGGCGTTGCGTCGAACCTTATCCATGGGCGACATGGCGCAATCTGATCCCGACGCGCAACCCCCGGTAGTTGGGGGCTGGTCGCCGTAAGTATGTGAATGTCGCAGATAGGTAAATGGGTGGCCCCGGCGTTACGCAGAATCGCCACCATAAGGCCGACGTCGGCGGTGGAGAACAACATGTCTAGCAATTTCCTGAATCCGGTAACCACCCAGACCTGGGCCAATGGTCGACACATCGTCCGTTGCGTCAAAGTCATCCAGGAAACCTGGGACGTGCGCACCTTCTGCTTCATGGCTGACCAGCCGATCCTGTTCTTTTTCAAGCCCGGGCAATTCGTCACCCTGGAGCTGGAAATCGAAGGCCAGCCGATCATGCGCTCGTATACGATTTCCAGTTCGCCCTCGGTGCCCTACAGCTTTTCGGTAACCATCAAGCGCGTACCGGGCGGCAAGGTCTCCAACTGGCTGCACGACACGCTGCATGAAGGGCAGGAGCTGGCGGTGCACGGCCCGGTGGGGCTGTTCAATGCCATCGACTTTCCCAGCCCGAAAGTGCTGTACCTCAGCGGCGGCGTCGGTATCACCCCAGTCATGTCCATGGCCCGTTGGTTCTACGACACCAACGCGAATGTCGACATGACCTTTGTTCACAGCGCCCGCTCGCCCAAGGACATCATCTACCACCGCGAGCTGGAGCACATGGCGTCGCGAATCGACAACTTCAGTCTGCACCTGATCTGCGAAAAGCATGGTTTGGGAGAGCCTTGGGCCGGGTACCGTGGTTACCTGAACCACAAGATGCTGGAACTGATGGTGCCGGACTTCCTCGAGCGCGAAGTGTTCTGCTGCGGCCCGACGCCCTACATGAGCGCGGTGAAGCGCCTGCTCGAAGCCGCTGGTTTCGATATGGCGCGCTATCACGAAGAGTCCTTTGGCGCGACGCCGCCAGAAGCGCGGGCCGATGCAGTGGAGCAAGCCGAGCAAGCGGCGGATGCGCCGGAGATCGACTTGGCGGATCTGCACCAGGTGGAGTTCATTGCCTCCGGCAAGAGCATTCGTGTAGCACCGGGTGAAACGGTGCACGCCGCGGCCGCCAAGCTCGGCCTGCTGATTCCCAAGGCCTGCGGCATGGGCATCTGCGGGACATGCAAGGTGATGAAGCTGGGCGGCGAGGTGGAGATGGAGCACAACGGCGGCATTACCGAGGAAGACGAAGCCGAGGGCTATATCCTGTCGTGCTGCAGTGTGCCGAAGGGGGATGTGCGCATCGAGTTTTAAAGCAGTTGATTGTTCCCACGCTGAGCGTGGGAACAATCAGGGTCAATGATTATTGAGCGTAGATATGAACCACGAAGTGTTGGCCTGATGCTGTCAATTCATAGGCTTTGTCGTAGATCCTCAGCGTCCTTGAGGGTTCACGGATGGTATCCCCGACTTTGGCGCACTTCCTGAACTCATCCCAATCAATCACCGTGGTGCTGATAGTGCCATCGCTCTGAAGAGTGTTGCTGTTGCTTTGATATTCCATGGTTTGGCTCTCTGCTGGATTTCCGTTTCCGGCCGATTGTTCGGCAGGCAGTTGTCCCCGCAAGGCGGCCTCTGCAGCGGCTTTTCCTTGCGGGTAACAAGAGGCTAGACAATAAAATCCAAGTTCGTGCCTGTCAGAAATATCAAAAAACAGTCTCGGCACTCCGCCAGTATTCGTTAGCTTCAGGCCCCCATCACTGTCCGAATATCCGCAGCCAATTCCCTTACACGTTCTTCCTCGGTATCCCACGCACACATGAACCGCGCGCCACCTTTGCCGATGAAGGTGTAGAAGCGCCAGCCCTTGGCCGTCAACGCCGCAATGGCCGGTTCCGAGAGCTGCAGGAACACGCCGTTGGCCTGTACCGGGAACATCAGCTCCACACCGGGGATGTCTGATACCAGGCTGCTCAGCAGTTGCGCACAGTGATTGGCATGGCGTGCATGCTTGAGCCAGGCGTCGTTTTCCAGCAGGCCCACCCAGGGGGCCGACAGAAAGCGCATTTTCGACGCCAACTGGCCGGCCTGCTTGCAGCGGTAGTCGAAGTCTTCGGCCAGCTTATGGTTGAAGAACAGGATCGCTTCACCTACCGCCATGCCGTTCTTGGTACCGCCAAAGCACAGCACGTCCACGCCGGCTTTCCAGGTCAGGTCAGCCGGTGAGCAACCGAGGAAAGCACAGGCGTTGGAGAACCGCGCGCCGTCCATGTGCAGGTTCAGGCCCAGTTCCTTGCAGGTGGCGCTGATGGCGCGGATTTCTTCCGGGGTGTAGACGCTGCCGACTTCGGTGGCCTGGGTCAGGGTGACCACGCGCGGCTTGGGGTAGTGGATGTCCTGGCGCTTGAGCGCGATTTCGCGGATCGATTCTGGAGTCAGCTTGCCGTTTTCGGTGCGGGCGGTGAGCAGCTTGGAACCGTTGGAGAAGAACTCTGGCGCGCCGCATTCGTCGGTTTCGACGTGGGCGGTTTCCGAGCAAATCACGCTATGGTAGCTCTGGCACAGCGAGGAGAGCGCCAGGGAGTTGGCTGCCGTACCGTTGAAGGCAAAGAATACCTCGCAGTCGGTCTCGAACAGATTGCGGAAACCGTCAGCGGCACGGTGGGTCCATTCATCATCGCCGTAGGCGCGTTGATGGCCGTGGTTGGCTTGTTCCATGGCGGCCCAGGCTTCCGGGCAGATGCCGGAATAGTTGTCGCTGGCGAATTGTTGGCTCTTGTCGGTCATGGCCCATTCCTGTGGTCGATGTTGGTGCGCACTTTAACCAAGATTGTCGAGGAGGCGCACGCACTGTAAATGCAAAGTCACTGGGGAATTATGCACAGTACTGTAACGGCTCCTGTAGGACGTGTCCGTGATGGCGCATTGGACTTGCTCAAGTGGCTGGCGTTGCTGAGCATGGTGCTGGACCACCTGCGCTACGTCGGGTTAAGCCTGGATGGCCTGTATGTGCCGGGGCGCCTGGCGTTCCCGTGGTTTTGCCTGGCGATTGCAGCCAATGTGGATCGGCTCCGGAACGCGCCGGTGACCGGTCATTGGCGCTACCTGGGTTGGTTGCTACTGTTTAGCGTGATCAGCGAAGTGCCGTATCGGATGTTTATCGATGATGCCGATACATTGAATGTGTTGCCGACCCTGGCGCTGGGCCTGCTGGTTGTCCGAGGTTGGCAGCAGAAGGCGTTGCTTGATCGAGGATTGGCGCTGATCGCCGTGACAATGGCGGCAGTATTTTCAACTCAGTTGATGTTCGGTTTCTTTGGTGGGTTGCTGCCGCTGGCGATGTTGCTGGTGTTTCGCAGGCCCTGGTATTTCAGCGTGCTGCCGGGTTTGGTCTGCGTCGCCGCGAATCAATGGCAGATTTTGCTCAATAGCGGCACGCCTGTGGCGCTTTCCGGGTTGGCGATCTGTCTGATTGCGCCATTGGCGGGGATGGTTTTATTGCGACACGCCCGTAGCGCCTCACCGCCCGCAATGCGCCGCTGGGCCTACACCCTCTATCCGCTGCACTTCCTCCTGCTGCTATTCGTCCGTCAGATCATCGCCTAACCCCTGTGGGAGGGAGCAAGCCCCCTCCCACACAAGCCCTGTTCCACATTTGTTCGGTGTTGTTTGGTCAATGTCGTAAACGCACCTTTGCGTGGCGTGCGCAGGCATTTGGCCTGTCTGCGCCAGCCCTACCATCGCATCAAAGGGCCCTGCACGGGCCTCAACAATACGAAAGGCTGGGAGAGACGCGATGTTCAGCAAACAAGACCAGATCCAGGGATATGACGACGCACTGTTGGCGGCGATGAATGCCGAAGAGCAGCGTCAGGAAGACCATATCGAGCTGATCGCGTCGGAGAACTACACCAGCAAGCGCGTCATGCAAGCCCAGGGCAGCGGCCTGACCAACAAATACGCCGAGGGCTACCCGGGCAAGCGCTACTACGGCGGCTGCGAACATGTGGACAAGGTCGAGGCCCTGGCCATTGAACGCGCCAAGCAGCTGTTCGGTGCCGATTACGCCAACGTGCAGCCGCACTCAGGCTCCTCGGCCAACAGTGCGGTGTACCTGGCGCTGCTGAACGCCGGTGATACCATCCTTGGGATGAGCCTGGCCCACGGCGGTCACCTGACCCACGGCGCCAAGGTGTCGTCCTCGGGCAAGCTGTATAACGCGGTGCAGTACGGCATTAACACCGACACTGGCCTGATCGACTACGACGAAGTCGAGCGCCTGGCGGTGGAGCACAAGCCGAAGATGGTGGTGGCCGGTTTTTCTGCCTACTCCAAGACCCTGGATTTCCCACGCTTTCGCGCCATCGCCGACAAAGTTGGCGCTCTGCTGTTTGTCGACATGGCCCACGTCGCTGGTCTGGTCGCCGCTGGCCTGTACCCGAACCCGCTGCCCTACGCCGATGTGGTCACCACCACCACTCACAAGACCCTGCGCGGTCCGCGTGGCGGCCTGATCCTGGCCAAGGCCAACGAAGAGATCGAAAAGAAACTCAACGCCGCGGTATTCCCCGGTGCCCAGGGCGGCCCGCTGATGCATGTGATCGCCGGCAAGGCAGTGTGCTTCAAGGAAGCCCAGGAGCCAGGCTTCAAGGCCTACCAGCAACAAGTGATCGACAATGCCCAGGCCATGGCCGGCGTGTTTATCAAGCGCGGGTATGACGTGGTCTCCGGTGGTACCGACAACCACCTGTTCCTGGTCAGCCTGATCCGCCAGGGCCTCACCGGCAAAGAGGCGGACGCCGCCCTCGGTCGCGCCCACATCACCGTCAACAAGAACGCAGTGCCGAACGACCCGCAATCGCCGTTCGTGACCTCGGGCCTGCGCATCGGCACTCCGGCGGTGACCACGCGTGGTTTCAAGGTGCCGCAATGCATCGAACTGGCTGGCTGGATCTGCGACATCCTCGACAACCTCGGCGATGCCGATGTGGAGGCCAACGTGGCCAAGCACGTGTCTGCCCTGTGCGCTGATTTCCCGGTTTATCGCTGAGCGCGGTTTTGGAGTAATGACTATGCAACGCTACTCAGGCTTCGGCCTCTTCAAGCACTCCCTCAGCCATCACGAAAACTGGCAGAAAATGTGGCGCACGCCGACGCCGAAAAAAGTCTACGACGTGGTCATCGTCGGCGGCGGCGGGCATGGTCTGGCGACCGCCTACTACCTGGCCAAGGAGCACGGCATCACCAACGTGGCCGTGGTCGAGAAGGGCTGGCTGGGCGGTGGTAACACGGCGCGCAACACCACCATCGTGCGGTCCAACTACCTGTGGGACGAGTCGGCGCATTTGTATGAACACGCGATGAAGCTCTGGGAAGGTTTGTCTCAGGACTTGAACTACAACGTGATGTTCTCCCAGCGCGGCGTCTACAACCTGTGCCACACCCTGCAGGACATCCGTGATTCCGAACGCCGCGTCAGCGCCAACCGCCTCAACGGCGTGGACGGCGAATTGCTCAATGCCAAGCAAGTGGCCGACGAGATTCCGTACCTGGACTGCTCGAAAAACACCCGCTACCCCGTCCTGGGCGCCACCGTGCAACGGCGCGGCGGTGTGGCCCGTCACGATGCCGTGGCCTGGGGCTTCGCCCGTGCCGCCGATGCTTTGGGCGTGGACTTGATCCAGCAGACTGAAGTGATTGGCTTCCGCAAGGAAAACGGCGTGTGCATCGGTGTGGAAACCAACAAGGGCTTTATCGGCGCCAAGCGCGTCGGCGTAGTCACCGCCGGTAATTCCGGGCACATGGCCTCGCTTGCCGGGTTCCGCCTGCCGATCGAATCCCACCCGTTGCAAGCCCTGGTGTCGGAGCCGATCAAGCCGATTATCGACAGCGTGATCATGTCCAACGCCGTGCACGGCTACATCAGCCAGTCCGACAAGGGCGACCTGGTGATCGGCGCCGGTATCGACGGCTACAACGGCTACGGCCAGCGCGGCTCGTACCCGGTAATCGAACACACCATCCAGGCCATCGTCGAGATGTTCCCGGTGCTGTCGCGGGTGCGCATGAACCGCCAGTGGGGCGGTATCGTCGACACCACGCCGGACGCCTGCCCGATCATCTCCAAGACCCCGGTACCGAACATGTTCTTCAACTGCGGTTGGGGCACCGGTGGCTTCAAGGCCACCCCGGGTTCAGGCAACGTCTTTGCTGCCAGCCTGGCCAAAGGTGAAATGCACCCATTGGCTGCGCCTTTCTCCATCGACCGTTTCCACAACGGTGCGCTGATCGACGAACACGGCGCTGCGGCCGTCGCCCACTAACAGGAGAAATTCCCTATGTTGCATATCTTCTGTCCTCACTGTGGCGAACTGCGCTCCGAAGAGGAATTCCATGCGTCCGGCCAAGCGCATATCCCGCGCCCACTGGATCCGAATGCCTGCACCGATGAAGAGTGGGGCGACTACATGTTCTTCCGCGACAACCCTCGCGGCCTGCACCACGAGCTGTGGATCCATGCCGCCGGTTGCCGCCAGTACTTCAACGCTACCCGCGACACCGTCACCTACGAAATTCTTGAAACCTACAAGATTGGCGAAAAACCCCAGTTCACCGCCAAGGCTTCTGGAGAGAAGGTATGAGCCAGATCAATCGCCTGTCCAACGGTGGCCGCATCGACCGCAATAAAGTCCTGACTTTCAGTTTCAACGGCCAGACTTACAAAGGCTTTGAAGGCGATACCCTGGCCGCCGCGTTGCTGGCCAACGGCGTCGACATCATCGGTCGCAGCTTCAAGTACTCGCGCCCACGGGGCATTTTCGCCGCCGGCGCCGAAGAGCCGAACGCAGTGCTGCAGATCGGCGCCACCGAAGCTACCCAGATTCCCAACGTGCGTGCTACCCAGCAGGCGCTGTACCAGGGTTTGGTCGCCACCAGCACCAACGGCTGGCCGAGCGTCAACAACGACATGATGGGGATTCTCGGCAAGGTCGGCGGCAAGCTGATGCCGCCGGGTTTCTACTACAAAACCTTCATGTACCCGCAATCGTTCTGGATGACCTACGAGAAGTACATTCGTAAAGCCGCCGGTCTTGGCCGCTCGCCGACCGAGAATGATCCGGACACCTACGACAACTTCAACCGTCACTGCGACGTGCTGATCGTCGGCGCAGGCCCTGCTGGCCTCGCCGCTGCACTGGCTGCCGCCCGCAGCGGTGCGCGCGTGATCATCGCCGATGAGCAGGAAGAGTTCGGCGGGTCTTTGCTCGACTCCCGCGAAAGCCTCGACGGCAAGCCGGCCACCGAATGGGTTGCCAGCGTGATCGCTGAACTCAAAGCCCTGCCGGACGTGGTGCTGCTGCCCCGCGCCACCGTCAACGGTTACCACGACCATAACTTCCTGACTATCCACGAGCGCCTTACCGATCATCTCGGCGACCGTGCGCCGATTGGTGTGGTACGCCAGCGTATCCACCGCGTACGTGCCAAGCGCGTGGTACTGGCGACGGGTGCGTGCGAGCGTCCATTGGTGTACGGCAATAACGACGTGCCGGGCAATATGCTCGCCGGTGCGGTTTCAACCTACGTGCGTCGTTACGGCGTGGCACCGGGTAAAAAGCTGGTGCTGTCGACCAACAACGACCACGCCTACCGCGTAGCACTGGACTGGTTCGATGCCGGTCTCCAAGTCGTCGCCGTAGCCGATGCACGCCACAACCCCCGCGGCGCCCTGGTTGAGGAGGCCCGCGCCAAAGGCATTCGCATCCTCACCGGCAGCGCCGTGATCGAAGCCCGTGGCAGCAAGCATGTGACCGGTGTGCGCGTCGCCGCCATCGATGTCAAAGCGCATAAAGTCACCAGCCCCGGCGAATGGCTGGACTGCGACCTGGTGGCCAGTTCCGGCGGCTACAGCCCGGTGGTTCACTTGGCCTCGCACTTGGGTGGCAAGCCGACCTGGCGCGAAGACATCCTCGGTTTCGTACCGGGTGAAGCACCACAGAAACGCGTATGCGTCGGCGGCATCAACGGCGTCTATGGGCTTGGCGATTCCCTGGCCGATGGTTTTGAAGGCGGCGTGCGCGCCGCCAGCGAAGCCGGTTTTGCGCCGGTGGAAGGTACGCTGCCAAAGGCCTTGAGCCGTCTGGAAGAACCGACCCTGGCGCTGTTCCAGGTGCCCCACGAGAAAGCTACCGCACGGGCGCCAAAGCAATTTGTCGACCTGCAAAATGACGTCACCGCTGCTGCCATCGAACTGGCCACCCGCGAAGGTTTCGAGTCGGTGGAACACGTCAAGCGCTACACCGCACTCGGCTTCGGCACCGACCAGGGCAAGCTGGGTAACGTCAACGGCCTGGCGATTGCCGCGCGCTCGCTGAACGTGACCATCCCGCAGATGGGCACCACCATGTTCCGTCCCAACTACACGCCCGTGACCTTCGGTGCGATAGCAGGGCGTCACTGTGGGCACATCTTCGAACCGGTACGCTACACCGCCTTGCACGCCTGGCACGTGAAGAATGGCGCCGAATTTGAAGACGTCGGCCAGTGGAAGCGCCCCTGGTATTTCCCGCGCAACGGTGAAGACCTGCATGCCGCGGTGAAGCGCGAATGCCTGGCGGTGCGTGACAGCGTCGGCCTGCTGGATGCCTCCACCCTCGGCAAGATCGATATCCAGGGCCCGGACGCCCGCGAGTTCCTCAACCGCATCTACAGCAATGCCTGGACCAAGCTCGACGTGGGCAAGGCGCGTTATGGCCTGATGTGCAAGGAAGACGGCATGGTCTTCGACGACGGTGTCACCGCCTGCCTGGCCGACAACCACTTCCTGATGACCACCACCACCGGCGGCGCGGCGCGCGTTCTCCAGTGGCTGGAAATTTACCAACAGACCGAATGGCCGGACCTCAAGGTGTACTTCACCTCGGTCACCGACCACTGGGCGACCATGACCCTGTCCGGCCCCAACAGCCGCAAGCTGCTGAGTGAAGTGACCGACATCGACCTGGACAAGGACGGTTTCCCGTTCATGACCTGGAAGGAAGGCCAGGTCGGCGGCGTACCGGCGCGGGTGTTCCGCATCTCGTTTACCGGTGAGCTGTCGTACGAAGTCAACGTGCAGGCCGACTACGCCATGGGCGTGCTGGAACAGATCGTCGAGGCGGGCAAGAAGTACAACCTGACTCCGTACGGCACCGAGACCATGCACGTATTGCGCGCCGAGAAGGGCTTCATCATCGTTGGGCAAGACACCGACGGCTCGATGACCCCGGACGACCTGAACATGGGCTGGTGTGTGGGCCGCACCAAACCGTTCTCGTGGATCGGCTGGCGTGGCATGAACCGCGAAGACTGCGTGCGTGAAGAGCGCAAGCAACTGGTGGGCTTGAAGCCGATTGATCCGAACGTGTGGCTGCCGGAAGGCGCGCAGCTGGTGTTCGATCCGAAGCAGACGATCCCGATGAAGATGGTCGGTCATGTCACTTCAAGCTATGCGCACAACTCCCTCGGCTATTCGTTTGCGATGGCAGTGGTGAAGGGCGGCTTGAAGCGCATCGGCGAGCGGGTGTTCTCACCGCAGGCCGATGGCAGCGTGATCGAGGCGGAAATTGTGCCTTCGGTGTTCTTCGATCCGAAAGGAGATCGCCAGAACATCTGATAGACCGCGTCGCGGCCATCGGGAGCAAGCCCCCTCCCACATTTGAAGGTATTCACAAATCAAAATGTGGGAGGGGGCTTGCTCCCGATGAGGCCATCAGCCTCACAACAGAATTCAGGAAAGGTGCTTTATGACAGCAGCCAACGTTTACCAACAACGCCCCACCACCGGTGCCAAGGCCGAGTCGTCGCTGCACCATGCCGACCTCGCCAGCCTGGTCGGCAAGGGCCGCAAGAACGCCGGCGTGACCGTGCGCGAAAAGAAACTCCTCGGCCACCTGACTATCCGCGGTGATGGCCATGATGCCGCCTTCGCCGCTGGCGTACACAAGGCCGTCGGCATTGAGCTTCCCGGCCCACTGAGCGTGGTCGTCAAAGGCGAAACCAGCCTGCAGTGGCTCGGCCCGGATGAGTGGTTGCTGATCGTGCCAAGCGGTGAAGAATTCGCCGCCGAACAGAACCTGCGTGCCGCCTTGGGTGATTTGCACATCCAGATCGTCAACGTCAGCGGCGGCCAGCAGGTTCTCGAACTCAGCGGCCCTAATGTGCGCGATGTGCTGATGAAGTCCACCAGCTACGACGTGCACCCCAACAACTTCCCGGTGGGCAAGGCAGTGGGCACAGTGTTCGCCAAGTCGCAACTGGTGATCCGCCATACCGCTGAAGACACCTGGGAGCTGGTGATCCTTCGCAGCTTCTCTGATTACTGGTGGTTGTGGTTGCAGGATGCCTCGGCCGAGTTTGGCCTGAGTGTCCAAGCCTGAGGAGTGACCCATGAGCCGCGCACCCGATACATGGATTTTGACCGCCGACTGCCCCAGCGTGCTCGGCACGGTGGACGCGGTCACCCGCTATCTGTTCGAGCAGGGCTGCTATGTCACTGAACACCATTCGTTCGATGATCGTCTCTCGGGCCGGTTTTTTATTCGCGTCGAATTCCGCCAGCCGGACGGTTTCGATGAGCAGGCGTTTCGCGATGGCCTGGCAACACGCGGTGAAGCCTTTGGCATGATTTTCGAGCTGACCGCGCCGAACTACCGGCCGAAAGTGGTGATCATGGTCTCCAAGGCCGATCACTGCCTCAATGACCTGCTCTATCGCCAGCGCATCGGTCAGCTGTCGATGGACGTGGTTGCGGTGGTCTCCAACCATCCCGATCTCAAGCCGTTGGCCGACTGGCACCAGATTCCCTACTACCATTTCCCGCTCGACCCCAACGACAAACCGTCCCAGGAGCGTCAGGTGTGGCAGGTGGTGGAAGACACTGGCGCCGAGCTGGTCATCCTTGCGCGTTACATGCAGGTGCTGTCGCCGGAACTGTGCCGCAAGCTGGATGGCAAGGCCATCAATATCCATCACTCGTTGCTGCCGGGTTTCAAGGGCGCCAAGCCCTATCACCAGGCGTACAACAAGGGTGTGAAACTGGTGGGCGCGACGGCGCATTACATCAATAACGATTTGGATGAGGGGCCGATCATCGCCCAGGGTGTGGAGGTGGTAGACCATAGCCACTACCCCGAGGACTTGATTGCCAAGGGGCGGGATATCGAAGGGCTGACCTTGGCGCGGGCCGTTGGGTATCACATTGAGCGACGGGTGTTTTTGAACGCCAATCGGACGGTGGTGCTCTGACTGGCGCCATCGGGGGCAAGCCCCCTCCCACAGGAGATTGCATTCCCAATGTGGGAGGGGGCTTGCCCCCGATGAGGCCCTCACAAACAACGCAAAAACAGCATCTGTACCCGAGCACTTAAACGCGCTGCCCACCCAAGCGGCAACGCAGTTCCACAAAAACAACAGCGAGGTGAAAGCATGTCTGGTAATCGTGGTGTCGTGTATCTCGGCAACGGCAAGGTCGAAGTACAGAAAATCGACTATCCCAAAATGCAGGACCCCCGTGGCAGGAAGATCGAGCACGGCGTCATCCTGCGCGTGGTCTCCACCAACATCTGTGGCTCCGACCAGCACATGGTGCGCGGCCGCACCACTGCCCAGACCGGCCTGGTGCTCGGTCACGAGATCACTGGCGAAGTGATCGAGAAGGGCAGCGACGTCGAAAACCTGAAAATCGGTGACCTGGTTTCCGTACCGTTCAACGTGGCGTGCGGGCGCTGCCGCTCCTGCAAGGAACAACACACCGGCGTATGCCTGACCGTCAACCCGGCCCGTGCCGGTGGTGCCTACGGTTATGTGGACATGGGTGATTGGACCGGCGGCCAGGCCGAATACGTGCTGGTGCCGTATGCCGACTTCAACCTGCTCAAACTGCCCGACCGCGACAAGGCCATGGAGAAAATCCGCGACCTGACCTGCCTCTCCGACATCCTGCCCACCGGTTATCACGGCGCTGTCACTGCCGGCGTTGGCCCAGGCAGCACCGTCTACATTGCCGGTGCCGGCCCGGTCGGCCTGGCGGCTGCCGCCTCTGCTCGCCTGCTCGGTGCGGCGGTGGTGATCATCGGCGACGTCAACTCGATCCGCCTGGCACACGCCAAGGCCCAGGGCTTTGAGATTGTCGACCTGTCCACCGATACACCGTTGCACGAACAAATCGCCGCACTGCTGGGCGAGCCGGAAGTGGACTGCGCTGTCGACTGCGTGGGCTTTGAGGCACGCGGCCATGGTCACGACGGCGTCAAGGCCGAAGCTCCGGCCACCGTGCTCAACTCACTGATGGGCGTGGTACGTGTGGCAGGCAAAATCGGTATTCCCGGCCTGTATGTCACTGAAGATCCAGGCGCGGTGGATGCCGCCGCGAAAATGGGCAGCCTGAGCATTCGCTTTGGCCTGGGCTGGGCCAAATCCCACAGCTTCCACACCGGGCAGACGCCGGTGATGAAGTACAACCGCCAGCTGATGCAGGCGATCATGTGGGACCGGATCAACATTGCCGAGATCGTTGGCGTACAGGTGATCAGCCTGGACGATGCGCCACGTGGGTATGGCGAGTTCGATGCGGGTGTGCCGAAGAAGTTTGTGATTGATCCGCATAAGTTGTTCAGTGCAGCGTAAAGCGTTGGGCAAATGAAAAAGGGCGACCCGTGGGTCGCCCTTTTTTGCGTCTGCCGCTTAAGGCTGCACTGAAGATCAAATGTGGGAGGGGGATCAGCGTGTGGCCAGCGCACCCTGGTAAATGGTCGGGCCTGTCGGCTGTTTGCTCACCGAGCCGCCCTTGCTCTCCGAGCTCACCATCAACTCCACCGGCTTGCTGATCGATTCCTGCTGGCGCGGGTTGAGGCCAATGATGCCCTTGCCGTCTTCCGGCAGCAGCCCTAACGAAACCGGCGTGCCACCTTCAGGAATGGCCCACAGCTCCAGGCTCTGGTCCGGTGCTGGCGCCGTGGAGGCAATCGGCTGCACTTCCAGGTAATCCTTGTGGGCCATGATCTGTGCCGCTGGCTGCTGGGTAGTGGTCACCAGCGTAGCGGCGGACTTGACGCTGTCCTGGGTGTAAAGGGCGCCGCCGATGCCGGCAACCACTACCACACAGGCGCCGATGAACAGGCGCGGGCGGCTCCAGAACGGAGGCTTTTGCTCAATCACTTGGGGTTGGATCGCAGTCATAAGTCTCTTCCTGACAAATTTTGTAGTCAGTGCATGGACCCCCTTATCCTCGATGGGTTCCAGGGTGGCCTTGGAACAACCGACGAGATACCCAGTCCAACGCCTGCTTTTGCTCCCACATTCAGAGGTTGTCTTGATGAAGATTTCACGCGGTTTCGCCCTTTCCTGTGTGATGACCCTGGCAGCAGGCCCGGTGTTCGCCGCAGGCTTCAGCCTTGGCGACGCGGCCAATGCCATCTCGGGCATGCAAGGCGGTAACAACAAGGCCGCAGCCGCTGCACCGTCGTCCGAGACGGCCGGCTTGCTCAGCGCCCTGACTTCGCAACTCAACATCACCCCCGAACAGGCTGTCGGTGGTACCGGCGCGATGCTGGGCCTGGCCAAGAACAAACTGAGTGGCAACGACTATTCGCAACTGGGCAACAGCGTGCCGGGTCTCGATCAGTTGTCGGGCAACAACGCATTGGGCAGCCTTGGCGCCTTGAGCGGCCTGCTCGGCCAGAAGGGTGGCAGCAAGACCAGCGGCCTTGATGGTTTGCTGGGTGACGTGAAGAACACCAATGACCTGAATACCGCGTTCAGTGCGCTGGGCATGGATAGCGGGATGGTCAGCCAGTTTGCCCCGGTGATCCTGCAATACCTGGGCGGCCAGGGCGCCAGCAATTCAGTGCTTAGCAAACTCGCCCAAGCCTGGGGTACTGGCAGCTAGGCCCGCCCCGCGCGCAGTTGGTCGATGCGCGCATCTTTCTCCATCCAGAGCTGGTTCACCCAGTTCTGGACGGTCTGGCGGAACGCCGGATCATTCTCATAGTCCCCCTGCCATAACGCCGGGTCCAGATCGCGAGTGCGGATGTCAATGATCACCTTCGGCACCGCTCCGCTGATCAAGTCCCAGAACCCCGGAATCTTTTGCTGTGGATAGACCACGGTCACATCAAGTACCGCGTCCAGCTGTTCACCCATCGCCGCCAGTACAAACGCCACGCCGCCCGCCTTGGGTTTTAGCAGGCGCGTAAAAGGTGAATTCTGCTGCTTGTGCTTGGTCGCGTTGAAGCGCGTACCTTCCAGGTAATTGACCACCGTCACCGGCTGGCGCTTGAACAGCTCGCAGGCCTGCTTGGTGATCTTCAAGTCCTGGCCCGCCAGTTCCGGGTGCTTGGCCAGGAAGGCCTTGGTGTAGCGCTTCATGAACGGATAATCCAGCGCCCACCAGGCCAGGCCGAGGAAGGGCACCCAGATCAGCTCTTTTTTCAGGAAGAACTTGAAGAACGGCGTGCGCCGGTTCAGTGCCTGGATCAGCGCCGGGATATCGACCCAGGACTGGTGGTTACTGATGACGAGGTAGGAGGTGTCACCGCGCAGGTCATCGCCACCGCGGATGTCCCATTGGGTCGGAATGCACAGCGAAAAGATCAGCTTGTCGATCTCGGCCCAGGTCTCGGCGATCCACATCACCGCCCAGGACATATAGTCGCGAAAGCGACCCGGGGCCACCAGCTTGAGCAAGGCAAACACCATCAGCGGCCCGAACAGCACCAGGGTGTTAAGCAACAGCAGCAGTGTGACAAAACAGCCGGTGAGCAGGCGGCGCATAAATAACTCTTGGGATCTTGTGGGCGGGCCATGATAAGCAAGGTGAGTCTAGAGGCCAAATCGCAAATCAACGGACGAATGTTTCACAATGTGCCGTGTAGGGTGGCCGTCACTAACTAAGTGCCGCTTTTGCGGTCTAGAATCCGCCTACTTCTTTCCGAGGAAATCACTTCGTGAAACTGTTATTTGCCTCCCTCGCTCTTGTCACCCTGCCTGTCATGGCCGCCGAACCGACCCTTTACGGTCGCTACGAATACATCCAGTTGCCGGAGATCGGCGAAACCTTCAAGTCCAAGATGGACACCGGCGCGTTGACCGCTTCGCTGTCGGCTCGTGACATCGAGACCTTCACCCGCGACGGCGATGATTGGGTGCGCTTCCGCCTTGGCGGCAAGGACGCCGGCAACAAGGTCTACGAGCACAAGGTGTCGCGTATCAGCAAGATCAAGAGCCGTGCCGACGAAGACGACGACAAGGACGAGCCCTCGGTGGCCAAGCGCCCGGTGGTCGATCTGGAAATGTGCCTGGGCAACGTCAAGCGCACCGTCGAGGTCAACCTCACCGACCGCAGCAGCTTCAATTACCCGCTGCTGATCGGCGCCAAGGCCCTGCGTGAATTTGGCGCGGCGGTGAACCCGGCACGTCGCTACACTGCCGACAAACCGGACTGCTGATTGAACCCATGCCGCACATCCTGATTGTCGAAGACGAAGCGGCGATTGCCGACACGCTGATCTTTGCCCTGCAAGGCGAAGGCTTCACCACCACCTGGCTGACTCTCGGCCAGGCGGCGCTGGAGCATCAGCGCCAGAGCCCTGCCGACCTGATCATCCTCGACATCGGCCTGCCGGACATAACCGGCTTTGAAACCTGCAAGCAATTGCGCCGCTTCAGCGAAGTGCCGGTGATGTTCCTCAGCGCGCGCGATGCCGAGATCGATCGAGTGGTAGGGCTGGAAATCGGTGCTGACGATTATGTGGTCAAGCCCTTCAGCCCACGGGAAGTGGCGGCGCGGGTCCGGGCGATCCTCAAGCGGGTCGGCCCGGGCGTGGCGCCGACGCTGTTCCAGGTCGACCTGGAGCGCATGCAGATCAACTATCGCGGGCACCCCTTGAGCCTCACACGCCATGAATTCCGCCTGCTGCAAAGCCTGCTGGAACAACCCGAGCGCGTGTTCAGCCGCGAACAATTGCTGGACGCGGTGGGGGTGCCGGCCGATGCGGGTTACGAACGCAATATCGACAGCCACATCAAAAGCCTGCGCAGCAAACTGCGCAGCGTGGCGGCGGACGCCGAGCCGATCCAGACTCACCGCGGCCTCGGCTACAGCTACAGCCCGAGCAACGGCTGATGCGCCTGGGGCTGCGGATCTTCCTGGTGTATGCGCTGTTTATCGGGCTGACTGGTTACTTTGTGCTCAATACGGTGATGAAGGAAATCCGCCCCGGCGTGCGCCAGTCCACCGAAGAAACCCTGGTGGATACCGCCAACCTGCTGGCTGAAATCCTGCGCGAGGATGTGAAGAACGGCACTCTCGGCCAGAGTCATTGGCCGGCGCTGCTCAAGGCCTATGGCAGTCGCCAGCCGGGTGCGACCATTTGGGGCCTGCCGAAAAACCAGGTCAACCATCGCATCTACGTCACCGATGCCAAGGGCACGGTGCTGCTCGACTCCTCGGGTGAAGCGGTGGGCCAGGACTATTCGAGATGGAACGACGTGTACCTGACTCTGCGCGGCGAATACGGTGCGCGTTCCACCCGCAGTGCGGCGGAGGACGCTGCCTCATCGGTGATGCACGTGGGCGCGCCGATTCGCGATAACGGCCAGATTATCGGCGTGGTCACCGTGGCCAAGCCCAACAGTTCATTGCAACCCTATGTCGACCGCACCGAACGCCGCCTGCTGTGGTACGGCGCCGGGCTGGTGGTGCTCGGCTTGCTGCTGGGGGCTTTGTTGTCATGGTGGTTGAGCGTGGCGCTGCGGCGGTTGACGGCTTATGCCGAGGCGGTCAGCGAAGGACGGCGCGCCGAGTTGCCCCATTACCGAGGCGGCGAGTTGAAGCAGTTGTCCACCGCCGTGGAGCACATGCGCACGCAGCTGGAGGGCAAGGCTTACGTCGAGCGGTACGTGCACACCCTGACCCATGAACTGAAAAGCCCGTTGGCGGCGATTCGTGGCGCGGCGGAGCTGTTGCAGGGCGATATGAGCCGTGAACAGCAGCAGCGTTTTGTCGGCAACATCGACAGCGAAAGTGCACGCCTGCAGCAGTTGATCGAGCGCTTGCTCAACCTGGCCCAGGTGGAGCAACGCCAGGGGCTGGAAGAACAGTCGAACATCCCGCTGGCGGCCTTGGTCGAGGACGTACTCAAGGCCCAGTGTGCGCGGATCGAAGGCGCCGGCTTGCACGTCGAGCAGGCGATTGCCGCCGACGTGAAGGTGTTTGGCGAACCCTTCCTGCTGCGCCAGGCCTTGGGCAATCTGCTGGACAACGCTCTGGATTTCACCCCGCCCGGTGGTGCGCTGCGGTTCAGTGCGCAGGTGCGGCATAACGATGTGCAAGTCAGCCTGTTCAATCAGGCCGACGCCATTCCCGACTACGCCTTGCCGCGTTTGAGCGAGCGCTTCTACTCGCTGCCACGCCCGGCCAGTGGGCGCAAAAGCACTGGGCTGGGCCTCAACTTTGTCGAAGAAGTGATGAAGCTGCACGGCGGCTCGTTGCAGATCGGCAATGTGCCTGGCGGTGTGCAAGCGGTGCTGCATCTCCATACAGTCTCCACATTACCCACATAAATCCCCCACACGTATTCCCCAGACTCTCTCCCATTCAAACAGGGAGAGACCCATGAACCGCAGCCTGCTTTTCAAACTTGGCGCGATTGCGCTGCTGATTCTGCTGTTGTTGATTCCACTACTGATGATCAACGGCATCATCAGCGACCGCCAGCAACTGCGCGACGGCGTCTTGATGGACATTGCCCGCAGTTCCAGCTACGCCCAGCGCCTGGCCGGGCCGGTCATGGTGGTGCCGTATCGCAAGACCGTGCGCGAATGGAAGCTCAATGAAAAGCTCAACAAGCGCTATGAAGAAACCCGTGAAGAGCGCGGGCGTTTGTATTTCCTGCCGGACCGCTTTGAACTTGACGGCAAGGTGCAAACCGAACTGCGGGCACGGGGCATTTACCAGGCGCGGCTGTTCCACGCCGACAACCGTATCAGCGGGCGTTTCGAGTTGCCTGCGCAGTTGGGCATCACCGAAAACTTTGCCGATTACCGTTTTGAACCGGCGTTCCTGGCGGTGGGTATCAGCGATATTCGCGGGATTGAAAACGCCCTGAAGCTGGAACTGGGTGACCAGCACCTGGAATTTTCGCCGGGCTCCCAAGTGGACTGGCTGGGCGAGGGCGTGCATGTGACGTTGCCGGAGCAGGACGGCAAGCAACCTGCGGTACTGGAGTTCGCCTTCGACCTGCGCCTGCAAGGCACCGAACAACTGCAAGTGGTGCCGGTGGGCAAGACCAGCCAGGTTTCGCTGGCGTCCAACTGGCCGCACCCGAGTTTTATCGGCAACTTCCTGCCGGCTCAACGGGCAGTCACCGACCAGGGCTTCAGCGCCAACTGGCAGACTTCATTCTTCTCCACCAACCTTGAGCAGGCCCTGCAAAACTGCCTGGACGGGCAAGGCTGTGAAGACTTCACCAACCGCAGCTTTGGCGTGAACTTCATCGACCCGGTGGACCAGTACCTCAAGAGCGACCGCGCGATCAAGTATGCGCTGCTGTTTATCGCCCTGACCTTTGCCGGCTTTTTCCTGTTCGAAGTGCTCAAGAGCCTGGCCGTGCACCCGGTCCAGTATGCGCTGGTGGGTGTCGCGCTGGCGTTCTTCTATCTGCTGCTGTTGTCGTTGTCCGAGCATGTGGGCTTTGCCCTGGCGTACCTGATATCCGCCAGTGCCTGCGTATTGCTGATTGGTTTCTACGTGTGCCATGTGCTGCGCAGCGTTGCTCATGGCTTGGGGTTCTCGGCGGGGCTAGCGGCATTGTATGGCTTGCTGTACGGGCTGCTGAGTGCCGAGGATTACGCGCTGCTGATGGGCTCGCTGTTGCTGTTTGGCCTGCTGGGTACGGTGATGGTGCTGACGCGCAAACTGGATTGGTATGGGGTGGGCAAGCGCAAGGTGGAGATGTAGCAATGATCGGATTGCGCGAAGATCAGCAACTGAAGAACAGGATGGTCAACTTCCTCAATCACGCCGCCTTTCAGTGTGGGAGGGGGCTTGCCCCCGATAGCGATGGTTCAGAAACAGATGTGCCCAATGACACGCCGCAATCGGGAGCAAGCCCCCTCCCACAGTGGACGGCGTTCACAAATCAAATGTGGGAGGGGGCTTGCCCCCGATAGCGCCCTCAGCCGCGCCGCTTGCCCAACGCCCAAGCGCCAATGGCAGCAGGTACGCCCAACCCCACCCAACTCAACGAATCCCACATCCCATCCCCCAGCAGCGCCGCAAACAACCCCGCGGCGCTGAGCAGGCCAATCCCCATTGGTATGCCAAACACCTTCCAGAAATTCGACTGCCGCGGCTTCATACCTTGGCCGCCTTGCGCCGCACGATCCATAAGTAAATCCCGCTCACCAGTACGACGATGGTCAGCACATCCAGGACCGCCCACAGGATCTTCATCGGCATGCCGCCGTAATCACCGAAGTGCAACGGTTGGGACAGGCCCATGGCGTCCATGTACCACGGTCGTTCGGCGATGGCGGTAACGGCCAGGGTGCTGGCGTCTATCAGCACTGGTGTCAGCAGATGGGAAGTTAGGTGGGTGCTGCCTTTCATGAACACGGCGTAGTGGTGTTCACTGGAAAAACGCGTGCCGGGGAAGGCGATAAAGTCGGGCTCCATTCCGGGCGCGGCCCTGGCAGCAATGCTCAGCAGCTCAGTGGCTGGTGCGCGATGGGTCAGCGGCGCGGCGTTTTTGTACGGTTCGATCAGGGCGCTGAGGCTGTCCTGGCGCCAGGCGGCGATGAGCAGGTCGGCGCAGGCGCTGATCACGCCTGTCACGCCCACGACCAGCGCCCAGGTCAGGGTGACTACGCCGATCAGGTTGTGCAGGTCGAGCCAGCGCAGGCGGGTGGACTTGTTCTGGCGCACGGTGGTGAATTTCAAGCGGCGCATGAACGGCAGGTACAACACCGTGCCCGAAATAATCGCCAGCACAAACAGAATACCCATGAATGCCAGCAGCAACTTGCCCGGCAGGCCGGCGAACATATCCACATGCAGGCGCAGCAGGAACAGGGTCAGCCCGCCGTTCGCCGATGGTGTTTCCATTGCCTCGCCGGTGCGGGCGTCGAGCATGAAAGTATGGGATGCGTTCGGCTCAGTGCCCGCTGTGGCGGCCATGATTGCGATCACACCGTTCTTGTCGTCCTCATCCCAAGCCAGGTATTGCAAAGCCTCGCCGGGGCGATGGGCCTGGGCTTTAGTCACCAACTGCTCAAGGTTGAGCTGCGGTGTATTGGCGGGCATCTGCGCCAGCTCAGGCTCGTTGCCCAGCAGATGGTCGATCTCATGGTGGAACACCAGCGGCAGGCCAGTGAGGGCGAGCAGCAGCAGGAATACGGTGCAGATCAGGCTGGTCCAGGTGTGGATGAAGGACCAGCGGCGGATGGTTTTGCTTTTCATCACGGCTCCAAGGCAAAAGGGCCGCAGTTCAGGCGGCCCTTCATAAGCGGTTTTTCACCGTCTTAGAATTTGTAGTTCACGCTGGCAACCACGTTGCGCTGGTCACCGTAGTAGCAATAGAAACCGTCGCAGGTGGACAGGTAGTCCTTGTTGAAGATGTTCTTAGCGTCCACGGCCACTGTGACACCCTTCATGGCGCTGTTCACACGGCCTAGGTCGTAGTGCACCGAGGCGTCGTAGACAGTGTAGGAACCTACATGGCCGAGTTCGGTGTTGGCGGCGTTGCCGTAGGTATCGCCAACGTAGCGCACGCCTGCACCTACGCCGAAGCCGTCCAGTAACCCACTGCGCCACGTATAATCGGCCCATCCTGTCGCCTGGTTGCGTGGTAACTGGTTCATGCGATTGCCTTCTTCCCCGGTCGCGCCCTTGGTGATCTCGCTATCGTTATAGGTGTAGGAGCCTACCAGTTTGAGGCTGTCGGTGACGTCGGCGCTGGCTTCCAATTCCAGACCGCGATTGCGCACTTCACCGATCTGGCGCGTGATGCTGCCCTCAGTCACCGTGGAGTTCTTTTGGGTCAGGTCAAATACCGCCGCTGTAAACAAAGCCTTTGTGCCCGGTGGCTGGTACTTGATCCCTGCTTCGTACTGTTTGCCTTCAGTCGGCTTGAAAGCCCCGGTGCTGGCCACCTGTGTACCGGTACCCGCTTGGAACGATTCGGCATAGGACAGGTACGGTGTGATGCCGTTATCGAACACATAGCTCAGCGCGGCATTTGCGCTGAAATGCTTGTCGCGTTGTGTGTTGGTGACGTCGCTCAGGTTATGGAAAGTCGTGCCGGTGTGTACCCAGTCTTCCCGTCCGCCAAGCGTCAGTCGCCAGTTGTTCAGTGCCATCTGGTCTTGGACATATAGGCCGGTCTGTTGGGTCTTCTGGGTGTAGTCATACATGGTGAAGTACTGGACATTGGAGAAGTCCTGTCCATACACCGGGCGGTTGAAATTGATGGTTGGCACGCCGGTCGAACCCCAGTCCCAGCGCGCATTGCTGGTGGAGCGCTGATGGTCCAGGCCTAGCAGCAGTGTGTGGTTCACGGCGCCAGTGTTGAAGTCGGCCTGCAAGTTATTGTCGACCGCGAACTGACTGATGTCCTCATCGACCTTGCCGGCTGAACGACGCACGTTGCCGTCAGCGTCAACTGCGGTTTCCGGGCCATTGGGGAAGAACGCACCACCGGCGGTCAGGCCCTGGAACGACAAGTCGTTCTTGGTATAGCGCAGGTTTTGGTGGAACTGCCAAGTGTCGTTCAGGCGCGTTTCAAATGCATAGCCCAGTGCGTAGTAAGTGCGGTCATAGAATTCCCAGTCTGGATCGCCCAGGTTCTTATGATGGGAAATCTTGCCGGCTGGCGAACTCAATTTGGTGCCCTGCAATGGCAGGAACTGACCGGTGATACCGGTATCATCGCGGGTGAACTGGGTGAGTAACGTCAGCTTGGTGTCGTCGTTGATATTCCACGTGAGGCTGGGGGCAACGTTGTATCGCTTATCGGGGATGTGGTCCACCGCGGTATTACTGTCGCGCACCACGCCGCTGATTCGGTAGAGGAACTGGCCTTCGTCGTCGATTTTGCCGGTGCTATCGAAGTTGAACTGCTTGTGGTTATTGCTGCCGGCCTGCACTTCAATTTCGTTTGAGCTTTCGGCCTGGGGGCGGCGGCTGACCATATCCAGCAGGCCGCCGGGTGGCGTTTGCCCGTAGACCGACGACGCCGGGCCTCGCAGCACCGCGATGCGTTCCAGATTCCAAGTGTCGATTTTTGGCGTTGCGTAGTTACCTTTGGGCAATGGCAGGCCATCGAGGAATTGGGTCGGGACAAAACCGCGTACCAACAACCAGTCACTGCGCGAGTCGGAGCCATAGCCACTGCTCTGTACGCCTGCGGTGTAGCGAAGGGCGTCGTTGAGGTTGAGAACGGAGCGGTCTTCCATTTGCTGGCGGGTAATGACCGTGACGGAACGGGGCAGCTCGGCGATAGGGGTATCAGTCTTTGTGCCCGCTGCTGTGCGAGTAGCGACATAACCTTCCACCGGCCCCCAAGCGCTCTCATAGCTGCCCTGGCCGGTGATATTGGTAGTCGGCAAGGCGACGACGCCTTCCGGAACCGGCACCAAGGTGTAAGTGCCCGCACTGCTTTGTTCCAACTGCAAGCCAGTACCGCGCAACGCTTCACGCAACGCGCTCTGCGCATCGAACTGGCCCTTGACCGGGGCCGAGGTCTTGCCGGCGGCGAGTGTCGGGCTGAGGGTCAGTGCCAGGCCGGCCTGGCTGGCGATCTGGTTCAGGGTGGCGGCCAATGGCGCGGCCGGCAGGTTGTAGGCACGCGTGCTGGAGGCTTGTTCAGCAGCGGCCAGTGCGGTGCTGGTCAGCGGGGTGCCGAGGGCGATGGCCAGGGCTAACAGGCTGGGGCGCAACAGGGTGTCTAGCGTGCGGGACATAAGGCGGCTCCTGAATGGAAATATTTCTCAATTGCCTAGGTGCCGAACGAGAAGCGGAAAGTGATAGGGCCGGGTGAAACTATTTTTTTGGCGGTGTGTTTCAGGGCCTCATCGGGAGCAAGCCCCTCCCACATTTTGGATATGTGAATACCGTCCAATGTGGGAGGGGGCTTGCTCCCGATGGCGATTGCCCGGTCACCACAGAATCTAAGGCTTGGCAGCTACGGTCACCCACCACGGCGTGTGCTGCTCGATCTGCACGGGCAAGGTCGGCAGCAGCGCGTTCAACGCCAGGGTGGTGTCGTGCAATGGGAAGCTGCCGGTGATACGCAGCTCGGCCACGTCGTTATCCACACCCAGGTAGCCGGCGCGGTAGCGACTCAGTTCATTGACCACATCCCCCAGGCGGGCGTTGTCGACCACCAGCATGCCACGGGTCCAGGCATCGGAGGCCGGGGTGACAGCCAGTGTCGGCCCCAGGCCGTCGCTGCGCATCAACACCTGCTGACCGGCCTTGAACACCTGTTCCTGATGCAGCGCCTCAGGTTGGGCAGCCACCGCAGACTGCAATACGCTCAGGCGCGTGGCCTCGTCTTCGCGCTTGACGATAAACCGCGTGCCCAACGCTCGCAGACTGCCGTCGCGGGTTTGCACATAGAAAGGCCGTGCATCGTCGTGGCCGGTTTCGACGAGGATTTCGCCTTCCTGCAACACAATCAACCGGCGTTTTTCATCGAAGCGCACATCAATGGCGCTATGGGTGTTGAGGTTGATCTGCGTGCCGTCTGCCAGTTTCAGTGTGCGTTGCTCGCCGGTGGCGGTGCGCTGGTCGGCCAGCCAATAGTGGATCGGCACGTACCGCTCGCCGGCAAACAGCGCCAGGCCGCACACCAGCACGATGCTCGCCAGGCCACGGCCCAGCTTGCGCACGCGTTGGCGAATGCCTTGGCGCGATTGCAGCAACGCCGCCCGCGCCGGGCCCGAGGCCACGCTGAAACGTTGGTCGAGCATGCCCAGTTGGCGCCAGGCGCGGGCATGCTCTTCATCGCTGGCCAGCCATTTGGCGAATTCTTCCTGTTCCACCGCGCTGCCGTCGCCCGAGTCGAGGGACAGTTGCCAGGCAATCGCGGCATCCAGCACCCGCGCTGACACCGGTTTGGCACTGACGGCGGTCACGACGGCTCGCCGTACAGCGCGATGTAGCACTGCCGAATGCCCTGGGCAATGTACTGGCGCACGCGGGGCACCGACACACCGAGACGCCGGGCGATTTCTGCATGGCCCAGGCCGTCGAGGCGGTTATAGAGGAAAGCGGCGCGAGCCTTGCTCGACAGCCTGCCGAGCAGACGGTCGATGGCCTTGAGGTCTTCGAGGATCAGGTGCTGCTCTTGCGGCGAAGGGTGTTCGCTTTCCGGGATCAGCATCAATTCGGTGAGGTAGGCCTGTTCCAGGGCGGCGCGGCGGAAGTAGTCGAACAGCAAGCCCTTGGCAATCGCCACCAGGAACGCGCGGGGTTCGCGGGGTTCGCGCAGCTCATCCCGGCCCAGCAGGCGCATGAAGGTGTCCTGGCTCAGGTCTTCGGCGCGGCTTGGACATGCCACATTGCGCCGCAGCCAGGCCAGCAGCCAGCCGCGATGGTCGCGATACAACGCGCCAACAAGCTCACTGTGTGGGGTCTGAACCGACGACACGGCATCACCGAATAAATAAGGGGCTTTAACTAACGAGAATTATTCGCGATTGTGTCAGAGGCGTGAGGTGGGTGCAATTGGCGTCTGTCGGGATGCCATTAAAAGGATGGCGCTTGTTGACGGCGTTTCCATTGGGCCAAACGCTCTTGCAGGGCATGGGGCGTGTCGATCTGCTGCTGCCGGGCACGGCTGAACAGGATCAGCATCAGCTCCGCTGTAGCCAGTGCGTCGGCGCTGGCGTGATGGCGTTCGCCTGCCTGAAGCTTGAAGTGGTTGAGCCAGTCGTCCAGGCCGGCTTCGCGCAGCGTGACGTCCGGGCACAACAGAGGAGCCAGGTCGGCTACATCCAGAACGGGATGGGCCAGTCGATAATCCAGGCTGTCCTTGAGCGCCCGGCCCAGCATGTGTTGATCGAAGGGCGCGTGGAAGGCCAGTAGCGGGCTGTCGCCAACAAACGTCATGAAATCCAGCAGCGCTTCGGCCGGGTCGCTGCCGGCAGCGATCGCGCTGGGGCCGAGCCCGTGGATCAACACGCTGGGGCTGAGTTTGGTGTCGGTGCGTTGCAGGGTGCGTTCAAACAGTTGGGAAAAATCCACTGCACCATCCTCGATGACCACGGCGCCGATGGACAGTACCTGGTCACGGTTAAGGTTCAGGCCGCTGGTCTCCAGGTCCACCACCACCCAGCGCTGGCTGCGCAACGAGCCGTCGCCCAAGGCGCGAGGCTTGGGCAATTGCGCCAGGCGCTGCTGCTGCGTCGCATCCAGGCCAGGTTTTTTCTTATGCCACCAACTGAACAGGCTCACAGTTGATACCGCAAGGTCAGGCTGCTTTGCAGGCGCTGGGCCTGGCGCAGGGCTTCACGCAGGATGCGCCGGTCCAGATGGTTGAGGCTGTCGGGGTCGACGCGGTTGGAATAGGGCAGGTTTTCACGGGTCTGCAATTGGTGCTGCTGCATACGGGTCTGCTGGATAAAGTGATAGGCCTCTTCATAGGCGGCACCATCCAGCGGTTCGATCACTTGCTTGGCCACCAACTGGCGCAGGCGTTCCAGGGTGTTGTTGGCATGGATGCCATTGGCCAGGGCCAGCAAGCGCGCACCGTCTACGAAGGGGGTAAGGCCCTGCACCTTGAGATCCAGGGTAGCCTTCTCGCCGCCTTTGCGCGTCAGCACGAACTCGCGCAAACGCCCTACCGGCGGGCGCTGGCGCAGCGCGTTTTCGGCCAACATGCGCTGGAACAAGCGGTTATCCGCCACCTGATCGAGAATGCCCTGGCGCAGTTGCTCGCAGCCGCGCTCATCGCCCCACACCGCGCGCAAATCAAAATAGATGCTCGAGCCCAGCAGGTTTTCCGGTGTTGCCTCACGGATAAACGCGCCGAAGCGCCGCGCCCACTCCACTCGCGACAAACACAGCTCGGGGTTGCCGGCCATGATATTGCCCTTGCACAGGCTGAAGCCGCACAGCGCCAGGCTCTGGTTGATGTGCTGCGCCAGGGGCAGCAAGCGGCCACGGATTTCGGCAGCTTCGACAGCGTCCTTGGCCTCGAACAGGATGCCGTTGTCCTGGTCGGTATACAGCGTTTGCTCGCGGCGACCTTCGCTGCCGAAACACAACCAACTGAACGGCACACCCGGGTCGCCTTTTTCCGCGAGGGTCAATTCGATCACGCGGCACACGGTATGGTCGTTGAGCAGCGTAATGATGTGAGTGATCTGGGTGGACGACGCGCCATGGGCGAGCATGCGCTCCACCAACTGGCCGATTTCACCGCGAATCGCCACCAGGTTTTCCACCCTGGGCGCGTTGCGGATGGTGCGGGCCAGGTGCACAAGGTCCACACGTTGCAAGGAGAACAGGTCACGCTCGGATACCACGCCACATAGGCGCTGGTCTTTGACCAGGCACACGTGGGCGATATGCCGTTCGGTCATGGCGATGGCCGCGTCGAAAGCGCTGTGGTCCGGGCTCAAGGAAAACGGCCCCTGGGTCATATGAGCTTCAATGCCCTGGCTGAAATCGCTGGTGCCATCGGCCACCACCTGGCGCAGATCACGCAGGGTAAAAATGCCCAGGGGCGCCTTGTGCGGGTCGACGATCACAATGCTGCCGACCTGCTGTTCGTGCATCAAGGTCACCGCTTCACACAGCGGCGTGTGCGGGCTGCAGGTGACCGGGTGGCGCATGGCCAATTCGCCCAATCGAGTGTTCAGCGAGTATTGGGTGCCGAGGGTTTCCACGGCTTTTTGTTTTACCTGCTGGTTGACCTGGTCGAGCAGGCTGCTGACCCCACGCAAGGCGAAATCTCGAAACGCGCTGGAAAGGGCGAACAGCTTGATAAACGCGGGCTTGTTCAGTTGCAGGCAAAAGGTGTCTTCGGCGGCTTTATGTTCAGTGCGAGTAGCACGTTCGCCCAGCAGCGCGGCGAGGGGGAAGCACTCGCCGGTGGTGATTTCGAAGGTGGTATCGGCGCAGTCCGGTCGTTCGCCGACGACGCGGCCCTGCTTGACGATATAAAAGTGCTCGACCGGGCCACTAGAGGGCTTGAGGATGCTGTCGCCGGGTCCGTAGAAGCGCAGTTGGCACTGCTCCACCAGAAACGCCAGGTGCGCCTGCTCCATCTGGTTGAATGGCGGGAAGCGTTGCAGGAATTGCAGGGTGCCGTGGATGTTCTGCAAAACGGCAGTTTTTCCTGCCTGTGCGAATGCATCAGCTTTACTCATAACAGTGATCGCAGTTTTTTGTCGTTATCGTGCTGCATGGTCGACTCCTGCACGGCAGGTGCCCATTGGACGTAAGTCTAGGTTGATGAGAACCGCGCAAAACTAGGGAAAAACCTTACATGACTATCGTCCGAACCCCGTAGAACGCCCACTAGGCAAACTTTCCGACGAAGTGCACATTGTTCGCCCCTCCGCAGATGTCTGACGAGTGCTGGGAGATTGATTAGAACCGCTGAGAAACGTATGACCGACCACGATATTTTGAGTGATGCCGAGCGCGAGGCGCTGAGCGCCGTGATGCTGGAGCCTGATTTACCGCCACAACGCGTGTTGATCGTGGACGACGACAAGGATGCGCGTGAACTGCTGGCGGAGATCCTGGGCCTGGACGGTATTCGCTGCATGACCGCCGACAGTGGTGAGAAGGCGTGGGATTTGTTGAAGTCCAGCAGCTCCATCGGTTTGCTGATCACTGACCTGCGCATGCAGCCCAGCAATGGCCTGGAGTTGATTCGCCAGGTGCGTGAGTCGACGCGTGCGGCGCTGCCGATCATCATCATGTCAGGGGACGCGGAGGCGCCGGATGTGATCGATGCGATGCATTTGAGCGTGGTGGATTTCTTGCTCAAGCCGATTGATAGCGTGAAGTTGGCGAAGTTGGTCAAGCGGGAGTTGGGGATGGCTTCCTGATTTTGGTGATGCTGTGATGGCGTCACCGGGAGCAAGCCTCCTCCCACAGTCTAAAAGTCTGCGCAGTTCAAAATGTGGGAGGGGGCTTGCCCCCGATAGCGCCAGTTCGGTCACCCTCAACCCAACTAAAAAGCCCCGATCTCTCGATCAGGGCTTTTTCATTTACAGGCCGTTTTTAGCCTTGAACTCCCGACGCCTGCGGTGCAACACCGGCTCGGTATAGCCATTAGGCTGCTTGGTCCCTTCAATCACCAACTCCACCGCCGCCTGGAACGCGATGTTGCTGTCGAAATCCGGAGCCAGTGGGCGGTACAACGCGTCCCCGGCATTCTGGCGGTCCACCACCGGCGCCATGCGCTTGAGGCTTTCCATCACCTGGGCTTCATTGACAATGCCGTGACGCAACCAGTTGGCGATGTGCTGGCTGGAGATACGCAGGGTGGCACGGTCTTCCATCAGGCCGATGTCGTTGATGTCCGGCACTTTCGAACAGCCGACGCCCTGGTCGATCCAACGGACCACATAACCAAGGATGCCCTGGGCATTGTTGTCCAGTTCGTTGCGGATCTCGTCGTCAGACCAATCGGTGTTGCTGGCCAGGGGAATGGTGAGGATGTCGTCCACCGAGGCGCGCTCGCGCTTGGCCAGTTCGGCCTGACGGGCGAACACATCGACCTTGTGATAGTGCAGCGCATGCAGCGCCGCGGCGGTTGGCGACGGCACCCAGGCGGTGTTGGCGCCGGCCAGTGGGTGGGCGATTTTCTGCTCGAGCATCGCGGCCATCAGGTCTGGCATCGCCCACATGCCTTTACCGATCTGTGCACGACCTTGCAGGCCAGTGCTCAAGCCGATATCGACGTTCCAGTTCTCATAGGCGCCGATCCACTTCTCTGCCTTCATGGCTGCCTTGCGCACCATCGCGCCGGCTTCCATGGAGGTGTGGATTTCATCGCCAGTGCGGTCGAGGAAGCCGGTGTTGATAAACACCACGCGCTCGCTGGCCGCCTTGATGCAGGCCTTGAGGTTGACCGTGGTGCGGCGCTCCTCGTCCATGATCCCGACTTTGAGGGTGTTGCGTGGCAGGTTCAGCACGTCTTCGATGCGACCGAACAGCTCGTTGGTGAACGCGGCTTCTTCCGGGCCGTGCATCTTCGGCTTGACGATGTACACCGAGCCGGTACGGCTGTTCTTGCGCGTGTTGTTGCCATTGAGGCTGTGGATCGCCGCCAGGCTGGTGAGCAGGCCGTCGAGAATGCCTTCCGGCACTTCGTGGCCGTCTTTGTCGAGGATCGCGTCGATGGTCATCAAGTGGCCAACGTTGCGCACGAACAGCAGCGAACGGCCGTGCAGGGTCACGTCCTGGCCATCCACCCCGGTGTACACGCGATCAGGGTTCATGGTGCGGGTGAAGGTCTTGCCGCCCTTGGCGACTTCTTCGGCCAGGTCGCCCTTCATCAGGCCGAGCCAGTTGCGGTAGATCACCACCTTGTCATCGGCATCCACGGCGGCGACGGAGTCTTCGCAGTCCATGATGGTGGTCAGCGCGGCTTCCATCAGCACGTCTTTGACGCCGGCCGCGTCGGTCTGGCCGACTGGGGTGCTGGCGTCGATCTGGATCTCGAAGTGCAGGCCGTTGTGCTTGAGCAGGATCGCAATCGGCTCGGCCGCCGGGCCCTGGAAGCCGATCAATTGCGCATCGTCGCGCAGGCCGCTGTTACTGCCGCCCTTGAGGCTGACGATCAGCTTGCCATCGACGATCTTGTAGCCGGTGGAGTCAACGTGGCTGCCGGCGCTGAGCGGCGCGGCTTCGTCGAGGAACGCACGGGCGAAGGCGATGACCTTGTCGCCACGCACTTTGTTGTAGCTCTTGCCCTTCTCTGCGCCATCGGCTTCGCTGATGGCGTCGGTGCCATACAAGGCGTCGTACAGCGAACCCCAGCGCGCATTCGAAGCGTTCAGGGCGAAGCGGGCATTCATCACCGGCACTACCAGCTGGGGGCCGGCCATGTGCGCGATTTCGTCGTCGACGTTTTGGGTCGAGGCCTGGAAGTCTGCGGCTTCTGGCAGCAGGTATCCGATGTCTTGCAGGAAGGCTTTGTAGGCCACCGGGTCATGCGCCTGGCCCGCGTGGGTCTGGTGCCAGGTATCGATCCGCGCCTGGAAATCGTCGCGTTTGGCGAGTAGGGCTTTGTTCTTCGGTGCCAGGTCGTGGATAACCTTGTCGGCACCGGCCCAGAACTGGTCGGCAGTGATGCCGGTACCGGGAATGGCTTCGTTGTTCACGAAGTCGAACAGGACTTTGGCGACCTGCAGGCCACCGACTTGAACGTGTTCAGTCATTGCTTGCCTCACTCTGCGGAGCTTATGCGCTTTTTCAGATTTTCATTATGTAGTGCACGGTTGCGCATACTACATGATGACTTGCGGTTGTGAAAATTAGACTAAATACGTCGTTTAGCGACCCACTTTGGTCGTACGGTCACAGCGGAGAACCAGATGTTCTCAAAAAACTATTGGATTGTTCCAGATAAATATAAAAATGGTACACGATTTGTTTTCGAGGGCTCCCGGGTCCACCTTGTAGATTGAATTCCAGAGGGCGTTGCCATGGACCATCTTGTACTCACAATTATCGCTGCCGACAAACCCGGACTGGTGGAACGCATCGCCCAGACCATTGCCGCCCACGGCGGTAACTGGCTGGAAAGCCGCATGGCTCATATGGCGGGGCAGTTTGCCGGGATCCTGCGGGTCAGCGTGCCGGCCGAGCAGCGTCAAGCGTTGGTGGGCGCGTTGGAGGATTTATCCACGCATGGCATACGTGCGCTGGTGGGCGAGGGCAGCACCGGGCAAGCGTCGATGTCCAAGTCGATTGTGATGACGCTGGTGGGCAATGACCGCTCGGGCATCGTGCGCGAGATCACCGCGCTGTTGAGCCAGCAGGGCGTCAATCTGGAACGCCTGAGTACCGATGTGCGCCCGGCACCCATGAGCGGTGATCCGCTGTTTAACGCCGAGGCGTTGTTGCAGGTGCCAGCGAGCCTGTCGTTGGAGTCCTTGCAAGCGTCGCTGGAAACCTTGGCCGATGACTTGATGGTGGAGTTGCGTCAAGAGGAGTAACGACCCACAGGGTTATGCATGGAAATCTTGCATGGGCCTGTGGATAACCTGTAGAGACCCGGCGCCAGCCCACGCCGGCCTTGCTTCTCCGTCAGTTGAGCAAAAAACGAGCAGTTTCAATGACTTGTGCACACATGGCGGGGATCAGGTTGTGGATAACCTTGGGGTGGAACGCTGCAAGCCACGAAAACCGTGGCTTGCAGAGATTTGTACGTTATTTGATCAGCGTTTGCGCACGCTCAGCCAGGCATCCAGGCTGTACACCACCAGGCCGGCCCAGATAAAGGCGAATGCCATCAGTGTGGCCGGCGCCAAGTGTTCGCCGAACAGCAATACGGCTTCCAGCAGCACCAGGGTCGGCGCGACGTATTGTAAAAAGCCCAGTGCGGTGTAGGGCAAATGCCGAGCGGCGGCGTTGAAGCACACCAGTGGGATCAACGTGACCGGGCCTGCGGCCACCAGCCACCAGGCTTCGGAGGTACTCCAGAATTCCAGTTGCGCACTGTGGGCCGACGGGTTGAACAGCAGCCAGGCCACGGCAATTGGCACCAGCATCCAGGTCTCCACCACCAGCCCCGGCAGTGCCTTGACCGGCGCTTGCTTTCGAATCAGGCCATAGAAACCGAAGGTCAACGCCAGCACCAGCGACACCCACGGCAAGCTGCCGACCTGCCAGACCTGCTGCGCCACGCCCACCGCTGCCAGGCCCACCGCTATCCATTGCAGGCGCCGAAGGCGTTCACCAAGGATCAGCATGCCCAGCAGTACATTCACCAGCGGGTTGATGTAGTAACCCAGGCTGGCCTCGAGCATACGCCCGCTGTTCACCGACCATACGTAGGTCAGCCAGTTAGCCGCAATCAACGAACCGCTGAGGGCCAGGATCGCCAGGCGCTTGGGGTTGTCGCGCAACTCGCGGAACCAGCCGGGATGTTTCCACACCATCAGCAGCAAACCGCCGAACAGCGCCGACCACAACACGCGGTGCACGATGATCTCGGCAGCGGGGACGCTGGCGATGGCTTTGAAGTAAAGCGGGAACAGGCCCCAGATGACGTAGGCGCTCAGGCCCAGGATGTACCCTTTGCGAGGGTTGGCGGCTTGCATTGCAGAATCCTTGCTTAGGCAGCTAACAAAGCGCGATTGTAAGGATATTTGTGCAGCAGTGGGACCCGCTTCGCTTTATGTGGGAGGGAGCAAGCCCCCTCCCACATTAAAAGCAAAAGCGGTTAGAAGAGTTTCAGCGGTTCTTCGTTGAGCGCCGACAACTGCTCACGCAACGCCAGCACCTGGTCGCCCCAATACCGCTCGCTGCCGAACCACGGGAAGCTGTGGGGGAACGCCGGGTCATCCCAGCGGCGTGCCAGCCAGGCGCTGTAGTGCATCAGGCGCAGGGCGCGCAGAGGTTCGATCAGGGCCAGCTCGCGCGGGTCGAAGTCGTGGAATTCCTGGTAGCCATCCATCAGTTCCGACAGCTGGCCCAGGCATTCCTGGCGGTCGCCGGCGAGCATCATCCACAGGTCTTGCACCGCCGGGCCCATGCGGCAGTCGTCGAGGTCGACGATATGGAACATCTCGTCGCGGCACATCATGTTGCCCGGGTGGCAATCGCCGTGCATGCGGATGTTCTTGTGCGGCGTGGTCTTGTACACCTCTTCCACGCGCTTGAGCAGGTCACGGGCCACGGACTCGTAGGCCGGCAGCAGGCTCTTGGGAATGAAGTTGCCTTCAAGCAAGGTGTTGAGGGAGTCGTGACCGAAGTTCTTCACACCCAGAGCTTCACGGTGTTCGAACGGGCGGGTGGAACCCACTGCGTGCAAACGGCCCAGCAATTGCCCGAGGCGATAGAGCTGATCAAGATTGCCTGGCTCAGGCGCCCGGCCGCCACGGCGCGGGAACAGGGTGAAGCGGAAACCTGCGTGTTCGAACAGGCTTTCGCCGTTGTGAATCAGCGGCGCTACTACCGGTACTTCGCATTCGGCCAGTTCGAAGGTAAAGCGGTGTTCTTCGAGGATCGCCTCGTTGGTCCAGCGCTGGGGCCGGTAGAATTTGGCGATCAGCGGCTCGGCGTCTTCGATACCCACTTGGTACACGCGGTTTTCGTAGCTGTTGAGTGCCAATACGCGTGCGTCGCTGAGGAAACCGATGCTTTCAACGGCGTCGAGGACCAGGTCAGGGGTGAGGGTTTCAAACGGGTGGGCCATGCGAACTCCTGCGCGCAGCAGGGCGCCGCGTCGGGCCGGGTATGGTAACGCACCGGGGCTGGGATAGGTGGTGGCTGTGCTATTGCAATCGGAGGCAAGCCCCCTCCCACACTTGAATGTATTCGCAATTCGCAATTGTGGGAGGGGGCTTGCCCACGATGAGGCTCTGTCAGGCGCCGACAACCCCACCATCATCCCGCCGAATCGCCACTACCGACGAACGCGGCTTGCCATTGGGCAAATGCTCCGGCCAGGTCGAACCACCGGTTTCCCCCGGATGCTGAATCCCCACAAACAAGGTTTTCTGATCCGGCGCAAAGCTGATTCCTGTCACCTCACACGCCACCGGCCCAACCATGAAACGGCGGATTTCACCGGTGCTCGGGTCGGCACACAGCATTTGGTTATTGCCCATGCCGGCAAAGTCGCCGGCGTTGCTGTAGTCGCCATCGGTCAGGATCCACAGGCGCCCCGCTTTGTCGAAACCCAGGCCGTCGGGGCTATTGAACATGTTCTGAGGGCTGATATTGGATGAACCGCCCTTCGGCGTACCGGCGTGCACGCCCGGGTTGCCGGCTACCACGAACAAGTCCCAGGTGAAGTCCGTGGCACCGTGGTTATCGGCGTTGGCCTTCCAGCGCAGGATCTGGCCGTAGACGTTCTTCTCCCGTGGGTTGGGCCCGCCCACCGGCTGGCCGTCTTCGCCGCGTTTGGCGTTGTTGGTCAGGGTGCAATAGACCTGGCCGTCGGTGGGGCTGACCACGATCCATTCCGGGCGGTCCATGCGCGTGGCTTTCACTACGCTGGCGGCCAGGCGCGCATGGATCAGCACCTCGGCCTGGTTGGCGAAACCGCTGCTGGCGTCGATGCCGTTTTTGCCATGGGTGAGTTCAACCCATTGACCTTTGCCTTTGGGATGATCGGCATCGCCGTCGCCCGCGTCGAAGATGGCCACGTACAAGGTGCCGTGGTCGAGCAGGTCTTTATTGGCTTTCGGATTGTCGTGGTTGATCTGATCGCGGCTGACGAATTTGTAGATGAACTCACCGCGCTCATCGTCGCCCATGTACACCACGGCGCGGCCGTCGCGGGTCTCGGCGAGGGCGGCGTTTTCGTGCTTGAAGCGACCCAGCGCCGTGCGCTTGACCGGAGTGGATTGCGGATCGAATGGGTCGATTTCCACCACCCAGCCATGACGATTGAGTTCATTGGGGTTCTTGGCCATGTCGAAACGTGGGTCGTGCGGGTGCCAGTTGATGTCTTTGCTGGCGGCTACCACACCGTAGCGCTTCTGCCCGGCGTCGAAAGCCTGCTGCGGGTTGTTGCTGCCGAAACAGTCGGTGAAGTTTTCTTCGCAGGTCAGGTAGGTGCCCCATGGGGTCTTGCCGTTGGCGCAGTTCTGGAACGTGCCGAGGACTTTTTTGCCGCTTTTGTCGGCGCGGGTTTTCAGCCAATCATGGCCGGCGGCGGGGCCGCTCAAGCGGATCGGTGAATTGCCGTGGATGCGCCGGTTGTAGCGAGAGTCCTGAACGAACTGCCAGGTGTCGCCCTTGCGCCGCACTTCGATGACCGACACGCCTTCGCTGGCCAGGGCCTTGCGTACGTCTTCAGCCGACTGCGGTGCACCGCCGTGGGCGAAGAGGTAGCGGTAGTTGGTGTACTCGTTGTTGATCGCCATCAGCGCGCGGTTGTTGTCGCCCGGGAAGGGAAACAGGCTCATGCCGTCGTTGTGGTCGCCGAACTGTTGTTCCTGCGCCTTGGCCGTACCATTGCCGGACGGGTCGAAAGCCGGCGCGTTCTTGCGCAATGGCTGGCCCCAACTGATCAGCACCGAAGCGCTGTAGCCAGGGGGCAGGGTGATGGTGTCGCTGGTGGCGGCGGCGATGCTGGTGAAGCCCAGCAACGGGCTGGCAGAGGCGGCGTTCACAGCCAGGGCGCTGCGGCTCAACAGGTTGCCACCCAGGAACATCGCCGCGCCGCACAGGGCGCCTGCGCCGATAAAGCGACGACGGGTGAGGCCGACCATCTGTTCAAGGTCGGTGGCTTGGTTTTCTTCTAATAGGCTCATCTCAGGCTCCCTGCGGTTTTTGCAGACACCTTAAGCAGCGCTTGTGACCAAATTGTTGCAGTTCGAAGACTTTGGCCCGCTATACCGGCGTGCCAAGCAACACATTGCTGGGGGCGAATTGCACGCGGATCGGTTGGCCCTCGGCAGCGTCAAGGGCCTGGAGTGCAGCGGGCGGTGCCAGCGCGCATAGCACCTGGCCGTTAGGCAGGGCGACACGCACCTCACTGGGGCCATCTTCGGCGTCGAGAATCGTCTCGATCACACCGACCATGCAATTGTGTCCAGGTGTTTCAGGTTGCCCGATCGCCAGCAACTCGAGCCACCCGGCCTTGATCAGGGCGACCACCTCCACGCCGATCTGCAGTTCCAGTCGTTGGGTGCTGTCGTGGGTGATCTGTGCGTCCAGATGCAGGCCGCCGGCCAACTGCAGGCCAATCATGTCATTGCGCCCATGGCTGTCGATGGCGCTGACCTGGCCGTGCAATTGGTTGCGCGCACTGGTGCGCAGCATCAAGCGGCCCAGCAGGTTGAAGTCGCTGGCCGCTTCGTCCGAGCCGAGTACTTCGGCCTGCAACACTTGCAGGCGCTGATAGAGGCGCAACACCCGTTCACCTTCTTGCGTCAGCTTGGCGCCGCCGCCACCCTTGCCGCCGACGCTGCGTTCAACCAGCGGTTTTTGCGCCAGGTTGTTCAGTTCGTCGATGGCGTCCCAAGCAGCCTTGTAACTCAACCCGGCGCTTTTGGCCGCACGGGTGATGGAACCCTGCTCGGCGATATGCCCCAGCAAGGCAATGCGCTGGGGGCGACGGATGATGTGCTGGTTGAGGGGGTTGGGCAGGGACATGGGCATACGTCTGGATGAGATGAGCGGACGTTGCCGTCCTGGCGCAGGGGAGTCAAGTCAGACGCTGGACCTTGGTGTACGTGCCAGGCAATAGACGTCGACTTGGCGTGCGCCGGCACCTATCAACAGCCGCGCCAGGCTGTGGGCCGTGGCGCCCGTGGTGAGTACGTCGTCTACCAACGCCAGATGTTGCCCTGCTACGTGGGCGTCGGGTGCCAGGGCAAAAGCGTTGAGCAGGTTGCGTTTGCGGGCCTTGGCATCCAGGTCTTGCTGCGCGACGGTTTCATAAGGGCGTAATAACGCATGTTCATGATAGGGAATCTCGAGGGCTTTACTGAGCCAGCGGGCCACCATCAACGCTTGGTTAAAGCCGCGCTCGCGCAGGCGTTTGCGGGCCATGGGCACCGGCAGCAGGCCGTCGGGTCGGTCGAGTTCAGCGTTGTCGAAGCGGTGTTGCAGGTGTTGCCCCAGCAGGCGTGCCAGCATGTGCCCCAGCGGCCAACGGCCCTGGTGCTTGAAGCGGCTGATGAGGGTGTCGATGGGAAAGCTATAGGTCCATGGCGCGACGACCTGATTGAAAGCGGGTGAATGCCTCTGGCACTGCCCGCAGATCAAGCCATCCATCGGCAAGGGTAGGGCGCAGCGTTCACACTGCTCCATTAGCCAAGGTAAGTCTGTTTCGCAGACGTTGCATATATGTTCGGCTGACTGAGTGCTTTCATCGCAAATCAGGCAGGGCTGTATGTTTTTTGACCAGATGTAAACTTGGCGTTTGTGATCAGGTTGACAGTGCATGATTCTTCCTTAAATATGCCGGCATCCGTGTCGTGCCTGTGGGTATTGCCCTTCCCGCAGCGCTTGCCAAAGCATAATCAAGGAATCGCCCATGAGCGCCAGCACCTCTGCCACCCTGCGTCACGATTGGTCCTTAGCCGAAGTCAAAGCCCTGTTCGTGCAGCCATTCAATGACCTGTTGTTCCAGGCGCAGACCGTGCACCGCGCGCATTTCGACGCCAACCGCGTGCAGGTATCGACCTTGCTGTCGATCAAGACCGGCGCCTGCCCGGAAGATTGCAAATATTGTCCGCAGTCGGGCCACTACAACACCGGCCTGGAAAAAGAAAAGCTGATGGAAGTGCAGAAGGTCCTCGAAGAGGCTGCCCGCGCCAAGGCCATCGGCTCGACGCGTTTCTGCATGGGCGCGGCGTGGAAACACCCGTCGGCCAAGGACATGCCCTACGTGTTGGAGATGGTCAAAGGCGTGAAGGCCATGGGCCTGGAAACCTGCATGACCCTCGGGCGCCTCGACCAGGACCAGACAGAAGCCCTGGCCCAGGCCGGCCTGGATTACTACAACCACAACCTCGATACCTCGCCGGAGTTCTACGGCTCGATCATCACCACCCGCACCTACGGCGAGCGCCTGCAAACCCTGGCCTATGTGCGTGATTCGGGGATGAAGATCTGCTCGGGCGGCATCCTCGGCATGGGTGAGTCCCTTGACGACCGCGCCAATCTGCTGATCCAGTTGGCCAATCTGCCCGAGCACCCGGAGTCGGTGCCGATCAACATGCTGGTGAAGGTTGCCGGCACGCCGTTGGAGAACGCCGACGACATCGACCCCTTTGATTTCATCCGCATGCTGGCGGTGGCACGCATCCTCATGCCGAAATCCCACGTGCGCCTGTCCGCCGGCCGCGAGGCCATGAACGAGCAGATGCAGGCCCTGGCGTTCTTTGCCGGCGCCAACTCGATCTTCTACGGCGACAAACTGCTGACCACCGCCAACCCGCAGGCCGACAAGGACATGCAACTGTTTGCACGCCTGGGCATCCTGCCTGAAGCTCGCGAAGAGCACGCCGATGAAGTGCACCAGGCGGCGATCGAGCAGGCGCTGGTGGAGCAAAAGAGCAGCGAGCAGTTCTACAACGCTGTCGTCTGATTGAAATGGGATCCCAATGTGGGGGGCTTGCTCCCACATTATTTGATCCAGTTGAACCCGCCAAATCGAGGCCAGCATGTCTTTTGATCTCGCCGCACGCCTCGCTGCCCGCCGTGCCGAACATCTATACCGTCAACGCCCGCTGCTGCAGAGCCCTCAAGGGCCAGAAGTGGTGGTGGATGGCCAGCCATTGTTGGCGTTCTGCAATAACGATTACCTGGGCCTGGCCAATCACCCGCAGGTGATCGAGGCCTGGCGCGCCGGAGCGGCCCGTTGGGGCGTGGGCGGTGGCGCTTCGCATCTGGTGGTGGGCCACGCCACGCCGCACCATGAGTTGGAAGAAGCCCTGGCTGATTTGACCGGGCGCCCGCGTGCACTGCTGTTCACTACTGGCTATATGGCCAACCTCGGCGCGGTCACGGCATTGGTGGGGCAGGGCGATACGGTGCTGCAAGATCGCCTCAACCACGCGTCATTGCTGGATGCCGGCTTGCTGTCCGGGGCGCGTTTCAATCGCTACCTGCATAACGACGCCGACAGCCTGGCCAAGCGCCTGGAGAAGGCCAGCGGCAATACGCTGGTGGTCACTGATGGCGTGTTCAGCATGGACGGCGACCTGGCCAACCTCCCCGCACTGGCCCGTGAAGCCAAGGCCAGAGGTGCCTGGCTGATGGTGGATGACGCCCATGGCTTCGGTCCGTTGGGCGCCCAGGGCGGTGGCATCGTCGAGCATTTCGGCTTGAGCCAGGAGGACGTGCCGGTGCTGGTTGGCACCTTGGGCAAAGCCTTCGGCACCGCCGGGGCATTTGTGGCCGGCAGCGAGGAGTTGATCGAAAGCCTGATCCAGTTTGCCCGCCCGTATATCTACACCACCAGCCAACCCCCGGCACTGGCCTGCGCCACCCTGAAAAGCCTGGAGCTGTTGCGCCATGAACATTGGCGCCGCGAGCACCTCAACGGGTTGATCCGCCAGTTCCGCCAGGGCGCCGAGCAGATGGGCCTGGCGTTGATGGACAGCTTTACGCCGATCCAGCCGATCCTGATTGGCGACAGCGCCCGGGCGTTGCGCCTGTCGCAAATGCTGCGCGAGCGTGGCCTGATGGTAACTGCGATCCGCCCGCCTACGGTGCCCGCCGGTACCGCCCGTTTACGGGTGACATTAACGGCGGCCCACAGCGAGGCGCAGGTGCAGCTATTGTTAAACGGGTTGGAAGAGTGTTTCCGCTTGTTAGGCGCCTCGGAGCCCGACCATGCGTAATCGACTGATATTGCTGCCCGGCTGGGGGCTTGGTGTGTCACCGCTGGAGCCGCTGGCCACTGCACTGCACGGCCTGAATGAGCATCTGCGGGTACAGATCGAGCCTTTGCCGGTGCTGGATTCCAGTGATGTGGGTGAATGGCTCGACGAGCTCGATGCGACGCTGCCGGACAACGTCTGGCTCGGTGGTTGGTCCCTCGGCGGCATGCTCGCTTCAGAGCTGGCGGCGCGGCGCGGCGAGCGTTGCTGCGGTTTGCTGACCCTGGCGAGCAATCCGTGTTTCGTCGCCCATGACAGCTGGCCCCACGGGATGCCGGCCGAGACCTTTGATGCATTCCTGGCGGGCTGCCATGCCGACTCCCAGGTCACCCTCAAGCGCTTCGGCCTGCTGTGCGCCAAGGGCGCCGCAGACCCCCGCGGACTGTCGCGGCTGCTGGTCAGCGGTGCGCCGAATACACCCCCCAGTGTCTTGATGCCTGGCCTGGAATTGCTGGCCCAACTGGATACCCGAGCCGCCTTGCAGGCATTTCGCGGGCCGCAGTTGCATTTGTTTGCCGGCTTGGATGGGCTGGTGCCTGCCGAAGCCGCCAGTGCCCTGCTGGCATTGCTCCCCGATGTAGAAGTCGGCCTGATTGAACAGGCCGGTCACGCGTTTCTCCTGGAAGACCCCCACGGTGTAGCAGGGGCCATCCAGGCTTTTTTGCATGAGTGTGTTGATGACTGATTTATCCCATCCTTGCCTGCCGGGCGCCTTGCCGGACAAGCGTCAGGTCGCGGCCTCGTTTTCCCGTGCAGCGGCCAGCTACGACAGCGTGGCCGAGTTGCAGCGGGCGGTGGGGCATGAATTGCTCAGCCGTTTGCCGCCCAACCTTTCGCCACAATGCTGGCTGGATATGGGCTGCGGCACGGGCTACTTCAGCCGGGTACTGGGTGAGCGTTTGCCTGCAAGCGAAGGCATCGCGCTGGATATCGCCGAAGGCATGCTCAACCATGCGCGGCCTTTGGGCGGTGCGCAGCACTTTATTGCCGGTGATGCGGAACGCTTGCCGCTTAAGGCTGACAGCATCGAATTGCTCTTTTCCAGCCTTGCGGTGCAATGGTGCGCAAATTTCGATGCAGTACTCAGTGAAGCTCATCGCGTACTGCGACCGGGCGGTGTGCTGGCCTTCGCGAGCCTGTGCACAGGCACGCTGGATGAACTGCGCGAAAGCTGGCGGGCGGCGGATGGCCTGGTCCACGTCAACCGCTTCCGCACCTTCGAGGCTTATCAACAACTGTGTGCGACCAGTGGCTTGCGGGTGATGAGCCTGGAGCGACAGCCCCATGTGCTGCATTACCCGGATGTGCGCAGCCTGACCCACGAGCTCAAGGCGTTGGGCGCCCATAACCTCAACCCGGGCCGCCCGGGAGGGTTGACGGGTCGCGCACGAATGGTGGCACTGGTCGAGGCTTACGAGCAGTTGCGCCAGGCCCATGGCCTGCCTGCCACCTACCAAGTGGTGTATGCCGTATTGGAGAAACCTGCATGAGCGCCGCTTATTTCGTCACCGGCACCGACACCGATGTGGGCAAGACCACTATCGCGGCTGGACTGCTGCATGCCGCCAGGCTGGCAGGTAAAAGTACCGCAGCCGGAAAGCCGGTGGCGTCGGGCTGCCAACAGACTGCCCAAGGGTTGCGCAACACCGATGCCTTGGCGCTGTTGGCCGAATGTTCAGTGCCGCTGAGCTATGCCGAGGTCAACCCGGTAGCATTCGAGCCGGCTATCGCGCCTCATCTGGCCGCACGCGAGGCGGGTGTCGCGTTGACGGTGCAATCGTTGCTCAAGCCGATGCACCAAGTCCTGGCCCGTGGGGCGGATTTCACCTTGATCGAGGGCGCGGGCGGGTGGCGCGTCCCCTTGGCTGACCAGGCCAACCTGTCGGACCTGGCCATGGCGCTCAAGCTGCCAGTGATCCTGGTGGTTGGGGTGCGCCTGGGTTGTATCAGCCATGCATTGCTCACCGCCGAAGCCATCGCACGGGACGGCTTGCCGCTGGCCGGTTGGGTGGCGAATATCATCGACCCTAAGACCTCTCGTCTGGAAGAAAACCTCGCCACCCTGGCTGAGCGCTTGCCGGCGCCTTGCTTGGGAAGAGTGCCGAAACTCAAGCACGCCGGGGCGGCTGCAGTGGCCGAATACCTTGAATTGGACCTGCTTGACTGATTTTGGCTATCACTAAGGCAATGTGCCATTAGTGTTTTTGACGGGCCTTTTGACAGGATGTCTGCTTCAATCCAACTTCACGATTCTCTAAAGGCAGGTTTACGCCATGGAAATCTCTGGCAGCAGCGCGTTTTATTCCGGCCTGAACAGCATTCAGGCCGGGCAGAACCGTGTCGACCAGGCGGCCGGCAAGATTGCCAGCGCCGCGACGACCCAGCCATCGGGTGCACAAAGTGATCGTCTGCAAGCCAGCGACCGCGCCCAGCCATCCAATTCGGCGAGCAATATGGTGGAAATGGCCCAGGGCAAGTTTCAAGTGGAGCTGGGGGCGAAAGTCGCGAAGGCTTCGAATGAAATGCTCGGTACCTTGATCGACACCTACGCCTGATCCTCTTTCATGTACGTAGTTCAAAATGTGGGAGGGGGCTTGCCCCCGATAGGGCTGTGTCAGTTACAAAAGTACTGACTGACATTCCGCTATCGGGAGCAAGCCCCCTCCCACCTTTTTCTCTTGCCTAGCCCTGATCACTCTCTGCACTCAATTTAGCGTGGCGTCTTGCCGCGGGCCTTGCCGTGCCTGGCGATGACCTGCATCAAGACAAACGGCATCCGGCCGATGCTTGACAACCCTTGGTCGTAAACGTATGTTTCAAACACCTGTTTGACCGCCATAACAAATCCACGCGGTTGTTCATCCCAGATACATCAGCAGAGGTTTATCGCTATGCCTGACTACAAGGCCCCCTTGCGTGATATTCGCTTCGTTCGTGACGAACTGCTCGGTTATGAAGCGCACTATCAGAGCCTGCCGGCGTGCCAGGACGCTACCCCGGACATGGTTGACGCCATCCTCGAAGAAGGCGCCAAGTTCTGTGAGCAAGTACTGGCACCGTTGAACCGCGTGGGCGACATCGAAGGGTGTACCTGGAGTGAGTCAGGCGTTAAAACCCCTACCGGCTTCAAAGAAGCCTACAAGCAATTCGTCGAAGGCGGCTGGCCAAGCCTGGCCCACGATGTGGAGCACGGCGGCCAAGGCCTGCCGGAGTCCCTGGGCCTGGCGGTGAGCGAAATGGTGGGGGCCGCAAACTGGTCGTGGGGCATGTACCCGGGCCTGTCCCATGGTGCGATGAACACAATTTCCGAGCACGGCACCCCAGAGCAGCAAGAGGCTTACCTGACCAAGCTGGTGTCGGGCGAGTGGACCGGCACCATGTGCCTGACCGAGCCGCACTGCGGCACCGACCTTGGCATGTTGCGCACCAAGGCCGAGCCTCAGGCCGACGGTTCCTACAAAGTCTCCGGTACCAAGATCTTCATCTCGGCCGGTGAACACGACATGGCCGACAACATCGTCCATATCGTACTGGCCCGCCTGCCGGATGCACCGGCCGGCACCAAGGGCATCTCGCTGTTTATCGTGCCCAAGTTCCTGCCCAACGCCGATGGTTCGGTGGGCGAGCGCAATGCGGTGACCTGTGGCTCCCTGGAACACAAGATGGGTATCCACGGCAACGCCACCTGCGTGATGAATTTCGACGCGGCCACCGGTTTCCTGATCGGCCCGGCGAACAAAGGCCTGAACTGCATGTTCACCTTCATGAACACCGCTCGCCTGGGGACTGCGCTGCAGGGCCTGTCCCACGCCGAGATCGGCTTCCAGGGCGGCTTGAAATATGCACGTGATCGCTTGCAGATGCGCTCCCTGACTGGCCCGAAAGCACCGGACAAAGCCGCCGACCCGATCATCGTGCACCCTGACGTGCGCCGCATGCTGCTGACCATGAAAGCCTTCGCCGAAGGCAACCGTGCGATGGTGTACTTCACTGCCAAGCAAGTAGACATCGTCAAGTACGGCACCGACGACGAAGCCAAGAAACAGGCCGACGGCTTGCTGGCTTTCATGACTCCGATCGCCAAGGCGTTCATGACCGAAGTCGGTTTTGAATCGGCCAACCACGGCGTGCAGATCTACGGCGGCCACGGCTTCATCGCCGAGTGGGGCATGGAGCAGAACGTTCGCGACAGCCGCATTTCGATGCTGTACGAAGGCACCACCGGCATCCAGGCACTGGACTTGCTCGGCCGTAAAGTGCTCATGACTCAGGGCGAAGCGCTCAAGGGTTTCACCAAGATCGTGCACAAGTTCTGCCAGGCCAACGAAGGTAACGAGGCTGTCAAAGAGTTCGTTGCACCGCTGGCGGCATTGAACAAAGAATGGGGCGAGTTGACCATGAAGGTCGGCATGGCTGCGATGAAAGACCGTGAAGAAGTCGGTGCCGCGTCGGTGGACTACCTGATGTATTCCGGGTATGCGTGCCTGGCTTACTTCTGGGCCGACATGGCACGCCTGGCTGCCGAGAAGCTGGCTGCCGGCACCACCGAAGAAGCGTTCTACACTGCCAAGTTGCAGACCGCGCGCTTCTACTTCCAGCGCATCCTGCCGCGTACCCGCACCCACGTAGCAACCATGCTGTCGGGCGCCAGCAACCTGATGGACATGAAAGAAGAAGACTTCGGCCTGGCTTACTAAGCCTTCCGGCAGCCTTCTGAAAACCGCCGCCTCCCTTGGGAGTCGGCGGTTTTTTATGGCCGGTTAAAAAAACCGCGTACAGCACTCAGGGATTGGGAGCGCCTGCCGTTAAAGTGATGGCAATGTGATACATGGTCGGTCGGTTGTGCTTAACTGATCGCATAGAGGCACAGTGCTATTATTTTTTGCGGGTCGGAGTTTTACCCTTGTCACGCGTGTCTGCGCTACGTTTAAGCCACTTCCTACCCTCGCTGCTGTTATTGCTGGCTGGGCTTTCGGCTGCGTACGTCAAGGACCTCAGTGTCTTCTTCACCTCGTTGTTCAACGTGCTGCCCACCCTGGTCTTGCTGCTGGGCGGTGCCTACTGTGCGGTGTATCGACGCCAGCGTGAACTGTTCCTGATGATCACGGTGTACGTTGCCTATTACCTGCTGGATACTCAGACCGATTTCTATCGCGACAATGGCCGCGTGCGCGAAGACGCTGCGGTGGTGTTTCACCTGTGTTGCTTGTTGTTGCCGTTGCTGTTCAGCATTTACGCGCTGTGGCAGGAGAAGACCCATTTGTTCAGTGACTTCATCGCACGCGCCGCGGTGTTACTGGCGGTAGGCAGCGTGGCATTGGCTCTGGAGCAAAGTTTCCCCCAGGCGCTACTTAACTGGCTGGCGGAGATTCGCTGGCCGGCGCTGCATGGCACCTGGATGAGCCTGATCCAACTCTCATACCCCATGTTCCTGATCGGCTTTCTCACCCTGGCCGCACAGTACTGGTACCAGCCGCGCCCGCTGCACGCGGCGCAACTGGTGGGATTGCTGGGGATGTTCTGGATGTTGCCGCAAACCTTCATCCTGCCGTTCACCCTTAACATCATGTGCAGCCAGGTGATGCTGATGATCGCCGCCGGTGTGGCTCACGAGGCCTATCAAATGGCATTTCGCGACGAGCTGACCGGCTTGCCCGGGCGACGGGCTCTCAACGAGCGCATGCAGCGGCTGGGGCGCAGCTATGTGCTGGCGATGAGCGACGTGGATCACTTCAAGCGTTTCAACGACACCCATGGTCATGACGTGGGAGACCAGGTGTTGCGCCTGGTGGCGAGCAAGTTGTCCAAGGTCAGCGGCGGCGGGCGAGCCTACCGGTATGGCGGTGAAGAGTTTGCCGTGGTGTTTGCCGGCAAGACCCTGGATGAATGCATGCCGCATCTGGAGGAGATCCGCGAGATCATCGCCGGCTACGCTATCAAGTTGCGCAACGCGGACCGCCCCCATGACGACCATCAAGGCCGCCAGCGGCGTGCTGGCAGCGGTGCATCCAGTGTGTCGGTGACGGTCAGCATCGGTGTGGCTGAGCGCCAGGCCGATCAGCGCAGCCCCGAGGAAGTGCTCAAGTCCGCCGACCAGGCGTTGTACGCCGCCAAGGGCGCGGGGCGTAACTGTGTGGTCGCGGCCGGCCAAACCCGACGTGGCGCGGTACGTATGGAAAGCGCTGCCGGTTGAGTAATGGCGCTGTATTCAGCAGCGCTACAGTGATTGTCCACAGGCGGTGCCGGCAGTAGCTTGAAAGCATCTGCTGCCGGAGACATTGCCATGCCTGAGTACAAAGCTCCCTTGCGCGACATGCGCTTTCTGATCGACAACGTGTTCGATTTCCACGGCCATTACGCGGCCCTGGGCGCAACGGACGCCAGCCCGGACATGGTAAGTGCGATCCTTGAGGAGGGCGCGAAGTTTTGCGAAAACGTGCTCGCGCCACTCAACCGCAGTGGCGATGAAGAGGGCTGCCATTTCGACAATGGCGTGGTGACCACACCCAAGGGCTTCAAGGAAGCCTTCGCCCAATACGTGGCAGGCGGCTGGCACGGCGTGGCGGCGGACCCGGCCTACGGTGGCCAGGGCTTGCCCCATTCCCTGGGCCTGGTGCTGAGCGAGATGATCGGTTCCAGCAATACCTCTTGGGGCATGTACCCGGGCCTGACCCATGGCGCAATGTCGGCCATCCAGGCCCACGGTACCGACGAACAGAAAGCCACCTACCTGACCAAGCTCACCGCTGGCGAATGGACCGGCACCATGTGCTTGACCGAAGCCCACTGCGGCACCGACCTGGGCCTGATCAAGACCCGTGCCGTGCCCCAGGCCGATGGCAGTTATGCAATCACCGGCAGCAAGATCTTCATCTCGGCCGGTGAGCATGACATGAGCGCCAATATCATCCACCTGGTGTTGGCCAAGTTGCCGGACGCGCCTGCGGGTACCAAGGGGATTTCGCTGTTTATCGTGCCCAAGTTCCATGCCGACTCGGGTGAGCGCAACGCAGTGCACTGCGGCTCCATCGAACACAAGATGGGCATCAAGGCTTCGGCCACGTGCGTGCTGAATTTCGATGGCGCCAAGGGTTTTTTGATCGGCGAGGCGAACAAGGGCCTCAACTGCATGTTCACCATGATGAACCACGCCCGCCTGGGCACCGGCATGCAGGGCCTGTGCAATGGCGAAGCAAGCTTCCAGGGCGCGATCAAATACGCCAGTGAACGCCTGCAAATGCGCTCGCTGACCGGCGCCAAGGCCCCGGAGAAGGCTGCTGACCCGATCATCGTGCATGCCGATGTACGCCGCATGCTGCTGACCATGAAAGCCTTTAACGAGGGCAACCGCGCACTGACCTACTTCACCGCGCAACTGCTCGATACTGCTCATCTGGGCAGCGACGCCGGCCAACGCCAGGAGGCCGAAGACTTGTTGGCCTTCCTTACGCCGATCTGCAAGGCCTTCATGACCGAAACCGGTCTGGAGGTGACCAACCATGGCATGCAGGTATTTGGCGGCCATGGCTATATTCGTGAGTGGGGCATGGAGCAACTGGCGCGCGATGCGCGGATTGCGCCGATCTATGAAGGCACCAACGGTATCCAGGCCCTCGATTTGCTGGGGCGCAAAGTGCTGGGTAGCCAAGGCAAATTGCTGCGCGGGTTTACCAAGATCGTGCATAAGTTCTGTGGCGCGCAGGCCGAGCATCCGCAATTCAGGGCTCATGTGACGCAGCTCAATCAGCTCAATCAGGAGTGGGGTGAGTTGACAACCAAAGTCGGGATGGCGGCGATGAAGAATCCTGACGAAGTGGGTGCGGCAGCAATGGATTACCTGATGTACAGCGGCTATATCATCCTGGCTTACCTGTGGTTGCGCATGGCGATTGCCGCCCAGTCCCAGGACGATGCCGCGTTCACCCAGGCCAAGCTGGCCACCTGCGATTTCTACTTCAAGCGTCTGCTGCCGCGTACCACCACCCACCGCGCCGCCGTGGAAGCGGGCAGTGAATGCCTGATGAGTCTGTCCGGGTCGGCATTCCAGCTGGAGTGACTTAAAAATACCTGTCGGTCACAAGTGGACCCTATGTGTCTTAAAAGTTGTTCGGGTACACTCGGAGCTTGTAAAACCGATCCTATCGAATCACTTTTCACGTTCTCACGAGGTTTGCCATGGCTGATTACAAAGCGCCGTTGCGTGATATGCGCTTCGTCCTCAACGAAGTTTTTGAGGTCGCCAAGACTTGGGCCCAGTTGCCGGCGTTGGCAGACAGCGTTGATGCCGAAACCGTTGAGGCGATCCTCGAAGAAGCCGGCAAAGTCACCGCCAAATCCATCGCCCCCCTCAGCCGCGGCGGCGATGAGCAAGGCTGCCAGTGGAAGGACAGCGCAGTCAGTACCCCGGACGGCTTCCCCCAGGCCTACAGCACTTATGCCGAAGGCGGTTGGGTGGGCGTGGGCGGCGACCCGACCTATGGCGGCATGGGCATGCCCAAGGCGGTGTCGGCGCAGGTCGAAGAAATGATCAACTCGTCGAGCCTGGCATTCGGCCTGTACCCCATGCTGACTTCCGGCGCCTGTGTATCGATCAACACTCACGCCAGTGAAGCGCTCAAGGCGGCCTACCTGCCGAAGATGTATTCCGGTGAGTGGGCCGGTTCCATGTGCTTGACCGAAGCCCATGCCGGCACTGACCTGGGGATGATCCGCACCAAGGCCGAGCCTCAGGTAGACGGTTCCTACAAAGTCAGCGGCACCAAGATCTTCATCACCGGTGGCGAACACGATCTGACCGAAAACATCATCCATCTGGTGCTGGCCAAGCTGCCGGATGCACCGGCCGGGCCCAAGGGCATCTCGCTGTTCCTGGTGCCGAAGTTCCTGGTCAATGCCGACGGCAGCCTGGGTGCGCGTAACCCGGTGACCTGCGGTTCGATTGAACACAAGATGGGCATTCAGGCGTCCGCGACCTGCGTGATGAATTTCGACGAGGCCGTGGGTTACCTGGTGGGCGAGCCTAACCGTGGCCTGGCGGCGATGTTCACCATGATGAACTATGAGCGCCTGGGGGTGGGGATCCAGGGCTTGGCTTCCGGCGAGCGCTCTTATCAGAACGCGATTGAATATGCCCGTGATCGCCTGCAGAGCCGCTCCCCGCTGGGGGCACAGGCCAAGGACAAAGTGGCAGATCCGATCATCGTGCATCCGGATGTGCGCCGCATGCTGCTGACCATGAAGGCGGCGAACGAAGGCGGCCGGGCGTTCTCCACCTACGTGGCGACGCAGCTGGACATCGCCAAGTTCAGTGACGATGCAGCTGCTCGGGAGCGCGCGGATAATCTGGTGGCGTTGCTGACCCCCGTTGCCAAGGCCTTCCTTACGGACCTGGGCCTGGAAACCACCGTGCTCGGACAGCAAGTATTCGGCGGCCATGGCTACATCCGCGAGTGGGGCCAGGAGCAGTTGGTGCGTGACGTGCGCATCACCCAGATCTACGAAGGCACCAACGGCATTCAGGCTCTGGATTTGATGGGCCGTAAGATCGTTGGCAGCGGCGGTGCTTTCTACACCCTGTTCGCCGATGAGATCCGCCAATTCGTCACTGAGTCGGGTCCAGAGTTGGCCGAGTTCACCAAGCCGCTCAGCGCTGCGGTGGATAACCTGGATGAATTGACGGCGTGGGTGCTGGATCGCGCTAAGCACAATCCGAATGAAATCGGTGCGGCGTCGGTGGAGTACCTGCATGCGTTCGGCTACATGGCCTACGCCTACATGTGGGCGCGCATGGCCAAGGCCGCGTTGGGCAAGGAGACAGAGGAAGCGTTCTACGCCAGCAAACTGGGTACCGCACGTTTCTACTTTGCCCGCTTGTTGCCGCGTATCCACTCATTGAGTGCGTCGGTAAAAGCCGGTAGCGAATCGCTGTTCCTGATGGATGAGGCCCTGTTCTAAGGGCAGGGAGGCCGTGTAAGCATTCTCTTACATGACGTACTGCTATTCGTCCTCTATCGCCAAATTGGATCCATGGCTAATCTACTTCACATGGACGTCGCGCAGGAAGCGCAAAGCAACAACACGGACACGTAGGATTCTGCCAGGACGGCGGAGTGAAATGGATGTCAGGGAAACAGTCTGCAAAGCCCCGCTTCGGCGGGGTTTTCTTTTGCCCGCGAAAAAGTCAGGCGCTTGCCCGAGGGGCATTCATCACGTCTTCGAGCAAGGTGCGCAGCAACGCCACCGTCGCCTGCTGGCGCTGCACATCGCGGCACACCAAGCCTACTTTCAGCGCCACCCTGGGTTCACTCAAGGGTTTCCATAGCAGCGCCTTGCTGTTGTGTTCGTCCTGGGAGCGGCCCGGCAGTACCGTCGCCAGCCGAGTGTGGGGCAGGCTGTCGAGAATGCCCACCATGGTATTGAGTTCGGCCTGCACCTGCGGACGCCGCCCCAGGTTAGCCAACTGGCCCTGCCAGATCTGCCTGACTTGAAACTCTTCCCCCAGCAGCAACATCGGCAACTCGGCTGCCTGTTTCAACGAGACTTTCTTGAATTCGCGCAGCGGATGGTCCTCGGGAATCACCACCTTCAACTCATCTTCGTACAGCAACACGCCGTGCAGGCCCGGCTGACGTGGCGGCAGGTAGCTGATGCCAATGTCGAGGGCACCGTTGAGCAACCGGCGCTCGATCTCAAGCCCAGTCAATTCGTAGATCTGCACCACCAGATGGGGCTGGGCCTTACGCACGCGCTCGAGCATCTGCGGCACCAGGCTGGTGTGCACGGTTTGCAGCACGCCGATGGCCAGGGTGCGCATGGCCTGGCCCTTGAAGTTGCGCAGCGCCTCGACGGCTTGCTGCATGCCATCAATGAGCGGCAGTGCATGGTTGTAAAGGGTATGCGCCGCCAGCGTCGGTAACAGGCGCTTACTGCTGCGTTCGAACAGACTCACGTCGAGGTTCTGCTCCAGTTGGCGAATCTGTTGCGACAAGGCTGGCTGGGATATCGACAGGCGCTCCGCGGCGCGGCCTACGTGGCCCTCTTCATACACCGCGACGAAATAACGCAGTTGCTTGAAATCCATAAGATTTACTTATCAAAAAAGCTGGAAAATCGAAATGGCCGTTGGCCCCGCAGACGCCTAGTCTAGCGCCTATTCGCAGGGCTTACAGGGCCGGATCGGACAATGAACAGCGTTTGTATTGATAGCGTTTGCATAGGCAAGGCAAAAAACCTCCATGTGGATTGGCCAGGCTATTCCGACCAAGGTCTGGTTGCCATCGGAGCTGACTTGTGAGCCTGTTCAACATACGCCGGCCGGTGCCGAGCCTTGACGATCTGATCCTGGATCCACCGCACGACAACCGTTCCACTGAATCTCTGATGCCCACCGTGGCGCGCCCACCTCAGGTGTTTGTGCGTGGCCAGGGCTCGTGGCTGTGGGACAGCGAAGAGAGTGCCTACCTGGATTTCAGCCAAGGCAATGCTGCCAATAGTCTCGGCCATAGCCCACAGGTGCTGATCAAGGCGCTGGGCGAGCAAACCCATGCGCTGATCAACCCCGGCAATGGCCTGCACAATAGCGTCCAACTCAATCTCGTCGAGCGTCTTTGCCGGCACACCGGCAGCGACCAGGCTTACTTGCTCAACAGCGGCGCGGAAGCCTGCGAGGCGGCGATCAAGCTGGCGCGCAAATGGGGGCAGCTGCATCGCGGGGGAGCCTATCGCATTATCAGCGCGAGCAACGGTTGCCATGGCCATAGCTTCGCTGCCCTGGCGGCTTCGGCAGGTCTATCGGATAACCGCTTCGAACCACAACTGCCAGGCTTCAGCCACGTCCCTTTCAACGATCTTCCCGCCCTGCATGCCGCGGTGGATGCCCAGACGGTGGCTATCCTGCTGGAACCGATCCAGAGCGAAGCCGGCGTGATCCCTGCAACCGAGCACTACCTCAAGGGCGTCGAGCGGCTGTGTCGCGAACTGGGGATCCTGCTGATCCTCGACGAAGTGCAAACCGGTATCGGTCGTTGCGGCACCTTGCTCGCCGAACAACAGTACGGTGTACGCGCCGACATCATCGCCCTGGGCAAAGGCCTGGGCGGCGGTATGCCATTGGCGGCGTTGCTGGCGCGGGGCCAAGCCTGTTGCTTTGATGTGGGGGAATTGGGCGGCTCCCACCATGGTAATGCGCTGATGGCCGCGGCTGGGTTGGCTGTGACCGATACGGTGCTGGGACACGGCTTTTTAGAGCACGTACGTGAGTCGGGCTGTTACCTGGGCGAAGGTCTCGCCCGCCTGGCCTATCGCTACGACCACGGCCCATTGCGCGGAAATGGCCTGATGTGGGGGCTGACGTTATCGGATGATTCTGCGGATGCGGTGGTAAAGGCCGCCTTGCAGGAGGGACTGATCCTCAACGCGCCGCAACCCGACTGTTTGCGCTTCACCCCGGCACTGACGATAAGCAAAGGCAACATCGACGAAATGCTCCAGCGCCTGGCCCGCGCCTTTTCACGGGTGCGTACTGCCCAAGTGCAATGTCGCAAGGGCATTGCCGTTTAACCCTGTATTTCAGAACCGTCTCGCGGCATACGCGGCGCCTCCAGCCTGATTCTTTTGGTTGGGGGCGTTTTTTTGTCTGCTCAATAAAGGATGGCGCAGTGCCAGATCCCACTGAACCCTCACGAACCCCCAAGGTCGATTAGCTACACGGCTCACAGGAGCCGATTTTTATGGAGCTGACTCATGGACATCATTCGTATCATCATCGCCATTCTGCTGCCGCCACTGGGTGTGTTCCTGCAAGTAGGTTTCGGCGGCGCCTTCTGGCTGAATATCCTGCTGACCCTGTGCGGTTACTTCCCTGGCATCATTCACGCGGTGTACATCATCGCCAAGCGTTGAGGCCCTCAGCCTTTTGCAATGAGCCGTGAGTTGCGCTCATTGCGAAAGGCCAGTTGCTCGATGGTCAGGGTGGCGTGTTCGGCTTCTTCCCGCGCCTGAAGGATGATGCTGTGCTGCTCGGACTTGCTGCACACCGGGTCGGCATTGCTGGCATCACCGGTAAGCATGAACGCCTGGCAACGGCAGCCGCCGAAGTCCTTTTCCTTTTCATCGCATGAACGGCACGGCTCGGGCATCCAGTCGTAGCCACGAAAGCGATTGAAGCCAAACGATTCGTACCAGATGTGCTGCATGCTGTGGTCGCGCACATTGGGAAATTGCACCGGCATCTGTCGAGCACCGTGACAGGGTAGGGCAGTGCCGTCCGGTGTCACGGTCAGAAAGATGCTGCCCCAGCCGTTCATGCAGGCTTTCGGGCGTTCCTCGTAATAGTCCGGCGTCACGAAGATCAGCTTGCACGGGTGCCCTTCGGCTTCCAGTTTGGCGCGATATTCGTTGGTGATGCGTTCGGCGCGCACCAGTTGTTCCCGGGTCGGCAACAAGCCCACGCGATTGAGCTGCGCCCAGCCATAGAACTGGCAAGTGGCGAGCTCGACAAAATCTGCCTCCAGCGCAATACACAGCTCGATGATGCGGTCGATCTTGTCGATATTGTGCCGGTGGGTAACGAAGTTCAGCACCATGGGGTAGCCATGTGCTTTCACTGCGCGGGCCATTTCCAGCTTTTGCGCGAAGGCTTTTTTCGAACCGGCCAGCAGGTTGTTCACCTGTTCGTCGCTGGCCTGGAAGCTGATCTGGATGTGGTCCAGGCCAGCTTTCTTGAAGTCGCTGATCTTTTGCTCGGTCAAGCCGATGCCGGAGGTGATCAAGTTGGTGTAGAAGCCCAGCTTGCGAGCTTCAGCGATCAGCTCGGCCAAGTCCTGTCGCACCAGCGGCTCACCGCCGGAGAAACCCAACTGCGCGGCGCCCATCTCGCGGGCTTCGCGAAACACCTTGATCCATTGCTCGGTGCTCAGCTCCTTGCCCTGCTCGGCAAAATCCAGCGGGTTGGAGCAATAGGGGCACTGCAATGGGCAGCGGTAAGTCAGCTCGGCCAGCAACCACAGCGGTAAGCCGATCTCTGGTTTTTCAGGCAAGGGTAATCCAGTGCTCTGCACGGGCGACCTCCATGAATTGCTCGATATCTTCACCGAGCTCAGGCACACCGGGGAATTGCTTGTCCAGTTCGGCGATGATCGCTGCCACGTCGCGCTCGCCATCGATCAGGCCACCGATCAATGCGGCGCTGTCGTTGAGCTTGATCATGCCTTCAGGGTAGAGCAATACATGGCCTTTCTGCGCGGGTTCGTACTGGTAGCGATAGCCCTGGCGCCAGGTCGGTTTCTTGCTGCGATCAAAGCTCATAGGGTGATCCCTTTATGCCAGACCCGCTGCTCGGTCACGCTGTGATAGGGCGGGCGTTTGAGTTCGTAGGCCATGCTCATGGCATCGAGCATGCTCCACAGGATGTCCAGTTTGAACTGCAGGATTTCCAGCATGCGCTCCTGGCCTTCACGGGTAGTGTAGTGCTGCAGGGTAATCGCCAGGCCGTGTTCCACGTCGCGACGGGCCTGGCCCAGGCGGGTGCGGAAGTATTCGTAGCCGGCCGGGTCGATCCACGGGTAATGCTGCGGCCAGCTGTCGAGGCGTGACTGGTGGATCTGCGGTGCAAACAGCTCAGTCAGTGAACTGCTGGCGGCTTCCTGCCAGCTGGCGCGGCGGGCGAAGTTGACGTAGGCGTCCACTGCGAAGCGTACGCCGGGCAGCACCAGTTCCTGGGAGCGCAGTTGGTCCGGGTCGAGGCCCACGGCCTGGCCCAGGCGCAGCCAGGCTTCGATACCGCCGTCTTCACCCGGGGCGCCGTCGTGGTCGAGCAGGCGCTGGATCCACTCGCGGCGGATCTCCCGGTCCGGGCAGTTGGCCAGGATCGCGGCGTCCTTCAGCGGGATATTCACCTGATAGTAGAAGCGGTTGGCAACCCAGCCCTGGATCTGTTCGCGGGTGGCACGGCCTTCGTACATCGCCACATGATAGGGGTGATGGATATGGTAGAAGGCGCCCTTGGCCCGCAGGGCTGCTTCGAATTCAGCCGTGGTCAACGCTGTATCAGTCATTTCGGTCGCTCCTACAATTCAATGCTCATGCCGTCGTAAGCCACTTCGACATTGCGCCGCACCAGCTCGGCTCGTTCGGGGGAGTCTTCATCGAGGATCGGGTTGGTATTGTTGATGTGAACAAGCACCTTGCGCTGCTTGGGCAACTGCTCCAGCACTTCCAGCATGCCGCCGGGGCCGTTCTGGGCCAGGTGGCCCATCTCGCGGCCGGTGCGGGTGCCGACGCCGCGGCGCTGCATTTCGTCGTCATCCCACATTGTGCCGTCCACCAGCAGGCAATCGCTGCTGGCCATGATTTCCAACAGCGGCGCGTCGACCTTGCCCAAACCCGGGGCGTAGAAGAGCTTGCCACCGGTGCGCAGGTCTTCGACGATCAGGCCGATATTGTCGCCTGGGTGTGGGTCGAAGCGGTGCGGCGAGTAGGGCGGTGCAGCGCTGCGCAACGGCAGCGGGGTAAAGCGCAGGTTGGGGCAGGCCGGGATGGTGAAGCTGGCGTCCAGCTCGATGCGGTTCCAGGCCAGGCCGCCGTTCCAGTGGGTCAGCATGGTGAACAACGGGAAACCGGTGCTCAGGTCTTCATGAACCATATCGGTGCACCACACTTGGTGTGGGCAGCCTTCGCGCAGGCTCAACAGGCCGGTGGTGTGGTCGATCTGGCTGTCCATCAGGATGATCGCGCTGATGCCGGTGTCGCGCAGGGCGCGGCCGGGTTGCATGGGCGCAAAACCCTGGAGTTGCGCACGGATGTCCGGCGACGCATTGCACAGCACCCAATTCACGCCATCGTCGGAGATCGCGATGGACGACTGGGTGCGCGCATGGGCCCGCAGGCTGCCATCGCGAAAACCTGCGCAGTTCACGCAGTTGCAGTTCCACTGCGGGAAGCCACCGCCGGCGGCGGAACCTAGAATCTGGACAAACATGTTCGCTCCATCAGGCAAAGCTCAAAACAAAAACGCCCCGGGCAAACCGAGGCGTTGTCTTACTCAGCCAATCAACGGCTGGCGAAGTACATGGTGACTTCGAAACCGATACGCAGATCAGTGTAAGCAGGTTTGGACCAAGTCATATTCTTACTCCTATCAAGGGATGGGACGTTCACTACCAAGTAATACATATAGTCCACCTCCCATTGGAGATGTTCAGATATTGCCAGGGAATATTACGCAATTCTTTTCAAGTTAGCGCTGTCTGGGTGGAAAAAGCCTGTTGCAGGGTTGGCAATGATCACCGCGCCGCTTGCCAGCCATCGTTGTTGCGCGGCCCGTTCGCCACGCAGCGCCAGCCGCCTGCAGCGTTATTGAGTTGTTGGGCTGCGTGTTGCAAGTCCTCGCGTGTGCGGCTTTGAATCAGCTGACGAAGTTGATCCAGGTATCCCGACGAATGACCCGCCCGGTGCGCGTGCCAAAGCAAGTCGGCGGCTTGGCTGATGGGCAGCGCCTGGGCTGTGAACTGCTGCGCCAGGGCCTGGTTGCCCAAGTCTGGACTGCGTTCGAGCAAGGACGGCAGTTGCCCCAGGAAGGTTTGCAGCTGCTCGACAATCCCGTCCAGGGACATGCTGGGCGATTGCACGCCAAACAACAGGCCGGTTTGCCCATTGATTTGTCGGATGCCACTGAACACGGCGTAGCCGATTTGCAGCTCGACTCGCAAACGCTGATAGAACGGCGCCTGGAGCACATGCCCGAGTAACCGCCATGTGGCTTCATCGGCCAGGGATAGACTCGGCGTTGGGCAAAATAGCAATAAGGCGGCTTCGCTGGAGTCGGTGTTGATCTCGTGCCAGAGGTGTTGGCCTTCGATTGGCTGAGGTGTGAACGGGATGTTCGCCGGCTGCCCTGGTAAGTGGGCGGCTGCGAGTTTGATCGCTGCTTGACTTGCGGTGGACAGGCCAGAGCCCAGCCCCTGCCAGCGTGCGCCAGACCACGACGCTTGTGCTTCCAAGGACTTGGGTTGCACCTCGGCGCAGCAAGCAGGCAACGCCTTGAGCAGCTCCCGAATGGCGATCGACGGCGCTGCTTCGGGCGGTGATAGAGGTTCATCGCACCTGTTCAGGCAACGTGCCAGCTCTTCGAGCACCGCTGGCATCGGTTCGTGAAGACCGTGCATTTTCACCAGCCAATCATTGGCAATGGTTTCACAAGACAACTCAATGCCTGCCTGGCGAGCATGTTCGCGCAACGGCTGCAGCGCGGGTTCGAGCCCGGTGGGGACGCCAGCGTCAAACCGCCAGTGCAGGTACAACGCGCCTTCGTCGGTGTCATCCGCCAACGCCTGGCTGAATATCAACGCCGATAATTCCTTTCGACCCCTTGAGCGATCCTGGGCAAAGCTACGCAAGCCACGGTGGGCGCTGATTTGGCCACGGATCAGGCCGGCGCGTTCTTCCTTGGCCGGAGGACGCAGCAGAGGGTTGTTCGGTGGCAGCTGCCAGTTGTGCTCAGCGGCGGGCAGGTGCAGCCCGTCGAGCATGGCCTTGAGGACTGTGACGCCTTGCTCCGAAAGGTCTTCGCTATCGTTGCGAGCCAATGCCAGGGCGCCTTGGACCTGTTGTTGACGAGCGTTGAGCAAGGCGAACTCTTCGCGTAAGGCTGTCCAATCGCTGCGTGCGAAAAAACTCAGCCAGTCGTACAGCAACGCTTCAACCTGCGTGGCCGATTCACTCTTGGTATGAAGGGTGAAGTGGATATCCAGCACCGCTTGGCCCGCGTAGTGATACAGCACGGACGCGTGCAGCGCGGTGGCCAATTGTCGTGCTTTCAGCAGTGCGAGCAACCCGCCTGGTGCCGAAGCGTTGAGCCAGGTGCAGAGGAACTCCAGCGCTTCGCGTGGGGCGTTACAGGTGATGATCTGGTGCAGGTGCTGATTGGCAACGTGTTGATAGCTGTGTGCTGGGCCCTGCATCAAGGCGGGGGGAGCGGCTTGCGGATGCAGGGGGCCTGGGGTCAGTTCGTCACTGAACTGCTGGGCCAAGGCTTGCAGGTCTGCCAGCGATTGTGGGCCGGCAAGGCTCAAGGTCATCTGCCCACTTTGATAGAAATGCCCGTGGAAGTCGCGCAGGGCTTGCTGGAAGGCGTCGCTTTCTACCGCCAGGCTGTCGCGGTTGCCGGCATGAAAACCTCGCAGCGGATGATCCGCCGCCAGTCCCTTCATCAACGCCATTTGCAGTTGAGCCTTGGCATCCTGGGACCAGGCCATAAACTCCGCGTCCAGCACTTCGCGTTCGCGCCGTTGATCATCAAGTGCCAAGCGTGGATGGGTCAACATGTCCGCCAAGCGTGCCAGCCCATCTGCAAAGGTCGACACCGGCAGTTCAAAGAAGAAATCGGTGGTGCGCTCACGGGTGCTGGCGTTGACGTGCCCACCGTGGCGCTGCACGTAGGCCATCAGCCCCTCGCCCGCAGGAAAACGCTCAGTACCCAGAAACAGCAGGTGCTCAAGAAAATGCGCCAGCCCCGGCCAGGCCAATGGCACGTCATGACTGCCGGCAGCCACCCGTAAAACCGCGGCGCAACGTTTCAGGCGCGGTGCATGGCGCAGGGCAACCCGCAGGCCATTGGCCAGGGTCAGGTGAATAGGGTGAGGGTGAACCGGCGCAGGCATGGGCACTTCCGAGGCATGGGAAGTGCCTATGCTAGCAAACCCACCGGGTCAGGGCTTGTGCAGTGCGCCGTAGAGTTCGGGGCGACGGTCGTGCAGGTAGTGATTGGCGGCGCGGGCGTCGAGGATCGATTGACGATCCAGCGTGCCGACAATCAATGCTTCATCCAGGCCGGCCTGGGCGAGTCGCTGGCCATCCGGCGCGGCAATGCTGCTTTGCCCGCAGTACTGAATATCGCCTTCATGCCCGCAGTAATTGGCGTAGGCAACGAAACATTGGTTCTCGAAGGCTCGTGCGCGCACAGTGACGTCGGCGACAAAGTCGAACGGCACCATGTTGGCGGTGGGCACCAGGATCAGTTCGGCACCGGCCATGGCTAGGCGCCGGGTGTTTTCCGGAAACTCAAGGTCATAGCAGATCAGCATGCCTACCTTCCACCCGTTCAATTCCACCACTGGGAAATCATCCGGACCGGCACTGAACATCGAGTGATCCAGGTCGCCAAACAAGTGCGTCTTGCGGTAGTTGCACAAGCGCTTGCCCTGGGCGTCGATCAACTGCACGGCGTTGTAGACCTGGCCATCTTCGGCCCGCTCCGGGTAGCCGTACAGAATCGCCAGCCCGGCACTCTGCGCCAGTTCGGCAATTGCCTGTGCCGACGGTCCATCCTGAGCCTCAGCCAGCGCGCCAACGGCTTCGGTGCCGATGTTATAGCCGCTGAGAAACATCTCCGGCAGCACCAGCACATCGGCGTCGCACGCTTCATGGGCCAACTGGTGCAGACGCTGGAGGTTGGCGGCCACATCCAGCGGCAGCGGCGGGCATTGGTACAGGGCGACACGCATGGTCAACTCCTTACTCGGCGAGGGCGATTGGCCCGATTTCATCGAACACATCACCTGGCCCCGGGTTCTCTGGGTGGGTGCTGCCACCGAAGTGGGTCATGATGCCCCAGACCGCATTGAGCGAGGTCTGCACCGCGCCTTCCACCCAGGCCGGGGTCCAGGAAACATCATCGCCGGCGATGAAGATCCCACGTTGTTCGGCGGGCATGTCCTTCTGCATGAAGTGCGCATACATGCGCTGGTTGTAGCGATAGTGACCGGGCAGGGCGCCTTTGAACGCGCCGAGGAAATGCGGGTCGGCTTCCCAGGATACGGTAATCGGGTCGCCGATGATGCGCGCCTTGATATCGACTTTCGGGTAGATCTTATTCAGCGCGTCGAGGGCCAGCTTGACGCGCTTATCGATAGGCTGGGGCAGCATTTTCAGCGCATCGCTCATCCACGAGTAGGACAGGCAGATCACGCCCGGCTTGTCGTCACCGTTATCGAACAGATAGGTACCGCGGGTCAGGCGGTCGGTGAGGGTCATGCTCATCAGGTCGCGACCGGTCTGCGGATCTTTGTCTTTCCAGAATGGGCGGTCGACCATCACAAAGGTTTTCGATGACTGCATGTATCGCGTGCGGTCCAGGGCCATCCACATTTTTTGCGAGAACAGGGTTTCGTCGCATTCGATCTGGGTGGTCAGCAGCCAGCTTTGGCAAGTGGTCAGCACTGCGGCATATTCACGGGTGTCGCCGTAGTTGTCGGTGACGGCGAAACGGCCGTCGGCGGCGTGGGCAATGCGTTTCACGCCTGCCCGTGGTGCGCCTCTATGCAGCGAGCTGAGGCTGGTGCCGGCTGGCCAGTGGGCGCAACGCTCCGGCACGTGTCGCCAGATGCCCATGGGTACTTGCGCCACGCCGCCGACGACCAGGTGTTGATGGTCATCGCAATTGGTCATCACCACACGGAAGATTTCCAGCATGGAGTTGGGGAAGTCCGAGTCCCAGCCACCCGTGCCGAAGCCGACCTGGCCAAACACCTCGCGATGATGGAACGACAACTTGGCAAAGGCCTTGGAGGTGGCGACGAAATCGTAGAAGGTACGGTCATCCCACAGCGGCACCAGCTTGTTCCATAGTGCCTTGAGGCGCGGCACGTCGCGATCGCGGATCGCCTGCTGGATATCACCGAACTGCGAGCCGGCTTCCAGGGCATCGGCCCAGGCATCGGCCACTTCCTGGAACAGTGCCGGCAAATCCGAAAGTTTTTGTGCGTAGTGGGTCTGGCCTTCCAGATCGATCACGGTACTGCCGGACGCCGGGGTCAGCGGGTTGGGGAAGGGTTTGGTCTCCAGGCCCAGCTTGTCCACGTAATGGTAGAACGCGGTGGACGACACGGGAAAACGCATGCCACCCAGCTCGGCGATGATGCCCTCGGCGCCTTCAAAGGCCTGGGAGCGCAAACGCCCACCCATTTTCGAAGCTTCATACACCACCGGCTTGAGGCCCAGCTTCATCAGCTCGTAGGCCGCAACCAGGCCCGCTATACCGGCCCCCACGATCGCCACCTCGGCGCCATGGTGGGCGGCGGGAATACTGCCCAGCCCGGCGGGGTGTTCGATCCAGTCATCAAAGGCAAAGGGGAAATCCGGACCAAAAATGGTGATGGGTTTCTTGCCGTCTGCGGGGTGGCGATTGGTCTTGCTGATGGTGCTGGACGGAATGCTCATGGCTGACCTTACTGACGGCTCGGCGGGATATGGCCCGTTGAGTATAGGAAAAGATGGCAGCCAGTTTAGGGAGCGTTGCGCTCGTTAATAAGACGCAATGTGTCGTCGGATTGCACTGATTTTTGTCAATATGACGAATCCAGTGGTCAGATTGGTTGGCCGCGATCCAGTTTGTTGCTGAGGATGATCGAGGTGGTGGTTTTTTCTACACCGTCGACAGTGCCGATCTGGTCGAGCAACTGGTCCAACTGCTCCGGCGAATCGGTGCGCAGCCAGGCCACATAATCGAACTCGCCACTCACCGCGCACAACTGCTGTACTTGCGCCATGGCACTCAGCCTGCGCAGCACTTCTTTACCGGAGCGCGGTTGTACGGTAATGCCCACATAAGCCTGCAATCCCCCATCTGCAACGCGTTGGCCCAGGCGCACGCCATACCCGGTGATCACCTGGGTTTTCTCCAGGCGCGCCAGACGCGACGTCACCGTGGTACGCGCAATGCCCAACTGCCGGGCGAGCATGGCCACGCTTTCGCGAGCGTTGAGCTGCAGGGCGGCGATAAGCTGGCGGTCGATTTCGTCTAGGGGGGGCAAGGGGGGAGGCTCCAGTGCGGACGGCAATGAGCAAGCATGGTACAGGCTTGGTCCGGCTGAAAGAACCGCTACGCCAGACACGCAAAAGCCGCGCAATGCGCGGCTTTCTTGTTTGGTGGGCCCAGTAGGACTCGAACCTACGACCAAAGGATTATGAGTCCTCTGCTCTAACCAACTGAGCTATAGGCCCTCAGTAGGTCGCGGATTATAACGATGGTTTCTTCACTGTGCCATCCGAAAAATCCTCCTGCCTTGTACGAAGGAAGTTTGCGGCAAAAAGCGCCGGTGGCAGGGGCAGGCTGACGATGTAGCCTTGCATCTGTTCACACCCTTCGGCGGCGAGGAAGGCCTGCTGTGCGGTGTTCTCCACGCCTTCGGCGATGATGGTGAATTGCATGCTGTGGCCGAGGGCGATGATGGCGCGCACGATGGCGACGTCGTGGGGGTCATCGGGCAGGCCGCGGACGAAGGATTGATCGATCTTGAGGAAGTCCAGGGGCAGGCGCTTGAGGTAGCTGAGGGACGAATAACCGGTGCCGAAATCGTCGATAGCCAATTGGACGCCCAGGCGCTTGAGTTGATGCAGCACCCCCAGGGCTTCTTCGGCCTGGCTCATGATGAAGTTTTCGGTGATCTCCAACTGCAGGCAGCCGGGTTCCAGGCAGTAATCGCGCAGCAGCTGTTCGATGCGTGACAGCAGCTTGGGGTGCCGCAGTTGAGCGCCAGCAAGATTGACCGACAGTGGACCGAAATCGTCGAAAGCCTGCTGCCATACATGCAGCTGGCGGCAGGCCTGTTCCAGTACCCAGTCGCCAATCTGCAGGATCATGCCGTTCTCTTCGGCCAGGGCAATGAAGTGTTCGGGCGGGACTTCGCCCAAGGTCGGGTGGTGCCAGCGGATCAAGGCTTCGGCGCCGATCAGTTCCTGGGTCACCAGGCTGCGCTTGGGTTGGTAACACAGGCTCAATTCTTCACGTTCGATGGCGCGACGCAGTTCGTGTTCCAGCGCCACGCGTTCATTGGCCTGGGCTGTCAGGTCGCGGGTGTAGTGTTCGACCCGGTTGCGGCCCTTGGCTTTGGAGCGGTACATCGCGGCATCGGCGTTTTTGACCAGGGTGGCAACGTCGGTGCCGTCCTGTGGATACAGGCTGGTGCCGATACTGGCGCTGATAAAGAACTCATGCTCTCCGGCCTGGAACGGCGGTGTAAAGCAATCGAGCAGTTTATTCGCCAGGTGCTGAGCATCGCTGGCCTGTTGCAAGCCGGGAAGCAGGATGATGAATTCATCGCCGCCCAGGCGGGCCACGGTGTCCACGTCCCGCAGTTGCTCCTTGAGGCGTACGGCGATGTCTTTGAGCAGCAGGTCGCCTACCGGGTGGCCGAGGCTGTCGTTGATGTGTTTGAAGCGGTCCAGGTCGAGAAACAGAACGGCGCCCTGTTTGCCGCTGTCCTGCTGGCCGTTGAGGGCGGCCTGCAGTCGATTTTCAAACAGAGTGCGGTTGGGCAGGCCGGTCAACGGGTCATGGTGGGCCTGGTAGTCCAGGCGTGCCTGGGCCAGCTTGAGGCTGGAGATGTCAGCAAACACGGCCACGAAGTGTGTGATCAACTGGTCGCGGTTACGCACGGCGCTGATGGTCAGCCAACTTGGATACACTTCGCCGTTTTTGCGGCGGTTGGAAATTTCGCCTTGCCAGTGACCGTGGGCCGTCAGTTGGTGCCACATCGCCGCGTAGAACGCGCTGTCATGCAGGCCGGAGGCAAGCAGGCGTGGGGTATGGCCGAGGGCTTCGGTCTCGCTGTAGCCGGTAATCTCACTAAAGGCGCGATTGACGGCGCTGATGTTCTGTCGGGTGTCGGTGATCAAGACGCCTTCGGCGGTGCTTTCGAACACCGTGGCGGCCTGTTGCAGTTTTTCCTGCATTAACTGGCGTTCGGTGATGTCCCGGGCGATGGTCAGCATGCAATCGTCGTCGCCAATGGGCAGCGGGCGGCTGGACACTTCGCAGAGACGAATCTGGCCGTCAGCGCGGCGGATATGGCAGACGAAATCGCGGACAAAGCCGTCGCGATGCATCAACTCCAGCATGTGCTTACGTTCGCTGAGGTCGACCCAGATGCCCAGGTCCGAAGCTGATTGATCCAGTGAGGTGGCGCTGGTGAAGCCGGTCAGATGGCTGAAACCTTCGTTTACCTCAATCAGCAGTCCATCGCTCTGGCGGCTCAGCAGCAAGCCATCAGGGGAGGCGTGGAACGCCTTGGCGAATTTCTCTTCGGAGGTTTGCAGCCGCTGTTGGGTTTCCTTGAGTTGAGTGATGTCGCGCACCACCACCACCAGCGCTTCGGTGGTGTCGAGTTGGAAGGGCTCAGCCGAGATCAGCCCGGTAAATGCCTGGCCGTTGCTGCGCAGAAATTGCATTTCCAGGTTGCGGATACTGGTGGTCTGCACCCGGTGCAGCAAATCCGGGCCAATGCCTTGAACGTCCCATATATTCAGCTCAGTGGCGGTTTTGCCTATGACCTCGTTGGCGCTCAGGCCAATCTGGTCCTCGAATGCCTTATTGACCTCCAGCAGGCAGCCATCGGACAGCCGCGCAATCACCAGGATGTCCGGGCATTGCTGAAACACTGAGGCAAACTTCTGCTCGGACAGTTGCAGGGCTTCTTCGGTGCCCTTGGCTTCGCTGATGTCGATCATCAAGCCGCGTAGCACTGGTTCATGGCCATGTTCGATCAGGCTGACGATATCGCGGACCCACAGGCAGCGGCCATCAGCGGTGATGACGCGATAGTCGACGCTATGATCGCGATTGGCACGGGTTTCCCGGTAGCAATACGCCTCGGTGTGGGTCAGGTCAGCGGGGTGGATAATATTGCGCCAGAAGCCTGGAATCAGCCAATGGGCGCGGGGATAGCCGAGCAGATCTTCGGCATGGGGTGACACATAGCTGTAGGTGAAGTCGCTGATGCTCGCTTCCCAGGCAATGGCAGACAAGCTCTCCACCAGGCCACGATAGTGGTACTCACTACTACGCAGTTCTTGCTCAAGGGCGACCCGACGGGAGATTTCCGAGCTGAGCCGGCGATTGATGCGAATGACCACTGCCAACACGGTGCTCAGTAGCAACACCGCTGGCAGGCCGTACATCAGCAGGTCCGCCCAGAGCGTGCGGTGATCCGTGAAGCTGCCCACCCAGTGTTGCTGGATCGCTTCGGTTTCGGCTGGGCTGAGGTCGGCGAGGACTTTGTCCAGGATACCCACCAGTATTTTTTCATCCCGCGGGACGCCCATCGCCAATTGGTAGCGGTAGGGCGTTTCACCGCTGACGTACAAGCCATCGAGTTTGAGTTGGCGCAGGCTCCAGACACTGGAGGCCAGGTCGCCGACTACCGCATCCACTTCATCGGTGGCCAGCGCTTGCAGCGTCGAGCTGACGTTGGGCATTGCGACGAGGTTCAGGTCCGGATGGTGGGTACGCAGCAACTCATGGGGCGCGTAGTTTTCCACCACGGCAATTTTCAGTCCGTACAAATCCCTGAGGTTGCGTGGTTTTGCGCCGCCTTCATGGGCAAGGATGATAATGGGAAAGTCCAGGTAGGGACGTGTGAAGGCCAGGAAACCTTGGCGCTCCGGGGTGGACATGATGCCGGGTAGCAGGTCGAGCTGGTTGCTCCGGGCTTGTTCAAGCGCAGCGGTCCAGTTGGCCGGCTCGATCAGCTTGATCCGCACACCCAGGCGGTCCTGGATCAGGCGTACATAGTCAGCGGCCAGGCCCTGGTAACGGCTGTTTTCATCACGGTATTCGAAAGGTGGCCACGACGCATCCACACCGAGGCGCAGCTCCTGATGGTCCGCCAACCAGCTACGCTCATCATCCGTAAGAGTCAACGCGCCAGCCGTTGCGGTCCAGGTCAGCAGCGACAGTAGTAACACGGTCGGCAATCTGGGCATAACGGTCTCGTTATGGCACGGGGAATGAATCGAGTGTAGACGGGCATTTCAGGGGAGGGAGGTTGCGACGAATTTTATCTATTCAAAACAAAACCCCCGGCCTGGGCCGGGGGTTCTGGTATCACTCGTCGAGGAAGGAGCGCAGATGCTCGCTTCGCGTCGGGTGGCGCAACTTGCGCAGCGCCTTGGCTTCGATCTGACGGATCCGCTCGCGGGTCACGTCAAACTGCTTACCGACTTCCTCAAGGGTGTGGTCGGTATTCATGTCGATGCCGAAACGCATGCGCAGTACCTTGGCTTCACGGGCAGTGAGGCCGGACAGCACGTCGCGGGTTGCTTCTTTGAGGCTCTCAACGGTGGCGACATCGATTGGCGACTGCATGGTCGAGTCTTCGATGAAGTCACCCAGGTGGGAGTCTTCGTCATCACCAATCGGCGTTTCCATGGAGATCGGTTCTTTAGCGATCTTCAATACCTTGCGGATTTTATCCTCAGGCATTTCCATGCGTTCACCCAGCTCTTCCGGGGTCGGTTCGCGACCCATTTCCTGCAACATCTGCCGGGAAATACGGTTGAGCTTGTTGATGGTCTCGATCATGTGCACCGGGATACGGATGGTGCGGGCCTGGTCGGCGATCGAGCGAGTGATCGCCTGACGGATCCACCAGGTGGCATAGGTCGAGAACTTGTAGCCGCGACGGTATTCGAACTTGTCCACCGCCTTCATCAGGCCGATGTTGCCTTCCTGGATCAGGTCGAGGAACTGCAGGCCACGGTTGGTGTACTTCTTGGCGATGGAGATCACCAGGCGCAAGTTCGCTTCAACCATCTCTTTCTTCGCGCGGCGGGCCTTGGCCTCACCGATCGACATGCGACGGTTGATGTCCTTGATCTCGGCAATCGTCAGACCGGTTTCGGTCTGCAACGCGATCAGCTTCTGCTGGCAACGAATGATGTCCGGCTGCAGGCGACCGATGGCTTCGGCGTATTTCGCCTTGCCCTTGGCCAGTGCGTCGGTCCAGCTTTCGTCAACTTCGTTGCCCGGGAACTGGCGCAGGAAGTCGGTACGCGGCATACGCGCATCACGCACACAGAGCTGCATGATTGCACGTTCTTGGGCACGCAAACGCTCAAGAGCACTGCGAACGCGCTCAACCAGGCCTTCGAACTGCTTGGGCACCAGCTTGATCGGCATGAACAGCTCAGCCAGGGCGACCAGCTCGGCAATTGCCTGCTTGTTGCCGCGACCGTGCTTCTTCAAAGCCTTGCGGGTGATTTCCATTTGATCGGAAACCGCACCAAAACGCTGTGCCGCGACAACAGGGTCCGGGCCGCTTTCGACTTCATCTTCGTCGTCGCTGCTGGCTTCAGCCTCGTCGTCGTCGGTGTCGTCGTCCGCTTTCGGCGCTTTCGGGTCGACCGGCGGCGGTACTTCGGCGGCAGGCGGCGCAATGCCGTCGTCCGGGTCGATATAACCGCTCAGGACGTCGGACAGGCGGCCACCTTCGGTGGTGACGCGGGTGTACTCGGAGAGAATGTGGTCAACCGTGCCAGGGAAGTGCGCGATTGCGCCCATCACTTCACGGATGCCCTCTTCGATACGCTTGGCGATTTCGATTTCGCCTTCGCGAGTCAGCAGCTCGACCGTACCCATTTCACGCATATACATGCGTACAGGGTCCGTCGTGCGGCCGATATCGGTCTCTACTGCAGCCAGCGCGGCAGCAGCTTCCTCAGCGGCGGCCTCGTCGGTATCAGCGTCGGCCAGCATAAGGGAGTCCTTATCTGGCGCGACTTCGAATACGTTGATCCCCATGTCGTTAATCATGCGGATGATGTCTTCCACCTGCTCTGGATCTGAAATATCCTCAGGCAGGTGGTCGTTGACCTCCGCGTAAGTCAGGTAACCCTGCTCACGACCTAGTGTGATCAACTCTTTGATACGAGACTGCTGTTGCGCTTTTCCGGACATAACACCCTATCCACTGAAGGTCTTGGCGGGCAAAAAACAAGCCGAGGATTATACCCGAGCTATGACCTCACACGCCAGCTGAGGTCGGGTTTGATGCGGAAACATTCTGTTTTAAGAGGTCGCGCATCTGTTTTGCTATCTGAATTTGCTCTTCAGCCGACAATCCCGGCTGCCTGGCTCTCTTGATGAGCTCATCGAGGGTCTGCGTATGCTGACCCGCGGATAACCTATTAATGGTGTCTAAAAACTGTTGTTCAAGGTTATCGCCGTCAATTAGCCACTCCTTTTCCGCCAGGGCTTTCAATAAACGGCCCTGTTCCGTGCCATGCCAGCGAGCCATAAGCTGAATTGAGTTTAGCTTAGGATTTTTTTGCACCGCCTCGATCAGGGCAATCAGCACCTGGGCATAGGTGTTGCTCTCGTTGGCAAAATGGTCGGCACTTTCAACCTTGCCGGCCAATTGCGGGTGGTGAATCAATGTACGCAGCGCAATAAGTGTCGGGGCTTCTACCGCCACCGGCGTGCGTGGAGCGTAGGCTTCATCGCGATCGCCGCGCTTGCCGTTCTTGCTCCAGGGCTTCTTGTCCCATTTCTTGCCGCCGGCGCCGGGTTTCTTTGGTGTCCAATCCTGCTGGGGCGCAAAGGCCTCCTGGGGTTGGTGGAAGTCGGCATAGTCCGGCATGGCGTCGTAATCCATGCCGGGGTCGTAGGCCGGCGGTGCATCCTGTGGTGCGCTGTGCACCAGCTGACTTACGGCTTCGCCGCTCAAACCGGTGATCTCCAGCAGGCGCTGGCGCATCAGGGTGCGCAAGTTGGCGCCCGGGACCTTGTCGATCAGCGGTGCGGCGAGGGTGGCCATATGGGCCTTGCCCTCGAGGGAGCGCGGGTCAGCCTCTTCGGTCAGTTGCTGGAAAAAATAATCTGCCAGGGGCTGCGCATGTTGATTGATGCGCGCACGAAACGCGTCAGTGCCTTCCGAGCGCACCAGTGTGTCCGGGTCCTCGCCTTCGGGCAGGAACAGGAAGCGTGCACGACGCCCGTCCTGCAGGCTCGACAGCGTGGCCTCAAGCGCGCGCCAGGCGGCGTTGCGGCCGGCCTGGTCACCGTCGAAGCAGAACAGCACGCTGGGCACCACGCGAAACAGGCGCTTCAAGTGCTCTTCGCTGGTGGCGGTGCCGAGGGTTGCCACCGCGTTGCGCAGGCCTTGCTGGGCCAGGGCGATTACGTCCATGTAGCCTTCAACCACGATGATCTCGTCGAGGTTGCGGTTGTTCTTGCGTGCTTCGAACAGGCCGTAGAGTTCCTGGCCCTTGTGGAACACCGGGGTCTCCGGGGAGTTCAGGTACTTGGGCTTGTCGTCCCCGAGTACACGGCCACCAAAGGCGATGATACGGCCACGGCTGTCGCGAATCGGAAACATCACACGGTCGCGAAAACGATCGTAGCGCTTGCCGGTCTCGGCGTTCTCCACCAACAAGCCGGCATCGATCATGGCTTTTTGCTGGAGGGTATCGCTGCTCAGGTGCTTGTATAGATTGTCCCAGCCCGGCGGGGCGAACCCGAGGCCGAAGTCGCGGGCGATTTCACCGGTAAGGCCACGGCTCTTGAGGTAATCGACGGCGGCCTTGCGCTGCGGATGGCTCTTGAGCGCTTGACGATAAAAATCAGCAGCGGCCGTCAACAGCGGATAGAGCGGCGAGTCGGTGGGCTGCCTGGGTTTGTGCGGGCGGCCGCTTTCTTCGCGGGGGATTTCCATGCCGGCGGCTTTGGCCAGATCCTCGACGGCCTGGGGGAAGTCCAGGTTGTCGTGGTCCATCAGGAAGCCGAGGGCATTGCCGCCGGCGCCGCAACCGAAGCAGTAATAGAACTGCTTGTCGGGGCTGACGCTGAACGATGGGGTTTTTTCTTTATGGAACGGGCAGCAGGCGGTGTAGTTCTTGCCGGCTTTTTTCAGTTGTACGCGTGAGCTGACAACATCGACGATGTCGGTGCGGTTCAGAAGGTCGTCAATAAAGCTCTGGGGAATCAGCCCGGCCATGGCGTTCTCGTCATCACTGCGTGTAAATGAGGGCCCGTGAAGTGTTCAAGCGCACGTATCGAGTGCTCGATCATCATCGTCTGCTTGGGTTGTCAGGAAAGTGTATCTGCCGAGCATTCACTGACGGTAGTTTCTGATCAGTCTTCGGCATGGAAATGTTGCCCGGGCGTCCGGTCTTGGCCGATGAAGGCCTCGGAAGCGCATCGATGGGCACAGCCGACACAGTTGATCGCCTGCTTGAAGAATAGGTGTGCTCGTCAGTAGCCTTGTTAGGCTCGTCAGAAGAGACGTGCACCGCTGGCAAAAGAGCCAGCCCTGACGTTTGAAGCAGTGTCTCGGTCGCATGTGCGGCGTCGACGGTGAAGCATCAAGCGATATCCGCAAATGCCAACAGCCCGGCTGAGGGCCGGGCTTGGCAGAAGCTTGCTACGAACGTCTGTGTATTAGTACAGACGAACGGCGCGGCGCTGTTCGCGCTGAACTTTCTTGGCGTGACGCTTAACAGCGGCTGCTGCTTTACGCTTACGCTCAGAAGTTGGCTTCTCATAAAATTCGCGGCTACGAACTTCAGCCAGAACACCGGCTTTTTCGCAGGAGCGCTTGAAACGACGCAGAGCTACGTCGAAGGGTTCGTTCTCTTTTACTTTGACGGCTGGCATCCAGAGCTACCTTCTTTCATTACCGGGAATCAACGTTCTCGTCGCAAAAAATTCGCGGCTGAGGTCGTCGGTTTTTAAGGGTTGCGGATGTTAACCCCTCATTGCCCGGAATGCAAAGCCTCTGATCGAAAACCGCTAGTCGGGAGGGGGAGCGGGGACTATCATGCGCGCCTTCGAATTCAGCCTCTACAAGGCGCAAACCCATGCTAGTACTGGGACTTGAAACCTCCTGCGACGAAACCGGCGTCGCCCTATACGACAGTGAACGCGGGCTTTTGGCCGACGCGCTGTTCAGTCAGATCGACCTGCACCGTGCCTATGGTGGCGTGGTGCCGGAGCTTGCCAGCCGTGATCACGTCAAGCGCATGCTGCCGTTGATTCGCCAGGTGCTGGACGAGGCCGATTGTGTGGCGACCGAGATCGATGCCATCGCCTACACTGCGGGCCCTGGATTGGTTGGAGCCCTGCTGGTTGGGGCCTCTTGCGCCCAGGCGCTGGCTTTTGCCTGGGGCATTCCGGCTCTTGGCGTGCACCATATGGAAGGCCATTTACTGGCGCCCATGCTGGAAGAAACACCACCGCAGTTCCCGTTCGTCGCTTTGTTGGTTTCGGGCGGCCATACGCAGCTGGTTCAGGTCGATGGTATCGGCCAATACACCTTGCTGGGTGAGTCCCTGGACGACGCCGCCGGCGAAGCTTTCGATAAAACTGCGAAGATGATGGGGCTCAATTATCCAGGTGGCCCGGAAATCGCCCGTCTTGCCGAGAAAGGCGTGGCCGGGCGCTACACCTTCCCGCGTCCGATGTGTGATCGCCCTGGCCTGATGTTCAGTTTCAGCGGTTTGAAAACCTCCGCCTTGAACACCTGGCAGCAGAGCGTCAGTGCCGGGGACGACGGTCAACAAGCCCGTTGCGACATCGCTCTGGCGTTCCAGCAGGCCGTGGTGGAGACTTTGACCATCAAGTGCAAGCGCGCCCTGAAGCAGGCGGGTATGAAGCGGCTGGTGATTGCTGGCGGCGTCAGTGCCAACAAGGCACTGCGCGTGTCCTTGGAGAAAATGCTCGGCGACATGAATGGTCATGTGTTCTACGCACGCCCTGAGTTCTGCACTGATAACGGCGCGATGATCGCCTATGCCGGTTGCCAGCGCTTGCAGGCCGGACAGCACGAAAGCCTGGCGATCAGCGTGCAGGCACGTTGGCCAATGGAACAGTTGCCGCCGTTGTAAGAGCCGACGCAAGGGCGGATTTAAAAATGCCGTTCGCGCCCGGCAAACAGGTCGCGTAGATTGCCGCGGTGACGCCAGACGATCAGCAGGGTCAGCATGCTCATCGGCAGCAAGGCCTGCGGTTCCTGCCAGGCCAACAGCGGCAGGGTCAGCGGGGTGGCGATCAGCGCGGCCAGCGAGCTGGTTCGGGTCAGGTAGAACGTCAGCAGCCAGGCGAGCATGGCCAGTAACGCGGCCGGTGGGTAGATGCCCAGCAGCATACCGGCCGCTGTGGCAACGCCTTTACCGCCGCGAAAACGGAAGTACAGCGGGAACAGGTGGCCCAGGACGGCGCACACGCCCACCCAGGCTTGCTGTTGCAAGGAAAGGCCGAGGAGGCTGGCGATCAGCACGGGCAGCAAGCCCTTGCACACGTCGCCCAGCAACGTCAGGACGGCAAGTTTCTTGCCGGCCAGGCGCAACATATTGGTGGCGCCGGCATTGCCTGAGCCACTCATTCGCGGGTCGGGATTTCCCGTCAGGCGGCTGAGCAAAATGGCGAAGGACAGCGAGCCGAGCAGGTAGGCGAGAATCGCCAGTGACCAAAACATGCTAACTATTCCGGGCGAGGATGCCCTGATTCTAACGGGGCATCGCGCCCTTGTCGTGCTGCGGAGAAGAGTACTTGGACAGAGTGTTTATCGAAGGCCTGGAAGTCGACACCGTGATTGGGGCCTACGACTGGGAGCGCGGGATCCGGCAGTGCTTGCGCCTGGACCTGAGCTTCGCCTGGGATAATCGCCCGGCCGCTGCAGGTGATGACCTGGCGCTGGCGCTGGATTACGCCAGCGTGTCCGCGCGTATCCAGGCTTTTGCCGAGCAGTCCCAGTATCAGTTGGTGGAAACCTTCGCCGAGCGCTTGGCCGAGGTGCTGATGAGCGAATTCCAGATTCCCTGGCTGCACCTCAAATTGACCAAGCCAGGCGCCGTGCCGGCTGCCAAGGGCGTGGGCGTGGAGATCGAGCGCGGATGTCGTTGACTCAGATTTACCTTGGGCTTGGCAGCAATGTTGAGCGCGAAAGCCGTCTATGCGCCGGCCTGGATGCGCTGGCGGGGTTCTTGACGGATATGCGCTGTTCAGCGGTGTTCGAAAGCCAGCCGGTGGGGATCAAGAGCGGGCCATTTTTCAACTTGGTGGTGTCGGCCTATACCGACCTGCCGTTGTTGGAGTTAGATCGCCGACTGAAACTCATCGAGGCCGATAATGGCCGTTATGCGCCCAACCGCAAGGGCCTGCCGCTGGATATCGACGTGTTGCTGTATGGAGATTTGGTGGGTAATTTCGATGGATTGATCCTGCCACGGGCAGAAATCCTGAAAAACGCTTTTGTATTGTGGCCGCTGTCGATGATGGCGCCGGATCGTATGCACCCTGAGGCAGGCAAGACAATGGCCGAGCTGTGGCGCGATGCGCAGATCGACCAGGTGCTGGCGCCTGTCGGCTTTGAGTGGCAAGGCCGACAACTGACGCCGCAAGCTCTCTTGTAGGAGCTGAGCTTGCTCGCAAAAAACCTGAGGGCGCTGCCTTATCATTGACGTTTTTCGCGGGCAAGCTCGTTCCTACAAAGGCTTGTATTGTTCCTTGTAGGCTTTCAGCGCGTTCAGCCGTTCGCGCTTGAGTGCCGCTCCCAGCTCTGGGCCTTTGAAACCTTTTTCCAGCAATGGTGCAACCGGTACTTCGCGTGCGGCCTTTGCCGCGCCGCGCAAATAATCTGCCTGTGGATAACTGCGTTGTTCAAAGCCTTTGCGGCCCCGGGCATCCATTTCGCAGGCTACTAGAAACTCTTCGAAGCGTTGCGGCCGCCGGTACAGGTCAAAACTCTGCAGTAATTCCAGTAATGTCGAGGCTTTGAGTTCCAGTGCGCGATGGCCGTGGGTATGAAATTCGCCCACCAGCAATGCCAGTTCCTGGCAATCCCTGGGCACCTTGAAGCGCTCATTCACCGCCTTGATCAGCCTTAAGCCGCGGTGTTCGTGGGCAATATGCTGCGGCAACTTATCCACAGGCGTCAGGCCTTTGCCCAAATCGTGCAGCAGGCAGGCCCAGCGCACTGTCAGCGGTTGTCTGTGCAAAGCGGCTTGTTCCAGCACGCTCAATGTGTGAATGCCGGTATCGATTTCCGGATGATGAGCCTCGGGTTGGGGCACACCGAACAGCGCGTTTACCTCCGGCATCAGGGTTTTCAGTGCGTCGCAGTCGCGCAGTACCTGGATAAATACCTGAGGGTGATCCTCCATCAGCGCCCGTGAGATTTCTTTCCAGCTGCGTTCGGGGGTAAGGGCCTGGAGTTCGCCGCAATCACTGAGTTGACGCATCAGCTCGAGTGTCTCGGGTGCGACCTTGAAGCCAAGGTGTGCATAACGCGCGGCAAAGCGGGCAACGCGCAGCACGCGGAGCGGATCTTCGGCGAACGCGGGGGAAACATGACGCAATATACGCGCTTCAAGATCGCGTTGGCCGTGATAAGGGTCGGTCAGGTTGCCATCGTCATCTTCCGCCATGGCGTTGATGGTCAGGTCACGACGGATCAAGTCTTCTTCCAGGGTGACCTCGGGGCTTGCGTGAAACACAAAGCCACCGTAACCCCTGCCGCTCTTGCGTTCGGTGCGGGCAAGGGCGTATTCATCACCATTTTTCGGATCGAGAAATACCGGGAAATCGGCGCCCACCGGCTTATAGCCTTTGGCGAGCATTTCCTCGGTGGTTGTGCCGACGACGACGCGGTCGATATCGGTGACCTTGATGCCTAGAAGGCGATCACGCACGGCGCCGCCGACTTTGTAGATTTTCATGAAAAAGCCTCCATTAGCGCCACAGGATAACGCCTGTGCCTGGCCAGTGGAGGCTTTGCTGCTTCAGAGATGAACGACGGCCATGTCCAGGCGGCCGTAGTCATTGTCGTTGTGATCGCTGCGTGGCGGCACATGATGGGTTTTCATGACCTGATCGCCCTGTAGCGTTTCCAGGTGGATGTCGAACCCCCACAGTCGATGCAGGTGCTTGAGCACTTCCTCGGTGGATTCGCCCAAAGGCTTGCGATCATGCTGCTGGTGACGCAGGGTCAGCGAACGGTCGCCGCGCACATCGATGCTATAGATCTGCACGTTAGGCTCGCGATTGCCCAGGTTGTACTGGGCGGCCAGGGTTTCGCGAATGATGCGGTACCCCGGTTCGTCGTGGATGGCCGGGACCACCAGGTCGTCCTTGAGGTCGTCATCGAGGATGCTGAACAGCTTGAGGTCGCGAATCACCTGAGGTGACAGGTATTGCAGGATAAAACTCTCATCCTTGAAACTGCTCATGGCGAACTTGATGGTCGACAACCAGTCGCTGCCAGCGATCTCCGGGAACCAGCGGCGATCTTCTTCCGTGGGGTGTTCGCACATGCGGCGGATGTCGCGGTACATGGCAAAGCCCAGGGCATAGGGGTTGATACCGTTGTAATACGGGCTGTCGAAGCCGGGTTGGAACACCACGCTGGTGTGGGAGGTAAGAAACTCCATCATGAAGCCGTCAGTGACCAAGCCTTCGTCGTACAGATCGTTCATCAGCGTGTAATGCCAGAAAGTCGCCCAGCCTTCGTTCATCACCTGGGTCTGGCGCTGTGGATAAAAGTACTGGGCAATCTTGCGTACGATGCGCACAATTTCCCGTTGCCAAGGCTCTAGCAGCGGAGCATGTTTTTCCAGGAAATAGAGGATGTTTTCCTGGGGTTCGACGGGGAAGCGCGCATTGTCCTTGTCGTTGTTTTTGCCGGCACGTTTGGGGATTGTGCGCCATAGGTCGTTGATCTGTTTCTGCAGGTGCTCCTCACGCTCCTTTTGGCGCAAGCGTTCCTCTTCGGCGGAAATGGGGTAGGGGCGTTTGTAGCGGTCGACCCCGTAATTCATCAGGGCATGGCAGGAGTCCAGAAGGTCTTCCACCGCATCGATACCGTGGCGTTCCTCACACTGCATGATGTACTGCTTGGCAAACACCAGGTAATCGATGATCGAGCTGGCGTCGGTCCAGGTGCGAAACAGATAGTTGCCCTTGAAAAAACTGTTGTGTCCATAGCAGGCATGAGCCACCACCAGCGCCTGCATGCAGATAGTGTTTTCTTCCATCAGATAGGCGATGCACGGGTCGGAATTGATCACGATCTCGTAGGCCAGGCCCATCTGTCCTCGCGTGTACGACTTCTCGGTACTGAGGAAGTGTTTGCCATAGGACCAATGGTGGTAACCCAACGGCATGCCCACGGAGGCATAGGCATCCATCATTTGCTCGGCGGTGATGACCTCAATCTGGTTGGGGTAAGTATCCAGGGCATAACCCGCCGCAATACGGCTGATTTCCCGGTCATAGGCCTGGATCAATTCAAAGGTCCACTCGGAACCGGTGGAAATGGGTTGACGCTTGTTCTCTTTTTTGGCGGTCATGTCACTAACCTGCGCTGGAAGAGTTCACGGAAGACCGGGTAGATATCGCCGGCCGAGACCAGTTGCTGCTGGGCGAACGTATCGGCAAAGGCTTCGCCGATGCGCTCGTACTCGAACCACAGGGCCTGGTGCTCACGGGGGGTGATTTCGACATAGGTGTAGTACTGCACAAACGGCATGATCTGGTTGATCAGGATGTCACGGCAGATCGGCGAGTCGTCGTTCCAGTTGTCGCCGTCGGAAGCTTGGGCGGCGTAAATGTTCCAGTCGTTGGCAGGGTAGCGCTCGGCCATGATCTCCTGCATCAGCTTCAGTGCACTGGAAACGATGGTGCCGCCGGTTTCCCGCGAGTAAAAGAACTCTTCTTCATCCACTTCCCGGGCGCTGGTGTGATGGCGAATGAACACGACGTCGATTTTGTCGTAATTTCGTTTCAGGAACAGGTACAGCAGGATAAAGAAGCGCTTGGCAATATCCTTGGTCGCCTGGGTCATGGAGCCGGACACGTCCATCAGGCAGAACATCACCGCTTTGGAGCTTGGGTTGGGTTGTTTGACCAACAGGTTGTATTTCAAATCAAAGGTATCGAGGAACGGTACGCGGTGGATGCGTGCGCTGAGTTTCTCTATTTCTGCCTCGATTTCCTGGATATCGCCGAAGTTATCCGGTTCTTCACGCTTCAAGCGCGCCAACTCCTCCTTGGCCTGCTTCAGTTTGGCGCGGCTGCTGCCGGACAAGGCGATGCGCCGTGCATGGGCTGAACGCAAGGTGCGGATGATATTGATGCGCGATGGATTACCCTCGTTGCTGATCCCGGCGCGCACGGTCTTGAAGGTGTCGGTCCCGGTCAGGTTGCGCTTGACCAGGTTTGGCAGTTCCAGATCCTCGAACATGAATTCGAGGAATTCTTCCTGGGTGATCTGGAATACGAATTCATCCATGCCTTCCCCGGAGTTGCCGGCCTTGCCCGGACCTTTACCGCCACCGCCACCTTGTGGGCGCTGGATGTGTTCGCCGGTGGTGAATTCCTTGTTGCCGGGGTGCACGACGGTCTGTTTGCCGCCGCGGCCGTGGTGAAGCACCGGCTCGTCAATGTCCCGCCCCGGGATACTGATTTGTTCGCCGTGCTCCATGTCAGTGATGGAGCGGCGGCTGACGGCTTCTTCGACGGCCTTTTTGATGTGGTCACGGTAACGCCGCAGGAAACGCTGGCGGTTTACCGTGCTCTTGTTCTTGCCATTGAGGCGTCGGTCGATCACATAGCTCATAGGGAGCCCTCCGGGCAGCTTCACGTTACAAGCTTCAAGCTGCTAGCTGGAAGCTTCGGGACAAGCGGTCGGCTGCCAGGCCAACGGCCTGGCAGTGCACACTTGTCGCTGCCTTACTGCGATTTGCGCACCCGCAGATACCACTCGGAGAGCAGCCGTACCTGTTTGTCGGTGTAGCCTCGCTCGACCATTCGAGTAACGAAGTCGTTGTGTTTTTGTTGGTCCTCCTTGCTGGCCTTGGCGTTGAAGCTGATGACCGGCAGTAGGTCTTCGGTGTTGGAGAACATTTTCTTCTCGATTACCACCCGCAGCTTCTCGTAGCTGAGCCAGGTAGGGTTCTTGCCGTTGTTATTGGCCCGGGCGCGCAGTACGAAGTTGACGATTTCGTTGCGGAAATCCTTCGGATTGCTGATGCCGGCTGGTTTCTCGATTTTTTCCAGCTCCTCGTTGAGGGCCACGCGGTTGAGGATTTCGCCGGTTTCCGGATCGCGGTACTCCTGGTCCTGAATCCAGAAATCGGCGTAAAGCACGTAGCGGTCGAAGATGTTCTGGCCGTACTCGCTGTAGGACTCCAGGTACGCGGTCTGGATTTCCTTGCCGATAAACTCGATGTAGCGCGGTGCCAGGTATTCCTTGAGGAATCGAAGATAGCGTTCACGGGTTTCGGCCTGGAACTGTTCCTGTTCAATCTGCTGTTCCAGTACATAGAGCAGGTGCACCGGGTTGGCGGCAATCTCATGCGGGTCGAAGTTGAAGACCTTGGACAGGATCTTGAACGCAAAGCGGGTCGACAGGCCGTTCATACCCTCGTCCACGCCGGCGGTATCGCGGTACTCCTGGATCGACTTGGCCTTGGGATCGGTATCCTTGAGGTTTTCGCCGTCGTATACGCGCATCTTAGAATAGATATTCGAGTTCTCCGGCTCCTTGAGGCGCGACAGCACGGTGAACTGGGCGAGCATCTTCAGGGTATCGGGCGCGCAATGGGCCTTGGCCAGGGAGCTGTTGAACAGCAGTTTGTCGTAGATCTTGATTTCATCGCTGACCCGCAGGCAGTACGGCACCTTGACGATGTAGATCCGGTCGATGAAGGCTTCGTTGTTCTTGTTGTTGCGGAAAGTGTGCCATTCCGATTCGTTGGAGTGGGCCAGCAGAATCCCGGTGAAGGGAATGGCCCCCAGGCCTTCGGTACTGTTGTAATTGCCTTCCTGGGTCGCGGTGAGCAGTGGGTGGAGCACCTTGATCGGTGCCTTGAACATCTCCACAAACTCCATCAGGCCTTGGTTGGCCCGGCACAGCGCGCCTGAGTAGCTGTAGGCGTCGGCGTCGTTCTGCGGGAATTCTTCAAGCTTGCGGATATCGACCTTGCCCACCAGCGCCGAAATATCCTGGTTGTTCTCGTCGCCCGGTTCGGTCTTGGCGACCCCGATCTGGTTGAGGATCGACGGGTAGAGTTTTACTACGCGGAACTGGCTGATATCTCCACCAAACTCGGCCAGGCGCTTGGTAGCCCACGGCGACATGATGGTATTGAGATAGCGTCGAGGGATACCGAAGTCTTCTTCAAGGATCGCGCCATCTTCCGTGGCGTTGAACAGGCCCAGGGGCGACTCGAAGACCGGCGAGCCCTTGATCGCGTAGAAAGGCACCTTCTCGATCAATTGCTTGAGTTTTTCGGCCAAGGACGACTTACCGCCACCGACGGGGCCGAGCAGATAGAGGATCTGCTTCTTCTCCTCAAGCCCTTGGGCAGCATGGCGGAAGTAGGAAACGATCTGATCGATGCATTCCTCCATGCCATGGAAGTCTTCAAAGGCCGGATAGCGGCGGATCACCTTGTTGGAGAATATTCGCGACAGCCGCGAATTGTTGGCGGTTTCCACCAACTCCGGCTCACCGATCGCCAGTAGCAGGCGCTCGGCCGCAGATGCGTAGGTGCTGCGGTCCTGCTTGCACAGCTCGAGATACTCTTGAAGGGTGAGTTCCTCCTGCTGCGTGGACGCGAAGCGTTGTTGGAAGTGGCTGAAAATACTCATGACGTCGTCACCTCGCTCGATACGTGGAGCCGACGTCGGATCAATCAGTCGATGCTGGCAGTCATTGACGGACGCCAATGGCTGTTTTCCCCCCAGAACACCCTGAAACGCTACCGATGACCCGTACGCCGGTGTACCGGCTCTCCCCTGATTCGGATGGCCTGCGCTTAAGGATAGTTCGGAATCCGGGAGGTAAAGGGGTGATGCGCAATTAGTTTGGCTGCGCCGTTCGTCAGAAACGGCGCAAGCCCAAGCGTCACGCGGGGTAGCGGGGTGTGAAAAAAATTATTGCGAATCGCCTGAGGAAATTTCCGAAGGGTAAGTCGCACGCCACAGCTCAAAGCCGCCGTCCAGGCTGTAGACGTCGGAGAAGCCCTGGCTGACCAGGTAGGCGGCCGCGCTTTGGCTGGAATTGCCGTGGTAGCAGGCTACGATCAGGGGCGCATCAAGGTCGGCGGCGCGGATGAAGTCGGCGATATTGACGTTATCCAGGTGCCGGGCGCCGCTGATGTGGGCGGCTGCGTAAGTCGGCTGGTCACGGATATCAACCACCACTGCACCTTGCTCGCGCAAGGCCTGGGCTTGTTCGGGAGGGATACGTTTGAATTCGCTCATGGCGGGCTCCTAAGGCTTGGCGGTGGCCGGCTGGGTAATGGGAAGGGGGGCTTGGCACTGGCAGTCATGACGCTCGCCGGTGTCGATGTTCATCAGGGTCATGGCGCCGCCCCACACACAACCGGTGTCAAGGGCGAACACGCCGGGCTCGTCGCACTTGCCTTCCAGGGCGGCCCAGTGACCGAAGATGATCCGAGTGTCACGGGTCTTGCGTTCCGGGTGGGCAAACCAGGGCTTATAACCCGGCAGCGCAGTGTCGGCGCCTTCCTTGCTCTTGAGATCCAGCTTACCCTCGGCGGTGCAGAAACGCATGCGCGTGAAGTAGTTGGTGATCACACGCAGGCGGGTCACGCCGGTGAGGTCGTTGTCCCACTTCACCGGGTCATTGCCGTACATGCCGTCGAGGTATGCCGTATACAGGTTGTCGTCAGCAAGTGCGCTTTCGACTTCGGCGGCGCACTTGAGGGCTTTCTTCAACGTCCATTGGGGCGGGATACCCGCATGGACCATGGCGATGTTGCGGCCTTCGTCGTAATGCATGATTTTTTGGCGACGCAGCCAGTCGAGCAGCTCGACGCGATCGGGCGCATCAAGGATTTCCCGTAAGGTATCGCCCTTTTTCAGACGCTCGATATTATTGCCAGCGGCCAGCAGGTGCAGGTCGTGGTTGCCCAGTACGCACACCAGGGAATCACGCAGGTTATAGAGATAGCGCAGGGTTTCCAGGGATTGAGGGCCACGGTTGACCAAATCCCCCACCAGCCACAGGCGATCCTCAGCCGGGTCGAAGGCTACGCGCTCCAGCAGGCACTTGAGGGGCTCCAGGCACCCTTGCAGATCACCGACCGCGTACGTCGCCATCAGTGCAGGGCTCCGGGCACCGCGAGGCGGAAGGGCTTGATGGTGGCGTCGAACAAGTGGCCGTCGGTGGCCTTCATTTGATACGAGCCTTGCATGGTGCCGACTTTGGAGGTCATCACCGTGCCACTGCTATAGGTATGGCTGGCACCGCTGTCGATCAAGGGTTGCTGGCCCACCACGCCGGCGCCGCGCACTTCCTCGACCTGGCCATCACCGTCAGTGATCACCCAGTGCCGTGACAGCAGCTTGGCCGGTACCAGCCCGTTGTTTTTCACTGTGACGGTGTAGGCAAAGGCGAAACGGTTATGTTCAGGTTGCGATTGGTCCGCCAGGAAGCGGGTGACGACGCTGACGTCGATCTGGTAGCGAGGATCGGACATGCAAGAGGCCTTAAAAGCGGAGGACAGCAGATGCGGCTCAGTCTAGGCCATCAGGTGGGCACTAGGCCAGACATGCCGTCTGGGATGACGTGATCCAGAATGTGGGAGGGGGCTTGCTCCCGATAGCGGTGTGTCAGTTGAAAATGTATCCACTGATACTCCTCTATCGGGAGCAAGCCCCCTCCCACATTTGGATCATGTTGTCCTTTTGTCTTATTCCGCCGTCGGAGCAGGCTGGATAGCCAACTGGTCGGCCAGGCGTACAAATGCGGCCAGGTCCAACTGCTCGGGGCGCAGGCTGCCATCGACGCCGGCGGCCTCGATTTCAGCGGTGCTCAGCAGAGCCTTGAGGGTATTGCGCAGGGTCTTGCGACGTTGGTTGAACGCTTCGCGTACCACGCGTTCCAGCAATTTATGGTCCTTGGCCGGGTGCGGCAGCACGGCGTGAGGCACCAGGCGCACGATGGCCGAGTCGACCTTCGGCGGAGGGTTGAACGCGCCAGGGCCCACATTGAACAGGTGCTCCACACGGCAATGGTACTGGACCATGATCGACAAACGACCCCAATCGCCGCCGCCAGGCCCGGCAGCCAGGCGTTCCACCACTTCTTTTTGCAGCATGAAGTGCATGTCGCGGATGATCCCGGCGTTGTTCAGCAGGTGGAAAATCAGCGGTGTGGAGATGTTGTACGGCAGGTTACCCACTACCCGCAGGCTGTTGGGCGAGGCATTGAGGCTGTTGAAGTCGAACTTCAGTGCGTCGCCCTGGTGCAGGTTGAAGTTGGGCTTGCCGGCAAATTGCTGGTTGAGGATCGGGATCAGGTCCTTGTCCAGTTCCACCACGTCCAGTTGCCCACCACTGGCGAGTAAGCCCTGGGTCAGCGCGCCCTGACCCGGGCCGATTTCCAGCAGGCGGTCCTCGGGTTTGGCATGGATGGAGCGCAGGATGCGGTCGATCACGCCAGCGTCGTGCAGGAAGTTCTGCCCGAAGCGCTTGCGCGCCCGGTGTTGGTAATGCTCAGTCATATACGGGTCTCGGCCATCTGATAGGCGGTTTCCAGGGCCACGTGCAGGCTGCCGGTATCGATCTTGCCGCTGCCCGCCAGGTCCAGGGCGGTGCCATGGTCGACGGAGGTGCGGATGATCGGCAGGCCCAGCGTCACGTTGACTGCGGCGCCGAAGCCTTTGTATTTCAGCACGGGCAGCCCCTGGTCATGGTACATCGCCAGCACTGCGTCGCAGTGCTCCAGATATTTGGGGGTAAACAGAGTGTCTGCGGGCAATGGACCGCGCAGGTCCATGCCTTCTTGGCGCAGGCGCTCTAATGTCGGTTCAATGATGTCGATTTCTTCATGGCCCAAGTGACCGCCTTCACCGGCGTGGGGGTTGAGCCCGCAGACCAGGATACGCGGTTGGGCAATGCCGAATTTCTGTTGCAGGTCGGCGTGCAGGATGCGCGTGACACGCTCGAGGCGCTCGGCGGTTATGGCGTCGGCGATTTCACGCAGCGGCAGATGAGTCGTCACCAAGGCGACGCGCAGGCCGTGGGTGGCGAGCATCATGACTACTTGAGCGGTGTGGGTCAGCTCGGCGAGGAATTCGGTATGGCCGGAGAAGGCGATGCCGGATTCGTTAATCACGCCTTTGTGTACCGGAGCGGTGATCATGCCGGCGAAGTCACCGTCGATACAGCCTTGGCCCGCACGGGTCAGGGTTTCCAGCACAAACGCCGCATTGGCCTTGTCCAGTTGCCCGGCAACAACCTTGGCGTGCAGCGGGGTATCCCACACATACAGGCTGCCTGCGGGCGCCGGCAGGTCAGGCCAGTTGCCCGGCGCCACGTCCAACAGGTTGACAGCCACACCCAGTTGCGCGGCCCGCTCGAGGAGCAGGTCGCGACTGGTGATGGCAATCAGGGGGTGTGGCTGGAGTTGCGAGGCAAGCAGCAGGCAAAGATCTGGACCAATGCCGGCCGGCTCGCCGGGTGTCACCGCGAAACGCTGGGGTTTCACTGGGTGGCCTGGTCGGTGCCTGTTTGCTCGGCGCCTGGCAGCTTGTTTTCTACATAAGCTTCGTCACGGATCTGACGCAGCCAGGTTTGCAGCTCTTCGTCGTATTTGCGGTTACGCAGTACGGTCAGGGCTTGCTGCTCGCGGGCCTGGTTGGTGTTGTCCGTGGCGCGACGGCCAAGGACTTCCAGTACATGCCAGCCGTATTGGGTCTTGAACGGTTTGGACAACACGCCTTGCGGGGTATCGGCCATGACTTGTTGGAACTCCGGCACGAGGGCTTTTGGGTCGATCCAGTTCAAGTCGCCGCCGTTGAGGGCAGAACCTGGGTCTTCCGAGAAGCTTTTGGCCAGGGTGGCGAAGTCTTCGCCGCTTTCGATGCGGTCGTAGATCTTCTGCGCCAGTTCCTTGGTTTGTGCCTCGGTGCGGATCTCGCTCGGTTTGACCAGGATATGACGAACGTGTACTTCGTCTTTCAGCGAGGTCTCGCCGCCGCGCTTGCCCAGCAGCTTGAGGATAATGAAACCGCCTGGCGTACGTGCTGGCTGGGTGATGTCACCCACGTTCATGGCGCTCAGTTCACGGTCGAACGGAGGTGGCAGTTGCGCGGCTTTACGCCAGCCCATGTCACCGCCGTCCAGGGCGTTATCGCTGCCGGAGACGGCAATCGCGGTCTGGGCAAAGTCAGCGCCGGCCTTCAGGCGGTCGTATACCGCTTGAGTCTTGGCGGCTGCGGCGTTGAGTTGCTCGGCGCTGGCGCTGTCTGGCGTCGGGATCAGGATATTGGCCAGGTGCAGTTCTTCGGAGAGCTGCATCTTGCCAAGGTCCGAGGCCAGGAAGTTCTTCACTTCCTGTTCGGACACCTGGACTCGTTCGGCCACGCGGCGCTGGCGCACACGGCTGATGATCATTTCGCGCTTGATCTGCTCACGGGCGTCCTCATAGGACAACCCGTCGTGAGCCAGGGCGGCGCGGAACTGATCGATGCTCATGTTGTTGCGTTGAGCGATGGTGCCGACGGCCTGGTTCAGCTCTTCATCCGAGATTCGGATACCGGAGCGTTCGCCGATCTGCAGTTGCAGGTTTTCGACGATCAGACGCTCCAGTACCTGGGGTTCCAGGACGCTGGTCGGCGGCACGCCACCGCCACGCTTGGCGATGGTTTGCTGTACTTCCTTGACCCGTTGGTCCAACTGGCTCTGCATGATCACGTCGTTATCGACGATGGCCGCTACTTTATCCAGCTGTTGGACCGCGGCGTGTGCCGTAACAGTACCCAGGAACAGCGCGCCCAGCACTAGCGGGCGCAAACACTCAGAAAGCTTTGTCTTCACGTTCACGATAACCTTCAATGCCTTTGTCGAGGAAGCTCTCTACCTTGGCGCCGGTCAGGCCGCCGAGTCCTTTAAGGACGATCTGGAGGAAGAGCCCGTGGTCACCCTTTTCGTTCTGCGGGGCGATCTGCGTGTATTCGTCGTTGGAAACCCAGTAACGGTTGATGACACGAAGCTTCCAGCAGCAGTTGTCGTATTCGAAGCCACCGAAGGCTTCCAGCGTGCGGTTGCGGGCATAGTCATACTGCCAACGGGTGATCAGGTTCCACTGCGGAATGATCGGCCACATCATCGAGAAGTCGTGTTGCTGGATTTTGTAGTAATCCTTCACGTAATTCTCTTGACCTGGGCTGCCGAAGTCGCCGCCGAACTGCCATTTACCGGTCAGTTGGTTGTAGACGACCTGGTCATTACGATAGCGGTAGCCGAGGTTGACGACCTTGTTCGGGTTGTCTTCCGGCTGGTAGTGGAACATTGCACTACCGGAACGAGGGCTATGGCTTTCGGTATCCCAGTTGTAGTCGGCCGTAGCGCGCCAGTCGCGGTTGAAACGGAATTCGTATTCCAGAGCAACTGGTGAGACGTTCGAATGCGCATCATCACGCGTCTTGGCATCGATGCCTGGCAATTGAACTTCACGGTCCTTGAAGTACACCGCTTGGCCGATGGACGCGCGTTGACGTTCGAAACCATTCTCTTCGATCCAACGGCTGGTAAGGCCAAAGGACAGCTTGTTCTCGTCGCCGATGCGGTCGGAGCCGCTGAAGCGATTATCTCGGAACAGTGAGGAGTAGCTGAACGAGTTTTCGCTCGTGTCGAAAACAGGGATCTCGGTTTGGTCTTTATTCGGCACGTAGAGGTAGAACGCGCGAGGTTCGAGGGTCTGGTTATAGTCTTTGCCGAACCAATTGGTCGTGCGGTCGAAGTACAGGCCGCTGTCGATACTTGCGATAGGTACTGAGCGATCCTGCGAGCTATTGAAGGTTTGACCTCCAGCAGCCATTTGGCTCTTGCCTGTACCGTCAAGGTCCAAATCGTACTTGGTATAAACGTACTTCAACTTCGGCGTCAAAAAGCCGTAGGACCAGTTCATCGGATACGAAACAGCTGGCGCGAGGTTCAGGCGCGTACCGTTTGCACGGGTCAGGCCAGTAACGTTGGTATCGAGTCGACGCGACACCAGGCCATTTTCGTCGGTAAAGTTACCGTTCTCCAGATCCCGATCAAAACGTACGGCTTCGGTTTCATAGCTGAAATCCAGGCCGCCCGGATGAAATGGCAGTTGGCCATTTAAGGTGAGCTGGGGCAGGCGGTCATATGGGGTGATCTGAGTGATTGTCGCCAGCTGATAGGCCTGCACATTCAAGCGGGCCTGATAAGAGTCGCCCCGATATGTCAGGGAGCCCTGTTGGTTCAGAGCGTCCTGGCTCTCAACCCCTTCCTCATACGACTTCAAATCCTGGAAGTAGTAAGGGTCGCTGATCCTGGTGTAATCCACCTGGGAAGTCAGACGTGAATCCAACCCACCCTTATGCTGCCAGTTGAGCATATAGCGGGTTTTTTCGTAATCGGTCTGGTTCTTGCGCTCGTCGTTGTCGTCGTTCAGATACGCCCCACCAAACTGCCCTTCACTCGACTTGGTCAGGTAGCGGAATTCGCCTTCCATCAACAAGCCGCGCTTGGTCATGTATTGCGGGTACAACGTAGCGTCATAGTTCGGCGCCAGGTTGAAGTAGTACGGCGTCACCAGGGTGAAGCCCGTCTCGCCACCGGTGCTGAAGCTCGGCGGCAGGAAGCCGGATTGACGACGGTCGTCGATCGGGAAGTAGATGTAAGGGGTGTACAGGATCGGGATGTTCTTGACCCGCAACGTCGCGTTGGTGGCTGTACCGAAACCGGTGGCCGGGTTCAACGTGATGTTGTTGCCCTTGAGCTGCCAGGCGTTGCTGTCTGGCTCGCAGGTGGTGTACGTACCGTCCTTGAGACGGATGATCGCGTTCTCTGCACGCTTGGCGTACAGCGCGTTACCGCGGATGCGTGACTTGTGCATCACGTATTCGGCGTTGTCGATCTGGGCGGCACCGGTGTCCAGCTGCACTTCTGCATGGTCGCCGACAATCAGCGCACCGTTGTCGCGCAAACGCACCTTGCCGTTCAGCTCGCCACGGTTCTCGGCCTGGTACAGGCTGGCTTCGTCCGACTCCAGCTGCATGCTGCCCTGGCGCATGACCACGTCACCGGCCAGGGTCGCAACCTGCTGCTCCTGCTCGTAACGAGAGGCCTTGGCACCGATGAAGGTCGGCGCGTCGCTCTTGTTCGTCTTGTCGTTCATGCCAGGACGAACAGGCTCGATGTAGGCACCACTGCAGTAAGGACCGGTTTCGGCCAGCTGTGCTGCGGTCAGCTTCTCGCGAGGCACCCAGTCCAAGTGGCTGTAGTCGGCGCTGCGCGAACGCAGGCCACGGCCCTTGGCTTCGGTGACCAGCATGGTCTTCGGCTCGGCGTCGACCTTGCCGCCGGCTTCGCCTTGCGGCGTACCGTTGGCCGAGCTGACGGCGGAACCGTCATGCACCGGACGCGGCGGCAGCGGGGCGGCGGCGGTCTTCGGCGCACAATCCCAGGCACCCGAAGCAGAGACCGAGCAGTCATACTGCTCAGCGGCGACCACGTGTGAAGTGGCGAAAGGTTGCATGGCCAGCAGACTGCCGGTTACCAGCAACGGAAATTTTCTACGAAACGCGGGGGATTTCAATGCCATCTTATTAGTCCGGGCTTCCTGCGTGCCATCTGCCCGCGGTTTGGGCCGCACGCCTCTCGATGGTCTGAAAGTTGGGTAGGAACAGACCATTTCTGGTCTGCTCCCCCCTAAAAACCGTACGTGCGCCTTTCAGCGCATACGGCTCAAGTCTTTACGAAGCCCCCCCTTGGGGGAGCCGGTTTGTACACTGTTAGTCCACGAGCGTGAAGCTGCTGGTGGCAAATGGGATGCAATAGTACCCGGTTGTCCAGCGAGTCACCACCGCCTTGTGAGCGATAAATGATGTGGTGGTCGTGCCACCCAGTCTCCCTAGATATTGGGCTTTTGCATAGTACGCACAGTCCTTTTTGGGATTGAAATAGATGAAGAATTTGTTTGCGGTACTTCAATTTCCCGAGCATCCGGGACATCCGCAATGCCTCTCCCATTTCTTCCATAGAGGGATCAAACGGATTGAAATCCCCGCTGATCTTCCTGTGCCTCTCAATCGGCGTGGCCTCTAGGGCGTATAACCGAATTGCCTCTTTGCCTCCTGACTCCGTTATGACCGTGGTGGCAAACACCCAGCTTCGATTTTCGTAGGTTTGGAAATACTTCTCCCTTACCCAATCGAGACTTTTGTTTGGGTGCCGCCTTTTCGCCCAACGCCAAAGCGCTTGGAATATTTGGTGGTCCATGCGGCTGTACGCCTTCTTGGCGACCACAGGCTGGTGATACAGCGCCCAGCCTCGCAGTATCGGATTAAGCAGGCGGATCAACTCCTCCTGTTTCACCGCTTTGTTAGTGCTGATGACCTCTTTTACCTTCCTATAGAACGCTTTCACGTTCTTTTTGGCAGGTTTGATCAGGAGTTTTCCGCCGTATTTGCGGAAATTCCAACCAAGGAAGTCGAAGCCTTCATCTATGTGGACGACGTGGGTTTTCTCAAGCGACAGCTGCAATCCTCGCACCGCGAGAAACTGCTCAACCCAAGGTTTGATCTCATTTTCGAGCATCTCTTTCGAGCTACCGGTAATCACAAAATCATCCGCATATCGCACCACGTTAATTTTCAGCTTCTTCGCCTTCGTCACGCCCAGATGTTGCTTGAGCTGTGATTCCAGTCCATCCAGCACCAAATTAGCCAAGGTGGGCGAGATAATCCCGCCCTGTGGTGTACCGGCATTCGTTGCCTGTAGCTGGCCTTTGTGAATCACTCCAGCTTTCAACCATTTTCGGAGGATTTCTTTGTCCGTTGGGACATTTTCGATCAGCCAGTCATGGTTGATGTGATCAAAGCAGCCTTTGATGTCCGCTTCCAATACCCATTGGGCCGAAGCCTTCTTGGATAGACAAACGAACAACTGTCCCATCGCATCCGCCGTGGAGCGTTCGATCCGAAAGCCGTAGCTGTTTGGATCGCCGGTGGTCTCAGCGATAGGTGCCAGGGCTAGCAGGTATAGCGCCTGCATAGCTCTGTCAGTCATGGTTGGAATGCCCAGAGGGCGTTCTTTTCCATTCGATTTCGGGATAAACACACGCCGTAGTGGCCGTGGCTTATACCCGTGGCGCTTCAACCCATTTGCCGCTTTCCATTTGGCATCGGGTGTATCCCAGAGCACGCGGTCGACTCCCGCCGTGCGCTTGCCCTGGTTTTCAGTGACTCGCCGTATGGCCAAGTATCTGGCCGAACGAGAGCGGGTTAACATCCGTTGCAGGGCTTTCACCCGGCGCCAGTTGCCTTCCCGACAAGCCTTCGCAATCCGTATCTGCATCGCCCGTACGTTCTGCTGCACACGACACCAATCGATGTCATGCCAATGCTGCGGAACGCCGGAAGGCGCAGACCCGGCCAGTTGGCTAGGTACTAACATGCTGCCTTCCTCTCAAGTTTCCCGAGCAGAAGACGTACGCATCCCCTGACGGGAATGGACGCTCCCGTCAGGAGTGGATGAATAAGAAGCCCATTACTGCCGGACTTCGAAGATGATTGAGACAGGTTTACTCAGCGTTCATGCGATAAAAGACCACGCAGAAGTCTGCCCGGTTTCCCGTGGGGTAATGTTCCAACCCCTATCCGCGCCATTACAGCTCGGCGTTCGCTTTTTCTGCGATCCCATACCCGCACAGCCAACAGATCCCCTTGCGGTTCACCTGCCCGAAGGCGGCCATACGGGCTTACCACGTTCCCTACCTGTCACACGATTGGTTTAGGGTCTGCCTTTTCACCGGAGGCCTTGTAGCGACGTATTCCCACATCCCACAGGAATAACTGGCCCCATACCTTTTGGTCCATGCCTGACAGCAGTTTTGGCATGTTTATCATTACGGCGTTTATCAGCAGTTCACTTACGTTACCCATGCCAACCAGCCTAGCGTCTCGACCCGGTACTGCTCCGAGCGTCTGTACTTTGCCTCACGGCAAAAGCACACCCTGATGGGGACTACATTGTCGGAAAAGCTTCACACCCCACCGTTACCAGTGACGCATGTTTTCCTAGGCTATCGTTGGTCGCACAACGAGTCCGCTGCTATCTCAAAATAAGATAGTTGGACAATGACAGACAGAGTTTTCGCTCGTGTCTCCGGTTTGATGTGAGCGGAGGACTGCAAGGCAGCACGCTCAAAGAGTATTTCCTCCTGTTTTAAGGCAGGAGGAATCCCTGCGGGGATTCATCCCGCAAGGGTAGGCCTAGGGCCTGAGTGGATTCGCTATCTGATGTAGAAGACGGCGCAAATAATGACGACCGTAAAGGCCGATATCATTCCCGCAAATTTCCAAGTCAGTCGATACAAGACGTCATCGAGAGCTTTGGAGATATCTGTCTGACTTGCCGATACATCAGCTTTAAGGGCTAGACGTTTCCGCATAGAGACCTCATCAGTAGTGAAGTAGGCACTCCCAGTCCGAAATTCGGACCATAGCCGCGCTTCTGAGTGCTAAGCGGCTTTGGGGTTCGCTATTGTCGCCGCAGCGACAACGAGTCCTTCTAAGCAGTGGGACCCCTGGGCTGTTTTGTTTCCCGGATTGGCTACCGGGCTATCGGTTTTCTTAGGGAAAACCATTGACGGTGACGTCTCACCGCCAACCTGGAGACACGCTACGCGTGTCGCACAAGATGCGTGATAATAAAGCATGCCCCGCTTGACGGCTAGCGCCGTCGGAGACCTCTGTAATGCCCGAGCAAGATCTACGTTTACAACAGCTGGAAGTCTGGCTGGATGAGCAGTTGCCAATCCTATTCAACGCTCAGGATTGGGGCGTCGTGCCCCCGGCCACATTGACCGCGGCCAGCAGTGACGCGAGTTTCAGGCGTTACTTCCGCTGGGAGGGCGGTGACCATACGTTCGTTGTCATGGACGCGCCACCTCCCCAGGAAAACTGCAAACCTTTCGTCGATATCGCGCATCTGCTGGCGAAATCCGGAATAAATGTGCCGAAAATTTATGCAGAAGATTTGCCCCGTGGCTTTCTTTTGCTCAATGACCTGGGCAGAAAAACCTATCTGGACGTGATTGACGGTGAAAACGCCGATCAGTTATTTGCCGATGCCATCGATGCGCTGCTCGCGTTTCAACAGCTGCCGATGGACCAACCACTGCCCAGCTATGACGTGGCCTTGTTGCGCCGCGAGCTGGAATTGTTCCCGGAGTGGTACGTACGCCGACACTTGGGAATCGACTTTGACGCCGAGCAACAGGCCCTCTGGCAGCGTGTCAGCGAGCAGTTGATCGACAGTGCCCTGGCGCAGCCCAAGGTGCTGGTGCATCGCGACTATATGCCGCGCAACCTGATGATCAGCGAGCCCAGCCCTGGCGTGCTGGATTTCCAGGACGCGGTCTACGGCCCGGTAACCTACGACATTACCTGCCTGTTCAAGGACGCCTTCCTCAGCTGGCCCCAGGCCCGCGTGAGAGAATGGCAGCGTGGCTATTGGCAGCGCGCCGGGCAGCTGGGGATTCCCGTACAGGATGACTTTGAAGATTTCCTGCGTGCCAGCGACCTGATGGGCGTGCAGCGCCACCTCAAGGTTATCGGCATCTTTTCGCGCATTTGCCACCGCGACGGTAAGCCACGCTACCTGGCGGACGTGCCGCGCTTCTTCGCTTATATAGACGCCGTGCTCGCCGACCGGCCTGAGTTGAGCGAACTGGGCGAGCTGCTTGCCAGCCTTCGCCAACCCGCCGAGGCGAGCGTATGAAGGCCATGATCCTGGCGGCGGGCAAAGGCGAGCGGATGCGTCCGCTCACGCTGCATACGCCCAAGCCGCTGGTGCAGGCCGGTGGCAAGCGCCTGATCGAATATCACCTGGAGGCGCTGGCGAAGGCCGGCTTCACCGATATCGTGATCAACCACGCCTGGCTCGGTCAACAGATCGAGAGTTACCTGGGCGATGGTGCGCAGTTCGGCCTGCGCATCCGCTATTCACCGGAGGGCGAACCGCTGGAAACCGGCGGCGGGATTTTCCAGGCCCTGCCGTTACTGGGGGATGAGCCGTTCCTGGTGGTCAATGGCGATATCTGGACCGACTACGACTTCGCCCGGCTCAAGCAACCGCTCAAGGGCCTGGCGCACCTGGTGATGGTCGACAACCCGGCGCATCACGCCTCGGGTGGTGATTTCCATCTGGATCATGGTGTGCTTCATGATGCGGCGCCCGGTGCCGATAACCTGACCTTCAGTGGCATATCAGTGCTAGACCCTCAATTGTTCGCGGGTTGCAGCGCGGGTGCCTTCAAGCTGGCCCCGCTGTTGCGGGCGGCCATGGCTAAAGGGCTGGTAACGGGGGAACACATGACAGGACGTTGGATTGATGTCGGCACGTTGGAGCGCCTGGCACAGGTCGAAACTCTGCTGACAGCGGGGCAGTAGGATGTTGTGGCCAGGGACGCTGATTGGCGCGGGGGCTGGCTTTGCCATTGCCAGTATCCCGGGGGCATTGTTGGGTGCATTGCTGGGGCAGGCATTGGATCGTCGCCTGCAGCTGCACAGTTGGGCGCAGTTGCGCGAACGCCTGGGCGGGCGGCCGGCATTGCGCCACGACGAATTGTTGTTTGTGCTGTTGGGGCGGCTGGCCAAGAGTAATGGACGGGTTGTCGATGGGCATATCCAGCAGGCGCGTCAGGAAATGCGTTCGTTGGACATGAGCGAGCCGGCCCAGCGCCGCGCCATCATGGCATTCAACCGTGGTAAATCCGGCAGTGTCCGTGTACGCAGCTACCTGCGTGTACTCAAGGCCCAGCCCCATGCGGCGGAAGGTGTCTTGCGTGCTTGTTGGCGCATGGCCTGGGCGGACGGCCGGGCGGATGATGCCGAGCGCGACCTGATCGACCAGTGGGGCAAGTGGCTGGGCTGGACACCGCAACAACTCCAGGCGCTGGCAGTCGATTACGCGCCGGAGCGTAAGCCATTGGCGAGTCGTGGCGGGGCTTATCAGGAGGCGTTGCGGATTCTAGGCGTGACGGCAACTACCGAACCTTCAGTGATCAAGCGCGCCTACCGCCGCCTGCTCAGCCGTCACCATCCGGACAAGATCGCTGGCAGCGGTGCCAGCCCCGCGCAGGTACGGGAGGCGACGGAGCGCACCCGGGAGCTGCATAACGCCTATGCGTTGATTCGCGAGCGGCGGGATTTTCGCTGAGGCGATTGGCCTGAAAACCCAAGCTAATGTGGGAGGGGGCTTGCCCCCGATTGCGAGCTGTCAGCCAATGAATATGTTGACTGATACACCGCTATCGGGCGCAAGCCCCCTCCCACATTGGTCTATATTGATTTCGAATTTGTGATCAGTTGGCGCCGGCCTGCGGGCTCAGCCACCCACGAACCCGCCGATACAACTGTTCCTGCTCTGCTGCGCTGTTGCCTGGCAAAGCCGTAAGCGACACCTGTTTGTAGCCGTCATTCTTCGCCCGCTTGGCCGCCTGGATACGCTCCTGGGCGTTTTTACGTTCCGAGGCGCCATCTTGATAGAACACATCCGCCGTAGGCACCTTCAAGCTCGGCGCCAGTTGCTGCAGGTCTGGTTGACGCGCAGCGGGCGTCTTCCCGGCCACCATGACCAATTTCTGCACCTGCGAGGGCTGTTTCTCGCTCAGGTAACGTGCCGCCCACCAGGCGCCGGTGCCATGGCCGAGCAATACCACGCTGCGGGCGCTCTGGGTCTGGGCAAAGGCGACGGCGGCATCGATACGGTCGAAGATGCGCTTGGCGTCGGTCTTGTCCTGTTCATCCGCGCCCGGTACCACCGCCGGGTCAGTACCTTCGGCCTCGGCGCTGGCGGCCTGTTCGACGGGTTTGGCGGCGGTGCTGCCCTCCTTGCTGCTGGTATCGACCGCAGCCTTGGGCGGCTCGATAACGCGTGGCGGCAGAGTGTCCACATTCACGTCCGGCAACGACAGGCTCAGGGTACCCCAGTGAGCGTCCGGTAACTTGCTCCGCAAGGGGGCGATGGCTTGCGGCCAGTCAGCGTTCTCCCCGGCCCCAGGCACAATAATCACCACACCTTCAGCTTCGGCACTGTTGGCGGGTTTCCAGAGTGCCAAAAACGAATCGCTGCCAGCCTGTAACTGTTGTTGTTCCTGTGGCGGAACCTGCCGTTCGAGCGCGCTGGCTTCTGCCTGGCTACGCTCGGGCAGGGGGTGGCGTTCAACCGGTTTTTCGTCTGCAGGCGCTGGCGCTTCGGCGGCCTGCACGGACGGGGCGCTGGTCAATAGTAGCGATAGGCACAATGCTGACAGTGCCGAGCGGTGAAGAAAAAGCATCGTTAATTCCCGGCCAGAAGTGATTCCAGCAGCCTAATGGGTTGGTCGGTATTTGTCAGTGGCGTGAGGAGTGGTTTTCGCGTTCAACTCGTTATCGGCTGTTTATAGTTCGCCTTGAAGAGTAGAGCGTCGTCTGAGCCCTCTGGCCATTCAGCCAATGAATGGCAGACAACATCCTGTGGGCAGCTATTCTTGTGCCAGCCCAACATTAATAAGAGGCCGCGCACATGAGTACTTCCTCATTCAAGATCGCCCACAAACTGCTGACCGGCGCGGGCGCCATTGAACAACTGGCCGCTGAGCTCACGCGCTTGGATGTCGATAACCCGCTGATTGTCACCGATGCCGCGCTGGTCAAGTCCGGCACCGTAGCGTTGGCCCTGGAGCACTTGGGTGATCGCGCCTACGAAATTTTTGATCGCGTGCTGCCTGACCCGGAAATCGCCATCGTCGAGGACTGCATGCGTGCGTATCGCGAGGGTGGGCATGACGGTCTTATTGGCGTGGGCGGCGGCAGTGCCATTGATATTGCTAAGAGCGTGGCAGCCTATGCCGGCTACCACGGCGCGCTGGCGGACTTGTTCGGCGTCGACCAGGTGCCGCGCAAGGGCCCGCCGCTGATCGCCATCCCCACCACGGCCGGCACCGGCTCGGAAGTGACCAATGTGGCGATCCTCTCCGACAAGGCCGCACAGCTGAAAAAAGGTATCGTCAGCGACTACCTGCTGCCGGATGTGGCGCTGATCAGCCCGCAAATGACCCTGACCTGCCCGCGCAGCGTCACTGCCGCCAGTGGTGTGGACGCTCTGGTGCACGCCATCGAATCCTACCTGTCACTGAATGCCTCGCCGATTACTGACGCCCTGGCCATCGGTGCGATCAAGTTGATTGCCCGCGCGCTGCCCAAGGCTTACGCCAACCCGGCCAACCTGCAGGCTCGTGACGACATGGCTACCGCCAGCCTCATGGCCGGCATGGCCTTTGGTAACGCTGGGGTCGGCGCCGTGCATGCGCTGGCGTATCCGCTGGGTGGGCGCTTCAATATCGCCCATGGTGTGAGCAATGCGCTGCTGCTGCCCTATGTCATGCATTGGAACAAATTGGCATGTGTTGAACGAATGCAAGATATTGCTCAGGCCATGGGTGTGAACGTGGCCGGCTTGAGTGTCAACGATGCTGCCGACCGTGCCGTGGAGGCCATGACGCGCTTGTGTGCCGCAGTGGAGATCCCGGCGGGGCTGCGCAGTTTCGGGGTGCCCGAAGATGCTATTGCGTCCATGGCCACGGAGGCGGCGGGTATCGAGCGCCTGATGCGCAATAATCCGCGTCAGCTCAGCGCGGCGGATATCGAGAAAATCTACCGGGCGGCTTATTAACCATTGAGATAGGTCACCGTGCGCGCAGCAAAGCATGAGGTATACAATGCGCGCCATCGTGATTTAGCTCAAAAAGGTGCGTCATGCAGCCCTTCGTCATCGCTCCATCGATTCTCTCCGCCGACTTCGCCCGCCTGGGTGAAGAAGTGGACAAAGTGTTGGCCGCCGGCGCCGACTTCGTGCACTTCGATGTCATGGACAATCACTACGTGCCCAACCTGACCATTGGCCCGATGGTCTGCGCCGCGCTGCGCAAGTACGGCATCACCGCACCGATCGACGCGCACCTGATGGTCAGCCCGGTGGACCGCATCATCGGCGACTTCGTTGAGGCCGGCGCGACCTACATCACCTTGCACCCGGAGGCGTCTTTGCATGTCGACCGTACCCTGCAACTGATCCACGAAGGGGGCTGCAAGGCCGGCTTGGTGTTCAATCCGGCCACCCCGCTGAGCGTGCTTGAGTACGTGATGGACAAGGTCGACATGGTCTTGCTGATGAGCGTCAACCCAGGCTTCGGCGGGCAGAAGTTCATCCCGGGCACCCTGAACAAGCTGCGCGAAGCCCGCGCACTGATCGATGCGTCCGGCCGCGATATCCGCCTGGAAATCGACGGTGGGGTTAACGTCAACAACATCCGTGAGATCGCCGCTGCTGGCGCTGATACCTTCGTGGCTGGCTCAGCAATCTTCAACGCCCCGGACTACCAGGCCGTCATCGACAAAATGCGCGCCGAACTGGCGCTGGCGCGTCCATGAGCGGCTTTGAGCAGTTGTTCCCCGGCAAACTGCCACGGCTGGTGATGTTCGATCTGGACGGTACCTTGATCGATTCGGTGCCCGACCTGGCGGCGGCGGTGGATGAGATGCTGCTCAAGCTGGGACGCAAGCCGGCGGGGGTCGAATCGGTGCGTGAATGGGTGGGCAACGGGGTGCAGATGCTGGTGCGCCGGGCCCTGGCCAACCATATCGACGCCGAAGGCGTAGATGACGTCGAGGCCGAACACGCCCTGGAGCTGTTCAATGCGGCCTATGAAAGTGGCCATGAGCTCACAGTTGTCTACCCCGGTGTGCGTGACACGCTCAAATGGTTGAGCAAGCAGGGTGTGGAAATGGCCTTGATCACCAACAAGCCGGAGCGTTTTGTCGCACCCTTGTTGGACCAGATGAAGATCGGTCGTTATTTCCGCTGGATCATCGGTGGCGACACCTTGCCGCAGAAGAAGCCTGACCCGGCTGCGCTGTTCTTCGTGATGAAAATGGCCAATATCCCGGCGTCCCAATCGTTGTTTGTCGGCGATTCACGCAGCGATGTGCTGGCGGCAAAGGCCGCCGGAGTCAAGTGCGTGGCCCTGAGCTACGGCTACAACCATGGGCGGCCGATTGCAGAAGAATCGCCGGCCCTGGTGATTGACGACCTGCGACTGTTAATCCCCGGTTGCCTGGGAGCTGGCGCTGAGATAACGTTGCCCGACATTGATCCGTCCCCTTCTGGAAACGTCATCGTGGTGGTCACTCGCAAACTCTGGATGAAAGTCATCAAGGCCCTGGCCCGCTGGCGTTGGCGCGCCTGACTGATCCTCGCCGCGCTGCGGCACGTTTGCCTACCTGACCGTTTGTCCCTCATGCCACGAGGCACCCCATGATCCGTGAAGAATTCCTGCGTTTGGCCGCTGCCGGCTATAACCGTATTCCCCTGGCCTGCGAAACCCTGGCCGACTTCGATACGCCACTGTCGATCTACCTGAAACTGGCCGACGAGCCCAATTCCTACCTGCTCGAGTCGGTGCAGGGCGGCGAGAAGTGGGGCCGTTACTCGATCATCGGCCTGCCATGCCGCACCGTGTTGCGGGTACACGACCATCATGTGAGCATCACCCATGACGGCGTCGAGATCGAAAGCCATGACGTAGAAGACCCGCTGGCCTTTGTCGAAACCTTCAAGGCACGCTACAACGTGCCAACTATTCCTGGCCTGCCGCGTTTCAACGGTGGCTTGGTGGGGTATTTCGGCTACGACTGCGTGCGTTATGTGGAAAAGCGCCTGGGGAAATGTCCGAATCCGGACCCTCTGGGTGTACCGGACATTTTGCTGATGGTCTCCGACGCGGTGGTGGTGTTCGACAACCTTGCCGGCAAGATGCATGCGATTGTTCTCGCCGACCCTGCCCAAGAGGCCGCCTTCGAGCAAGGCCAGGCCAGCCTTGAAGCGCTGCTGGAAAAACTGCGCCGGCCGATCACCCCGCGTCGCGGCCTGGACCTTAGCCGTCCACCGGCGGCCGACCCGGTGTTCCGTTCCAGCTTTACCCAGGCCGACTACGAGCGTGCGGTCGACACCATCAAGGAATATATCCTTGCCGGTGACTGCATGCAGGTGGTGCCGTCGCAACGTATGTCCATCGACTTCAAGGCTGCGCCGATTGACCTGTACCGGGCGCTGCGTTGCTTCAACCCGACGCCCTACATGTACTTCTTCAATTTTGGTGACTTCCACGTCGTGGGCAGTTCGCCGGAAGTGCTGGTACGTGTCGAAGACAACCTGATCACCGTGCGCCCGATCGCCGGTACTCGCCCGCGCGGCGCGACCGAAGAAGCGGATGTGGCGCTGGAAGAAGATCTGCTCAGCGACAACAAGGAAATCGCCGAACACCTGATGCTGATCGACCTGGGCCGCAACGATACCGGGCGAGTCTCGGAAATCGGCTCGGTGAAACTGACCGAGAAAATGGTCATCGAGCGTTATTCCAACGTGATGCATATCGTGTCCAACGTCACCGGCGAACTGAAAGCCGGATTGACGGCGATGGATGCGTTGCGGGCGATCTTGCCGGCAGGCACGTTGTCGGGTGCGCCGAAGATCCGCGCCATGGAAATCATCGATGAACTGGAGCCGGTCAAGCGTGGTGTCTATGGCGGTGCCGTGGGGTATTTTGCCTGGAACGGCAATATGGACACTGCGATTGCGATCCGTACCGCGGTGATCAAGGACGGCGAACTGCATGTGCAGGCCGGGGGCGGGATTGTGGCTGACTCGGTGCCGGCTCTTGAATGGGAAGAAACCCTGAACAAGCGCCGGGCGATGTTCCGTGCCGTGGCGCTGGCAGAGCAAACCCCGCAGGACTAACGGCGATTCAGATCTAAGTGTGGGAGGGGGCTTACTCCCTCCCACATTAGTTTTGCGTTGCCTTGAGTCTGCGTCAGAAATCCAGGCTCACCCCGACATTGACCCCTTGCTGGGTCAAATTGTCATCCTTCCTCAGGTTATACGCCGCCCGTAACGCCAGCTCTTGAGTCAGTTTATGGCTGACCCCAAGGCTCAAGCGATCGGAATTGCTGCGAGGCGTATACCCGTCCAGCTTGAAGTCGATTCCCTGCACGCTGTTGAGCGAAATATTCACCTTCTGCGTGTCATTTTCGAACTCGTGTTCGTGAGCCACTTCGCCGAACACCTGGGTTTGCGGTGTGATGCGGTAGCTGCCCTGCAGGCCGACGCCAAGACGCTTGGAGTCGCGTTGTTGATCATCGAAGGTCAGTGCGGTGGAGCGACTGTTTTTTTCCGAATAACCATTCACTTCGACGCGTGCATAGTCGGCGCTGATGAACGGCGACAGGTGCCAGTCGCTTCCCGGTGCAGCAAGGTCATAGCCCAGCCGGCCGCTCAAGGCCCAGAGCCAGCCTTCGGTATCGCCTTTTTCGGACGCTTCGTTAACGCCCAGGGCGAACTTGCGCTTGAGGCTGTCGAAGTCCAGTTTGCCGCCGGTCAAGGCGGCATCGGCCCACCAGTGATTTTGCTGGTATTGAGCGAAGGCCGTGCCCATGTAGCTGTTGAGTTTGTAGTCCGAGTCGTTAGTGCCGGCTTCGAGCGTCTGTCGATACAGGCCAGCGGCAACACCTACACGCCAGTTTTCATCGAGCCGGTAGCTGCTGCCGATATTCAGGTTGTAGCCGCTGCCGTCGCCACTGGCCGAACTGCTCTGGTCGTCGAAATCCAGACGCTGCCCACCACCGGCCACGATTGCACGCCATTGACCGACGGCTTGCCAGTTGCCGTTGTCTGCTTGCCATTGATTGCGTAGCTCGTCCTGGTGGGCGCGCAATGTGCCTTGGGCCATTTCCGGCAGCAAGGTCAGCTCCCAGGGCGCCGCCAGCAGTGAATAGGCATAGTCGGCAATCAACCGTTGTCCCGCCACCGTGGGGTGGACCGAGTCGTTGTAGATCAGCTTGGTCGGGTCCGGGTTGGTGCCGCCGATGCCATAGGTTGGGTTGGCGGTACAACTGTTTCCGCTGAAACAGGTACCGGTCAGATTCTGCCCCGTGGCCAGGCCGAAGCGCGCTGGATCGGCGAAGGCTTCCTTCAGCAACAACGGGATATTCAAAGGGATAACCTGGGCGTCGACGTACGACAGGCGCTGGACCAATGACTGGTTGAATATAGTGCTCAGGGCCGAGGTTGCGGCCTGCTGCGGGGTGCCATTGATGGCCGGTGTCAACCCAAGGTCGGGCAACATCCACACCATGATGTAACGCGCACCGGCTTGTTGCAGCGCCTGGGCGCTGTCAGCCAGGCGCCCGCTGGCGGCGATGGCTTGTTCGGGGCTCAGTACGCGGCCTTGGAGGAAGTCATTGCCGCCGCCGGAGAGAAAATACAGCGCATTGGGGTCGGCACGTCCGCCGTTGGCTGGCAGATATCCCTGGCGGCTGCGCAAAACTGTACCCGCACCAGGGTTGCCGGCTGGGATGGCGGCATCTGAAACCGAGGTAATGGAGTCGAGGATATCGTCGGTACGGTAGCCACCGACGGCCCAGTTGTTGCCATCTGGCAACCCCTGGGCTGCGCGAACCGGTGAGGTGGAGGCGTTCAAGTCGTTGGGGGCTACTCCCAGTTTCGCGCCCAACAGGGTCGATGAAACCAGGCCGTATTCACCCTGGAATGTCGGGCCTGTGCGGTTGGTAAAGCGTAGCGTGGAGCCATTCGAGCCATCGGGAAACTGGCCCGCATCGGCCAAGCTGTCACCAAAAACCACCATCGTTGAATACGGTGACGGCGCTGCGAACGCCTGGGCGCATGCCAGTGACAAGAGACAGCTGGCAAGGGGCGCGAAAAATGCTGGTCTGAACATGCAAGGTTCCATTTGGTTGTTTTTGTATCGGAACTCAAACACTAGCAAAACTTCTGGCATTTTCTGTAGGGATATACCGAATTCGCCTACGTTCCCCCCCGTATTTACTACTCCATATTGCACCGCTGGCTAGGCTACGTTACTGTGCCTGAACGTATGAATGAGACCCTCCCCGTGTTGATCATCAGCAAACTCTTGATGCGAGTAGTCAAGGCACACGCCCGTTGGCGTTGGCGCGCCTGACATTTTTCTCCGCCGGCCCGGCCGGACCTGTAACGATTTGCCTTCTTCACCCGTTGTCTGACGCCCCTTGCCGGCTACCCCCGGCAATCGGAACGTGCGTCTGGCAGCGGGTCACTCTCTAGGAAGGCCGTCATTTGAAATCAGTGAATTCAAGAGGCTTGAACCCCACATGTTGCTGATGATTGATAACTACGACTCCTTTACCTACAACGTTGTGCAGTACCTTGGCGAGCTCGGTGCCGAGGTCAAGGTCGTGCGCAACGATGAACTGACCGTCGCCGAAATTGCCGCCCTGAATCCGGAGCGTATCGTGGTTTCGCCAGGCCCTTGCACGCCGACCGAAGCGGGCATCTCTCTTGAAGCCATCAGCTATTTCGCCGGCAAGCTGCCGATCCTGGGCGTATGCCTGGGCCATCAGTCCATCGGCCAGGCGTTTGGCGGTGACGTGGTACGGGCGCGCCAAGTCATGCATGGCAAGACCAGCCCGGTGTTCCATAAGGATCTGGGTGTGTTTCATGGCCTGAACCTGCCCGTGACGGTGACCCGTTATCACTCGCTGGTGGTCAAGCGCGAAACCTTGCCCGAATGCCTGGAGTTGACCGCCTGGACCCAGCTAGAGGACGGCTCGGTCGATGAGATCATGGGCCTGCGTCACAAGACACTGAATATCGAAGGGGTGCAGTTTCACCCTGAATCAATCCTGACCGAGCAGGGCTACGAGCTGTTCGCCAACTTTCTCAAGCAGAGCGGCGGCACGCGCTAAGGACTTTTCATGGATATCAAGACTGCCCTGAACCGTATCGTCGGTCATCTGGACCTGAGCACTGCCGAAATGAGCGATGTGATGCGCGAGATCATGACCGGTCAATGTACCGACGCGCAGATCGGCGCCTTTATGATGGCAATGCGCATGAAGAGCGAAAGCATCGATGAAATCGTCGGTGCGGTGTCGGTGATGCGTGAGCTGGCGGACAGGGTCGAACTCAAGACCCTCGACGGCGTTGTCGATGTGGTCGGCACCGGCGGTGACGGTGCGAATATTTTCAACGTGTCGACAGCCTCATCTTTTGTGGTGGCTGCCGCTGGCTGCACCGTCGCCAAGCATGGTAACCGTGCGGTATCCGGCAAGAGCGGCAGTGCCGATTTGCTGGAAGCGGCGGGTATCTACCTGAACCTCACGCCGGTACAAGTAGCACGCTGCATTGACAGCGTTGGCATTGGCTTCATGTTTGCCCAGTCCCATCACGGCGCGATGAAGCACGCTGCCGGCCCACGCAAGGACCTCGGCCTGCGTACCCTGTTCAACATGCTTGGCCCGCTTACGAATCCGGCCGGTGTGAAGCATCAGGTGGTGGGTGTGTTCAGTCAGGCGTTGTGCCGGCCACTGGCCGAAGTCTTGCAGCGTCTGGGCAGCAAGCATGTGCTCGTGGTGCATTCCAAGGATGGCCTGGACGAATTCAGCCTGGCGGCGCCGACCTTTGTCGCAGAGCTGAAGAACGATGAGGTCACTGAGTATTGGGTCGAGCCTGAGGACTTGGGTATGAAGAGTCAGAGCTTGCACGGCTTGGCGGTGGAAAGCCCGGCGGCTTCTCTGGAACTGATTCGTGATGCTCTGGGGCGCCGTAAGACCGAAAACGGTCAGAAGGCCGCGGAGATGATTGTTCTGAATGCTGGCGCGGCACTTTACGCGGCCGACCACGCCTATAGTCTTAAGGAAGGTGTCGCCTTGGCCCACGATGCGCTGCACACTGGTCTGGCTCGTGAGAAGCTCGAAGAGCTGGGAGCCTTCACTGCCGTATTCAAGATGGAGAATGAAGGATGAGTGTGCCGACCGTTCTGGAAAAGATCCTGGCCCGAAAGGCCGAAGAGGTGGCCGAGCGCCGCGCCCGCGTAAGCCTGGCCGAGCTGGAGGCGCAGGCGAAGGCCGCCGATGCGCCACGGGGTTTTGCCAATGCCTTGATCGCCCAGGCCAAGCTCAAGCAGCCGGCCGTGATCGCCGAGGTGAAAAAAGCCTCGCCGAGCAAAGGCGTCATTCGCGAAAACTTTGTACCGGCTGAAATCGCCGCCAGCTATGAGAAGGGCGGGGCGACTTGCCTGTCCGTGCTGACCGATATTGATTACTTCCAGGGTTCCGACCTGTTCCTGCAACAGGCTCGTGCTGCATGCAAGTTGCCGGTGATCCGCAAGGACTTCATGGTTGACCCTTACCAGATCGTCGAAGCCCGAGCCTTGGGCGCTGACTGCGTGTTATTGATCGTCTCCGCACTGGATGACGTGAAAATGGCTGAGTTGGCGGCGGTGGCCAAAAGCGTCGGTCTTGACGTGCTGGTCGAAGTGCATGACGGCGACGAGCTTGAGCGCGCACTGAAAACCCTCGACACGCCGCTGGTGGGGGTCAACAACCGTAACCTGCATACGTTTGAAGTCAGCCTGGAAAATACCCTGGATCTGTTGCCGCGTATTCCCCGTGATCGCTTGGTTATTACTGAAAGTGGCATCGTCAATCGTGCCGACGTGGAGCTGATGGAAATCAGCGGCGTCTACTCGTTCCTGGTGGGCGAGACGTTCATGCGTGCCGAGAACCCAGGGGCGGAATTGCAACGCCTGTTCTTCCCAGAGCGTGGCGTGACAGTCAGCGGTTCGACATTAGACTGATCCAAATGCGCTATAAAATATGGGAGGGGGCTTGCCCCGATAGCATTCCTTCAGTTGATGATCAGTCGGCTGACGGTTCGCTGTCGGGGGCAAGCCCCCTCCCACATTGGGCCTTGTGTTTAATCTGAGAGGTAGGTGTTCGATGACTCAGCCCGTGATCATGCCTGTAGAAGCGGGCCTTGCCGCCGAGCAGCAGCTGTTGGCAGCCGTTGGCGCGGGCGAGCAGGACTTCGGGTTGTTGTTCTGGCAGCCCAGCGATCAGGCGCTGGTCATGCCGCGCCGTTTGAGTCGGCTGCCGGCATTTGCGGTGGCCAGCCAAATCTCGGCGGATGCTGGTTGGCCGGTGTTGCTGCGGGAAACTGGGGGTGAACCCGTGCCGCAGTCCGCTGCCACGGTCAATATCGCCTTGGTGTATGCGCCGCCGCGCAGTGAGGGCGACCAAGGCCGCATCGAAACCGGTTACCAGCGCTTGTGCCAGCCGATCTGCGATTTTCTGCTCGAGTTGGGCGGCGATGCCTCCGTTGGCGAAATCGACGGAGCTTTTTGCGATGGTCGGTATAACGTCAATCTCAATGGCCGCAAGATGGTCGGTACCGCCCAGCGTTGGCGCCAAAGTGGCGGTCGTCCGGTGGGCTTGATCCACGGCGCCTTGTTGCTGGATAACGATCGTGAAGAACTGATCAATGCGGTCAACCGCTTCAATCAAGCCTGTGGCCTGGAACAGCGGGTGCGTGCCGAGAGCCATATCGCCCTGCACGAAGCGTTTCCCGCACCGGATGCGATCAGTCGGCTCGACAGGTTGTACCGTCAGATGCTGGCCAGCTTCCTGCCGGGTTAGCGGGTGCCGAATACCACCATCGTCTTGCCTTTGACATGTACCAGATTGCGCTCTTCCAGGTCCTTGAGCACACGGCCGACCATTTCCCGTGAACAGCCGACAATACGCCCTATCTCCTGGCGTGTGACCTTGATTTGCATGCCGTCGGGATGGGTCATGGCGTCGGGCTGTTTGCACAACTCCAGCAGGCAGCGCGCTACACGACCGGTGACATCGAAGAACGCCAGGTCGCCGACCTTGCGCGTGGTATCACGCAGGCGTTGTGCGATCTGACCGCTCAGGGCATACAAGATATCCGGATCATGCTGAGCCAGTTCGCGAAATTTCGCATAGCTGATCTCGGCGACTTCGCACTCAACCTTGGTGCGGACCCAAGCACTGCGCTCCTGTTCCTTGCCCGCCTGCTCAAACAGCCCCAGCTCCCCGAAGAAATCTCCAGTGTTCAGGTACGCAATGATCATTTCGCGACCGTCTTCATCCTCGATCAGGATGGTGACCGAGCCCTTGATAATGAAAAACAGGGTTTCTGAGCGCTCGCCGGCGCAAATGATGTTGTGCTTGGCCGGATGACGTCGGCGCTGACAATGCATCAACAGCTTGTCGAGGTTCTTGATCTTGGGTGTGGGAGTAAGAGCAACCATGGTTGTTTCCCGAAAGACTGCGCGGTGTGGTTGGCGTTGTTTTTATCCAGTGGTCTCAATATTGATACGCACTGTAAAATCATGGCAATGCGCCATTGATTTGGCGCCAGCTTACCAGACACATTCTGCCTCGATTAGCGAAATTGCTTGGCAAACGCTGTCATTTATCAAATTCAGCCAGAGCGCTGCGGTTTTAAGGCCCTGTGCTAAGCTGGCGATCCTTTTTTAGCAGTGGAGTCTGGGCGATGAAGGCACGCATCCAATGGGCGGGCGAAGCCATGTTCCTCGGTGAGTCGGGTAGCGGCCATGTGGTGGTCATGGACGGCCCGCCGGAAGCCGGTGGCCGTAACCTTGGGGTGCGGCCGATGGAAATGTTGCTGCTGGGCGTCGGTGGTTGCAGCAATTTCGATGTGGTCAGCATCCTGAAGAAGTCGCGCCAGGCCGTGGAAAGCTGCGAAGCCTTCCTGGAAGCCGAGCGCGCCACTGAGGATCCCAAGGTATTTACCAAGATCCATATGCATTTCGTGGTCAAGGGCCGTGCGCTCAAGGAAGCCCAGGTCAAGCGTGCCATTGAGTTGTCCGCCGAGAAGTACTGCTCGGCGTCGATCATGCTGGGTGCCGCAGGTGTGGTCATCACTCATGATTACGAAATCATCGAGTTGGGCTGACTGCTGGAATCGCAGGCAAGAGAAAGGGCGCTTCGAGCGCCCTTTTTCCGGTTTGAATTTGACGCACTTTTAGATTCTATAGGTGCTTTTGGTCATGACCTTGGCCATCAGGCTCATTCCGAACCTCACCGGTGCTGGAAAACGGAAGCCGCCGGCGTCTAGAGCGCTTTCTGCATGGTGTTCTTCATCGATGCGCATTTGCTCAAGAATCGCCCGGGACTTTTCGTCTTCGGCCGGCAGCTGCTCCAGATGTTCATCCAGGTGCTTGCAGACCTGATGTTCGGTCGCGGCGACAAATCCGAGGCTGACTTTGTCGCTGATCAACCCGGCGGCAGCGCCGATACCAAACGACAAGCCATAAAACAGTGGGTTCAGAACGCTGGGGTGGCTGCCCAACTGGCGGATACGCTGTTCGCACCAGGCCAGATGGTCGATCTCTTCCTCGGCTGCATGCTCCATCGCTGCACGTACCTGCGGCAACTTGGCGGTCAGCGCCTGGCCTTGATACAGCGCCTGGGCACAGACTTCACCCGTATGGTTGATACGCATCAGGCCGGCCACGTGACGGGTATCCGTTTCGCTCAGCTGCGCATCGGGCTGCACGATGGCGGGCGATGGGCGGTAGGGTTGGCCGCTGAATGGCAGCAGTGTGCGCATGGCCATGTCGGCTTGCAGCAACAGACGGTCAATCGGCGAGTAGTGACGTTGGGTAGTCATGCTGACCTCCGGGAAGAATCTCGGCGGCCAGTTTACCGCAAGAGAGGGCGAAGCGTTTGCGCTGAGTCAATTCGACTCCGGCCCTCAGCCTGGTGGCCAGTTCATCTGACGCTGACCGAGCACATGCATATGGATGTGATAAACGGTCTGCCCGCCCAACTCATTGCAATTCATCACGACCCGAAAACCCTCTTCACACCCTAGCTCCAGGGCCAGGCGTTGGGCTGTAAAGAGGATATGGCCGGCCAAGGCCTTATCATCTTCAGTCAGATCATTCAGGGTGCGGACGGGCTTTTTCGGAATAACCAGAAAATGTACCGGCGCCTGCGGGGCGATATCATGGAAGGCGAGGACTTGATCATCTTCGTAGATGATCTTCGCGGGTATTTCTCTGTTGATGATCTTGGTGAACAGAGTATCCACAGCTGTTTCTCCATTATGAAAATGCAGGGTGAGTGTACCCAGGCGATCAGCGAGGGCAATAGGCCTTGTTGATGGCGCCGGCAATCTTGCGGGTCAGCCAGCGCGGGCTGAGGCGTGGGCTGAATGCGAGCCAGCGGTTGCGGCGCCCGGGAATGATGATGGCTTTGTTCTTTTCCAGCGCACGCACGGTGTAGAGCGCGACTTCTTCCGGGCTCATCAGTTGCTGGCTGTGGTCAAGTTTTGCCGTATCCATTTGCGCGGTGCCGAAGAAGGCGGTGCGCGTAGGGCCCGGGCAAAGTACCGAGACCTTGATGCCACACGTCTTCAACTCTTCGCGCAAGCCTTCTGAAAAGTGCAGTACATAGGCTTTGCTGGCGTAGTAGCTGCTCATCCATGGGCCCGGTTGGAAGGCTGCGACCGAAGCAACGTTTAGAATCTGCCCGCCACCGTGCAGCGCCATGGCATTGCCGAGGGCATGGCACATGCGGGTCAGGGCCAGGATGTTGACTTCGATCAGGTCCTGCTCGGTCATCCAGTCCTGGGCCAGGAACGGCCCGCTGGTACCAATGCCGGCGCAGTTGACCAAAAGATCAATCTGTCGCTCGCCCTCTTCAAGCTCCAGCAAAAAGCCGGACAAACGCAGCGGTTCGCCCAGGTCGCAGGCACGAAACAACACCTCGACGCCGAAGCGTTGGGTCAATTCCAATGCAATGCTTTCCAACTGATCACGCTGGCGGGCCACCAGAATCAAGCTGCGGCCGCGTCGAGCCAGGGCTTCGGCCAAAGCCAGGCCGATGCCGCTGGAGGCACCGGTGATCAGAGCGTAACGGGTCATGCCTTTCTCCATCGCAACGCCGCCGACCTGTGACAGTGGCATCACAGGTGGCGGGCGTTTCTTCACTGTTCTGGAGAGTCTACAGGTTCGGCCGCGTCGTCAGCACTTTGCGCTGCGGCTTCATCCACAATCACGCTTTGATCGACGTCTTCATCGGAGGTGATGGAGCTGCTTTCGTAACTGCTGTCCATATTGGCTTCAAGTTGGTCCAGATAACCGTTCATGCCCAGGGTCAGGCCGATGATGAGCATCAATGGAATAAACGCCAGCCACAGCGAGGCCAGGATTTTCACCGCAGTAGAGTTCGGTGGTGGCGGTGCGCCGTATTGGTTGGCACCCGCGTTCCCCGGCAATACCAGCAACAGGATAGGGAAAACGCTATTGACCAGTGGAACCAGGTTCAGCAAGTACAGCCAGCCAGACCAGCCCAGGTCGTGCAGGCGCTGCACACCGATTTGCACGCTCACTACGACGAGTCCAACAAATAGCGCGAAACCCAGCAGCGAGCCGAGAATGATGGCGATTGTTGGCGAGGCAGTCGCCACCGCGAAGCCGACGGTACTGATGATGCCAGCAGCCACCAGCATCGCGACGGTCAGTGCCAGCGTCCAGGCCAGGTAGCGCAGGCGGCCGATGCGCCCGTTTATGGTGAATACCTTGAGGGTGGCGAACTCCGGCAAGTCATCGCCAACCGCAGCGCGTGGCGGGGCATATGGTGAAGCTTCGGAGCGGGAAAAGTCGGAGCCAGGAGAGCTCGTCTCGTGGGTTTCGGCCAGGCTGAATGCTACGGGTTGTTCGGCTTCGATACGTGCGTCGACCCCGGCGTTTTTCAATGCCGTCAGATAGGTTTCGGCATCGGGGCGGGAAAGGTCGCGTTTGAGCGCGACCGGGCGGCCGGTAAAGAGTTTTTCAATCGCCTCGACATCACTCTTGAACAGCTCGGCGAGGTTCAGCTTGGCGGTGGTGCTTTCGACACCCGGGAGCAAGGCTCCGTCAAACACAATCTTGAAACGGTTGTCGCTCATGCGGGCATCCTTGTCACTTAATCAGGGAGGGTGTGCAGGCCCGTCCAATCGGCGGGCCGTGCAGTGGGTCAGCGTGGCCAGCGCAGTTGCGCGGCATGCTCGCGTGCTTTGCGGTATTCGGCATCCAGGCGGGCGACGAGTTCATCGACGCTGGGTAAATCATCGATTTCACCGACGCCCTGACCGGCGGACCATACAGTTTTCCACGCTTTGGCCTCATCACTCAATGGTTTGAGTTTGGAACCGAAATTGACTTCACCTTTGCCTTGCAGCGCGGCGAGGTCGAAACCGGCATTTTCCAGGCTCTGGCGCATAAAGCTCGCAGGTACGCCGGAGACTGCCGGAGTGTGCACGATGTCGGCGGCGCGCGATGTGAGCAGCATCTCTTTATAGGCATCTGGCGCGTGGCTTTCGGTAGTACCGATAAAGCGCGTGCCGAAATACGCCAAGTCGGCTCCCAGCAACTGGGCGGCGAGAATTTCGTGGCCGTGGTTGAGGCAACCGGCCAGCAGCAGGGTTTTGTCGAAGAATTGGCGAATTTCGGCAATCAGCGAGAAGGGACTCCAGGTGCCAGCATGGCCGCCGGCACCAGCGGCTACGGCGATCAGGCCATCGACGCCCGCCTCAGCGGCTTTCTCGGCATGGCGTCGGGTCGTGACGTCATGAAACACCAGGCCGCCGTAGCTGTGGACGGCATCTACCAATTCCTTCACCGCACCGAGGCTGGTAATGACGATGGGCACCTTGTGCTCCACACAGATCGCCAAATCGGCCTCCAGCCGTGGGTTGCTGTTATGCACGATCAGGTTCACGGCATAGGGTGCTGGGTTGTCCAGCTGCGCCAGACCCGCTTCGATTTCTTCCAGCCAGGCCTTGAAACCGCTGCTTTCGCGTTGGTTGAGCGCCGGGAAGCTCCCGACCACCCCATTGCGGCAGCAGGCCAGAACCAGTTGCGGGTTGGAGATCAGAAACATCGGCGCAGCCACCACGGGCAGGCGCAGATGTTGTTCCAGCAAAGCGGGCAGCGACATTGGAGGTTCCCCGAGTAATTGAAGTTAGAACGGTTTGACCACGACCAAAATTACGATAGCCAGCAATATCAGAACCGGCACCTCATTGAACCAGCGATAAAAGACATGGCTGCGGGTGTTCTCGCCACGGGCGAAGCGTTTCACCTGCGCGCCGCACATATGGTGGTAGCCGATAAGTAGCACGACCAGGGTCAACTTGGCGTGGATCCAGGCACCGGATTGGAAAATGCCTGGATTGAGCGCCAGCATCCAGATGCCGAAGACCAGTGTGGCAACCATCGCCGGCCCCATGATGCCTCGGTACAGTTTGCGCTCCATGATGCTGAAGCGTTCTTTGCTGACTGTGTCTTCGCTTTGGGCGTGGTAGACGAACAGGCGCGGTAGATAGAACAGACCGGCAAACCAGCAGACGATGCTGACGATGTGGAAGGCTTTGATCCATAGATAGAGCATTTTTAGTTATTCCCAGGTTCACGGTAGCCAAGATAGTAGTGGCTCATGCGCCCGTACGTCACGTTGACGGTTGTCGCAGGACGATGCGGCCCCTATTATCGACGGCTTTCCAGTGGGTTCGTTGAGGGCAGGTTTATGGTCAAGGTCGGTATCGTCGGCGGCACGGGTTACACCGGTGTCGAATTGCTGCGTCTGTTGGCCCAGCATCCGCAGGCTGAGGTGGTGGTCATCACTTCCCGATCCGAAGCTGGGCTGGCCGTGGCCGATATGTACCCGAACCTGCGAGGCCACTATGATGGCCTGGCGTTCAGCGTGCCGGATATCAAGACCCTGGGCGCTTGCGATGTGGTGTTCTTTGCCACGCCTCACGGTGTTGCCCATGCGTTGGCGGGTGAGTTGTTGGCGGCCGGTACAAAGGTCATCGACCTGTCGGCGGACTTCCGCCTGCAGGATGCCGATGAGTGGGCCAAATGGTACGGCCAACCCCACGGTGCGCCGCAGTTGCTGGAGGAGGCGGTCTACGGCCTGCCGGAAGTCAATCGTGAGCAGATCAAGCAAGCACGCCTGATTGCGGTACCGGGTTGCTATCCGACTGCGACGCAACTGGGCTTCCTGCCATTGCTGGAAGCTGGTTTGGCGGATGCTTCGCGCCTGATCGCCGATTGCAAGTCGGGTGTCAGCGGGGCGGGGCGGGGCGCGGCGGTAGGTTCTCTGTACTCTGAAACGTCGGAAAGCATGAAAGCCTATGCGGTAAAGGGGCATCGTCACTTGCCAGAAATCCGCCAGGGGCTGCGTCGCGCTGCCGGCAAGGACGTGGGCCTGACCTTTGTGCCACACCTGACGCCGATGATCCGTGGGATTCACTCCACGCTGTATGCGACCGTTACTGACCGCTCGGTAGACCTTCAGGCATTGTTTGAAAAGCGTTATGCCAATGAGCCGTTCGTCGATGTAATGCCGACGGGCAGCCATCCGGAAACCCGCAGTGTGCGTGGCGCCAATGTGTGCCGTATTGCAGTGCATCGCCCGCAGGATGGCGACCTGGTCGTGGTGCTGTCGGTGATCGACAACCTGGTCAAGGGCGCGTCGGGCCAGGCGGTGCAGAACATGAACATCCTGTTCGGCCTGGATGAGAAGTTTGGTCTGTCCCATGCGGGCATGCTGCCTTAGCGCTGATAGGCCGTTACATAAAAGGCCCGTTGATCGGGCCTTTTGTGTTTTTAATGGCGGCTGTGCAGATTGATATACCGTAACAATAGTTGACCGCTTTTCTAGGAGAAGCGGATAATACCGGCCATTACGCATATGACGGCGCTACGCCGGGAGATTATCAGCATGAGCGTTGAGTCCTTCACCCCCACGGCTTTGCAATTTACCCACGGTGCTGCGCACAAGGTGAAGAGCCTGGTCGATGAAGAGGGTAATGATCGCTTGAAGCTGCGCGTATTCGTTACGGGCGGCGGTTGTTCAGGGTTTCAGTACGGTTTTACCTTCGATGAAGATGTGGCCGATGACGACACCATCGTCGAGCGCGAGGGCGTCAGCCTGGTCGTGGACCCGATGAGTTTCCAGTACCTGGCAGGTGCCGAGGTGGATTACCAGGAAGGTCTGGAAGGTTCGCGTTTCGTGATCAAAAATCCTAATGCCACCACTACTTGTGGTTGCGGCTCTTCGTTCTCGATCTGATCGGTAGCCTCGCGCGCAACAAAAAAACGCCGCCTGGCTTGATTAGCCACGCGGCGTTTTGCTGTCTGGGATTCAGGCGGGGTAGATCGCGCCGAGTACCCGAAGCCCGCGAGCACCGGTGACGCTGGGGCGGTTGGCCGCGATGCCTTCCAGGCAGCAATGTGCCAGCCAGGCGAAGGCCATGGCTTCGACCCAGTCGGGATCTACGCCGTAGATAGCTGTACTGCTGACGTGGGTGGTGGGCAACAGTGCTGTCAGTCGATCCATCAGTGTTTTGTTATGGGCGCCGCCGCCGCAGATCAGCAAGGTCTCTGTGGTTGGTTGGGCGCTTTGCAGGGACTCGACGATGGTGAAGGCCGTCAGTTCCAGTAACGTGGCCTGTATGTCCTGAGGTTCAAAGACAGGCAAGCGGGCAAGGTGCTCCTGCAGCCAGGCGAGGTTGAAGACTTCGCGACCCGTACTTTTTGGGCCTTTGGTCAAGAAGAACGGATCGCTGAGCAATGTGTTGAGTAGCCGGGGCTGGACCCTGCCGCTGGCAGCCCATTGCCCGTCGCGATCAAAGTGTTCGCCGCGCTGCAGGTGAATCCAGGCATCCAGGAGGACGTTGCCCGGGCCGCAGTCGAAGCCGGCGACAGGCTTGTTCGTTTCAATCAGACTGAGGTTGCTGAACCCGCCGATATTCAATACCGCGCGGTTGCCGGTGTGTTCGCCGAACAAGGCTTCATGAAACGCAGGAACCAAGGGCGCACCCTGGCCGCCAGCGGCAACATCACGGCTGCGGAAGTCGCTGACTACGGTGATGCCGGTCAACTCAGTGAGCAGGGCAGGGTTGCCGACCTGTACGGTAAAGCCTCGGGCGGGTTCATGGCGAATCGTCTGGCCATGGCTGCCAATTGCACGAATGTCCTGAGGCTTCAGGTTGTGCTGATCCAGCAAGGCGTGAATGCCTTGGGCGGCCAGCGTGACCCACTGTTGCTGGGCAATAGCAGACCGGGCGATTTCATCTGGGCCGCTGGCGCACAGGCTCAATAGCTCAGTGCGCAATGTGTCGGGCATGGGAATGTAGCGGGTGGCGATCAGATTGATCGCCGTGCCTTGTTCAATGAGGGCGATATCCAGGCCGTCTAGGCTGGTCCCGGACATCACACCGATATAGAGCGGCATACCTTAACGCTTCGCCGAAGCCAGTAACGTGGAACGCTCTTGATCCATTCGCGCCATCAACGGCTGGCTCTGTTGCATGAAGCGTGCGCGTTCGGCCTTGGCGATCGGGTCGGCCATTGGCAGCTTCTGGCCCAATGGGTCAACGTGTACGCCATTGACTTGGAACTCATAGTGCAAGTGCGGCCCCGTGGACAGGCCAGTAGTGCCGATGTAGCCGATTACTTGGCCCTGTTTCACGTTGCCGCCAGTCTTGACGCCCTTGGCGAACCCTTGCATGTGGCCATACAGCGTGCGGTAGGTATTGCCGTGCTGGATGATCACTGTATTGCCGTAACCGCCGCGACGTCCCGCCAACAGCACTTTGCCGTCGCCAGCTGCCTTGATAGGCGTACCGCGCGGAGCGGCATAGTCGACGCCCTTGTGCGCGCGGATTTTGTTCAGAATTGGATGCTTGCGACCCATGGAGAAACGCGAGCTAATACGGGCGAAGTCCACAGGGGTGCGAATGAAGGCCTTGCGCATGCTGTTGCCATCAGCGGTGTAATAGCTGCTATTGCCTTGTTTGTTCGTGTAGCGCACAGCGGTGTAGGTTTTGCCACGGTTGGTGAAGCGTGCAGAGAGGATGTTGCCGGTGCCTACTACTTTGCCGTTGGCGACTTTCTGCTCGTAGATCACGTCGAATTCGTCACCCTGGCGGATGTCCTGGGCGAAGTCGATGTCGTAGCCAAATACGCTGGCCATGTCCATGGTCATGCTGTGCGAAAGGCCTGCGCGGGCGGCCGATTGCGACAGGGAGCTGTTGATCACGCCGTGTACATAGGCTGAACGCATGACCGGCTTGGTGGTGATGCGGTTGAAGGCAAAGCCTTTGGCGCCTTTGCTCAGGCTGATGCTTTCCAGGTCGCTGATGCTGGTATGCAGATTGTTCAACTGCCCGTCGGGCGTCAGTTCGAACTCAAGTTTTTGACCGTGTTTGAGCTGGGTGAATTGCTTGGCTTGCTTATCGCTGGCCAACACCTCGGTGACGGTAGCGGCAGGCAGTCCGACCTTTTCGAACAGCGTTGATAGCGTGTCGCCTCTGCTGACGATGACCTCGCGATGCTGAGGGCTCTTGGCTGCGGCTACCACAGGTTGGTCCTGGGTGGCTTGTTGGGTATCTTCGGGAGTGCTTTCGATCTGTGCGAAAGGCGATTCGGTCGGGGTATTTGTGGCTTGTTGGGCGTCGGAAGCGTCTTGATCTTGTGTCAGTTGCTCAACAGGGCTTTCCAGGTCAAGGCTAAGGGATGTTCGTTTGGCTTCTACGTCACTGGAAGGGAATACCAGGAGTGCCAGGCTGAGAAGGGCGGCGATACCACTTGCGGCGAGCAGGTGGGTCTTCGGGTAAAGCGGCGGCGCTTTAGACGGTTCAGTGGTCATAGGTAATTTTGACTTTGAAGATGAAATGGAAAAGATGAATGACATGATGAAGATGAAATAACTGTATAAAATATAACCAAATCATCTGTGGCGCAAGCTCGCGAATGCTGGGCTCGCTGAACGGTGTCCGTGCGCAGGGCAAAACTTGTAATTAGTCCCTGATCTTGTATGGTTGGTTCCCTTTTGAATCTGAGCCTTGCGGGTCTGTTATGAAGTCGGTTGAAGAGCAGCTAGCGCTGATAAAACGTGGTGCGGACGAACTGTTGGTCGAGTCTGAGCTGATTGAAAAGCTCAAGCGTGGCCAGCCCCTGCGTATCAAGGCTGGCTTTGATCCGACCGCGCCGGATCTGCACCTGGGTCACACCGTGCTTATTAATAAGCTGCGTCAGTTCCAGGAGTTGGGTCACCAGGTCATCTTCCTCATTGGTGACTTCACCGGGATGATCGGTGATCCGAGCGGTAAGAGCGCGACGCGCCCGCCGCTGACTCGCGAGCAGGTACTCGACAATGCTGAGACCTACAAGACGCAGGTGTTCAAGATCCTTGATCCGGCCAAGACCGAGGTGGCGTTCAACTCCACCTGGATGGACAAGATGGGGCCGGCAGACTTCATTCGCCTGACCTCCCAGTACACAGTGGCGCGCATGCTTGAACGCGATGACTTCGACAAGCGCTACTCCACCAATCAGCCAATCGCGATCCATGAGTTCCTTTACCCGCTTGTTCAGGGGTATGACTCGGTAGCGCTGCGTGCGGATGTTGAGCTGGGCGGCACCGATCAGAAATTCAACCTGCTGATGGGGCGTGAGCTGCAGCGTGCGTATGGTCAGGAGGCTCAGTGCATTCTGACCATGCCGTTGCTTGAGGGGTTGGATGGCGTCAAGAAGATGTCCAAGTCCTTGGGTAACTATGTTGGCATTCAGGAAGCGCCGGGTGTGATGTACGGCAAGCTGGTTTCCATTCCGGATGCTTTGATGTGGCGTTACTTCGAGCTGTTGAGCTTCCGCTCGATGGACGAAATTAACGCGCTGCGTGCGGATGTAAAGGCAGGTGCCAATCCTCGCGATGTGAAGATCAAGCTGGCAGAAGAGATTGTTGCGCGCTTCCATGGTGAGGAGGCTGCGGCCAATGCTCATCGCGCTGCGGGTAATCGTATGAAGGATGGCGAGCTGCCTGACGATCTGCCGGAGATTGAGTTGACGGCTGTTGAGGCGATGCCGATCGCGGCTGTCCTTAATAAGGCGGGCCTGGTAAAGAACTCGGCGGTCGCTCGTGATCTCTTGGGGTCGGGCGGCGTGCGTATAGATGGTGAGGTAGTTGATCGCACCTTTATATACGAGCTGGGCGCTACCCATGTGTGCCAGGCAGGAAAGAAGGCATTTGCGCGCATTACGCTCAAATCCGAATAAGTCTGAAATTAGGTGTTGACGGCGAATTATATCTGTCTATAATTCGCCCCACTTCCGGCGCAGTCGAAACGGAAAACTCCTTGGTAAACAATGAGTTATGAAGTTTTCGRCRGCAAGTTGCTTCAGTTCATCGAAGCCAAAAGGAAGTTGAAAAAGAGGTGTTGACGCTGTAGAATTCGCCTCCCGCTGATGAGAGATCAGARGCGCAAGTGGTTGAAGTTGTTGAAGAAATCTTCGAAAGCTTCTGAAAATAATCACTTGACAGYAAATGAGGCTGCTGTAGAATGCGCGCCTCGGTTGAGACGAAAGMTCTTAACCAACCGCTCTTTAACAACTGAATCAAGCAATTCGTGTGGGTGCTTGTGGAGTCAGACTGATAGTCAACAAGATTATCAGCATCRCAAGTTACTCCGCGAGAAATCAAAGATGTAACCAACGATTGCTGAGCCAAGTTTAGGGTTTCTTAAAAACCCAAAGATGTTTGAACTGAAGAGTTTGATCATGGCTCAGATTGAACGCTGGCGGCAGGCCTAACACATGCAAGTCGAGCGGTAGAGAGAAGCTTGCTTCTCTTGAGAGCGGCGGACGGGTGAGTAATGCCTAGGAATCTGCCTGGTAGTGGGGGATAACGTTCGGAAACGGACGCTAATACCGCATACGTCCTACGGGAGAAAGCAGGGGACCTTCGGGCCTTGCGCTATCAGATGAGCCTAGGTCGGATTAGCTAGTTGGTGGGGTAATGGCTCACCAAGGCGACGATCCGTAACTGGTCTGAGAGGATGATCAGTCACACTGGAACTGAGACACGGTCCAGACTCCTACGGGAGGCAGCAGTGGGGAATATTGGACAATGGGCGAAAGCCTGATCCAGCCATGCCGCGTGTGTGAAGAAGGTCTTCGGATTGTAAAGCACTTTAAGTTGGGAGGAAGGGTTGTAGATTAATACTCTGCAATTTTGACGTTACCGACAGAATAAGCACCGGCTAACTCTGTGCCAGCAGCCGCGGTAATACAGAGGGTGCAAGCGTTAATCGGAATTACTGGGCGTAAAGCGCGCGTAGGTGGTTTGTTAAGTTGGATGTGAAATCCCCGGGCTCAACCTGGGAACTGCATTCAAAACTGACTGACTAGAGTATGGTAGAGGGTGGTGGAATTTCCTGTGTAGCGGTGAAATGCGTAGATATAGGAAGGAACACCAGTGGCGAAGGCGACCACCTGGACTRATACTGACACTGAGGTGCGAAAGCGTGGGGAGCAAACAGGATTAGATACCCTGGTAGTCCACGCCGTAAACGATGTCAACTAGCCGTTGGGAGCCTTGAGCTCTTAGTGGCGCAGCTAACGCATTAAGTTGACCGCCTGGGGAGTACGGCCGCAAGGTTAAAACTCAAATGAATTGACGGGGGCCCGCACAAGCGGTGGAGCATGTGGTTTAATTCGAAGCAACGCGAAGAACCTTACCAGGCCTTGACATCCAATGAACTTTCTAGAGATAGATTGGTGCCTTCGGGAACATTGAGACAGGTGCTGCATGGCTGTCGTCAGCTCGTGTCGTGAGATGTTGGGTTAAGTCCCGTAACGAGCGCAACCCTTGTCCTTAGTTACCAGCACGTAATGGTGGGCACTCTAAGGAGACTGCCGGTGACAAACCGGAGGAAGGTGGGGATGACGTCAAGTCATCATGGCCCTTACGGCCTGGGCTACACACGTGCTACAATGGTCGGTACAGAGGGTTGCCAAGCCGCGAGGTGGAGCTAATCCCAGAAAACCGATCGTAGTCCGGATCGCAGTCTGCAACTCGACTGCGTGAAGTCGGAATCGCTAGTAATCGCGAATCAGAATGTCGCGGTGAATACGTTCCCGGGCCTTGTACACACCGCCCGTCACACCATGGGAGTGGGTTGCACCAGAAGTAGCTAGTCTAACCTTCGGGAGGACGGTTACCACGGTGTGATTCATGACTGGGGTGAAGTCGTAACAAGGTAGCCGTAGGGGAACCTGCGGCTGGATCACCTCCTTAATCGACGACATCAGCTGCTCCATAAGTTCCCACACGAATTGCTTGATTCATTGAAGAAGACGATA
>NZ_LMGQ01000022.1:1536-2627 GCF_001427465.1 Pseudomonas sp. Root569 | reverse complement strand
GAGCCGTTGTCCAGCTTCAAGGTGACGTCGGTGCCGGCCTTGTTGCTCAAGGTGGCGGTGTAGGTGATCTCGCCACCTTCGTTAACAGCACTTGGTGCAGTTAGCGTCACGGTAGTGGTGTTGTCGGTGCCTGGGGTATCCGTAACGGTGGTGTTCACCGCGGCAGTACCCGGTACCAGGTTCTCAAAATGCTCGCCGCCAGTGACACCTTTGATCGCAGTGGTGACAGTCTGATCGCCTTTGTACACATCATCCGGTGCCACAACCGAGATAGAACCGCTGGATTGGTTCACGCCAATAGTGATGGACTGACCGTTATCGAGAGTGACGGTCAGCGGGTTGGTGATGTTAGTCACCGGCGCACCGTTTTTATCCACAAGGCTGGCGGTGTAAACGATGTTGCCGCCTTCGCCGACAGTGGTGGTGGCGGACAGCACCACGTCGACTTTATCGATGGTGTCGTTGATGGTGGTGGTCGCACCGTTGCCTGCAACTTCCAGTTTTTCGAAGTTGCCGCCAGTGGTCTCGGTGATCTTGACGGTCTGGGTGCTCTTGTCGATGAACACGTCATCAGTAGGCGCCGGGACGGTCACGGTCCCGACAGTGTCGCCAGCTTTGATGGTGATCGACGAGCCGTTATCCAACTTCAACGTAACGTCAGTGCCCGCTTTGTTGGAAAGCGTAGCGGTGTAAGTGATCTCGCCACCTTCGTTAACAGCACTTGGTGCAGTCAGCGTCACAGTGGTGGTGTTATCAGTACCCGGGGTGTCAGTCACAGTCGTGGTGACTTTATCGGTCCCTGGCACCAAGTTTTCAAAGTGTTCGCCACCGGTCACGTTTGTGATGGCGGTGGTAACAGTCTGGTCGCCCTTGTACACATCATCTGGAGCTACAACCGAGATAGAGCTGCTGGACTGGTTCACCCCGATGGTAATGGTCTGGCCATTATCCAGGGTGACGGTGAGCGGGTTGGTGATGTTGGTTACCGGCGCACCGTTTTTATCCACAAGGCTGGCGGTGTAGACGATATTGCCGCCTTCGCCGACAGTAGATGTGGCGGTGAGCACCACATCGACCTTGTCGATGGTGTC
>NZ_LMGQ01000022.1:0-1499 GCF_001427465.1 Pseudomonas sp. Root569 | reverse complement strand
TTCAAGGTGACGTCGGTGCCGGCCTTGTTGCTCAAGGTGGCGGTGTAGGTGATCTGTCCACCTTCGTTAGCCTCAGACGGAGCCGTCAGGGTCACGGTGGTGGTGTTGTCGGTACCCGGTGTGTCAGTCACTGTCGTGGTGACTTTATCGGTACCTGGAACTAGGTTCTCAAAATGCTCGCCGCCGGTCACGCCTTTAATGGCGGTGGTGACGGTTTGATCACCTTTGTACACATCATCCGGGGCCACAACCGAGACAGAACTGCTGCTTTGGTTCACGCCGATAGTGATGGAYTGGCCGTTATCCAGGGTGACGGTGAGCGGGTTGGTGATGTTAGTTACCGGCGCACCGTTTTTATCCACAAGGCTGGCGGTGTAAACGATATTGCCGCCTTCGCCCACGGTGGTGGTAGCGGACAGCACCACATCGACCTTGTCGATAGTGTCGTTGATCGTGGTAGTCGCGCCGTTGCCTGCAACTTCCAACTTCTCGAAGTTGCCGCCAGTGGTCTCAGTGATCTGAACGGTCTGGGTGCTCTTRTCGATGAACACGTCATCGGTAGGCGCMGGKACGGTCACGGTGCCGACRGTGTCGCCAGCCTTGATGGTGATGCTCGAACCGTTGTCGAGTTTCAGCGTTACATCAGTGCCCGCTTTATTGGAGAGCGTAGCGGTATAGGTGATCTGGCCGCCTTCGTTAACGGCACTTGGTGCAGTCAGCGTCACGGTAGTGGTGTTATCGGTGCCCGGGGTGTCAGTCACAGTCGTGGTGACTTTATCGGTCCCAGGAACTAGGTTCTCAAAGTGCTCGCCGCCGGTGACGCCTTTGATTGCGGTGGTGACGGTTTGGTCGCCTTTGTACACATCATCCGGTGCCACAACCGAGATAGAACCGCTGCTTTGGTTCACGCCAATAGTGATGGACTGACCGTTATCGAGAGTGACGGTGAGCGGATTGGTGATGTTGGTCACCGGTGCACCGTTTTTATCCACAAGGCTGGCGGTGTAAACGATATTGCCGCCTTCGCCCACAGTAGTGGTGGCGGACAGCACCACATCGACCTTGTCGATGGTGTCGTTGATCGTGGTGGTNCCGTTGTCCAGCTTCAAGGTGACGTCGGTGCCGGCCTTGTTGCTCAAGGTGGCGGTGTAGGTGATCTCGCCACCTTCGTTAACAGCACTTGGTGCAGTCAGCGTCACGGTAGTGGTGTTGTCAGTGCCCGGGGTATCCGTAACGGTGGTGTTCACCGCGGTAGTGCCAGGGACCAGGTTTTCGAAATGCTCGCCGCCGGTCACGCCTTTAATGGCGGTGGTGACGGTTTGATCGCCCTTGTACACATCATCCGGTGCCACAACCGAGACAGAACCGCTGGATTGGTTCACGCCGATAGTGATGGATTGGCCGTTATCCAGGGTGACGGTGAGCGGGTTGGTGATGTTAGTTACCGGCGCACCGTTTTTATCCACAAGGCTGGCGGTGTAAACGATATTGCCGCCTTC
>NZ_LMGQ01000021.1:0-2445 GCF_001427465.1 Pseudomonas sp. Root569 | reverse complement strand
GAAGAAGGCAAGGCCAGCGTGCCCATCGGCCAGCCGATTGCCAACCTCAGCACCTACATCCTCGACGCCGAGCTGCAACCGGTGCCGCCCGGGGTGATCGGCGAGCTGTACCTGGGCGGTGCAGGCCTGGCCCGCGGTTACCACCGTCGCCCGACCCTGACCGCCGAGCGCTTCATGACCAGCCCGTTTGGGGACGGTCAACGCCTGTACCGCACCGGCGACCTGGCCAGCTATCGCATTGACGGCGTGATCGAATACCGTGGGCGTATCGACCACCAGGTGAAAATCCGCGGCCTGCGTATCGAGTTGGGGGAAATCGAAACCCGCCTGATGGAACTGGACTGCGTGCGCGAAGCCGTGGTGATCGCCGCCGATGGTCAATTGGTCGCCTATGCCGTACCGACCGAAACCCGCGAAGCCGATGAACTGCGCAGCGAGATCAAACAGCGCCTGGGCGAACACTTGCCCGACTACATGGTGCCGGCGCAATTGATCTTCCTCGATCAACTGCCCCTGAGCCCCAACGGCAAGCTGGAANGCGAACACTTGCCCGACTACATGGTGCCGGCGCAATTGATCTTCCTCGATCAACTGCCCCTGAGCCCCAACGGCAAGCTGGACCGCAAGGCCCTGCCGAAACCCGATGCGAGCCTGTTGCAAAAAGCTTACGTGGCGCCGCAAAGCCCGCTGGAGCAGCGGATCGCAGCCATCTGGCAAGACGTGCTCAAACTGGAACGTGTGGGCCTGAACGACGACTTCTTCGAGCTGGGCGGTCATTCCCTGTTGGCCACCCAGGTCATCTCCCGGGTGCGCCACGCCCTGAACACCGATGTGCCCCTGCGCAACCTGTTCGAGTCCAGCACCCTGCATACGTTCGTCGCCAGCCTGGCGCAGGAGCCGGCGCGCCATGAGCCGCCATTGGTGCGGGTTGAGCGCGATCAGCCGCTGCCTCTGTCCTATGCCCAGGAACGCCAGTGGTTCCTCTGGCAACTGGATCCTGACAGCACGGCCTACCACATCCCGGCAGCCCTGCGCCTGCGCGGCCACCTGGACACCCAGGCCCTGCAACGCAGCTTTGACGGCCTGATTGCCCGCCATGAGAGCCTGCGCACCTCGTTCTCCCAGGAAGGTGAACGCACCGTGCAACGGATTGCCTCCCATGCTCACCTGGCAATGACCATCGAGGCGTGCCCGGACGCCGACGCGCAGACGATACGTGCGTGTATCGAAGACGAGACCCGACAGTTGTTCGACTTGCAGCACGGCCCGCTGCTGCGGGTCAAGTTGCTGAGACTGGCACCTGACGATCACGTGCTGATCATCACTCAGCACCATATCGTCTCCGACGGTTGGTCGATTAATGTGATGATCCAGGAGTTGGTCGCCCTGTATGCGGGGTTCAGCCGGCAACAGGATGTCAGCCTGCCCGAACTGCCCATCCAATACGCTGACTATGGCGTGTGGCAACGTCAATGGATGGACGCTGGGGAACGCGAGCGCCAACTGGCCTACTGGACCGGTCAACTGGGCGATGAGCAAACGGTGCTGGAACTGCCTACCGACCACGTCCGGCCGTCCGAGCAAAGCTACCGAGGTGGGCAACTGGAACTGGTGCTGGACCGCGAGCTGAATCAGGCGCTCAAGCAATTGGCACGTGAGCAAGGCGTGACCTTGTTCATGCTATTGCTGGCGTCGTTCCAGACCCTGTTGCATCGCTACAGCGGGCAAACCGATATCCGTGTCGGCGTGCCGATTGCCAACCGCAACCGCGTGGAAACCGAGGGATTGATCGGATTTTTCGTCAACACCCAGGTACTGCGCGCAACGCTCGACGGCCAGGTGCGGTTTGTCGAGTTGCTGCAACAGGTCAAACAGCATGCCTTGCAGGCCCAGGCTCACCAGGACCTGCCATTCGAGCAATTGGTCGAAGCACTGCAGCCACAACGCAGCCTCAGCCACAGCCCGCTGTTCCAAGTGATGTACAACCATGCCAGCGTGCAACCGCAAACCCGCGTCACGCTACCTGGCCTGAGCCTCGAAGTGCTGGAAGGCACGTTGCCCAGCACTCAGTTCGACCTCTCGCTGGACACCTTCGAGTCCACCGACACACTGCAGGCAACCCTTACCTACGCCATCGATCTGTTTGAGGCCTCGACCATCCGCCGCCTGGCCGCGCATTGGCAGAACCTGTTGCAGGCGATCGTGCGTGACTCGCAGCAACGCCTCGGTGAACTGGACATGCTGGGCCGCGAAGAACATCACCTGATGCTGCATGACTGGAGCACCGCCACTCTCGATTACCCCAGTGAGCAGCGGGTTCACCAACTGTTCGAAGCCCAGGTAGCACAGCAACCTTCAGCGCCGGCCTTGCTCTTCGAAGACCGTCAACTGACCTATGCCGAACTCAACGCCCGGGCCAACCGCCTGGCCCGGCATCTGGTGCGG
>NZ_LMGQ01000020.1:0-2856 GCF_001427465.1 Pseudomonas sp. Root569 | reverse complement strand
ACACCCTTGACCATGCCCATCGGCAAGGTCCTGGCCGGGCGCAGCATCTACYTGCTGGATGACAGCGGTGCCCCGGCACCGATCGGCGTGGTGGGTGAACTGGTGATCGGCGGCGAGTTGTTGGCCCGTGGTTACTTCAACCGCCCGGACCTGACCGCCGARCGCTTCATGCCCGATCCGTTCAGCCAGARTGGCGGGCGTTTGTACCGTACTGGCGACCTGGCGCGTTAYAACGCCTCGGGTGTGATCGAATATGTCGGGCGGATCGACCATCAGGTGAAAATCCGCGGTTTCCGTATCGAGCTGGGGGAAATCGAGGCCCGGTTGCTGGAGCAGGAGCAGGTGCGAGACGCCATCGTCCTCGCGCAGCCGGCGGCCAGTGGCTTGCAGTTGGTAGGTTATGTGGTGCCTCACGCCACGGCGCTATCGCAAGCGGAGTTGCGCCAGTCGATCAAGGCGGCCTTGGCGGCGGTACTGCCGGACTACATGGTGCCGGGCTTGCTGATGTTCCTCGATGTGCTGCCCCTGAGCCCCAACGGCAAGCTGGACCGCAAGGCCCTGCCAAAACCGGATGCCAGCCAACAGCAAAACCACTATGGTGAAAATCCGCGGTTTCCGTATCGAGCTGGGGGAAATCGAGGCCCGGTTGCTGGAGCAGGAGCAGGTGCGAGACGCCATCGTCCTCGCGCAGCCGGYGGCCAGTGGCTTGCAGTTGGTAGGTTATGTGGTGCCTCACGCCACGGCGCTATCGCAAGCGGAGTTGCGCCAGTCGATCAAGGCCGCCTTGGCGGCGGTGTTGCCGGACTATATGGTGCCGGGATTGCTGATGTTCCTCGATGTGCTGCCCCTGAGCCCCAACGGCAAGCTGGACCGCAAGGCCCTGCCAAAACCGGATGCCAGCCAACAGCAAAACCACTATNTTGCTGATGTTCCTCGATGTGCTGCCCCTGAGCCCCAACGGCAAGCTGGACCGCAAGGCCCTGCCAAAACCGGATGCCAGCCAACAGCAAAACCACTACGTGGCGCCGCGAACGGCGCTGGAAATCCAGGTCGCCGGGATCTGGCAAAGTGTGCTCGGCCTTGAGCAGGTGGGCCTCACGGATGACTTTTTCGCCCTCGGCGGCCACTCGTTGCTGGCGACCCAGATCATCTCCAGGGTGCGCCAGGCCCTGAACCTTGACGTGGCCCTGCGCAGCCTGTTCGAACGCAGCGTGCTTGGGGATTTCGTCGCCGGCCTGCACGGCCGCTCCCGTCAGGATGAGCTGCCTCTGGCGCCCATCGCACGCGATCAGGCGCTGCCCCTGTCCTACGCCCAGGAACGCCAGTGGTTCCTCTGGCAACTGGACCCGCACAGCGCCGCCTACCACCTGCCGGCTGCCTTGCGTCTCAAGGGCGCGCTGAATGTCGCGGCGCTGGAGCAAGCCTTCAACCAACTCATCGCCCGCCATGAAACACTGCGCACCACCTTTGTAGTGGACAACGAACACCCCCGGCAAGTCATCGCCGCAAAGGCCCCGCTGGCCCTCGTGGTCGAGACATTGCACGGCACGCCGGACGACGCCACGCTCAAAACTTTTGTTGAACACGAAACCAGACAGCTGTTCGACCTGCAACGCGGCCCGCTGCTGCGGGTCAGGCTGCTGCGCCTGGCGGATGATGACCACGTGCTGGTACTTACCCAGCACCACATCGTTTCCGATGGCTGGTCAGTGCAGTTGATGGTTGAAGAGCTGATCACCCTGTACGGCGCGGCCCAGGCTGGGCAACCTGCCCCACTGCCGACCTTGCCGATCCAGTATGCCGACTATGCCGTATGGCAACGCCAATGGATGGACGCCGGCGAGCGTGAGCGCCAACTGGCCTACTGGACCGCCCAGTTGGCCGGAGAAAACAGCGTACTGGAGTTGCCGACGGATCGCCCGCGCCCGGCGGAACAAAGCTACCGTGGCGCCCACCTGTCACTCACCCTGGCGCCTGGGCTGAGCGACGCAGTGCAGCACATGGCCCCACGCCTCGGTGTCACGCCGTTCATGCTGTTGCTGGCTTCGTTCCAGGTTCTGTTGCACCGCTACAGCGGCCAGCACGATATCCGCGTCGGCGTACCCATCGCCAACCGCAACCGCATCGAGACCGAGGGGCTGATCGGCTTCTTCGTCAACACGCAGATCATGAAAGCCGAGTTCAGCGCGCAATTACGCGTCGAAGAGCTGCTGCAACAGGTCAAGCAACATGCACTGGATGCCCAGGCGCATCAGGACCTGCCGTTCGAACAACTGGTGGAGGCATTGCAACCGGAGCGCAGCCTCAGCCATAACCCGTTGTTCCAGGTGATGTTCAATCACCAGAGTGCCGACAAGCGCAGCAGCACCGATGGCCAATCACTGCCTTCGGCGTTGCAGGTCGAGGGGTTGGACTGGGAAGGCAGTACTTCGCAATTTGACCTGACCCTCAGCACCAGTGAGTCGGCCGAAGGCCTGAGCGCGAGCCTGACCTACGCCACCGACCTGTTCGACGCCGCCACCATCGAGCGCCTCGGTCGGCATTGGCAACAGCTGTTGCGCAGCCTCCTTGAAGATCCACAACAGCGGGTTGCAGACCTGCCGATGCTGGATAGCGGCGAGCAACACCAGATCGTCAACGAGTGGAACAACACCGGTATCCAGCACCCGCTCGACCACAGCGTACAGCAGTTGATCGAGGCCCAGGTGGCAGCCACGCCCGAGGCACCGGCGCTGGTGTTCGATGAGCAACAGCTGAGCTACGACCAGCTCAACCGCCGCGCCAATCAGCTTGCGCATAAGCTGATCGAACTCGGCGTCGGCCCGGATGCGCTGGTAGGCATCGCGGCCGAACGCA
>NZ_LMGQ01000019.1:0-25443 GCF_001427465.1 Pseudomonas sp. Root569 | reverse complement strand
TGCGTTCGGCCGCGATGCCTACCAGCGCATCCGGGCCGACGCCGAGTTCGATCAGCTTATGCGCAAGCTGATTGGCGCGGCGGTTGAGCTGGTCGTAGTTCAGCTGTTGCTCACCGAACACCAGCGCCGGTGCCTCGGGCGTGGCTGCCACCTGGGCCTCGATCAACTGCTGTACGCTGTGGTCGAGCGGGTACTGGATACCGGTGTTGTTCCACTCGTTGACGATCTGTCGTTGCTCGCCGCTATCCAGCATGGCCAGTTCGGCCAAACGCTGTTGTGGCGCCTCAATCAGACTTTGCAGCAAGCGCAGCCAATGCCGGCCCAGGCGCTCAATCGTAGCCGGGCTGAACAGTGCCGTGCTGTACTCGATGTCCGTCGTGATCTGTTGCGGCGCGTAGTCCACGTGCATCGACAGCTCGAATTTGGCTTCATGCTGCGCCACTGGCAGGAACGCCAAGGTCAATTCGCCCAGCGTCAGCGTGTCCGTTTGATCCTGGCTGACACGCCAGTTGAACAGGGTCTGGAACAGCGGGTTGGCCTGGGTGCTGCGTTGCAGTTGCAAGCGCTCGATGAGCAGTTCGATCGGGTAGTCGGCATGTTCCATGGCCGCCCGGGATTGCTGACGCAGCGCCTGGAGAAAAGCTTCGACGGTCAGGTCGTCGGTGAGTTGTGCGCGGTAGATCTGACTGCTGACAAAGTACCCCACCAGGTCCTGGGTCTCGCTCTGGTTGCGACCGGCATTCGGTACACCGACCGTGAAGTCCCGCTGGCCGCTGTAGCGACTGAGCAGCAGTTGCCAGGCGCCAAGCAGCACGATAAACGGCGTCAAGTCGTGTTGGTGGCAGAAGCCCTGCAACTGTTGGCTCAGGGTTGCAGGTAATGACAGGCGCAGATTGCCGGCGCGGTGATGTTGTTCGGTGCTGCGGGGGTAATCGGCCGGCAGGTCCAGGGTGGGAATCCCCTGTCCCAGGTAGTCGGCCCAATACTCGGCGGCACGCAGTTGTTCGGGCGTGCCGGGGTATTCCTCGCGCTGCCAGCGGGCGTAGTCGGCGTACTGAATGGAAGGTCGCGCCAACGGCGTGGTATGGCCCTGGCAGGCGCGCCGGTAAGCCTGGGTGAGGTCTTGCATCAGGATCGGATTGGACCAGGCGTCCGAGACGATGTGGTGCATGTTCAGCAGCAGGATGTGGTCATCGTGTTCGAGCGTGATCAATGTGGCGCGAATCAGCGGGGCCAGGCTCAAGTCAAACGGCGTGCCGGCCTCGGCCGCAATACGCTGGGCGACGGCAGCGGCCCGGGCGTCGGGCGCGAGACCCGACAGGTTCTCTTCGTGCAGATGGATTCGGGCTTTCGGGTCAAATACTTGCCGAGGTTGGTCGTCCAGGGTCTGGAACGCAGTTTTCAGCACATCGTGTCGGTCGATAACCTGCTGCAGGGCCGCGCCCAGCGCTGCGATGTTCAAGGCGCCACGCAGGCGCAGTGCGTTGGGCAGGTTGTAGGCGCTGCTGCCGGGCGACAGCTGTTGCAGGAACCACAGGCGTTGCTGGGCGAAAGACAGAGGCGTGGGGCTGCGATGGGGTTGAGCCTTGATGGAATGCTCTGAGCCGGCGTCGTCGGCCATCAACAGGGCCAGCAAGTCGTCGTCGGGGAGTTGATTCAGTGGGTTCATGTTGGGTCTCGTCGCCATCGGCTGCGTAAATATGCGTTGTCAGAAAGACGAAGCGTGGCCGACGAGATTTAGGTATGACACGGGACTTCAATGGCCGGCGGCGAACGGCAGGGCGCTCGCCACAGGGTAGGTTCAGGCGACGGCTTTTTCGCTGATGACGCGCCCGGCCTGCATGCGCACCAACTGGTCGGCGACGTCGAAGTAACGGTCATCGTGAGAGATGACGATGATGGTCTTGCCCAGGCGCTTGAGGTCCGGTAGCAGCTCGGTATAGAACACGCGGCGGAAGGTCGGGTCTTGGTCGGCGGCCCACTCGTCGAATACCAGCACCGGCCGTTCGTCGAGCCAGGCGTTGATCAAAGCCAGGCGCTTGCGCTGCCCGGTGGAGAGGTCGGTGGTGGTGAACGCGCCGTCACGAATGCTGACCTTGTGGGCGATCTCCATGCGCTCCAGGTACTGGTTGGCATCCTCGGGTAGGGCTTTATCGCTCTGCACCAGTTCGTCGAACAGGTAATAGTCGGCAAAAATGGTGGTGAACATCTGTCGGTAATCATCCAGGCCACGCGCGTCCACGGCCATGCCGTTAAGACGGATTTCGCCACTCTGTGGGGTGTACAGCCCCAGCAGCAGCTTGATCAGGGTGGTCTTGCCGCAGCCGTTTTCACCGACGATGAACAGGATCTCCCCGGGCTCGATGCTCAAGTTGACCGGGCCCAGGGTGAAAGGCTCGCTGCCTGCCACGGGCGGGAAGGCGTATTGCACGTCGCGCAATTCCAGGTGCTTCATGGGTGGGATGCTGCGCTCGTCGGCATCCAGCAGCAGGTGAGGCTCGGGCGATGAAAAACGCTCGGACAGGTCGGCGATGCGGCGGAAAGCTATCTGCGCACGGCTGATGATCGGCAGGTTGGCGATCAAGTTTTCCAGTGGGCCTTTCATATAGAGCAGCACCAGCACAAAGCCGCTCATCATCGCCGGGTTGCTGCTGGGCCAGAACGATTGCAGGGTCAGCGCCAGGCCGATGACTACAAAGAACAGCATCGAACCCAGGCTTTTGGCGATCACGAAAATGTTGATCGAGCGTACGTGCGTGTCGCAGATGTGGTCGGCGGTGGCCTGGATATTGCGGGTCAACATGGCGTGGCGGCGCTTGCGGTGAATCCTCAACTCCTTGGCGCCTTCGGCGATGGCCGAGTAGTGCTTTTGCAGGCTGTCTTCCGCGTCGCGTGCCTCATAGAAGCCTTTGATGCCCTTGCCTTGTGCGATGAACTGGATGGCCGAGCCGATGCCGATGGCCAGCAATGTCATGAGGAAAATAGGCAGCGACAGGCTCGCCAGATAGCCCAGGCAGCCAAGGATCACCGTGATCGAAATGGCCAGCGGGGCGAAGGCGAAGGCGAAATCGCTGATGGTGTCGACATCGTGGGTCAGCACCGGAATAAGCCGGTGGCTGCGATAGCGTTCGATCTGCTCGATCGGTGCCGACAATACCTTCGCACCCAGATCCTTGCGCAGTCGGGCAATGACTTTTTGCCCGACAAAGTTGCTGCCGATGTCGGCGGCAATGCTGCTGAGCAGCGCGAGTACGCACAGGCCGGCAAAGGCCAGCACCACCGCAGTGGTGAGGCCGGACTCGCTGTGCAGGCCCTGGTTAACCGTGGCCAGCAGCGCGGTGACGCTCAGGCCTCCAAGGATGCCGAACAGAATCGAGAGGATGACGGTGTAGCGATAGGGCTTGAGCAGGCTCAAGAGTTCGCGAAGGGCGCTACGCGGTTTTGCAGTCATGAAACTACCTCGGTCGCGACGTGGCTACGTGCTATGGGCGAGTGGGGGCTGCGTCGATCGAGCTGATCGCCGGCGGGCTTTTGTAGGAGACGTTTCGACTCTGGCGCGATTTAGCTTTATCGCGCCGGACCTGGAGGTGGTGGGCCCTTGTAGGCGCTGATCAGCAAGGGCGGGCGCTGCATTGGGACAAGATTTTGGTGGCGCGCCTAATTTTTTTCTGCCGACAAGCGTTTTAGTCCTGATAAGGCCGGATTCCATTTTCGGTGGGGCGGTTAAAAAAAACAGGTAAATGAGTCTGGTTTTCATTAGGCCATCCGTCTCATTCACCAGAGGCGCTCAAAGACGCCGCTATTTCTGCCAATCACACGCCTCATTGCTCAAGGATTGCTGTCGATGTCTTATCCCCTTTGGTTGTCTACGCCCAAGCGTTACGCGTTGAAGAAATTGCCGCAGGCCGTGCGCCTGATGATGCTGGGGGCTGTACTGGTCGTGCCGGCGGCTGCTACGTTGATGCCGGGCGCTGCGTTCGCCCAGGGCGAGGCGGGCAAGGTCGCCTTCGCGATTCCGGCCGGTCAATTATCGCAAGCGCTGATGGCGTTCGGCTCGGCGGCCGGCGTCTCGATCTCCTACGACCCGGCGCTTGCCAGCCAGCAAACCACCCGCGGGCTGAGGGGGCAATTCAGCGTGGATGAAGGGCTGTCCCGGTTGTTGTCGGGCAGTGGCTTGCAGGCCAGTCGCGAAGCCAGCGGCAGCTATGTGGTGATGCCGCCTGCCAGTGGTTCGGCGGTGATGATGCTGGGGGCGACCAATATCAGTGCCGAGGGGCTCGGGGCAACGACCGAAAACAGCGGTTCCTACACCACGGGCGCGACCAGTACTGCAACCAAGTTGCCATTGTCTCTGCGTGAAACCCCACAGTCAGTCAGTGTGGTCACCCGGCAACTGATGGATGACCAGCACCTGTCTACGCTCAACGAAGTGATGGCCTTCACCCCTGGTATCAGCATCAACCATCGCGACAGCGAACGGTTCGATTTCAACTCCCGTGGCTTTACCATCCAGAACTTCCAGTACGACGGCATTCCGTCGCAAGTGGCCAACGAGTCCCAGCAATACGTCGGCGCCATTTCGGACATGGCTATCTATGACCGCGTCGAAGTGATTCGCGGCGCTACCGGCCTGATGAGTGGCGCGGGGACGCCGTCCGCCACCATCAACCTGGTGCGCAAGCGTCCGACCAAGGACTTCCAGGGCTACGTGTCCGGGGAGGCGGGGGCATGGGATCGCTACCGCTCCGAAGTCGATGTCTCCGGGCCGTTGACTGAAACGGGCAATGTACGTGGGCGCTTTGTCGCGGCCTACCAGAAACAGAATTCGTTTATCGACTGGTACGGCCAGGAAAAGCGCGTGATGTATGGCGCTTTGGATATCGACCTGAACGACAGCACGACGCTGCGCACCAGCCTCGACTATCAGAACAATGATGCCAATGGCAGCAGTTATGGGCATATCCCGCTGTTCTTCAGTAACGGCAAGCAAACCAATTTCTCCCGTTCATTCAACCCGGCCTCGCGCTCCAGTTACATGGACAACACCAGCTACAACTTCACCACCATGTTGGATCACAAGCTGGACAATGACTGGAGCCTGAAAACGGCTTACAGTCATCAGTATTCTTACCGTAAAGGCCAGGGCGCATCGGCCAGCGGTGGCTACCCTGACCCGGCGACAGGGCAGGGCACAGGCGTATTCATTTATCGCCTGGACAGCTACCAGACCCAGGACACCCTCGATACCTACGCCTCCGGCCCGTTCAACCTGGGAGGGCGCGAGCATGAGCTGGTGGTCGGTGCCAGTGCCTCGCGTACGCACCTTAACTTCCCCAACTACGCCAGCCACAACGATGACGGCGATTATGGGTCGGCGAATATCTTCAACTGGAATGGCAATGAGTACGGGCGTCGTCAGTACTTCAAGGATGGCGGCACCGTCACCACCTTGCAGCAGACCGGCCTGTATGGCGCCTTGCGCTTGAAACCGTTCGATCCGCTGACCATCATTCTGGGCACCCGGCTCAGTTGGTGGAACCAGGAAGACGAGGTCAGTAATTACCTCAATGGCACCAAGGCCACCGACAAGACCAAGAAAACCGGGGTTGTCACACCCTATGTCGGCGTTGTCTACGAGCTGAACGACACCTATTCGGCGTACGCCAGTTACACCAGCATCTTCCTGCCGCAGACCTTCTACAAAACTGGATCGGGCGGCTCACTGGCTCCGCTTGAGGGCGACAACTATGAGATCGGTCTCAAGGGTGAGTTCTTCAACGGCGCGCTGAATGCCAGCATCGCTGTGTTCGACATTGAGCAGAAAAACACACCTGAGCAAGCGGGCGTGGATTCTGCCGGCCGCGCGGTGTACAAGGCCATCAGTGGCACAAACACCCGTGGCGTCGAGACCGAGATCTCCGGTGAAGTGGCCAGCGGCTGGAATGTGTTTGGTGGCTATACCTACCGTGAGTCTCATGACAAGGATGGCGGTCGGGTCCAGACCAACCAGCCGATCAACCTGTTCAAGTTCGGCACGACTTATCGTTTGCCGGGTGAATGGAGCAAGTTGACCGTCGGCGGTAACGTGACCTGGCAAAGCGAGATGTACGCGTCTTCGCAAATCAACTATACAGGCCCTTATTACAAGGCGACCCAGGATCCGTTTGCGGTGGTCGGCTTGTTGGCCAAGTACAAGGTCGATGAGCACCTGACCGTAGGTTTGAACGTCAACAACCTGTTTGACCAGAAGTACTACGATGGCATGGGTACATTCAACTCGGGCTCCTATGGCGAACCGCGCAATGCCATGGTCAACGCCAAGTGGACCTTCTGATTCGCTGAGGCGCTGGGGTCGAAGAGGCGGGAGGGAGTTGACTCCCTCCCGCTTTCGTTCTGTATTGATGGGTAGGGCGGCCTGGATCAGAGGTCGCGAACGACTCTGAAACCGAGCCAGTCCCCGCGGGTATCAGGGTAGATGGTGTTGCGGTTGCCCGAGCGCGAAAACACCGGTGCCTCACCCCAGTCATTGCCACGAATCTGATAGCCCTCACAGTTGGGCTCCACCCACGCACTGCCGTCAGTCGGTGCGCCGATGTAGTTCGGATGTTCGCAGTCAGCCACCCGCTCATACACATTGCCGTGCATGTCATACATGCCAAACGCATTCGGCGGGTAGCTGCCGACCGGCGACGAATAGCTATAGCCATCTGCCGGGCCGTAGGTGTTGGCGTGCTTGGCGATGCTGTAGCCCTTGCCCTCGTCGAACGGGAAGGGGAACGGGCCGGTTGTGCCGGCACGAGCGGCGTATTCGCGCTGGGCTTCGCTGACCATGTGGTACTGCTGCCTGGTCTTCTTCGACAGCCAGCTCACGTACTGCTTGATGTCGTCCATATCCATGCACACCGCCGGCTGGCGCGGGCCTTGAGGGTAGCGCGGCTTGCTGGCGATGCATTCGCGGCCAGGGCGATCGTCGCCGTTGGCGATCTTCGCGCCGGTCTGGCGCACGTAGCTGTCCCATTCAGCGGCGGTGATATGGAAACGGCTCATGGCGAAGGGCTTGGCGAAGGTCACGGCATGCATCGGGCCTTCGTCCGGTTCGCGGCCGACCTCACCTTCCGGCGTGCCCATGGTGAAGGTGCCGGCAGGCAGTACCACCATTTCCGGGCAGTCCTTGCAGTCTTTGAATACCTTGCCCGGTTGCGGCGCGGCGGCCTGGGCCAGGTTGGGCAGCAGCGCGCCGCACAGGGCGGTGAGCGCCAGTGCGGTCAGGGGTTTGAGTCGGAATGGAGTCATGTGGGCATCTCGTCCAAAGGGAAAAAGGTCATAGCCGTTGGCTCAGCAAGGTCACGAAGCGCTGGAGCTCATCCGAGCTGTTGAGCAGGCCGGGCGCGGTACGAATCACCGGGCCGACGTCACGATCGACTGCGTCCGCCACAACGCGGTTTTTCATCAGGTAGGCCGCCACCTCGTCGCTGTCCTGGCCCTTGACTCGAAAGAAGGTGAAACCCGCCGACAGCTCAGGGCTGCGCGGCGTGACCAGCTCGATCTGCGGGTGGGCCAGCAACTGGTCCTTGAGTTCGGTGTTGAGGGCATGGATACGTGCCTGCACCGGTGCTTTGCCCAGCTGCAGGTGCAGCTTGAAGGCTTCGTCGGCGGCCCAGCGATGTTCGAAGGCGTGGTAACCACCTGGCGTCATGGTGGTGGCGAAGTCCTTGTCCTCGGAAAAAGTCGGCACCATCGGCGTGACGTATTTGTTCTCGGCGTCACGGGCGCACACCAGGCCGGTGCCGCGCGGGCCGAACATCCACTTGTGGGTGCCGGCGATAAAGAAGTCGCAATGCATGTCCGGGAAATCGAGGTTCTCGACGCCGAAGCCGTGTACGCCGTCGACCACATAGAGGATGCGGTCGTTGTCGTCACGGTTGCGGTTATGTTCGTTCACCAGTTGGCCGATCTCGCCGATGGGCAGTTTCACACCGCTGCCGGATTGCACCCAGGTCATACCCAGCACGCGGGTATTGGGGCGGATGTTGCGCTTGATATTGCCCATCACTTCGTCGACGGATACCTGGGCGGCGTTCTCGAACAGGTGGATACGACGCACCCGGGTGCCCTGCTTGAGCGCACGAAAATCCAGGCTGCTCTGCGTGGCGTAGTGCTCATGCACCGTGGTAAGGATTTCCTGGTCCGGTCGTACCTTGATCCCGCCATAAATCATCGCCAGCCCTTCGGACGTGCTGCCGGTAAGGGCGATTTGTGCAGGGGTTGCATTCAGGTAGCGGCCAGCCCATTCGCGCACCTGGCCTTCACGCTTCCAGGTTTCCTGCAGGTCCCAGTCCATTGCCAGCCCTGGGTTGCGGTCGATTTGCATGCGGTAGCGTTCAATGGCCTCGCGCACCGGCTTGGGGTGCGAGGCCACCAGGAAGTTGGAGAGGTGCAGGTAATCCGGGTCCTGGTTGAACAGCTGTTTCAATCCCGTCCATGGGTCATTCGTAGTGGCTGCCATTGCCTGGGGTAGCAGGACGGCGCCCAGTGGCAGGCTCGCGGCAAAGACGCCGGCCTGCTTGAGAAATGTACGGCGGTCGGTCATGGACTTACTTCGTGGTGATTAGCGGTTGGCCAAGGGTTTGGCGGCTTTTTGTACCTGGTCCCACACGCGCAGGAAGTTGCCTCCCCACAGCTTGGCGATATCGGCTTCGGAGTAGCCGCGCTGGATCAGTTCGGCGGTGACGTTGCGCACCTCGCCGACGTTCTCCCAGCCCTTGAGGCCACCGCCATCGTTGAAGTCCGAGGCGATGCCGACGTGATCGATGCCGATCTTGCGCACGGTGTAGTCGATGGCGTCCCCCAGGTCCTTGAGGGTGGCCTTGGGTTCTTCCTCGAGGATGGCGTACAGCGCACTGGCGTATTGGCCGAAGCGTTGCTCAGGCCAGGCCGCAATGATTGCGTCGCCGGGCATCAAGGCCATGGCCAGGTTGGGCAACGGCGGCAGGTCGAAGCGCGCACGCAGGGCGTTGAGCTTGTTCTGGGTCGGTTGGCTCAAGGGGCGCAGGTATGCGGGGAAGCCCACCACCTGCACCACGCCGCCGCTGTTCTTGATCAGTTGCAGTTCCTTGTCACTGAGGTTGCGCGGGATATCCACCGACGCCCGTGGCGCCGAGTGGGATGCCACCATCGGCGTGCGGCTCAATTGCGCGACTTGCTCCAGGGCCTTGGTCGACATCTGCGACACGTCGATGATCACTCCCAGGTCATTCAGGCGGTGCACCGCTTGTTGGCCGATGGGCGACAGGCCCTCGAGGGCGTCGGTCGAATCATTGAAAAACGGCAACGGGCGCGACGAGTCGGACCAGGCGTTATTGCCGATGTAGCTGAAACCGAACATGCGCATGCCGCGTGCGGCCCACAGGTCGAGCTGGTTCAGATCATTGCCCAGGGGGTAGGCGTTGAGCATGCTGATAAAGATCGCAAACTTGCCTTCGCCGTGCAGGCGCCGCATATCGTCCGGGGTGTAGGCGATGCCCACCTGGTTGGGAAAGTCGCGGACCATGCCGGAAATGATTTTGTAGCGCGCCTCCTGCTCATGGCGGGCCTCTTCGACAAAACCGTCGGTGGGCTTGTGGGGAGCGTTGGGGCCGCTCCAGATTTCCGGCCAGCCAAAAATCGTCAGCGCGGCGCCGGACAATCGGCCACGCGCTGCCTTGACCAGGTCGAACTGGCCGCTGCCATCCTTGTCGGCCTCATTACCCGCCGTGCCGAAATCCAGGGGCACGGTGATATGGCTGTCAAACGACAACAGGCGATCCTGCATTTCATTGGCTTGCTTGATCACCTCCAGCGAGTAGCCGGCGTTGCCCTTGAACCACTGGTCCCAGATCAGAAAACCGGACCCGGCGCCGATAGCCAGGGCCAACGGCAGGCCGATATACAGCGCCTTTTTCGAACGTGATTTTGTCATTGCCATCTCAGTCAGTTGAGGCCTTTGCTATCAGGAAAGAACGAGCGAGGACGGGGGAAATTTAGGTGCGGGGGGCGCGGCGGTAAATTTCAGCGGGCTGCAAACGTTCTAGCTCTGATTAAGCCGTTTCCTAAGGTAGACAATGACAATCTCTCGACGTGGGTTCATCGCAGGCCTGGCGCTGACCGGCGCGGCCGTGCCGGCGGCCTTTTACGCCCATCGCGAGCTGACGCGGGAAGAATTCCCCATCACCCCCGGCGAAGCCACGGTCGACCTGGCCGATACCCAGGGCCAACACCTGGCGGACACCCTGCGCGGTGTGTGGAGCCTGCGCCTGGAAGGGCGCGATGCCGGGCTCAAGGGCTTGCCGCGGGACGGCTTGGAACTGCTGCTCGACATCGCCCCCCGTGGCCGTGGCCTGCGTGGTTACCTGGACACCGCCGAGAACCTGCGCGCCGACGGCGAGCCGCGCTACCGCGTATTGGGCGATCTGCTCACCGGCGATGGCGCCGTGCTCTATTGGCGCTTGATCGACCGCGATGCGCAGGCCGATGTGCCCGCCTATGAGTTCAAGATGACCCTCGATGAAGTTTGGGCCGACTTCGGCAATGCCGGCAGCGGCACCCTGAGCGGGCAGATTCTCGACCTTGAGCGCCCCCTGGCCTTGACCGAGCGCGACAACCGTTTCATCGCCCACAAACAGCTGTTTCCCGAAGCCCGCCAGCGCATAGGCCTTAATCCGACCTTGCTGGCCTGGCTGGTGTCTCCCGAACACCGCCTGTTTCACCAACTCTGGCACGCCAGCCGTGATCGGTGGCACAAGCTCTCCGAAGAACAACGCGAAGCCCTGCGCGGCATCGGCTGGCAACCCGGGCCCCGGGGCCAGGAGCGCGACGCCCGAGGCAAACGCAAGGATCGCAACGGCTCGGGCATCGACTTTTTCTTCATGCACCGCCATATGCTCGGCACCGCACGCTCCATGCAGGATTTGCCCTCATGGCCGCAATTCCCCGAACCGCAACCGGCGCTGGAGCGTGATCGCCTGGGTTTTGTGCGGTACTTCGACAACCACGACGGTTTTGCGCTACCCCCTTGTTGGTCGGCACCGGATGACGCTGACTACACCCAGTGGGTCAGCGACATCAAGGCGGCCGAGACCTACCACAGCAACTTCCAGGTGTGGGAATCCCAATACCGCGATCCGCGTTACCTGGCCAAGTTGACCCTGGGCCAACTGGGCTCGGAGATGGAGCTGGGCCTGCACGACTGGCTGCACATGCGCTGGGCCTCAGTGCCCCGCGACCCTTCCAACGGTGCGCCGGTGCCGTTCGCCCGCGACCCTGCGGACTTCGCCCCACGTTGGTACGCGCCGGAAAATGACTTTCTCGGCGATCCGTTTTCATCCCATGTAAACCCGGTGTTCTGGCATTTTCATGGCTGGATCGACGACCGTATCGAAGACTGGTTCCGTGCCCACGAACGGTTCAACCCTGGCGAGGTGACGCGGATGAAGGTCAACGACGTGGCCTGGTTTGCTCCGGGTCGCTGGGTGGAGGTGGGCGATCCATGGCTGGGCCCGGATACCCACGGCTGCAGCACCACACCAGGGCTGCAACAGGGGCGCTCGATGGAAATGGACCCGGAAATCATGAAGCTGGCCCTGCGCATCACCTTTGGCGCCGATGAGGAGCTGCTCGAGGGGTTGTTCAAGCGCGTACCAAAACGGCCGTGGTATGCACGGCACTTGAAGCTCAAGCGCCAGATATAAAGTGTGGCCCAATAGATGTTTTCAAACCTGCTCTTCATCCCGCAGTTGCACACTCATCTCATCGCAACTGCGCGCCCAGTCGCTTAGCCATTGCGGCATCGGCGGCGAGGTTTCGTTCAAACCCAGTTCGCGCACGAATTCCGCCGGAGGCAGGGTGCCCTTTGCGGAGCGAAACACCCCGCGTATCACCACCACGCCAATCACCCGGCCGTTACTGACGAAACGGTGCTCCATCAGGCTCCACTTATGGTCCCAGCCGAGCATGCGGGTGTGCACTTCGAAGACCTCGAACAGCTTCAACTCTCGACGAAACTTGCCCCAGGTGTCGCCCACGATCGGCACGGCCTTGTGACGCAGCGCCACGCGGAAGGCGCCCGTGCGCAAGACAAAATCCATGCGCGCCACATCCGCCAGGGTGAAATATCGGCCATTGGTGACATGCCGATTGAGGTCCAGGTCCAGCGGCCAGACGCGCATGCGCACCACCGTGGTGTCCAGGCCATGTACCGGTTTGCGCCAGGGACGGCGCAACAGCATGTGCAGTAATCGAAACCAGAGATTCATGAAACTACCCGACAGTTGATCAATGGCAGCACTGTAACGGTGCGGGATCGGCTAAGGTAGGTGCGCAAATGACTTATTACATGCGAAAAGCGCAAATCGGGTTCTTATATGCACATTACTCTGCTCTTGGCTGATCAATGTTCTGGTGCGGGTGCCACCTTGGTCATGGAGATGCTAAGCGCAGCCAACCTGTTCGCCGACCGCCCACCTTTCGAGGTGATGCTGGCTTCCCTGGACGGCCAGCCGGTGACGGCCTGGGGCGGGCAGCGCCTGCACGTGGATTGCTCACTGGAGCAGATTGCACACACCGATCTCGTACTGATACCCGGTTTTCTCTTCACCCTCAAACAAGCCTTGCCGACGTTTGCAGCCTATGGCCCCTGGCTGCGTGAGCAGCACGGGCGAGGTGCCGTGCTGGCCTCGATGTGCACGGCCACCTTCATGCTCGCCGAGACCGGGCTGCTGCACGGCTTGCGCGCCACGACCCATTGGGCGTTTGCTGAGTTCTTCCGGCGTCGGTATGCCCAGGTCAGCCTGGATGAGGCGCAGATCCTCTGCGAAGAAAACCGCCTGATCACTAGCGGCGGCGCCACGGCGGCGATGGACTTGATACTGCACCTGATCCGTCGTTTCGGCTCACCGGAACTGGCCCATACCTGCAGCAAATACTTGCTGATCGATGCCGGGCGCACCGAGCAGTCGGGGTACGCCATGTGGTCGTTGCCCAAGCACCACGGGGATGTTGAGATCCTGCGCGTGCAGCATTGGTTGGAGCAGCACTTCGCTGAATCACTGGTGATCGATGAGGTGGCCCAGCGCTTTGGCTTTGGCGTGCGCAATTTCAAGCGGCGGTTCAAGGACGCCACTGGTTGTACACCGATTGCCTACCTGCAGACCCTGCGTCTGGAGCGGGCCAAGCAGATGCTTGAAACCACCCGCATGACCCTCGACAGCATCACCTATGCGGTGGGTTATGAGGACAGCAACTCGTTTCGCCGATTGTTCCAGCAACGGGTGGGGATGTTGCCGACGGCGTATCGCAAGAAATTCCTGGTTGCCCAGGGATGAAGATGGCAGCAGACCTGCCTGATGGTCTCGGTCCAAATGTGGGAGGGGGCTTGCCCCCGATGGCGGCCTGACAGCCGACCAGAATGTTGGATCAGACCGRGTACATATCCGTTATTTGGGCAACGGCCACTATTGGTTCCGCTTTTACAGCGGGTCACTTTGAAAAGCGCAAAGTAACCAAACGCTCTTGCCCCATCCCTGCCGGTTTACCCCCCAAATCCCTGTCGAATTCCGGCCAGCGTGGTTTAACGGGGCGCCTAAGATCAAGATCAAAAGCAGATCAAGATCAAGAGCGGCTCGCTGCGCATCGTGGTTAGCGTTGAGCGGTGCAGGATTTTGCGATTTTCATGCAAATCGCAGACGAAAAAAAACCGGCTGATCAGGCCGGTTTGGGGTGTCCCGCCAACAGAGCGGGGTTATACGTGGGTGCTCAGCAAACGTTCGGCACCACCTTCGGCGAGGCCACGTTCCTGCAGGCGATCCGCGCCACCTTCAGCCAGGCCACGTTCCTGCAGGCGGTCAGCACCACCTTCAGCCAGGCCACGTTCCTGCAGGCGGTCAGCACCACCTTCGGCGAGGCCACGTTCCTGCAGGCGGTCAGCACCACCTTCGGCGAGGCCACGTTCCTGCAGGCGGTCAGCACCACCTTCAGCCAGGCCACGTTCCTGCAAACGATCCGCGCCACCTTCGGCAACGCGGGTTTCTATCAGGCGGTCCGAGCCGCCTTCGGCGACTACCGGGTGGGCAAAAGCGTTTGCAGCGAGTACCGAGAAAGCGAGGCTAAGCAAGAGTTGGCGTTTCATGATGGTGTGCTCCGAGTGTCTTGGTTGGGTGCCGTTTGGCATGGGTTTGATGTTACGCGTTGGTTTTTTTAAGAGAACTTCATTGCGCTGATGGTGACTATCGATGCCAGCGATGGTCCTTGCCGAACCATCACTGCAAGCGTCACGGCATCTGCGGCAGTTCATTGGGGCGCAGGTCGAACACCAGCACCTCGGCGTCCTCGCCATGGCTCAGGCGAAGCTGGCGCTCATCACGCACCCGCACACCGTCGCCTTCCTGCAAGCGTTGGCCATTGAGTTCAACGCTGCCGCGCGCTACATGAACGTAGGCGTAGCGATCCGGCGCCAGCTCCAGGCGTGTGCTTTCGTCGCCGTTGAACAGCCCGGCATACACCCGTGCATCCTGGCGAACTTTCAGCGAGCCATTGGCGCCGTCCGGGGAGATGATCAGCTGCAAGCGCCCGCGTTTCTGCGCTTGACTGAAGTGCTCCTGCTGATAGCGCGGCTTGGCGCCAGCCTCGTTGGGCACGATCCAGATTTGCAGGAAGTGCACCCCCAGGCGTTGGCTGTGGTTGAACTCACTGTGGGCCACGCCGCTGCCGGCGCTCATCAACTGCACATCGCCAGGGCGGATCACTGAGCCGGTGCCCAGGGTGTCCTTGTGTTCCAGGGCGCCTTCGAGCACGTAGGAGAAAATCTCCATGTCGCGGTGCGGGTGCTGGCCAAAGCCTTTGCCGGCGGCGACGCGGTCATCATTGATTACCAGCAGGTCGGAAAAACCCTGTTCGTTGGGGTTCCAGTAGTTGGCGAAAGAGAAGGTGTGGAACGACTTCAACCAACCGTGATTAGCGGCGCCGCGTTCGGAAGCTTTGCGAAGGGTCAGCATGGTCCAGTCCTCAAGTGAGCGCGGGCTGCGAGATGCAGGGCGCTTGGGTGAGGAGAAGATTAATGGTTATCGAATTATTCATTAACGAGCTGAAAATAGAATAACTGTCTCCCTCTGGTTGACACTCAAAGTCGTGCCATAATGCCCGCCGCATTTCTGTTCAATGGACTTTCCCCGCTTATGAAAACCGTGGCCATGGCGCTGTTCCCGGACTTCCTGCTGCTCGACATGGCCGGGCCGCTGGAAGTGTTTTCGATTGCCAACCGCTACCTGCCGGCAGCCGACCACTATCAGATCCTGACCATTGGCACTGAGCCCGGTCCGCTGCGGGCCTCCAACGGGGTGATGGTGCAGACCGATTTGCTCTTGGASCAGGACCATGCCGCCTATGACCTGCTGCTGGTGCCGGGCGGCCCGGGCGCCTATAACGAATGCCATCCCGCGCTGCTGCCCTGGCTGAAAGCAGCGGCACCACGGTCCCGGCGTTTCGGCTCGATCTGCACCGGCGCCTTCGTGCTCGGGCATGCGGGCTTGCTCGACGGGCACCGCGTGACTACTCACTGGCATTACACCGAGCGGTTGATCAAGGCGTTCCCCAACGCCATTGTCGAGACCGATCGCATCTACTTGCAGGACGGGCGCCTGATCACCTCGGGTGGCGTCACCGCCGGTATCGACCTGGCCCTCTCGGTGGTTGCCCAGGACCACGGCAAGCAAGTGGCGGTGGATGTGGCCAAGGTGCTGCTGGTGGTGATGAAGCGCCAAGGCGGTCAGGCCCAGTTCAGCCCGATGACCGCTGCCGTAGCGCCCCAGGAAACTGCGATCACCCGCGTACAGAACCACGTTCTGGCGCATCTGGAGCAAGCTTTTACCACCGAGTCCATGGCCGAACTGGCCGGCATGAGTGCACGGCATTTTGCGCGACTGTTCGCCAAGGACGTGCAGATGACGCCCATGGCGTTCCTGCAGGGCGCACGCATCGACCGGGCTCGGCACTTGTTGGAAACCACCGACCTGCCGCTCAAGACCGTGGCGTTCCACGCAGGCTTCGGCAGCGTGCGGCATATGCGCTTTCTGTTCAGTGAAAAGCTTGGCCTGAACCCTACCCAATACCGACAACAGTTCAGTTAACGACACAATGTCCGTCCAGGGCACTCGATTGTCCGTATCGCTCCCCGTGCCAGCATTGCCCCGTCATCGCCAGCTGGCAAGATAGCGCCGAGCCCATGGAAAAGGACGCGCAGGCACTCAAGCACGGGTGTTCCAGCGCTTTTAGCGGACATGCACAACTCTGCGGCGATCAGCTTCGGCCCTTACACTTTTCATCGGCAACAGCGCCTGGTCAGCAAGGCGGGCCTGCCGGTGGCGCTGGGCGGACGCGCCCTGGATATTCTCGCGGTGCTGCTCGAGGCGCCTGGGCAATTCATCAGCAAGGCGACCTTGATCCAGCGGGTCTGGCCCAACAGCGTCGTCGAGGACAATAACCTGCGCGTGCACATTGCCGCATTGCGCCGGGCGCTCGACGGGCCACGCCTGATCCTCAATCACCCCCAGCGCGGCTACTGTTTCGTCGCCCCCGTGCAAGGCTCGGCGCCGACGTTACTGCCACAGCACAACCTGGCTGCGCGGCTCAGCCCGGTATGTGGCCGCGATGAGCTTGTGCGGGTGCTGGCGCGACGCTTGCCCGGGCAGCGGCTGTTGACGCTCACCGGGATGGCCGGCATTGGCAAAAGTACATTGGCCCTGGCCTTGGCCGAGCGGGTATTGCCCCGCTACCGCGACGGGGTGTGGTGGGTCGACCTGACCCGCATGCATGCCCCCCACGAACTGCTCGGCAGTCTGGTCACGGTATTGCAACTGCAGGATTGCGAGCGCTTTGATGAGCTGTGCCGCCAATTGGCCTCGCGCCAGTTGCTGCTGGTACTCGATGGTGCCGACCTGTTGCTGGGCGCGTGTCGCAAGCTGGTGCGTGCATTGCGCGAACAGGCGCCCGGCGTCAGCGTGCTGGTCAGCAGCCGCGAAGCCTTGCTGGCCCCCGGCGAGTGGGTGCTGCGCGTGCCTCGGCTGGCCGTGCCGTCGCCCTCGGCATTGAGCAGTGTCGAGCAGGCCATGGCTTGTCCCGCGGTGCAGCTGTTTATCGCTCGGGTGTGTGCCAGCCAGCAGGGGTTTGTATTACGGCATCAGGATCTGGCAGCGCTGCGCGATATTTGCCGGCGCCTGGACGGTATCCCGTTGGCCCTCGAACTGGCGGCGGCCCAAGTCGACGCATTGGGCATCAGCGGTGTGCAGAGACAATTGCGCACGGGGCTGCAGACGTTGACCCGCGGGCGCCGCACGGCGGTGGAACACCATCGATCACTGACTGCTGCCCTGGACTGGAGCTACGAACGCCTGAGCCTGCCGGAGTGCTGGCTGTTCCTGCAGTTGGGGTTGTTCAAGATGGCAGTGACCTTGCCTGCCTTGAGCGAGCTGGTGAGCGGGACCGAGCTTGAGCACGCCGACCTGGCCTATCTGCTGGCGCGCCTGGTCAATGTCTCGCTGCTGAGCGTCGAACCTGGGCTAGGCCCGCAGCGCCGCTACCGCCTGCTCAACTGTGTGCGCAGCTATGCCCTGGCGCAACTGCGTGACCCGCGTCAGGTCGAGCGTTTGCAGCAGGGCTACGAGCCATGTGTGGGGGCTTTTTCAGGCCGGCCGTTTGTCCTGCAACTCGTCGAGCAGGCTGCTTGCGCGGACTAAGTCGCGAGTGGTGAAGCCTTCGGTAAATCGCCCGTAGACTGAACCCAGCAGGTCCCGCGCGGCCTGCAAACGCCCCTGCCGTTGCCACAGTTGTGCCAGGGAAGTCGCACAGCGCAGTTCCCAGGCCAAGGCACCTTGCTGGCGCGCCAGGCCCAGGGTTTCGAGCAACAGGGCTTCAGCGGCGCGGCTGTCGCCCCGTTGCACCCACTGTTGGGCACAGACCCGCAGGATTTCAGGCGCGCACCAGCCCGCAGAGCCTGCGCGTGCGCGCTCGAAGGCTGCTTCATTGACTTCGTCGGCGCCGAATGTAATCAGGGTGTCCTCGATCAGTCCCAGTCCCTGCAAATCCTGGTCGACCAGAATACCGGCGTAATGCCCGGCCCAGGTCTGGAACAACTGCGCCGAATGCTTGTGCGCCTGTTCCAGCAGTAGCCTTTGCAGGGCTTGCGCATCGTCTTCGGCGCCGTTGTAGCGGGCGATTACCACCCCGGCCAGGGCCAGGGTGTAGCAGATCGAGGTGCCATGATTGATCTGCAGGGCCAGCTCCAGCGCCTGGCTGGCGCTACGCCAGGCACTGTCGGGAAAACCCTGTAACCACAGGATCCGCGCCAGCAGGGTCAAGGATGCCACGCTTTGATCGTATTGCACGCCGACGCCATGGGCGAACCGGTTTACATGGCCGCTGTGGCTCATGCGCTGCAGCACTTGCTCGGCATTGTGCCGGGCGAGCGCCTGGTCCCCGGTGTAATGCTGGGCCAGTGCGCGCAATCGTTGGGCGCTCAGCTCCAGCAACGGTTCGGTACGCGGGTCGAGGCGATCAAACTGCAGGCTTTGTTGCAGTGCTTGGGCATAGCGCCCGGCACACAGGTTTACAGCCATTTGCCCGGAGACCGCACGCAGTTGCCCTGCAACGTCGCGACGTGCCAGGGCCAGGCGTTCGGCACTGACAAAGGCGGCAATGGTGCGGGGCGCAGCGCCCATGGCGTGGTAGGAGAGGCTGCCCAGGGCCAATTGCAATTGAAGGATCAGTTGCGTGCAGGGCGTATCGACCTGGCCTATCAGTGCCAGTGCCTTGTCCACATAGCCGCCGTGCTCACGCAGCAATGACAATTCCTGCCACAGGGGCATTGCGCTGACCGTCAGGCGGATGGCCAGCAAGTGCCCGACGTCCTCGGCAAAGCCCCAATCGAGTGCGGCGCGCACGTCTTCGCGCAGCGGCGCATAGCGGTCAAGCCAGGGCTGCGTGGCCAGCAGTTCCCAGTCGGTTCGGGCCTGTTCCATCAGCGCCAGGCAGCGTGCCGCATGGCGCTCTCGAGTGGCTGGCAGTTCGCCGGCGAGGCTGAGCTTTTCCAGGGCGTAGGTGCGGGTGATATCCAGCAGGCGATACACCATCTCGTCATCGCCGGCTTCCACATTCAACAAAGACTTGGCCACCAATTGCGTGATGGAACCCAGCACTTCGGCGGGGGCGATCGTTTCCCCGGCGATCACCGCTGCGGCGCTGGCCAGGCTGAAGCCTGCGCGAAAAACCGCGAGGCGACGCAGGCAGGTTTTTTCGCACTCGCCGAGCAGGTCAAAGCTCCAGTCGAGGGTGGCCCGCAGGGTTTGCTGGCGGGGCAGGGCGCTGCGCCGCCCGCGGGTCAGCAAGCGGAAATTGTCTTCCATCTGTATCAGCAGCCCCTGCAAGCCAAAACGCTCGATTTGCGCGGCCACCAGTTCAATTGCCAGGGGAATGCCGTCCAGGCGCTGGCAGATATCAATCGCCAGGGGCAGGTCAGCTTCGCTGAGGGCAAAGCTGTCCTGATGGGACATGGCCCGCTCGATCAGCAATTGCATGGCCGGGTAACCCAGGGCCTGGGCACGGTTGCCGGTGGCGGGTGGGCAAGCCAGCGGCTCGAGGCGTTGCACATACTCACCGTCGGCGCGCAGGGCTTCGCGGCTGGTGGTGAGGATGTGCAGGTGCGGCGCATGGCGCAACAGGGTTTCGCTGATCAGGGCGATGTCGTCGAGCAAGTGTTCGCAGTTGTCGATCACCAGCAGCATCTGGCGTGCCTGCAGGCTACGGGCGAAGCTGACCAGCGGTGCATTCGCAGCGGGTGTCAGGTCGAGGAGCGCGGCGAGGTTGGGCAGGATCATCGAGGCTGCGCTGAGTGGCGCCAGGTCCAGCAGATGAATGCCGTCACGGTAATGCCCGATCAACAACTCGGCGACGCGCAGGGCCACGGTGGTCTTGCCGATGCCACCGGCGCCGGTCAAGGTGATGAAGCGCTGCTGCGGCAGTTGCTGCACCAGGGCGTCGATCAGGGCTTGGCGGCCGATCATTCGCGTACGCCGCAACGGCAGGTTATGGCTCGGGCGCTGGGGCATGCCGCCTGTGGGTAGCGTCATCGGTTCAATGCTCAGTGGCGCAACAAAACTGTAGCCGCGCTGAGCGACCGTGACGATATAGCGCTGCCCGGCCTGGCCATCGCCCAGCGCCTTGCGCAACGCGGCCATGTGTACCCGCAGGTTGCCGTCTTCCACCACGGTCTTGGGCCAGACCCGCGAGATCAGCTCCTGCTTGCTCACCACATTGCCGGCCTGCTCCAGCAGGACCAGCAGAATATCCACGGCCCGCCGCCCCAGGCGCAGCGGGCGGCCGGCTTCCAGCACTAGGCGCTGGCGCGGGTGGACACGGTAGGGGCCGAAGTGCACGGCCTGGTCGCTCAAGTCAGTCATGGCTGCCCAGGTTCCGGAGTCGAAGATGGGCCAGCATATTCCAGGTGCGTGAAGACCACTAGGCGGCGATCACCGAAGGCTTGTGGCGCGACTGGTGGTTTCGCCAGGTCATCGGGTTCACGCCTTCGCTGCGCGTGAACATGTGGCAGAAGTGCGCCTGGTCGCAGAAACCACATTCCAGGCTGATTTGCGTGAGGCTCAAGGACGAACCGGTGATCAACTCCTTGGCGCGCTGGATGCGTTGCTGGCGGATCCATTCCTGGGGCGATAGCCCGGTGGTGCATTTGAATGCGCGGGAAAAGTGGCTGCGCGACAAGGCGCAGGCCTGGGCCAGGTCGGCGATAGCCAGGCTTTCGCCGAGGTTGGCGAGGATCAGTTGCTTGGCGATTCGTTCGCGCCGGGGGCACAGGCCGCCGGTGGCGGACAAACGTGGGGAGTATTGCTCGAGTCGGGCCATGACAGATATCCGTAGTCGATGGGAGCGTTCCCGGTGGATGGATGCAGTGTAGACGCCTGCATTCTTGGTGCAGGAGCACCGGCCTGACGAGTTAATCGTTGTTAATTTCGCCAGCTGCAGGCGTGGAAAAGACAGCACAGGCATGCAATCGCGGGGAGTGCGGATATGCTTCCCTGACCGTCTGGAAAACGTTTGGATACCGCCATGAACCGCAACGACCTGCGCCGCGTCGACATGAACCTGCTGGTAATTTTCGAAGCCTTGATGTTTGAAAAAAACCTGACCCGGGTCGCCGAAAAACTCTTTATGGGCCAACCGGCGGTGAGCGCCGCATTGGGCCGTTTGCGCGACTTGTTCGACGACCCACTGCTGCTGCGCAACGGCCGCGGCATGGAGCCCACGCCCCGTGCGGTGGCGATACTCAAGGAGCTGCAACCGGCCATGGATACCATCTCGGGCGCCGTCAGCCGCGCCAAGGACTTCGACCCTTCCAGCAGCAGCGCGGTGTTTCGCATCGGCCTGTCCGATGACGCCGAGTTCGGGCTGTTTCCGGCGTTGCTCAGCCAACTGCGCGAAGAGGCACCGGGTATCATCGTGGTGGTGCGCCGGGCCAATTACCTGTTGATGTCGGCACTGCTGGCCAGCGGTGAGATCTCGGTGGGCGTCAGCTACACCACCGAACTGCCGGCCAATGCCAAGCGCAAGAAACTGCGGGACATCCCCTGCAAGGTACTGCGCGGCGATGACGGCGTGGCGCCTCTGACCTTGGATGACTATTGCGCCAGGCCCCATGCGATGGTGTCGTTTTCAGGCGACTTGAGCGGCAATATCGACCTCGACCTGGCACGCATCGGCCGCTCGCGCCGTGTGGTGCTGGCTGTACCGCAGTTCAGCGGGTTGCGTGCATTGCTGGCGGGCACGCAGATTATCGCCACCGTGCCGGATTATGCGGCGTGCGCACTGACCGAGGGCACCCGCTTGCGCGCTGAAGACCCGCCGTTCGCCATTGACGCAGCGGAGCTGTCGATGGTCTGGAGTGGGGTGCATGACAATGACCCGTCGGAGCGCTGGTTACGGGGGCGGATTGCGGAGCATATGGCCGCCAAGTGACTCTGTCAGTGACCCCCTGTAGGAGCGAGCTTGCTCGCGAAAAACGTCAACGATAACGCGTGTATCCTGAATAAACGCGGCGCCTAGGGGTTTTTCGCGAGCCAGCTCGCTCCTACAGGCATAGGGCTTGCCCCCTCCAACATCCTCAGGCGCCAAACAGCACATACATCCAATTCCCAATATCCACGGCCCGGCAAACTCCTCCCATCGCTCAATACTGCGGGGGAGTCACCCAACCATGGACCCAACACCCAAGACCAGTCCTGACGAAGTCGTCACGCTGGTGGTCAAGCACCGGGTCAAGCCCGGACGCGAAACCGAGTACGAAGCCTGGCTGCGCCGTATCGTGCGTATTGCCGGTGAGCGCCCCGGCCATCTGGGCGTCGATGTGGTACGCAGCCGGCAGAACGGCATGGCGCTGTTCACCTGTGTGCTGCGCTATCGCTCCACCGATGCCCTGGAACTGTGGCTCGATTCCCCCCAACGACAGGCCCTGATCGACGAAGCCGCGCCGATGCTGGCGGACGGCGACCAGACTGAAATCGGCGCCGTCAATGAGTTCTGGTTCGCGCCCCAGGCCGACGGCGCTGCCCAGCCGCCGCGCTGGAAACAGGCAGTGGTCAGCCTGTGCGTGATTTTGCCGCAAACCTTGCTCCTGCCGTTTATCTGGGGGCCGATCCTGCGCCTGCACCCCTTGCTGTCCAACTACGTGGTCTCCACTTTCCTGGTCACCCTGACCATTGTGCTGTTGGTGGTCTACCTGCTGATGCCGGCGGCCACCCGCTTGTTTGCCCCCTGGCTTCAACCTTCTGTAAAGGAAACCCTATGAACGCCGATCTGATTCTGTTCAATGGCCAGTTCCACACCGTGGACCGAGAAAACCCACGTGCCACAGCCGTCGCCATCCGCGACGGGCGCTTCGTCGCGGTCGGCACTGACGGCGAGGCCATGGCCCTGCGCGGCAGCGGCACCCAGGTCATCGACCTCAAGGGCCGCACGGTAATCCCAGGGCTCAATGACTCGCACCTGCACCTGATCCGTGGCGGGCTGAACTACAACCTCGAGCTGCGCTGGGAAGGCGTGCCGTCCCTGGCCGATGCCTTGCGCATGCTCAAGGACCAGGCCGACCGTACCCCTACGCCGCAATGGGTACGCGTGGTCGGCGGCTGGAACGAATTCCAGTTCGCCGAAAAACGCATGCCCACCCTCGAAGAACTCAACCAGGCTGCGCCGGACACTCCGGTGTTTGTGCTGCACCTGTACGACCGCGCCTTGCTCAACCGTGCGGCGTTGCGGGTGGCCGGCTACACCAAGGACACGCCCAACCCGCCAGGCGGCGAGATCGTGCGCGACAGCCACGGCAACCCCACCGGCATGCTGGTGGCACGACCTAACGCGATGATCCTGTATTCGACCTTGGCCAAGGGTCCGAAACTGCCCTTGGAATACCAGGTCAACTCCACCCGCCAGTTCATGCGCGAACTCAATCGCCTGGGCCTGACCAGCGCCATCGATGCCGGCGGCGGCTTCCAGAACTATCCCGATGACTATGCGGTGATCGAACAGTTGGCCAAGGACCAACAGTTGACGGTGCGCATCGCCTACAACCTGTTCACTCAGAAGCCCAAGGAAGAACTCAGCGACTTCAAGAACTGGACCGGCAGCGTCACCCTGCATCAGGGCGATGATTATCTGCGTCATAACGGCGCGGGCGAAATGCTGGTGTTTTCGGCGGCGGATTTCGAAGACTTCCTCGAACCGCGCCCGGACCTGCCGCTGACCATGGAACAGGAGCTGGAGCCAGTGGTGCGCCACCTGGTGGAACAGCGCTGGCCGTTCCGCCTGCACGCCACCTACGACGAATCCATCTCACGCATGCTCGATGTGTTCGAGAAGGTTAACCGCGACATTCCCTTCAATGGCCTGCCGTGGTTCTTCGACCACGCCGAAACCATTACCCCGAAAAACATCGAGCGCGTGCGCGCCCTCGGTGGCGGCATTGCGATCCAGGACCGCATGGCGTTCCAGGGTGAATACTTTGTCGAGCGCTACGGTGCCAAGGCCGCCGAAGCCACGCCGCCGATCAAGCGCATGCTCGCCGAAGGCGTGCCGGTAGGGGCGGGCACCGATGCCACGCGGGTCTCCAGTTATAACCCGTGGACCTCGCTGTACTGGATGGTCAGCGGCCGTACCGTTGGCGGCCTGGAGCTGCACGCCGAAGGCCTGCCACGCCTCACCGCGTTGGAGTTGTTTACCCACGGCAGCGCCTGGTTCTCGTCCGAGCAGGGCAAGAAAGGCCAGATCAAGGTCGGCCAGTTGGCGGACGTGGCCGCGTTGTCGGCGGACTTCTTCAGTGTCGACGAGGAAGCCATCAAGTGGATCGAATCGGTGCTGACCGTGGTCGGCGGCAAGGTGGTGTACGGCGCGGGTGACTTCGAAGATTTCGCCCCACCACGCGTGCCGGTGCTGCCGGACTGGTCGCCGGTGGTCAAGGTACCAGGGCACTGGCGTCCGACCTCGCCCTTGCAGGCCCAGGTCCACCAGTGCGGCGGCCCGTGCGGCGTGCATGCCCACAGCCATGAAAAAGCCCGTCTTTCCAGCGTGCCAGTCAGCGACTTCCAGGGCTTCTGGGGTGCGTTTGGCTGTTCATGCTTTGCCTTTTAATCCAGAAACCAAAGGAGTTACCCCATGACTTATAAGCGCTTGAACAAAGATGACGCGGTTGTCCTGCTGGTCGATCACCAGACTGGCCTTATCTCGCTGGTGCAGGATTTCTCCCCCAACGAATTCAAGAATAACGTGCTGGCCCTGGCCGACGTGGCGAAGTTCTTCAACCTGCCGACCATCCTGACCACCAGTTTTGAAGGCGGTCCTAACGGCCCACTGGTGCCAGAGCTCAAGGCACTGTTCCCGGACGCGCCATATATCGCCCGCCCAGGCCAGATCAACGCCTGGGACAACGAAGATTTCGTCAAGGCCGTCAAGGCGACCGGTCGTAAGCAGATCATCATTGCCGGCGTGGTCACGGATGTGTGCGTAGCCTTCCCGACCCTGTGCGCTCTCGACGAAGGCTTCGAGGTTTTCGTGGTCACCGACGCCTCCGGCACCTTCAATGAAACCGTGCAACAGGCCGCCTGGGCACGCATGACTGCCGCCGGCGCACAGCTGGTGAACTGGTTCTCGGTGGCCTGCGAGCTGCAGGTTGACTGGCGCAACGACATGGAAGGCCTGGCCAACCTGTTGTCGCCACGCATCCCCAACTACCGCAACCTGATGAACAGCTATTCGGCGTTCACCGCCAAGTAACCGGTTCTCAAACCTGTAGGTAATCCCATGTGGGAGGGGGCTTGCTCCCGATGGCGGTGTGTCAGTCACAGCATTTTTGACTGACACACC
>NZ_LMGQ01000018.1:19184-19499 GCF_001427465.1 Pseudomonas sp. Root569 | reverse complement strand
AACACCACCACTGTGACGCTGACCGCACCAAGTGCTGTTAACGAAGGTGGCGAGATCACTTACACCGCCACCTTGAGCAATAAGGCCGGTACTGACGTAACGTTGAAGTTGGACAACGGCTCGTCGATCACCATCAAAGCTGGCGACACTGTCGGGACCGTGACCGTCCCGGCGCCTACCGATGACGTGTTCATCGATAAGAGCACCCAGACCGTCMAGATYACCGAGACTACTGGCGGTAACTTCGAGAAGTTGGAAGTTGCGGGCAACGGTGCTACCACCACCATCAACGACACCATCGACAAGGTCGATGTG
>NZ_LMGQ01000018.1:0-19086 GCF_001427465.1 Pseudomonas sp. Root569 | reverse complement strand
GACAACACCACGACTGTCACGCTGACTGCGCCAAATGCCGTTAACGAAGGCGGCCAGATCACCTATACCGCTACGCTTTCCAACAAAGCGGGCACTGACGTCACCTTGAAGCTGGATAACGGCTCGAGCATCACGATCAAGGCGGGCGACACTGTCGGCACCGTGACYGTMCCGGCGCCTACCGATGACGTGTTCATCGATAAGAGCACCCAGACCGTTCAGATCACTGAGACCACTGGCGGCAACTTCGAGAAGTTGGAAGTTGCAGGCAACGGTGCTACCACCACCATCAACGACACCATCGACAAGGTCGATGTGGTGCTGTCCGCYACCACCACCGTGGGCGAAGGCGGCAATATCGTTTACACCGCCAGCCTTGTGGATAAAAACGGTGCGCCAACCACCACGATCAACGACACCATCGACAAGGTCGATGTGGTGCTGTCCGCCACCACTACTGTGGGCGAAGGCGGCAATATCGTTTACACCGCCAGCCTTGTGGATAAAAACGGTGCACCGGTGACCAACATCACCAATCCGCTCACCGTCACCCTGGATAACGGCCAGACCATTACCATCGGCGTGAACCAGTCCAGCAGCTCTATCTCGGTTGTGGCGCCAGATGACGTCTACAAGGGCGACCAAACCGTCACCACCGCCATTAAAGGCGTGACCGGCGGCGAGCATTTTGAGAACCTRGTTCCAGGGACCGATAAAGTCACCACGACTGTGACTGACACMCCGGGTACTGATAACACCACCACTGTGACGCTGACCGCACCAAGTGCTGTTAACGAAGGTGGCGAGATCACTTACACCGCCACCTTGAGCAATAAGGCCGGTACTGACGTNCCGGCGGCGAGCATTTTGAGAACCTRGTTCCAGGGACCGATAAAGTCACCACGACTGTGACTGACACCCCGGGTACTGATAACACCACCACTGTGACGCTGACCGCACCAAGTGCTGTTAACGAAGGTGGCGAGATCACTTACACCGCCACCTTGAGCAATAAGGCCGGTACTGACGTCATCTTGAAGTTGGATAACGGTTCGTCGATCACTATCAAAGCTGGAGACACCGTCGGCACCGTGACCGTCCCGGCGCCTACCGATGACGTGTTCATCGATAARAGCACCCAGACCGTCAAAATCACTGACGCTTCTGGCGGCAACTTCGAGAAGTTGGAAGTTGCAGGCAACGGCGCAACCACCACGATCAACGACACCATCGACAAGGTCGATGTGGTGCTCACCGCCACATCTACTGTCGGCGAAGGCGGCAATATCGTCTACACCGCCAGCCTTGTGGATAAAAACGGCGCGCCGGTGACCAACATCACCAACCCGCTCACCGTCACCCTGGATAACGGCAAGACCATCACTATCGGCGTGAACCAAAGCAGCGGTTCTGTCTCGGTTGTGGCACCGGATGATGTGTACAAAGGCGACCAGACCGTCACCACTGCGATCAAAGGTGTCACTGGCGGCGAGCATTTCGAAAATCTGGTACCGGGTACTACGGCGGTCAACACCACCGTTACGGATACACCGGGTACCGATAACACCACGACGGTCACGCTGACTGCGCCAAACGCCGTCAACGAAGGTGGGCAGATCACTTACACCGCCACGCTTTCCAACAAAGCAGGCACTGACGTAACGCTCAAACTCGATAACGGCTCAAGCATCACCATCAAGGCTGGCGACACCGTCGGCACCGTGACCGTCCCTGCGCCTACCGATGACGTATTCATCGACAAGAGCACCCAGACCGTTCAGATCACTGACGCCACCGGCGCACCATCGACAAGGTCGATGTGGTGCTCACCGCCACATCTACTGTCGGCGAAGGCGGCAATATCGTCTACACCGCCAGCCTTGTGGATAAAAACGGCGTGCCGGTGACCAACATCACCAACCCGCTCACCGTCACCCTGGATAACGGCAAGACCATCACTATCGGCGTGAACCAGTCCAGCGGCACAATCACCACCGTCGCGCCAAACGATGTCTACAAGGGCGACCAGACCGTCACCACCGCAATCAAAAGCGTGACCGGCAGCGAACATTTCGAAAATCTGGTGCCAGGCACGACTGCGGTGACCACCACCGTTACCGATACCCCGGGCTCCACCGATCTGACCACCGTCACCTTGACCGCCCCGACGGCCGTCAACGAAGGTGGCCAGATCACTTACACCGCGACCTTGAGCAACAAGGCCGGCAGCGACATGGTGGTTCAGCTCGATAACGGTTCCAGCATCACCATCAAGCAGGGCGCGACCGTCGGCACCGTGACCGTCCCAGCACCTACCGATGATGTGTTCATCGACAAGAGCACCCAGACCGTCAAGATCACCGGCACTACCGGCGGTAATTTCGAGGGTGTAAGCATCACCCCGGGCGGCGCGACCACCACCATCAACGACACCATCGATGACGTGACCGTTGTACTCAAGGCCACTGGCTCGGTCAGCGAGGGCGGGCAGATCGTCTATACCGCGTCCCTGGTCGATAAGAACGGCGCGGCAATCAACAACGTTGGCTCCGACCTGGTGGTAAGGCTGGATAACGGCTCGACCATCACCATCGGCAATGGCAAGTCCACCAGCTTCACTACCACTACCGCACCTAACGATGCGTATGTCGGCGCCAATGACGTCACCACCAAAATCACCGGCGTAGTCAGCGGTGGCGACAAGTACGAACACTTGATCCTCGATGGCAGCACCGTGGTCACCAAGGTGACGGATGTGGTCAACAACACCACCATCAGCATCACCGGCGACGCGTCGGTGACTGAAGGCGGCACGGCGCACTACACCCTGACGCTGAGCAACCCGCCGCTGACCGACGTAACCGTGACGCTCAAGTACAGCGGCACCGCCACCGACGGTTCGGACTTCAACGGCGTGTACACCGTGAAGATACCGGCCGGTTCCAGCAGCGTGCCGTTTGATATCCGAACGCTCGATGACAAGATCACCGAGCCGACGGAAAAGATTGTCATCACCATCGACAAGGCCACCGGTGGCAACTTCGAAAACCTGGTGGTGGGCAATGGCAGCGTCAGCACCGATATCATCGACAACGATGCGCCGCCGGTCATCGACCTGGATGCCAACAACTCCAGCGGCGCCACCGGGGCGGACTTCAAGACCACCTTCACCGAAGGCGGCACCGGCGTGTCGATTGCTGACAGCGACATCAAGATCACCGACCCGGACAGCACCCAACTGACTGGCGCCACCGTGGTACTGACCAACAGCCAGCCAGGCGACTCGCTGAACTTCAGCGGCGTGACGGGCATCAACGTGACCCCGAGCACCGACCCTGTCACCGGCAAAATCACCTTGACCCTGACCGGCACGGCGTCGCTGGCCGACTACATGCAGCAGATCAAGAACATCACGTTCACCAACAACAGCCATGACCCAAGCACCACGCCGCGCACGATTACAGTGAGCGTGACCGATGGTGGCAACTACTCCAACGTCGCGACCACCACCGTCAACGTAGTGGCCGTCAACGACGCGCCAGTGGCCACCGGCGGTGCCGTGACCGGTACGGAAGACACCGCGCTGGCCTTGACCTGGGCCAACTTCGGCGTGACCGATGTGGACTCGCCACAAACCAGCCTTAGCGTGAAAATCACCGAACTGCCGGTAGCCGGCAAACTGCAGTTCCTGGCGGCGGACGGCAGCACCTGGACCAACGTGTCCAGCGGCCAGACCTTCACCAAGGCCCAGATCGACGGCGGCCAGTTGCGCTTTATGCCTAACGCCAACGAATCAGGCGCCGATGGTTATGGCGGCACCGGCATTGGCAACAAACAGGCCGATTACGCGCAGTTCAAGTTCCAGCCCAGCGACGGCAAGGATCTGGGTACTGCCGCCACGGTGAAAGTCGATATCACCCCGGTGGCCGACGCACCGACCCTGAACGTGGCCGATAACAACGTCGCCTCGACCGGCCTGGTCAAACAGGGCTGGAACAGCATTGCCGGCCTCGGCAACAACGGCAACGGCGCTGCGCCAGACGTACTGAAAAAAGCCATCGATAACGCCGGTACACCGAACAGCACCTCTGTGGTGACCAATGTCGAATCCGTCGATAACGTCAATGCTGGCTCTGGCTCCAAGATTTCCGGCCTGATCTACATGGAAGCCGGCAAGAGCTACACTTTCAGCGGCATCGCCGATGACAGCGTAGTGGTCAACGTTGGCGGTAAAGACATTGCCAGCGGACTGTGGGGCACCAACAGCGGCAAGTTCAGCGGCTCGTTCACGCCATCGGTCAGCGGCTACTACAGCCTTGAGATCTACCAGGCCAACCAGGCGGGGCCTGGCAGCTTTGACGTCAACCTGTCGATCAACGGCGGGGCGGTGCAGAACCTGAGCACCAGCACCGTGCCGTTGTACACCGGCATCACCGACCTGACCAACGCCGGCGTGACCGTGTCCGACCTGCATGGCAGCAACGGCGACGGTTACTACGTGGGCTACAAGCTCAACGAAGGCCAGGAAAACGGCACCGTGAAGCTGTCCAAGGTCACCACGGCGCTGACCGATACCGACGGTTCGGAAACCCTGAGTGTGAAGATCAGTGGCATCCCGGCAGGCTCGGTACTCACCGACGCGTCGGGGCACACCTTCACCGCGAGCAAGGCCACGGGCGAAGTCAATGTCACCGGCTGGGACTTGGGCACCCTGACCATCAAGCCGCCGACCTACTACAGCGGCCAGTTCAACCTGACGGTCACTTCGACCTCCACCGAAAGCATCGGTGGTTCGGCCACCACCACCGCGCAATTGCCCGTCACGGTGCACCCGGCGACCTATAACCCGGTTACCGGCACCTCGGGCAGCGACACCATCAACGGCACCGATGGCAACGACATCGTCGTCGCCGATGTCGGCGGCCTGAACGTGGTGCAAGGCAAGAACTACAACATTGCGTTCATGATCGATACATCGGGCAGTATGGGCTCGGCCTCAATAGCAGCGGCGAAAGCCTCGCTGACCACCACGTTCAACTCGCTGAAAAACAGTATCGGCTCCAGCACCTCTGGCACCGTGAATATCTTCCTGGCGGACTTCAGTGACCAGGTCAATCGCACGGTGACCGTCAACCTCAAAGACCCAGGTGCGTTGGATTCGCTGCAGAAAGTCCTGGATTCCATGGTGTCTACCGGCGGGACCAACTACGAAGACGTGTTCAAGGCCGCGTCCAACTTCTTCAAAAGTGCCCAGGCGACTGGCAACACCGGCGCAATCAATACAACGTACTTCATCACCGATGGCCAGCCGACGTTTTACCAGGGGGCCGAGCAGACCAACCCGTACTTGTACGGCAACGTCAGACTCGATGATGTTGTCACCATGAACAACTACACCATAGGTACCGCCACCCGGATCAACATCGACTCGAATCACTTAATTGATATCGACTCTGTTGGCAAGGTAACCCTGTGGACCAACAACTGGTGGGGCTGGGGGCAGTCCAACCCGGGAACAATCCATGCCCAAGGGGATGGCACCTATGAAATATCGGTACAAGGCGGCCTCGGGTACGATACCGACTACTCCACCACCCTCAACTCCAACAGCGCGTTCGCACTGCTCAAAGGCCTGTCCACAGGTGGCGTAGAAGCCATCGGCCTCAACAGCGGGGTCAGCCTGAATCAGTTGGCACCGTACGACAGCGATGGCAAGCCGCAAGCCAACATTGATCCGAAAGACCTGGCCAACGCGATCCTCGGCCACACCGAGGCGACGTTGCCTGGCGCAGACACCGTCATCGGGGGCGATGGCAACGACATCCTCTTCGGCGACCTGGTGAGCTTCAGCGGGATCAACGGTGAGGGTTACAACGCACTGCAGGCGTTCGTGGCGCAGAAGACCGGCGTAACCGTCTCTTCGGTGACCGCCTCCAACGTTCACCAGTACGTGACCGAGCACTACGTGGACTTCGATGTGTCCGGCGCCAAGGATGCCAACGACACCCTGCTGGGCGGCGCTGGCGATGACATCCTGTTCGGCCAGGGCGGCAACGACCTCCTGGACGGCGGCAAAGGCAATGACATCCTGCTGGGCGGTACCGGCAACGACACGTTGATTGGCGGCCAGGGCAACGACATTTTGATCGGTGGTTCGGGTGCCGACACCTTTGTGTGGAAAGCCGGTGACATCGGCAACGATGTGATCAAGGACTTCAAGGCTTCGGAAGGCGACCGTATTGATCTGCGTGACTTGTTGAAAGGTGAGACCGACAGCACCATCGACAATTACCTGAAGATCACTACGGTAGATGGCGTGTCGACCCTGCAAGTCAGCAGCGAAGGCAAGCTCAACGCTGCCGGTGGCGTGGCCAATGCCGATGTGACAATCAAGCTGGAAGGCAATGATTGGTCCCATGTCAGCATCAACTCGCTGATCACTGGCGCCGACCCAACCATCAAGATCGACCATAGCTAAGATGCAATTGATCGGCCGCCTTCCCAGGCGGCCGATTTTTTTGCCTCATGGGCCGCTGGCCCTGGCGGACGGTGCGTCGCATACTCACGCCCATACACGCAGCGTTGGCCTATGCTGTTGAACGCATGTGGCTCATATTCGAGGGGTTCTTATGTTTTACGTGCAACGTGATGCGCTGGGCGCGCTGATTCGCGTAGAGGCCGCCGCCTTTGTCGAGTCCACCGAAACCCTGCCGGCCGATCACCATGAGATCCAGGCCTGGTACGCCAACGAAGTGGTGGAAACCAGCCTGGCACAGCTCAAGCAGAGCGACTTGGAGATGATCCGGGTACTGGATGACTTGATCCAGGTGCTGACCCGCAAAGGAGTAATCAGCGTGACCGACCTGCCGCCGGCAGCCCAGGCCAAGTTGATGGACCGTAGCCACGCGCGGGAAGCGTTGGGTGGGTTGAGCCAGTTGATCGATGATGACGAGAAAGGGCTTATCTGAGCCCTGGAGCCGAACCCTTATTTAAATGTGGGAGGGGGCAAGCCCCCTTCCACATTTGAATGTCCTGATGTCAGTGTGATTTCCAGGGCGCAGGCTCGCCAAACAGCTGACCCTGCACACCAAAAATCCCCATCTCGCGAATCACCTTCAACTCGCCCTCGGTCTCCACACGCTCGGCAATCAACGGCAGATCGATGCTGTGGGCTGCGCGCTGAATAGCTTCGATAAACAGGCGTTTGTCACTTTCCTGGTCGATGGCGCGAATATAGCTGCCATCGATCTTCAAGTACGCCAGGCCCAGGCGCGCCAGGTTGCCAATCATGCTGAAGCGCCCACCGAAACGCTGCAGGCTCAGGGAGAAACCCAACTCGCGCAGGCGCTGGGTCATCTGTTCCAGTACGTGCTGTTCAGGCAGTTGCTCTTCACCGATCTCCAGAGTGAGGCGCGGGCCCAGGTTGCTGTGCTGGCGTAGCAAGTCATAAATCCGGTTCAGCGCCTGGGTGTCCTGCAAGGTTGCGGCTGAGAGGTTCAGCGCCAGGTTATGGCTGTGGTTGGCCATCTGCTTGAGTACTTGCTCGAGCATCAGGCGGTCCAGGCGGGCCGACCAGCCAAAGCGTTCCAACCAGGGCAGGAAGCGCCCGGCCGGTATTGTGTGGCCGTCTTCGTCCTGCAGGCGCGACAGGACCTTGTAGTGCAAGACCAACTGTGTGTCCTGGCTGGCAACGACGGGTTGGAAGTACAGCTCAAAGCGCTGTTGGGTCAGGGCCTGGTCCAACAACCTGTGCCAGGCATGATGATCGTCACCGACGCTGGCGGCGGCGCTGTGGTCCAGGCATACCCAACTGCTGTCACCCTGCGCTTCCGCCTGTGCCAGGGCCTGGTCGGCCAGGGTCAGCAGGGTTTGGGGCGCGTCGCCATGGTTGAACGGCGCCAGGCCGATATAGGCGACCGGCGTAACATCGCTGGCACCGGTCGCTTGCAGGCTGAGCAAGGTGCTTTCGAGGTTTTGCGCCAATTGCAGCGCTTCCTCACGCATCAAACCCGGCGCCAGCACGGCGAACTCGCCGCCGCGGATACGAGTGACGAGGTTATGGGTTTCCGGATAGGGCTCGCACTGGCGCAGCAGTTGTTCGCCCACCGCTTGCAGCAGCTGGTCGGTACGCTGGCCGCCCAGGCGCTGGTTGAGGCCCGCCAGGTCCTTGACCCGCAGCAACAACAGGTAGCCGGAATTGGTCTCTTCAGGGTTACTCACGCGGGCGTTGAGTTGCATCTCGAAATAACGTCGATTGGCGAGGCCAGTCAGGTTGTCCTGATAGGATTCGGTGCGCAGTTTTTCGCTACGTTCGGCCTGTTCCTGGAACAGCGCCTTGAGCTTTTCAACCATCTGGTTCATGGCCTGCACCACCCGACGCAGTTCCGGCGTGCGCGGCAAATCAGGCAGGCTGAGGAACTCCCGACGGGCAATGGCATGGGACTGTTTGACCATATAGTCCAACGGCTTCAATTGCCGGCGCAGCAACAGCCCACCTAGCACCACGCTCACCGCGCCGCACAGCAACAACCAGCCAAGGCTACCCAACGCGCTCTGCCAGAGCTTGGCCAGGGCAAACATCGGATGGCTGACTACCTCGACCCGCGCCGCCTGCTCCCAGCCTCGGCTGACCAGAGCATCGCCACCTGCCGGCTCCAGGCCGATCAACTTCACGAACCAGTTGGGCACGCCGTTGTTGTCAGGAATACCGCTGCGCTCGACGATGGTTTTGTCGGTGGCCAAGTCCACTACACGGATGCTGGCGTAATAGCCGCTGTCGAAGATCGAGCTGACCAGCAGCTCCACCATGGCCGGGTCATCGATATTCGGGGTCAGCGACAGCGCCAGGGCCGTCGCCGCATCCTGGGCATGGGAGCGCAGTTGGTTGACGTATTGGGTGCGCGAGCTTTCCAGGCTGACCATGAAGCTGCCGCTGAAGGCGACCACCAGGAACAGACAGATAGCGATCAATAGTTGTTTGAACAAGGACATCCGATCAGTTACTCCTAGTTGGCAGGCTCGGCTGGAAAGCCTTCCGCACGCATTTTTCTCAACACATCCTGCCAGCGCGACAAGCGTTTGGTATCGCCGACTTTCTTGTTGCCCTTGGCGCCGGGCAAGTACAGGCCCTCGGCGTTGAATGAGTACACCGGGACCAGATCGGTGCGGCGGGTAGCCGGCAGGATTTCGTCCATCAGGCTGTCGAGCACCAGCGGGATGGCATCGGGGGTCGAATAATAGGTCAGGACCATGTGCGCACGATTCTGTCGCAAGGCCTTGACGTAGGTGATGCGCAACTTGTCGCTGGACACACCCAGATGACGCAAACTGAAATACTTTGCGATCGCGTAATCTTCGCAGTCACCGGCCCCCTTCCAAAGGGCTTCGACGGGTGTCTCCCAATAGTCGATGACATGCCAGAGGTCGATGTCTTCGACGTAGGTCATTTGCTTGTTGAAGAACAAGTTAACCACCTTGAGCTGCTCCGACTCGCTGACCTGTTTTTCAGTCGCCAATAGCCGCTGCCAGGCATCGATACGCTGCTGGCCTTGGCGCAGCGGCCCGTATAGGGCGGTAGCCTTGCGGCTGATCTGCGAGAAATCCCAATCGGCACGCAGCCCGCCGAGCATCAGGCCAGCCAATAAAATTGCCGATAAAAACCAGCAAAAGACTCGATAGGGAATAAAACTTACCGCCAAGGCGTTCAGTCCATGAAAGAGACGGAATTTCAAGGGATGGTGAAGCCTCGCCCTACAAAAAACAATGGCACAGTGCAATCATTCGTCAGTGGACTAAGTTTATAACCGCCCCTTGTGGGACTCACAAAGTAGGCTGCGTAAGCCCTTACAAACGGAAACTTAGGCTGTTTGACAAGCGCCTGGCCCATCTCTAGTGTGCATTGGATCCAATTAGCCAAACTATTATTCAAAAAAAGGAGGATAGCGTAACCGTGACGCAGAAGCCGAACCCTTTAAGCAGCATCAAAATCAGCGGGCCTATTCCCGCCCATCTTGCTCGCTCCGTAATTGAAGAAACACTGCGCAACGCCATACTGGATGGGCGATTGCCCTGTGGTACTGCGATGCGCCAGCAGGAGCTGGCCAGCTTGTTCGGCGTCAGCCGCATGCCCGTACGCGAAGCCTTGCGCCAGTTGGAGGCGCAATCCCTGCTGCATGTGGTGACTCACAAGGGTGCCGTGGTTGCGCCCTTGATCGAGGACAACTCGGCTGAGACCTATGCCTTGCGCATGCTGCTGGAATCCGAAGCGCTGCGCTTGTCGATCCCATTGCTCACCGAGACAGATCTATCCGAGGCCGAGGCGTGCATCAATGCGCTGGAATGCGAAAAGGACTACACCGAGATTGGTCGCCTCAATCGCCTGTTCCACATGGTTCTGTATGGCAAGGCACCCAACCAGCGACTGCTCACCTTGGTCGAGCACGGGCTGAATGAAGAAGAGCGCTTCCTGCGCTTCAACCTTGAGGCGATGGGACTAGGCGAGACGTCCCAGGAAGACCACCGTGAATTGCTGAGCCTGGTGGCACAGAAGAAGGTCGACGAGAGCATCCTGACGCTGCGTAATCACTTGATGCGTGGGATGGAGGTCATAGCCACCTACCTCAAGGGGCTTGAAACCGGCGAAAAAAAAGCCCGGCAATAGGATCCTCGGCCCTCTATCTCCCTTTACCCCTGCGGGGCAACTTCCTTGGGAAGTTGCCACATAGGCATGCGGAAAACCGACTTAAACTTAATTAACGCGAGGAAACATCCGACACTGACAACAGACAACTCACCTAATAAAAGCCACACAGAAAAAACATTTAATACATTTATAAGCCAGCACAAACGTTTAATCAGTTTATTATCCTTTCCCGAAAAACCACACCTCCAAATCCGCAGCGCAGGTCTATGTCAGTGCTGCGCCGCGTGCGTCGTGCGGTCTCGATTTAACGTTCCCCTTCTATCTTACAACTACAAAACCCCAACACTGCTTTTGAGCACCTGCAACAATTCATAGGCGTCAACCATGTATCAAGAATTGCTTGAACAAAAAAAACTACAACTTTTCAACCATCCATTATTTATAGAAATAACTTCACTTAACAAGTTACAGCACTTCATGGAAAACCATGTATTTTCCGTCTGGGACTTCATGACCCTGACTAAACGCCTGCAACAGGACCTGACCTGTACCCAGTTACCCTGGCTCCCACCTGCGGACTCACAGGCTGCCCGCTTGATCAATGAAATAGTGCTGGGCGAGGAGTCAGATGAACACCCGACGCGAGGCTATCGCAGCCACTTCGAGCTGTACCTGGACGCCATGACGGAGGTCGGCGCCAGCACTGTCGCGATTAACCGCCTGATCGACCTGCAACGCGAGGGCGTGGAGGTCAGTGCCGCCTTGCAAATGATCGATGCGCCACCTGGGGTGGCCCGCTTTGTCGACAGCACGGTGCAAGTCGCCTTGAGCGCCCCGACCCACTGCGTAGCGGCAGCTTTCCTGCATGGCCGCGAGAGTGTCATTCCATCGATGTTCCAGCGGCTGTTGCACAGTCATGCGCTCATTGATCATGAGGCACCCACCTTATGTCACTACCTCAATCGTCACATCGAAATGGACAGCCACGACCATGGGCCGGCAGCGGAGCAATTGCTCAAGCGCCTGGTCGGAGCAGACCCGATTCGCCAGAAGCAAGCAGATAATGCCGCCCTCGACGCCGTGGAAAGTCGCATTACCTTTTGGGACGCAGTGCTGACTTCGATGCAAGGGGTACGCCAATGAACGCTGTCAATTATCGATCCTTTGCCGATGACTGGGAGCAGCGTGCAACCATCCGAACACGCCCACGGCGCATGTTGGAGGACGACAACAAACTCTTCTTCCCCCTGTGTCGCCAACCCCTCGTGCTGAGCGCGACCTTTCTCGAACAGTGCCCACAGTGGCGCGACTTCGTGCTGGTACAAAGTTTCTATAAATTCATCAATGACGTGGTGATCTTCGAAACCGAGATCGTCGACAAGACGGCTCGCAACATCGCCAAGAACCGTTTTTCACCGCCCTTTCCGCTCGCCTGCCGGTACGACGCGATGACCGTCGTGGTGGACGAGGACTATCACGCGTTGGTCGCGTTGGACTTCCTGCAACAAGCCGTGGAAATGACCGGTATCCAGCCGCTTGATCTGCCTGGGCAAATCGAATTGAGCCGCGCACTGCCGGCGGCACAGGCGCAGGTGCCAACACATTTGCACGACGCCGTTGAGTTGATCGGCGTGGCCATTGCCGAAAACACCGTGACACATGACGTGGCAGCGTTCTCCAAGGATGACAGCGTCAAGTCATCCATCCGCGGCCTGATGGCCGACCACCTGTTTGATGAGGGTCGCCACGCACAGTTCTGGACCCAGTTGGTGCGTCTCTACTGGCAATCGGCAAGCCCGCAAGAGCGCGACAGCATTGCTCAAGCTTTGCCCGTTTTCCTGGAGCATTACCTGACCAACGACCTGCAAAAGGACTTTGATCTGCACCTGATCGAACACTTGGAGATCAGCGCCGACACGCGTCTGGCACTGCGCCATGAAGTCTCTGCGCTGGATTTCCCCATCACCCACCAACATCCGCTGATAGGCAACATCATGAGCTTGCTGCGTCACAGCGGCGTGCTGCAGACACCCAGCGTGGCTCGGGCGCTGAGCAGCTACCTGCCTGTGGCGGGGAGGTCGGCATGAAACGTTTGACGATAGCGTGGGGCGCTGCCAGCAACGTCCTGGACCCCGTCAAGCAAGTGCTGGAACAGTACGGTCATGTCTCGGGAACGGGGCCTGTCGACCTGGTGATTGAAGACGGTAGCCGGCCGCTGGCGCAATTATCCACCGACGCATACTGGATGAGTTTGCGCATAGGCATTGGCCCGGTGTCCGAGCATGGACTGCCAGCCCTGCAATTTCGCTGCTATGACCGTGAACGACGCCTGTTGGCTATGTATGACGTCGCAGAGGAACCCAGCGGCAATGGGCAGCGATTGCGTCACCAGGCAACGAACGCACTGGTGGAATGGCTCGCCTTGTTGGTTAGTAGGTATTCCAGGGACCCAGCCTCCTTCACCGCTGTGATCACCCCTAACGACTGGCCCGAACACAGTTTGCCAGCGCTGGAAACCTTGGCGTTCAAGCATCGATTCAATCGCACGGCGGATCCAGCGCTGTTGCAGGCGGCCCAGCCCCCCATGATGGAACGGCTGCAAGCCAGCCTGGACAAGTTCGCCACTCGAACAGCGTTGAATATCGCGGGCAACCTGCTCACTTATCAGCAGCTCCAGGCACACGCCTTGGCGATCCAGCAGCGTCTGCTTCCACTGCTGGAGGGCATCGAAACCCAACCCGTGATCGGCGTGTGCCTGGCAAAGTCCGTGGAGCTGTACGCAAGCATCCTTGCGGTGCTGGGGATTGGCGCGGTGTATTTGCCTCTGGCGCCGGACCATCCGGTGCAGCGCCAACAGCAGATGCTGGAAAGCGCCGGCGCTTGTGTATTGCTGGAGAATGGCCTGCATCCGCTGCGAGATCGCCTCGCCTCATTGGATGTCAGCAAGATCGAACCGTGCGCCAACACCCGTGCACTACCACTGATGCGTGAACGTCCCAGTGCCGACACACCGTGCATGGCGCTTTTCACCTCAGGCACTACCGGGTTTCCCAAGGGGGTGCTGCTTAGCCAATACAACCTGGCGCATTTCAGCGCCTGGCTCGGCGCTTGTGTAGAGATGAGTGAAGAGAGTCGCGTGTTGCAGTTTTCACCGTTGAGCTTCGACTCTTCATTGATCGATATTTTCCCTGCCTTGATAGCCGGCGCCGAGTTGATTATCCCCAGCAACGATCAACGCCAAGACCCTCGACAACTGGTCGAATTGATTCGCGGGCAACGCGTCACCCATGGCTTTCTACCGCCGGCGCTGCTCAGCATCCTGCCGCTGGATCAGCCACTGGGGCTTGCTCACCTGCTCACTGGAGGCGATTTCTGCGAGCCCTATGTAATCGAACGACTGGCAGGCCAATGCCAGTTGCATAACCTCTATGGGCCGACCGAAACCACGGTGCTGGCAACACATAGGGTGTTCCGGCATGGCGACAGCCCTCGTAACATCGGCTATCCCATTGCCAACAGCCAAGTGTTGATTCTCGACGAAAACCTGAAGCCCGTGGATGAACAGGTGCTGGGCGATTTGTATATTGCAGGCCCGGGGGTAAGCCTGGGTTATTTGAATGCACCGCAACGGGCCGACAGCCCTTTTGTTGCACTGACATTGCCTGATGGGCAGGTGTTGCACGCTTACCGTAGCGGCGACCTGGCGAAATGGACTCAGGACGGCATCAAGTTGGGTGGGCGTCGGGATGACCAAGTCAAAATCCGCGGATTCCGAGTCGAGCCCCTGGAAATCGAACAATGCTTGCGCAACAGTCGATTGTTTCGCCAAGTAGCCGTAGTGATTGACCCGGGCCTCAGGGTCATCGCTTTTGTCACACAACCCGAACCCAGCGCCACGCTGGCCGACTTGCAGCAATATGCCCGCCAGTGGCTGCCCGAACATATGCGGCCCGTCATCTGGAGCGAGTTGGCGCGCATGCCTGGCTCGAGTAACGGCAAGATTGATCGCAAGGCATTACTGGCAATGCCCTTATCCATCCCTCAAGCAGTGACTCGCTGCTGTGCTCAGACCGATGTGCAAAAGCAGTTGGTGGACCTGTGGGCGCAATTGCTGGAGTTGTCCGCTGGGGAATTATCGATTGATGACAGCTTTTTCAATCTGGGCGGCCACTCCATCCTCTTGTCGACTTTATTGCTGCGCGTGCGCGAGCGGTTTGGCCGTAGCCTCTCTCTGAGCCACTTTTTCGAGGCGCCGACAATCCGCACATTGGCGGCCCTGATGGAAGGTGGTGTGTTGCCGGATATACCTGGCAGCCAAATGGAGAAAGATGCATCACAAATATTGGAAATTAAAATACTACCCGAGGCCCGCGCGGGTGATCCGCGTAAAGCGATCGTCACCGGGGCGAATAGCTTTGTCGGGGCGCATATCGTCCACGCGCTGCTGGCCGCAGGAGCACAAGAGGTGGCGTGCCTTGTGCGGGAACTGCCAGGTCAATCGGCAACAGCAAGGTTTACCCAGGCCTTGCGCGAATACCATTTGGAACATCTGGACCTGAGCCGAGTGCAGGTATACGCCGCCGACATTCGCCAACCTCGCCTGGGCTTGGCATGCAATGTGTACGACCGCCTCGCTCGCGATTATGGTGTGGTGGTGCACAACGCGGCTCAGGTCAATCATGTGATGGACTATGTGTCACTCGCCAAAGACAACGTCGAACCGGCCCTTGAGTGCCTGCGTCTTTGCGAGACCCATTGTAAAAAGGTGCTCAACTTCATCTCGACGCTATCAGCCTGCAGCAGCGTGGACGCCGATGGGTACGTCCTTGAAGCCCCTGCCGGGCACGCGTTACCGCTCTATGTGAAAAATGGCTATAACCTTTCCAAGTGGGTGGCCGAACGGCTGGTAGGGCGGGCGAGGGAGCAAGGGGCCTGGGTGAATATCCATCGGCCCGGGAATATCAGCTTCAACAGTCAGAACGGTGTTTGCCAGCCGCAGAAAAATCGATTGATGTTGATGCTCAAGGGCTCCCTGCAATTGGGCGTGGCACCCCGCCTGGACGTGAACTTCGATCTGATGCCGGTGGACTTCCTGGCTGGGTTCATTGCCTTTCACAGCGCCCGCTTTGCCCCTGGGCGGAACATATTCAACCTGCACAACCCGCAGCCCTTGAGCTGGGATCAGTATCTCGACGCGTTCAGCGAGGCCGGGCACGCCTTCGATCGGGTAGGCATTGAACACTGGCAACGGACGCTGCAAACGGTGAGTCGAGATAATGCGCTGTTCCGCGTGCTGGGCTTTTACCTGGACGGGCTTGGCGAAGACATCGGCGACACTTCGATGATCCGTTACGACAATGCCCGCTGGGGCCTTGAAAAGATGGGTATGGACTATCCGCCAAAGAGCCCGGAGCTGTTACGCAAGGGCTGTGACTACCTCAGGGCCATCGACTTCCTCTGAACTGCCTCAGGACTCCCCCATGAAACCGTTGCAACCCGATACGTTAATTCGCAATCCGATCGGTACACCGATTGTGGCTTCCGTCGTAGTCCCGTGTGAGGCTAAACGCCTGTGGGACGTGGTCGGTCGCTTTGATAGTTTTGATACCTTCATCCCAAGCTTGTCACACATAGAGATGACGGGTGTTGGCGTAGGCGCATTGCGCACTAAATTTTTCCACGATGGCCATTACGTCGTGGAGCAACTGAACAGCCGAGACGAAAGCGCCATGTACATGACGTGGACCACCCTCTACAACACTTTGGGCGTGGCGCGCTTATGGGCAGCAATGAGTGTGGAAGCACTTGGCGCCCAGTGTTCCAAGGCAACCTGGACGCTGTTGGGCGAGCCGCAGGAAACGACTCAAGCTGAGTTTGAACAGTTTGCACAGACGTTCGCCGACAGCGCGTTGGAGAATGTGCGCCGGATGCTTGGCTAAGCAGTCGGAGCGAGGTCTCTCGCTCCGGTGCAGTCAGGTTCAGATTTTGAAGCTATCGACCAATTGCTTCAATCGACTGGCCTGCTGGGACAGCGCATCGCAGTCCTTGAGCGTCTCGTTGAGGTTGGCCACGCCCTGCTGGTTCAGCAGGTTGATCTGGTTGATGTCAACGTTGAGGGTTTCAACGACTGCGGTCTGTTCTTCGGTTGCTGCCGCAACCGACTGGTTCATGCCATCGATCTCAACGATGCGCTGCGTCACGCTGACCAGGCGCTCACCTGCCTGGTTGGCCACTTCAACGCTTTCTTCGCTGGAGACCTGACTGGCGTTCATGGTGGTCACTGCTTCTCGGGACCCCACTTGCAGGGAAGTGATCATCTTGTGGATCTCTTCAGCCGACTCTTGGGTACGGTGCGCCAGGTTACGCACTTCATCAGCCACCACTGCAAATCCACGTCCGGCTTCACCGGCACGGGCAGCCTCGATCGCCGCGTTAAGGGCGAGCAAGTTGGTTTGCTGGGAGATACCTTTGATGACATCAAGAATATGACCGATGTTGTCGGTACTGGCATTCAAGGTTTCGATCTGAGTGCAGGACAGGCTGATCTTCTGCGACAGCTCCGACATCGCCTGGATGGTTTGCTCTACCACCTTACGCCCATCGTCAGCTTGCTCGCTGGCACCGCTGGCATGTTGCGAAGCATCTGCGGCGTTGCGCGCGATTTCTTGGGTAGCGGCACCCAGTTCGTTGATCGCAGCTGCGACGCTGTTGGTGCGCGCACTCTGTTCGTCGGAACCGATGATCGAGGCATTGGACGACGCCATTACACGCTGGGATAGATCGTGCACCTGCCTTGTTGCCGAAGACACCTCGGAAATCGAGGCGTGGATCCGCTCGACGAACTGGTTGAACGCACTACCGACTTCGCCGAATTCGTCTTTGCTGGTTACGTCTAGGCGGCGGGTCAAATCACCTTCGCCTTGGGCAATGTCCTTCATGGCAACGCCCATGGTAGTCAACGGACGCAGCAATACTTGGATAAGCAAGCTCAGGAGCACAGCGATGGCCACGACAGCAATCAACATCGCGATCAACGCTGAGGTACGGAATTTACCCAAAGGGGCATAGGCTTTTTCTTTATCAATCGACAGGCCGATGTACCAGTCGGCGCCAGGCAAACCGCTGATAGGCGTGAACGACAGAATGCGATCCTGGTGATTGAGGACGACGTCCTGATTGACCTTTTCGATGCGTACGTTGTTGCCAGAGTAGATGTCCTTGAGGTTTTTCATCACCTGGTCCTGGTCAGGGCTGACGATGACTTGACCATCACCGCTGACCAGGAATGCATGGCCGATGCCGCCGAAGTCTACCGAGTTGATGATCTTCACCAGGGTTTGCAGACTCAGGTCGCCGCCGACAACACCCAACAACTCGCCGTTCTTCTTCACAGGCATGGCAATTGTCACGATCTGGCCGCCCACAGCCGCCATATAAGGCGGAGTAAGCATGGTTTTGTCCGCGACTACCGCTTGCTTGTACCAAGGGCGCTGACGAGGGTCGTAGTCGTCAGGCATCTTCGCATCAGGACGCTGAGTGAACACGCCGTTGGTCTGACCTACGTAGGTGAACTGAAAGTTGGAGGTGAGCGCTGGCTGATCGACCAGCCCGGGAAGGTCGGCCGCATTGCCCTGATGAGCTACGTTCTGCGCCAGATTCTCGAGGACCAGAATGCGACCACTGAGCCAGTTCTGCACACTGCTGGCAGTGAGTTCGCCGGATTGTTGAATGGACGAGGCCAGGTTTTGCTTGATCGTGTTGCGTTGCAGGTAGTCGTTGTACAACGTGAATAACGCGAAGGCTAAAACCACGACGCCTGACGCGGCCAACAGAATTTTATGACTGAACTTGAGATTCATTTCATCGACTTCTTTTTGCCAAAGGGGGTGAGCGTGCCGAGTGGAACATTCCATGTAACGGGATAGGCGGACTCTACGGTCGCTCTATTTCGGTGCACGCATGGCTCGTCAGGGTTTCGGCCAAACTTCGACAAATCTTAGGAATTTGTGAGAAGCATCTTCTTTTAGCGTAGGAAACCGACAGACGGCTGGTTAGCGAAATTGTTGTTTAGGGTCGCCCTAAACGACAAAACCCCTGTCTGCGTTAGCAGACAGGGGTTTCGGAATTCAATCTTGACGATGACCTACTCTCACATGGGGAAACCCCACACTACCATCGGCGATGCATCGTTTCACTGCTGAGTTCGGGATGGGATCAGGTGGTTCCAATGCTCTATGGTCGTCAAGAAATTCTGTGTACCAGGCCGTTGCGTTGGCAACGAGCCGGTGAAATTCATGAGTTTCTATATAAACAAAACCCCTGTCTGCGTCAGCAAACAGGGGTTCTGGAATTTAATCTTGACGATGACCTACTCTCACATGGGGAAACCCCACACTACCATCGGCGATGCATCGTTTCACTACTGAGTTCGGGATGGGATCAGG
>NZ_LMGQ01000017.1:0-57812 GCF_001427465.1 Pseudomonas sp. Root569 | reverse complement strand
CTGTCAAGTGATTATTTTCAGAAGCTTTCGAAGATTTCTTCAACAACTTCAACCACTTGCGCTTCTGATCTCTCATCAGCGGGAGGCGAATTCTACAGGTATCAGCATGAGCGTCAAGCCATTAAATCAAAAAAGATGAAATTCCTTCGGCACTGTCGATTTACGCCCGATTTGCCAGCCCCTCTCTATATAGAAGAAAACAGGCAAGCTTTGGCGAGGAGCAAGAATCTTCCAATCACCCATCTGCAAAGCCCTGAACAGCTCCCCCTCAATCACGTGACAGCCGATAGACATCGACTCCAGGCTTGAAATAAACCGAAGCTATATAGAAGGAAATGTCTGAGTGACAAATCGGCGAATACCGACAACTGAGGGAGCTAGCAAGATGGATGGTGTCCCAGGGCCGGTTCGAACGGCCAACCTTCCCCTTAGGAGGGGGATGCTCTATCCAATTGAGCTACTGGGACGAATACTGCTGTCAGCGCAAAAAGCCAGCTTAGCGATGATCGGCGAGCATGTTAACGGCCAAGGTTGGTTTTGTCATGTCGTCCGCAGCCTTTTTGATTGTAGGCGGATACTTTTGGGCATTGCCAACTGCAAGCCAACCTCTCGCCACCACATATCGGTCGTGCAAATTGCACTACCCTCAAAACGCCATACTTGCAAACTGCAAGCCCAAGACAGCGAATTTAAAGCTAACTGATTGATTTTACTGACATAAAATATTGGCACGGCATCTGCAATAGCTCAGTTACAAAAACCAACTGATCCAGGCATCCACGGAGTACGTCACCATGAACAGCGCCCTTCTGCTAGGCCTTAATACAGTGGCATTGACTGCCTTGGTGATGCTCCAATTCCAACCGCCTACCGAAGACACTGCGCAAATCAGCCAAGCAACCCCGCATTACCTTCAACAGCAACAACGCCCTCAACTCGCAGTGATGAACGCGACACCGCAGTCACCTGTCAGATTGGCCCAGGACGCACAAACCGCGCCAGCCTCTGAACACTGGGTTTTCTGAGAACGCCGCCGATGTCCAAGCTTGCCTGGCTATTACTTTGCCTCACTTGCGCCGCCACACTGATCGGTCTGGCATCAACGACCCAGGATAATCAAACTACCGCCTTTATCGTCAGCGCTGTGTTTGGCAGTCTGCTGCTCCTGACGCTCATCGTAGGCCGTCGAATCAAATTCGACCCTGTCCTGCGCTGATGCCCCTACCTTATGTCGCCTGACATTAGCAAACAAGCAAACTGCCACTAGTCTTAGGATTGCGGGCAAAACGCCATATTCCTTATGGGATGCGCCCTGCGACTCGGACGCGGGGCAGTCATGGGCGAAGATCGCTTACCCTCATCTGATCGCGAAGAGTTTTTAACCAGTCCGCAAAAACGCAAATCAGTGCTGGCATAAAGCCTGTAGGCAGTTCAATATTTGTCACAGAATTGACGCCAATGAAATGTCAAATCTGAGGCATGATGCGGCCTCTTTGCAATTCGGGTTGAACTTTGGTCGTGAGCCTTGTCTTAACACTCATCTTGCGGCCAATTCCAAAAACCGCTCCCCTGAACTAACCGGTTAAATATATGCGCCCATTGAAACAGGCAATTTATTCCAGCCGTACGGCTGACAAGTTCGTCGTACGTCTGCCAGACGGAATGCGGGAACGCATTGCCGAGGTGGCTCGCAATCATCACCGCAGCATGAACTCCGAAATCATCGCACGCCTGGAACAGAGCCTTATTCAGGAAGGTGCCTTGGGTGAAGAGCTGAGCATGCGCCTGGACAGCCCCGAGCTGTCACTGCACGAACGCGAACTGCTGCAGCGTTTTCGTCAGCTCTCCCATCGCCAGCAAAATGCTCTGGTCTCGCTGATCGCCCACGACGTCGAGGCAGCCGCAGAAGCCAATTGATTGGCGCTTGAAAGCCGAAGCCAGCCATGTGCTGGCTTTTTTTTGCGCGAAATTTGGAAGGGCATGATGTGGGCGGGGACAGACTTGTCCCCGCCGGAAGGAATCAGAGCAGGAAGATAGTCGCCAGCCCCAGGAAGATAAAGAAGCCACCACTGTCAGTCATCGCCGTGATCATCACGCTGGCCCCCATCGCCGGATCACGCCCAAGACGCGCCAAGGTCATAGGAATCAGAACACCCATGAGCGCCGCGAGCAGGAGGTTTAGAGTCATAGCAGCGGTCATGACGACCCCCAGGGACCAGCTGTCATACAGCAGGTAGGCGACGATACCAATAACCCCTCCCCAGACGACGCCATTGATCAGCGCCACCGCCAGCTCTTTGCGCATCAGGCGTGAGGTGTTGCCGGTATTAACCTGGTCAAGGGCCATGGCACGCACGATCATGGTAATGGTCTGGTTGCCGGAGTTACCGCCGATACCCGCTACGATCGGCATCAGCGCCGCCAGCGCCACCAGTTTCTCGATGGAACCCTCGAACAGACCGATAACTCGTGAGGCGATAAACGCAGTGATCAAGTTGACCGCCAACCAGGCCCAACGGTTACGCAGCGAGCGCCATACCGAGGCAAATATATCTTCCTCTTCACGCAGGCCCGCCATGTTGAGGACTTCTGTTTCGCTTTCCTCACGAATCAGGTCGACCATCTCATCGATAGTCAAACGGCCAATCAGCTTCCCGTTCTTGTCGACAACCGGCGCGGAGATCAAGTCATAACGCTCAAACGCTTGGGCGGCATCATAAGCATCCTCATCCGGATGGAAGCTCACCGGATCACTGGCCATTACGTCTGCGACTTTCTTTTCGGGGTCGTTGACCAACAGACGCTTGATCGGCAGTACGCCCTTGAGAATCCCTTCGTAGTCGACCACAAACAGTTTGTCGGTATGACCTGGCAGCTCCTTGAGACGGCGCAGGTAACGTAGCACCACTTCAAGACTGACGTCTTCACGGATGGTGACCATCTCGAAGTCCATCAGCGCGCCAACTTGATCCTCGTCGTAAGACAGCGCCGAACGCACGCGCTCACGCTGCTGCGAGTCGAGCGCCTCCATCAACTCATGGACGACGTCACGGGGCAGCTCAGGGGCCAGGTCGGCGAGCTCGTCCGCATCCATCTCCCGGGCAGCAGCCAGGAGCTCATGATCGTCCATGTCGGCGATCAGGGTTTCACGAACGGAATCAGAGACTTCTAGAAGGATATCGCCGTCGCGATCAGCCTTCACCAACTGCCAAAGAGTCAGTCGATCATCCAGTGGCAGCGCTTCGAGAATATAGGCAACGTCGGCGGAGTGCAGGTCATCGAGCTTGCGTTGCAACTCGACCAGGTTTTGCCGGTGAACCAGGTTTTCAACGCGGTCGTGATTCGGACCTTCCTGGCGGTGCGTGAGGTCTTCGACCACGCGCTGGCGCTGCAGCAGCTCGATGACTTGAGCCAGGCGATCCTGCAGGCTTTCTTGTGTTTTCTTTACTTCTACTTCGGTCATAGGCGAACTCCACTCCCAGCAGCGGGGCACGCCGGAAGGATCAATCAGTCAATTCATGATTGGTAAAACGGGGTACTGAGTAACTACTGGGTAAGTCCATGGAGGTATTCCACAAGCCCCGGCGGAGCTGACGGGCGCATGATACACCGCCCGGAAGTTTTAAACGTTAAAAAACTGGAAAGAACAAGTGCTTGCGCGTCAAAGCTCAGCCTTGGCTAACATCCATGAACTGCGACGCCACAGACGGGAGGGAAAACACATGGGTAGGAGAAAAAGATTGAATCAAGGGATAAAACCTACACAAACCCCAGACGGCAAAAAGCCCGCACTAGGCGGGCTTTTTGTTTGTATGGTGCACTCGACAGGATTCGAACCTGTGACCGCTCGGTTCGTAGCCGAGTACTCTATCCAGCTGAGCTACGAGTGCAGATTGTGTTTTTAGACCAGGTCACAACTGGTTGAAACTGAATTACCTGCATTACTGCAACTAACTCTTAAATGGTGCACTCGACAGGATTCGAACCTGTGACCGCTCGGTTCGTAGCCGAGTACTCTATCCAGCTGAGCTACGAGTGCATTTGTTGCCGCGCATTATAGGCCGTTCAATCTCTATGTAAAGCTATTTTTTCGAGTATTTTCAACAACTTACCGAAAAAACCAGATTGCAACGTACTAAGCAAATAATGGCGGAGAACGGGGGATTCGAACCCCCGACACCCTTTTGAGGTGTACTCCCTTAGCAGGGGAGCGCCTTCGGCCACTCGGCCAGCTCTCCGCAACACGGGGCGTATATTAACCACGTTCTTCCCCGTTTGCAAACATAAAAAACGATAAAAATTAAAGGCTTGGTTCTTCGTCCTTCTCTTTCTTGATCCGCAGGTAGATTTCCTCGCGGTGGACCGCTACCTCTTTCGGAGCGTTAACCCCAATACGTACTTGATTGCCTTTGACGCCGAGCACGGTCACGGTGATTTCGCCATCACCGATAATCAGGCTTTCTGCGCAACGACGAGTCAGAATCAGCATGCCTTTCTCCTCACGCATTTCAGTTCAGGAACAACAGTCTGCAAAAAAAAGGCATTCGACCTACAACCGAAAGGCCATAGCCCTACCTGCCTAAGTATTGTCGAGCCCACGCAAAAGAGCATGCGCCCCACAAAAAAATGAAAGGCGCGGTAAAACCGCGCCTTCCTGGCTACACATCACTCGCCCTGTCGGGCCGGCGCGTCCAGCTCAAAAGCGGTGTGCAGCGCACGCACAGCCAGCTCGAGGTACTTCTCTTCGATCACTACCGAGACTTTGATCTCCGACGTGGAGATCATCTGGATATTGATACTTTCCTTGGCCAACGCTTCGAACATGCGACTGGCAACGCCAGCGTGGGAACGCATGCCCACGCCCACGATCGAGACCTTGGCGATCTTGGTATCACCCACCACCTCACGGGCGCCAATCTCGCTCGCTGTGCTCTGCAGGATCCGCTCTGCCGCATCGTACTCATTGCGGTGCACGGTGAAGGTGAAATCGGTGGTGTTATCGTGCGAAACGTTCTGCACGATCATGTCGACTTCGATGTTCGCTCCGCTGATAGGGCCGAGAATCTTGAAAGCCACGCCTGGAGTGTCTGGCACGCCACGGATCGTCAGCTTGGCTTCATCGCGATTGAAAGCGATGCCGGAAATGATCGGCTGTTCCATGGATTCCTCTTCATCAATAGTAATGAGGGTGCCCGGCCCCTCCTTGAAGCTGTGCAATACGCGCAGCGGGACGTTGTACTTGCCGGCGAACTCCACCGCACGAATCTGCAACACCTTGGAACCCAGGCTGGCCATTTCCAGCATTTCTTCAAAGGTAATCTTGTCCAGGCGCTGGGCCACAGGCACAACCCGCGGGTCAGTGGTGTAGACGCCATCCACATCGGTATAGATCTGGCATTCGTCAGCCTTTAGCGCTGCCGCCAGAGCCACACCGGTGGTGTCCGAACCGCCACGGCCAAGGGTGGTGATATTGCCTTGCTCATCCACGCCCTGGAAACCCGCTACAACTACCACGCGCCCTGCTTTCAGATCAGTACGAATTTTCTGATCGTCAATCTGCAGAATGCGCGCCTTGGTATGCGCGCTGTCCGTAAGAATGCGCACTTGGCTACCAGTGTAGGACACCGCCGGCACGCCACGCTTGTTCAGCGCCATGGCCAACAGCCCAATGGTGACCTGCTCGCCCGTGGACACGATCACATCCAGCTCACGCGGCAGCGGCTGCTGATCCCCACTGATGGCCTTGGCCAGTTCGATCAGGCGATTGGTCTCGCCACTCATGGCCGACAGCACCACCACCAGGTCATCGCCGGCATCGCGGAACTTCTTAACCTTGTCGGCGACCTGCTCGATTCTTTCGACAGAACCGACCGAGGTACCTCCAAATTTCTGTACGATCAAAGCCATTTCCAAGCCGCCTCAGCCCGTAAAGGGGCGCCTAATATCCAATCCACCCGCACTGAACAAGCCCGTGACTACACCACAGGCCGATAAACAGTGCCTTAAATACCTGCCTCGACAAACGGCACGGCCAGGGCCAGGGCCGCGTCCAGGGCCGCCGCGTCTACACCACCGCCTTGAGCCATGTCCGGACGACCACCGCCCTTGCCGCCCACTGCCGCGGCGGCTTGCTTCATCAAATCACCGGCTTTGAGTTGGCCAGCCAGGTCCTTGGTTACACCGGCAACCAGAACGACCTTATCCTCATGGACACTGCCGAGCAGGATCACTGCGCGGCCGAGCTTGTTCTTCAACTGATCGACCAGGGCCAACAGCGCCTTGCCGTCCTGACCGTCCAGGCGCGCCGCCAGGACTTTGACATCCTTAACGTCAACGGCAGAGGCTGACAGGTCGTCGCCTGCTGCACTGGCCGCCTTGGCCTGCAACTGCTCCAGCTGTTTCTCCAGCGCACGGTTGCGCTCCAGCACGGCGGAAAGCTTGTCGATCAGGTTGTCGCGGCTGCCCTTGACCAGGGTGGCCGCTTCCTTGAGTTGTTCTTCAGCCGCATTGAGATAGGCCAGGGCCGCAGCGCCAGTGACCGCTTCAATACGACGTACGCCGGAGGCCACACCGCCTTCGCTGACAATTTTCAGCAGGGCAATATCGCCGGTACGGTTGGCGTGGATACCGCCACACAGCTCCACCGAGAAGTCGCCTCCCATGCTCAGTACGCGCACGCTGTCGCCGTACTTCTCGCCGAACAGCGCCATGGCGCCCTTGGCCTTAGCAGTCTCGATATCGGTCTCTTCGGTTTGCACCGCGGTGTTCTTGCGAATTTCAGCGTTGACGATGTCTTCCAGGGCCTTGATCTGCTCAGGCTTGATCGCTTCGAAGTGACTGAAGTCGAAACGCAGGCGCTGGCTGTCGACCAACGACCCCTTTTGCTGGACGTGTTCGCCCAACACTTGGCGCAATGCCGCGTGCAGCAAGTGAGTGGCCGAATGGTTCAACGAGGTGGCATGGCGCACATCGGCGTCCACTTGGGTTTCCACGGGGGAACCTACGGTGAGACTGCCCGACGCCAATACACCGTGGTGCAGGAACGCACCGCCGGTCTTGGTAGTGTCGCGCACGTCGAAGCGACCGGAGCTCGCCTTGAGGAACCCACAGTCACCGATCTGGCCACCGGACTCGGCATAGAACGGCGTCTGGTCCAACACCACCACGCCATCGTCGCCTTCATTCAAGACGTCCACGGACTGACCGTCCTTATACAGGGCAACCACCTTGGCCGAACCGCTGGTGGCCTTGTAGCCAGTGAATTCGGTGGCCACATCGACCTTGACCAGGCTGTTGTAATCCATGCCGAAAGAGCTGGCGGAACGCGCGCGCACACGCTGGGCTTCCATCTCGCGCTCGAAACCTTCCTCGTCGAGGGTCAGGTCACGCTCACGGGCGATGTCGCCGGTCAAGTCCATCGGGAAGCCGTAGGTGTCATAGAGCTTGAACACCACGTCGCCTGGCACCACGGTGCCTTGCAGGTTGGCGAGGTCTTGCTCGAGGATTTTCAGGCCCTGTTCCAGGGTCTTGGCGAACTGTTCTTCTTCGGCCTTGAGCACGCGTTCGATGTGCGCCTGGTTCTGCTTGAGTTCCGGGAAGGCTTCGCCCATCTCGGCGACGAGGGCCGCCACGATCTGGTAGAAGAAGCTGCCATTGGCGCCCAGCTTGTTACCGTGACGACAGGCGCGACGGATGATGCGACGCAGCACGTAGCCACGGCCTTCGTTGGACGGCAGTACGCCGTCGGCAATGAGGAAGCCGCAGGAACGGATGTGGTCAGCCACCACTTTCAGCGACGCCTGGTCTTCATTGGCGCAGCCGATGGCCTTGGCCGCGGCAGCCAGCAGGCTCTGGAACAGGTCGATTTCATAATTGGAGTGCACGTGCTGCATCACCGCACTGATCCGCTCCAGGCCCATGCCAGTGTCTACCGACGGCGCCGGTAGCGGATGCAACACGCCATCGGCGGTGCGGTTGAACTGCATGAACACGTTGTTCCAGATTTCGATGTAGCGGTCGCCGTCTTCTTCCGGCGAACCCGGTGGGCCGCCCCAGATGTCGGCGCCGTGATCGTAGAAGATCTCGGTGCAGGGGCCGCAGGGGCCGGTGTCACCCATGGTCCAGAAGTTGTCGGAGGCATACGGCGCACCTTTGTTGTCGCCGATACGCACCATGCGCTCAGGCGGCACACCGACTTGCTTGGTCCAGATGTCGTAGGCCTCGTCGTCAGTGGCGTAGACGGTGACCCAGAGTTTTTCCTTCGGTAGCTTCAATACGCCGGTCAGGAAGGTCCAGGCGAAGTTGATCGCGTCCTGCTTGAAATAATCGCCAAAGCTGAAGTTGCCGAGCATTTCAAAAAAGGTGTGGTGACGGGCGGTGTAGCCGACATTTTCCAGGTCGTTGTGCTTACCACCGGCGCGTACGCACTTCTGGCTGCTGACTGCGCGGGTATAGGCGCGTTTTTCCTGGCCCAGGAAACAGTCCTTGAACTGATTCATCCCCGCGTTAGTGAACAGCAGGGTTGGGTCATTGCTTGGGATCAATGAGCTGGAGGCTACACGGGTGTGGCCTTGCTCTTCGAAGAAGCGAAGGAAGGCTTCACGGATTTCTGCGCTTTTCATTAGGTTCTTCCACGGAGGCTGCGGCCAAAGGCCAGTGCGCAACATCATCAGACGGAGCGACGGCAAAGGGCCGCATTATATCGGCCCTTTGCCGGTGGTACAGCGTGTTTATGTGATAGAAACACTCAATTAGACGGCGTGCACTGTCATTTTCGCGAAAACTCGACGAATGTTTGCACGACTTGCTCGATCTGCGCCCGACTGACGTCCAGGTGAGTGACCATGCGCAGACGCGGTGCGGCGCTCAACTTGACTCCGCGCTCGGCGGCAAAGGCCTTCAGGGCCTGGGCCCGGTCACCGATTTGCACGTAGACCATATTGGTCTGCACCGGCTCCACGGTGTAACCGGCCTTGCGCAGCTCATCACCCAGCCATTGCGCGTTGGCATGGTCGTCAGCCAGGCGCTGCACCTGATGATCCAGGGCATACAGCCCCGCCGCCGCCAGGGAGCCGGCCTGACGCATGCCACCGCCGACCATCTTGCGCAGGCGCCGCGCCTTGGCGATTAGCGCGGTCGAGCCGCACAACACAGAGCCGACGGGAGCACCGAGCCCCTTGGACAGGCACACCGACACCGAATCGAAATGCTGGGCAATCTCCCGCACATCTACACCCAGCTTGACCGCGGCATTGTAGATACGTGCACCGTCCAGATGCAGGCCCAGGCCATGTTCACGGGTGAAGGCGCGAGCTTTGGCCAGGTACTCCAGCGGCAGCACCTTGCCCTGCATAGTGTTTTCCAGCGCCAGCAGGCGCGTGCGGGCAAAGTGGAAGTCGTCGGGCTTGATGGCTGCGAACACATGGTCCAGATCGAGCGAGCCGTCCGCCTGCACTTCCAGGGGCTGTGGCTGGATCGAGCCAAGCACCGCTGCACCGCCGCCTTCGTATTTGTAGGTGTGGGCCTGCTGGCCGACGATGTATTCCTCGCCACGCTCACAGTGAGCCATCAACGCCAGCAGGTTGCTCATGGTGCCGGTGGGCACGAACAGCGCAGCGGAAAACCCCAGACGCTTGGCCAACTCGGCTTCCAGACGGTTGACGCTGGGGTCCTCACCATAGACGTCATCACCACTTACGGCGCTGGCCATCGCGTCGAGCATGCCGGGGGTGGGTTGGGTCACGGTGTCGCTGCGCAGGTCGATCACGGTCATGAAGAGGGCCTCTAACGGAATGGATAAATCCTTTTGTGAGTGATTACTGCGGGCAACGCCGCAGAATATCAAGCCCCACCTGCATTCAATCGAATACCAACCAAACAAACCGATATAGGTTATCGATACGGCACTCGTGCGGTTTTTGAAAAACCATGTTAAAAACTCTCCGCCGCCAGCGTTCTGGCGGCAACGTTCTCAGGGCGGGGTGCAATTCCCCACCGGCGGTAATTGCACGCAATGTGTATAGCCCGCGAGCGCTTGGCGCCTCGAACTGCTCACGCGGGACGGCGACAAGGTCAGCAGACCCGGTGTGATCCCGGGGCCGACGGTCATAGTCCGGATGAAGAGAGAACGGGATTGGCACCTAAGGGCCGCGCACTGACCTCATGCCTGCATGACGCCGTTGTTCGTACCCTTAAAAATCCCATTCGATTCATAACGCCCTGTTTTTTTCTTAAACAGGAGTCAGAACATGCAACCCACCGCTATCGACAGCAAAAGCAAAAACCATCACGGCGAGCGCGTCGCGTTTATCCAGGCCTGCTGGCACAAGGATATTGTTGACCAATCGCGCAAAGGCTTCCTCGCTGAAATGATCGCCCAGGGCTACCAGGAATCGGACATCGATTTCTTCGAAGTCGGCGGCGCCTTTGAACTGCCCCTGCACGCCAAGCTGCTGGCCAAGACCGGCCGTTACGCCGGCATCGTTGCCGCCGCCCTGGTGGTGGATGGTGGCATTTATCGTCACGAATTCGTCGCCCAATCGGTGGTCAGCGGGCTGATGCAGGTTCAGCTGGAAACCGAAGTGCCAGTGTTCTCGGTGTCCTTGACGCCGCATCACTTCCACGCCGGCAGCGAGCACACCACGTTCTTCTATGAGCACTTCGTGCATAAGGGCCAGGAAGCTGCGCGCACGTGCGCCGATACCCTGCACAAGGTGCGGGCGATTCGTCGTAGTGAGCCGCGGGCTGTAGCGGTCTAAGCATCACCGCGAAAACAATATGGGAGGGGGCTTGAACCCGATAGCAGAGTGTCAGTCAGCTCATCTGTAACTGATACACCGCCATCGGGAGCAAGCCCCCTCCCACATTTGGATCCAGTTGGGCCTAAGATTTAAGCCAACCCAGCATCCGTGGCAGGCACGATAAGAATCCCGGCTCGCAAGCCGTTCTTCACCTTGGGGTTGGGGAAGATGATGCGGGCGCCCTCCTCCTCGATCACCCAGCGGGTCTTGGCCACGTCTTCGGCCAACAGGTAGCCCTTGTCCAACGGCGAGAAGTTTTCCACGTCCGCCGGCAGGTGCATCAGGAACGCATCGCTGTGCTTGATGACTTCACGGGACACGGCAAACAATTGCAGGCCATCCAGGCTGTCAGTCTCCGGCTCGTTGCCCTCGATCATCTGCTTCAGGCGCGTTTCCAGGCGGGACACGTCCACGCCCTCGTTCTGCCCGAACGGTCGCGCCTTGCCCAGCTCCAGGGTGAAGGCTTCGGCCTCCAGCTGTTCGTAGGTAAACGCGGTGAAGGTGATCGAGGTTTTGTTCTGCAGCAACACCGCTTGCATGCCGGCTGCGCTCAGGCGCGCCAGTTCACGGCGTGAATGCTGGCGCCCCTCCTTCCACGGGTAAAGGGCAAACTGCTCGATCTTCGAACCACGAATCGCGGTATGCAGGTCGTAATGCAGGCGTGAACGGCCGGGCTGGCTGAAAAAGCTGCGGGCCAGCTGCTCAAGCTCGGCGGCACGCATGGCTTCGGGGCCGATGTTTTTTTCATGCCGGCCGTTGAACAGCCGGTTGACGTCCAGTTCAAGGTAACGCTCACCGCGACGCATGGCCTCGGGGTTGCCGAACAGGAACAGAATACGGGTACGGGGCTTGATCTCCCCGCGGGCAATGCCATGCAACAGGCGGTCGAGCAACTCGATCGGCGCGGTCTCGTTGCCATGGATGCCGGACGACAGCAGCAGGTCGCTGCCATTGTCACGCGCCTCAGGTGGGCGCACTTCAAGCGCGCCGTCGCTGAGCCAGCGCATCTGCACGCCGTCGACAGTCAGTTGAATTTTTTGCGCCGGTTCACGACCGGCGAGGGTCAGTTCAAGCAGTTTGCCGAGGGCGAGCATAAGCAGCTTCCTTAGTGGTTGCAGCCAGGACCATGGACGTGATCGTCATCATCACCTTCAACGTCGGCCGGTTCCATTTCCAGTTGCAGGCTCATCAGGTTGGTAGCCAATGGGCGCATCAGCAGGTTGGCGTATTCGGCGTCGCCCTCTTCCACATCCACACCGATCAGCAGTTGGCCGCGACCGTCGTGCTGGATCCAGATCTCCTTGCCCTGCCACACCACGGCAACGCGAGTGCAGGACGTTTCCAGCTGGGTGCCGTCGGTGTCTTCAAGGATCAGTTTCAGGGTGTCGGTGGTCATAAATAGTTCTCAGCCGTACGGCGTTAATTGATCTGGAAAGGATAAACCGAGCCCAGTTTAAGGATTTGCGTCAGTTCATCCAGTGCCGTCCGGCACTCAAGCAGCAACTGCGGATCAGCCAGGTCGGTTTCGCGCAGGCTGTCGCGGTAGTGTTTGTCGACCCATTGGGTCAGCGTGTCGTACAACGGTGCGGTCATGATAACGCCTGGATTCACCGCTGCCAGCTCGGTTTCGTTCAATGCCACGCGCAGACGCAGGCATGCCGGCCCACCACCGTTCTGCATGCTTTGCTTGAGGTCGAAGACCTTGACCTCGCGGATCAGCCCACCGGAGGCGGTCAAGCCCTGCAGGTATTGCCACACGCGCTCGTTGGCGCGGCACTCTTCCGGCACAATCAACAGCATCGAACCGTCAGGACGGGTCAGCAACTGGCTGTTGAACAGGTAGGAACGCACCGCGTCCTCGACACTGACCTGGGCACGGGGCACGCAGACGGACTGGAAGTTGCCGCCCAGCTTGCCCAACTTGGCTTGCAGCTCGGCGAGCATCTGTTCGGTGTTGAGGAATGCGTCCTCGTGGTAGAACAGCACCTCGCCGTTGCCCACCGCGATTACATCGTTGTGGAACACGCCGGCATCGATCACCGCCGGGTTCTGCTGGGCGTAGACCACACCGTCATCCTTCAGGCCGTGCAGGCGCGCGACGGCCTGGGACGCTTCAAGGGTCTGGCGCGCCGGGTACTTCTGGGGGGCCGGGTAGCGGGTATCGAACGCGCTGCGGCCAAACACGAAAAACTCAACGCCGGCCTCGCCGTATTCACGGCAGAAACGTGTGTGGTTGGCCGCGCCCTCATCGCCGAACTGCGCCACCGCCGGCAAGGCGGCGTGGTGGGCGAAGTGTTTCTGTTCGGCGAACATCGCTCCCAGCACGCGGCTTGTGGTGGGGTGTTCGATGCTGCGGTGGTACTTGCAGTTGAGGTTCGCGGCGGTGAAATGCACGCGGCCATCTGCCGTGTCGGCGCTCGGGCTGACGGTTGCGGCGTTGGCGACCCACATGCTGGATGCCGAGCAACTGGCCACCAGCAACGGCATCGCGTGCTTGGCCGCTTGCTGGATCACCTGGGCGTCGCTGCCGCTGAAACCGAGGTTGCGCAAGGCGGCCACATCCGGGCGTTCCTGAGGCGCCAACACACCTTGCACAAAGCCCATGTCCATCAGGGCTTTCATTTTCTGCAAGCCCTGCAACGCCGCTTCCTTCGGATTGGAAGATTGCTGGCTGTTGCTCTGGGACGCGACGTTGCCGTAGGACAACCCGCCGTAGTTATGGGTCGGCCCCACTAGACCGTCAAAATTGACTTCATAGGATTTCATCGGCGAGGCTCCACGAACATCTGTTTTTATAGGCATCAAATTACTTAAATACACCACTGAACCGGTATGGGAGGGGGCTTGCTCCCGATAGCGGCAGGTCAGTCACTTGATTCATCAACTGATAGATAGCTATCGGGAGCAAGCCCCCTCCCACATTTAGATCAGTGTAATGCCGGGGGTTAGCGTGGCAGGAACCACCAAGCTTGGCGTTTCAAGCGACGCCACCGGGTACGCGCAATAATCCGCCGCGTAATACGCACTGGCGCGATGGTTGCCCGACGCACCTACCCCACCAAATGGCGCCGTACTGGCGGCGCCGGTCAGTTGCTTGTTCCAGTTGACGATGCCGGCGCGGCTTTCCAGCCAGAACTGCTGGTAACGCGCTTCGGAATCCGACAACAAACCAGCGGCCAAGCCGTATTGAGTGTTGTTGGCCTCGGCGATCGCCGCGGCAAAATCAGCGTAGCGGATCACCTGCAACAGCGGGCCAAACAGTTCTTCGTCTTCGCGCTCGGTCACGCCAGTCACGTCGATAATGCCTGGGGTGAGCAGAGCCGCTTGATCCTGTGGCTGGGTCATCTCCAGCAGCGCCACGGCACCATTGGCCAGCATCAGTTCCTGCGCTTCCATCAGCGCTTTGGCCGCCGCAAGGGAAATCACCGAGCCTATGAACGGTGCCGGTTGCTGGTCGAATGCGCCCACTTCAATGGTCGTGCTGACCGCCACCAGCCGCGCCAGCAATGCATCGCCCCAGGCACCTTCCGGCACCAGCAAACGACGGGCGCAGGTGCAACGTTGGCCTGCCGAGATAAACGCCGACTGGATGATGGTGTAGACCGCTGCATCCACATCGGCGACCTCGTCCACGACCAGCGGGTTGTTACCACCCATTTCCAGGGCCAGGATCTTGTCCGGGCGCCCCGAGAACTGCTGGTGCAGATGATTGCCGGTGCGGCTTGAGCCAGTGAAGAACAGGCCGTCGATGCCAGGATTGGCCGCCAAGGCGATACCGGTTTCCCGCGCGCCTTGCAGCAAGTTCAGCACGCCCGCCGGTAAGCCGGCCTCGACCCAGCATTGCACGGTCAGCTCGGCGACTTTCGGGGTCAGCTCGCTCGGCTTGAACAGCACGGTATTGCCCGCCAGCAACGCCGGGACAATATGGCCGTTGGGCAAGTGCCCGGGAAAATTGTAAGGGCCAAACACTGCCACCACACCGTGAGGTTTGTGGCGCAACACGGCGGTGGCGTCGCCCAGGGGGCCGCTCTTCTCGCCGGTACGCTCGCGGTAGCTTTGCACCGAGATCGCGATCTTGTTGGCCATGCTGGTGACTTCAGTCGCCGACTCCCACAGCGGCTTGCCGGTTTCCTCGCCGATACAACGGGCGATTTCATCGGCGCGGCTTTTCAGGGTAGCGGCGAACGTTTCCAGCACACTGATGCGCTCGTCCAGCGGGCGCCTGGCCCAGGCCGGGAATGCCTGGCGCGCGGCCTGCACGGCGGACTCGACCTGTTCGACGGTGGCGCCATTGCCGGCCCACAGCACCTGCTGGGTCACCGGGTTGCGCGATTCAAACAGTTCACCCTGGCCGGCCAGCCAGCTACCTGCGATATACAACGAATTCATTATTTCGACTCCCGAGCAGCGGACAACGGAACAGCACGCACTTGATCCCCCACCACCAGCTGCAGGCGCTTGGCGGTCTGCGGATCGACCACCAGGGTGCCTGCGGCCAGGCGAGCTGGAGCGGCGGTAATACGGCACTCTTCACGCTTGCGGTTATGAATCAGGAACGGCGTGGCATCGTCCCCCGGCGTGCCGATGGCCAATACCAGTGACTGGCTGTCGCGCACCGCGCGGATTTTGCTGGTTTCACACTCCACCGCCGGGCCGGCGTCAAAAATGTCGACATAGCCCTGGTAGCTGAAGCCTTCGCTCTTGAGCATGCTCAGCGCCGGCTCGGTGTCTGGATGCACCTTACCGATCACATTGCGCGCGTCCTCGGAAAGAAAGCAGCTGTACAACGGAAACTTCGGCATCAGCTCGGCGATAAACGCTTTGTTGCCCACGCCGGTGAGGTAGTCGGCCTGGCTGAACTCCATCTTGAAGAAGTGCCGGCCCAGGCTTTCCCAGAACGGCGAACGCCCGGCATCGTTGGACACTCCGCGCATCTCGGCAATGATCTTGTTGCCGAACAACTGCGGGAACTCAGCGATAAACAACATGCGCGCCTTGGCCAGCATGCGACCGTTGAGACCATTGCGGTAATCGGCGTGCAGGAACAACGAGCACAATTCGGAATTGCCGGTGAGGTCGTTGGCCAGGAACAGCGTCGGAATCTCACGGTAGATATTCAGTTCCTGGGACGCGCTGACGGTCAACCCGACCCGGAAGTTGTACCAGGGTTCACGCAGGCCAACGGCCCCCGCAATGGCGGAAATTCCCACCACGCGGCCTTCGTCGTTTTCCAGCACGAACAGGTAGTCGGCATCGCCGCGCCCGGCTTCGCCGCGAAAGGTTTTTTCCGCCCAGCCAACCCGGTGGGTCAGGCGCTCTTCATTGGCCGGCAAGGTGGTGAGGCCGGTGCCGGTGCTGCGCGCCAGATCAATCAGGGCCGGTAAATCGCTGCTGCGTACGGGACGAACGATCATGCTATCTCCTCGAACGGGTCGCTTTGCAGCCACCCGCGAAACTCTGTTTATACCGGCGCTTAAACTGCAACCAGACGCACACTCGCGCCTTCGCCGACGCCCAGGGCTTCGGCTGCTGCCAGGTCCAGGATCACCGGTTTGCCCGGCGCATAGTCCAGTTCCAGCATCACCGCACGGTAATCCTGCAACTGCGCATTGCTCACCAGGTACTGGCGCCCGACACCCTTGGTCATCTCGCCGACTTTCACCGGCACCACGCGGCTCTGGGCAATCGAGCGAATGCCCGAAACCTTTGCGTGCAAGGTCGGGCCCCCATCGAAGATGTCGATGTAGTGGTCGGTCTCGAAGCCTTCACGCATAAGAATATCGAAGGTGATCTGTGCACGCGGGTGCACCTGGCCCATGGCTTCCTGCGCTGCGTCCGGCAGCAGCGGTACGTAGATCGGGTAATGGGGCATCAGTTCGGCGAGGAAGGTACGGCTTTTCAGCCCGCACAGGCGCTCGGCCGCGGCGTAGTTGAGGTCGAAGAAGTTGCGGCCGATGGCGTCCCAGAACGGCGAATCACCGTTCTCGTCGCTGTAGCCGACAATCTCGGTCACCACCGAGTCAGCAAAGCGCTCGGGATGGCTGGCGACAAACAACAAGCGGCCACGGGAATTGAGTTCCGACCACGGCGAACCGACCAGTTCAGGCACCACATAAAAACTGGTGAGCAGGCTGTTGCCGGTGAGGTCGTGACATTGGGAAAGCACGTGGATCTTGTTGTGGATCTTCAGCTCGCGGGAGGCGTGCACGAAGGTTTCGTTACGGAAACTGTAGAACGGCTCGGAGTAACCGGCCGAGGCGACGATCGCCGAACAGCCGGCGAGCTTGCCGGTCTCGGTATCTTCAAGCACGAAGAAATAACTCTCTTCACCGTTGAAGCTTACCTCGGCCGCGAAGGAGGCTTCGCTGGCGGCGATCTTGTCGCTCAAGCGTTCCACATCATCCGGCAAGGAGGTGACACCAATCGGGCTGTCCGCAGCCAGACGCTGTACCTCGCCCAGGTCAGCCATTTGCGCGGGGCGCATCACCAGCATGGTGTCACTCCTTAACTCGAAAAACTCATAGAAAAAAAATACCGGACAGGCCTGAAAACAACACCTATCCCCATGTAGGGCTAATTCCAATGTGGGAGGGGGCTTGCTCCCGATAGCAGTGTGTCAGTTGATGAATCAAGTGACTGATCCACCGCTATCGGGAGCAAGCCCCCTCCCACATTTGACCCGATCAAGCCAATCAGGCGTGCGTCAAAGTTTTTACAGCACGCTCAAAACGATCCAGACCTTCGTTGATGTCCGCCTCTTCGACCACCAGGCTCGGCGCAAAACGCACCACGTCCGGGCCGGCTTGCAGGATCATCAGGTTTTCTTTCTCGGCGGCGTTGAACACGTCCTTGGCCTTGCCCTTGAACGCATCGCTGAGTACACAACCGATCAGCAGGCCCATGCCGCGCACTTCGGTGAAGATGCCGTACTGCTTGCCGATCTGCTCCAGGCGCGCCTTGAACAGGTCGTGCTTGGCGTTGACGCCAGCCAGCACCTCGGGGGTGTTGATCACGTCGATCACCGCTTCGGCCACCGCGCATGCCAGCGGGTTGCCGCCGTAGGTGGTGCCGTGGGTGCCGACCACCAGGTGCTTGGCCAGGTCTTCACGGGTGAGCATGGCTGCAATCGGGAACCCGCCGCCCAGGCTCTTGGCGCTGGTGAGGATATCCGGCACCACGCCGTAGTGCTGATAGGCGAACAGGTGGCCGCTGCGGCCCATGCCGGTTTGCACTTCGTCGAATACCAGCAGCGCGTTGTTGGCGTCGCACAGCTCACGGGCACCTTGCAGGTAAGCCAGTTCAGCCGGCAGCACACCGCCTTCACCCTGGATCGGCTCCAGCACCACGGCGCAGGTCTTGTCCGACACCGCGGCTTTCAATGCGGCCAGGTCGTTATAAGGAACGTGGGTGATCCCGGTAATTTTAGGCCCGAAACCGTCAGAGTACTTCGACTGACCGCCGACGTTCACGGTGAACAGGGTACGGCCGTGGAAACTGTTCAGCGCGGCGATGATCTCGTACTTTTCAGTGCCGAAACGATCGAACGCCACTCGACGGGCAAGCTTGAACGCGGCCTCATTGGCCTCGGCGCCGGAGTTGCAGAAGAACACACGCTCGGCAAAGGTGGCATCGATCAGCTTATGGGCCAGGCGCAGGGCCGGCTCATTGGTAAACACGTTGGACACATGCCACAGCTTGTTGGCCTGCTCGGTCAGTGCACCGACCAGCGCCGGGTGGGCGTGGCCCAATACGTTAACCGCGATGCCGCCGGCAAAGTCGATCAGCTCGCGACCGGCCTGGTCCCAAACACGCGAACCTGCGCCACGCACGGGAATGAAGGCGGCAGGTGCATAGTTGGGCACCATGACCTGGTCGAAATCGGCACGTTGCACCGGGGCTTGCTCAACGGACATCGGAGTCTCCTGAAGAGGAACGCCTGCCTGGAACTGGCGGGCGATGCAGGGATTGTAAGGACAGTTTTCAGCGCCACCTTGCCGCCAAGCGACAACTTCTTATAGCGCCAACCCCGGTTTTACGCGGGTTTACGGCAATGCGACATATTGCGTCGCAATGGCGCAGTGTAAACCAGCACAGCCTGTTTCGGCAGGACGCCCCGAAACGGATCACGCCGCGCTCCTTGCAATAACCCAGTAGTCCCTGCGCCGCCTCGTGCATCGATTTACTGGAGCTTTACCACGCTCAAGGATTGGCACCATGCCTGACTCTGCAGAACACACATCGCACACCAGTCCCTCGTTCCAACCCGACAGTCACTATGAGCCGCTGAAAAACGCGATTCCTCGCTGGCTGGGCGAAACCTCTCTGCGTCGTCGCGAGGCGCTGGGCCAGTTGCCGCCCAGCGTGCCGCCAGCCTTGCGCGATGCCTCCCCGGCCAGCAAGGGCGAATTCAAGCGGCTGGCCATCGCCCACTGGGAGGCGCAAAACACCGTCGAAAAAGCCTTGGCCGGCCTGTTGAGCGCCGAGGACTTTGCCGACCCGATCCTCACCCTGGCCCTCAAGACCCAATTCGGCCTGGAACTGGATGTGCGGCAAACGTTTCTGCGCCTGTATATCCCACAAACCATTCCCGGCTTTCCAATCCGTTCAGGGGCCGCCCGCACCTGGACCGTGTCCCTGCTGGAAGCCGCGCTGCACAACTTCGAACACAAGGAAACCCAGGCCGATGCCCACGAAGCCGAGTCGACCTTCATCACCCGCCCCGACGCCAGAGGCCAATTCAACACCTTACCGGCGGTCAAGCGCGTGCTCCCTATCAGTGCCTTTATCCAGCTGTGCCGCGATCTCGACATCGGCGCCCTGTACGAGATGTACCTGCAAGAGCAACTGGGCCTGAACGAACCGGTGGCTGAGGCCGTCTTGCGCTTGAAAGTTGAACGCAGCCAGAAAGCCGAACTGCAAGCCGCCCTGCATTGGGCGCTGATCTCAGGTGACATCCAGCCCGGCTACCAGCGCTTGATCCAAGGCCTGCTCGACGGCGTCACCGGGCTGCGCTTGCACGGGCAACTCGTGCGCTATCACGATTTGAAACTGATGGATGCCGACCTGCCCGGCATCATCGTCTTCGCCCCCGACCTGGAGCATGCCCGCACCGCGACGCCACTGGTGGCCTATGTGCCGGGTGACCCCGAGCACCCGATCAAGCAATACCCCTCGTCCCAGGCAATGCAAAAAGAACTGGTGCGCCAACTGCGCGATGAACAGTACCAACGCTTTTTCAGCCGGTTTGTGCCTCATGAGCAACGCGGGTATTTCTTCGCCAACCTCAGCCAGTTGCTCGGCCAGGTCACCTGGCACCCGCATGAGGCCGGCAGCAACCAGCCAAGCTGGCGCCAGACCCCGACCGACAACCCTCGCGTGCGTTTTGTCGCCACCCCCGGCGGCCATGACCTATGGCAGCACCAGTACCAACGCAAGCTCAACCAAATACTCAACGACGCACGCAGCACCGCCGTCGCCACGGCAAGTGCCGATCGCAAGGCACGCTGGGCGCTGTGGGATTCATTCGTGAATATCGCGTCGTCGATCCTGAACGCGGCCGCGTTGATCATCGCCCCTTTCGTACCCTTCGCCGGTGAGTTGATGATGGGCTACATGGTTTATCAACTGCTGGATGAGGTATTCGAAGGCGTCATCGACTGGGCCGAAGGCTTGGGCACCGAGGCTGCGGGGCACCTGTTGGGAGTGGTCGAGGCACTGGTGCAATTGGGCGCCTTTGCCGTGGGCGGTGAGATCGCCATCGCCCAGTTTCGCAAGGCGCTGCCACAGAACGTTATCGACTTCATTGACCGCTTCAAGCCGGTAAAACTGCCCAAGGGCCAGGCCCGCTACTGGAAACCCGACCTCGGCGCCTACGAGCACGCCACCAGCGTGCCGCCTGGCACTTATCGCGAGCCGACCGGCCTGTACCCCTACCAGCGCAAGAACCTGCTGACGCTGGATGGCAAAACCTACGCAGTGGAAGAAGACCCGGTGTCTTCCACGCTGTACCTGCAACACCCGTCCCGCCCCGATGCCTATCGCCCACGGGTACGCCACAACGGCCACGGCGCCTGGCACACAGAGCTGGAAAACCCCTTGCAGTGGGACCGAAAAACACTGTTGCAACGCCTGGGGCACCCTGTGGAGGGGCTCAGCGAAGCCGACCAGGCGCTGGCGCTGAACATCAGTGGCGTGGACCCGGACGTGCTGCGCAAAATGCATGTCAACGGCGAGGCGCCCCCGGCACTGCTGATCGATACCCTTGACCGGCTGCGGGTCGACCGAGAGATTCAAAGCCTGATCGCAAGGCTTGCCAGCGATGACCCCGCGCAGTACAGCCGTGTCGACCCGCAAGCGATCCTGCAATTGCTCACCAGCTACGGCGATTGGCCGCAGACCCGCTGCCTGCAATTTATCGATGGCCAAGGCAACACCGCCTGGGCTTTTGGCGACGAGCAACTGCCCGTCATCCAGATCCCCGAAAGCCAGCTGAACAACGGTGACCTGCTCAAGGCCATCCTCAACCTGTTGCCCGCCGAGGAAGCCGCCGAGGCCTATGGTGCCAGTGTTGGCGATACGCGCCTGAGTCTGGAGGCCCGCGCCAGCCATCTGCGCAGGAAACTCGCGGCCACTGCCGAGGAAAAACGCGCGGGGTTATTCGAGTCCCACTATGGCACCCTGCAAGCCGCCCATAATCCACGCGCCCAACGCCTGATCGATGCCGCGCCTGGGCTGCCCGCCAAGGTTGCGCAAGCCCTGCTGGACCGCGCCACGGTCGAGGAACTGCAAGCGCTGGGCAGCCAGCACACGCCATTGCGCCTGCGGCTGCTGGCCCGCAGCGCTCAGGCCGAAGTGCGCGTGTGCCGTGCCTTTGAAGCCATGCACTTCGGCACACCAACCTGGGACAGCGAGCGCCTGGCCTTGCATTCGTTAACCAAGCTGCCAGGCTGGTTGCAGTCACTGCGCCTGGAGGTGCGCGACTACAGCGTCGATGGCGCGGTGCGTGACCGGATCGGCCCCCCGGAGGCCTCGCAGGTGGGCACCCTGGTACGCAACGAGAATGGCCAATACACGCCCTACGTCGACGGCGACGCGCTGGCCCCCGCGTCCGACCTGTACTCCGCGATCCTGAGCGCCCTGCCGGAGGCACAACGCAACGCCATCCAAGTGGATTCAAGCGCGCAACTGCGCCAGCATCTGCTACGCCATCCCATCATGCGTGACACGCTACGCGATCTGCTTACCGCCGATCCCGTGCGCAAACCCTTCTATGATCCGCAGACCATGAAGTTGCTGGGCGGTATGGACGGCTATCGCGCCCAACCCGAGCTGGGCGGCAGGTTGCCCACAGCCAGCGAGCAATTGGGTGAACTGTTTCCCGGGCTCGATGAGGGGCAGATGCAGGCTGTGCTTGAACATATGCAAACACTGCCAGGCGGCGCGCCCAACCAGCTCGCCCTGCTGCGCGCAGAGCGCCAGGTACTGCGTGACACCCTGCAGGCCTGGCAGGCAGCCATCCCAGCGCAAATGCCTGCCGAGCAACGCTTTTATGAAACGCAAACGCGCCGGCTGATTACCGACCAGATCGAACAGTGCTGGCGCCGGGAAACCGAGCGGGATGAATACTTCATGGACAGCGAACTGGACGGTTTTACCCTAAGGCTTCACGCCCCGGAGTTGACCAACCTGCCCGAGCTGAGCACAGCCCTTCGTCATGTGTCACTGCTGTCGCTGGCGGGAGGCAGCAGCCTAGAAGGTGTCGAAGGCTTCTTGCGCGGTTTTCCCTGGCTGCGCCGCCTGGAGCTGCGCAATATCCCGCTGGGCGATCTGCCCTCCCCGATCCGCGCGATGCACAGGCTCAACAGCCTGACCCTGAGCGACTGCAACATTACCCTGAACGAGCAAAGCCTGGCGCATTTGAACGCGATAAATGGCTTGAACTCCCTGGACCTGCACCGCAACCCCCTGGGGTTGATACCGGATGTCGAGGGCATGCCCGACCTGACGCTGCTCGACCTGTCGGACACACAGATCGAGCGTCTGCCCAATGGCCTGCTGAGCCGCCCCCTTCTAAAAGCCGTATGGCTGAACGACAACCGTATCACCGAGTTACCCCAAGAGCTGTTCAGCCTGACGCCCGATATCGCACATGGTTTTGACCTGTCCGGCAACCCGCTGGAACCTGCAGCCCTGGAACAGATCAAGCGCTATGCCCAGAACTACAATGAGTCATTCACAGCCCAGGCGCCCAGCGCAGAACGCACCAGGGCCATACAGCTTTACCCGACCTTTCTGGATGCCGAAGCCGATCATTTTCTCTTTCGCCTGCCCGGCACCATGGCCGACATTGCCCCGACCCTGACTCGCCTGGAGGCTGAGTATGCGCAACTGGGCACCGACCTGCAGCAGTGGGCCCTGGACATACCGGCTCGCCACCCGGTCCTCGACATTAACCTCGATGAACAAACCGCCGCCGAAGAGCAACTGGCACGCCAGCGCTTCAAAAGCTTGCTGGAAGATGCCTGGCGCCGCGAAAGCGAGCAGGACGAGGAAAACCTGGATGATCAATTCACCCATTCAGTGGTGATCGAGACCACCACCATGGGCCCGTTGCCGCAACTGCACGCCAGGTTTGATCATGTGACCTCCCTGGAACTCATCGGCAACGGCCTCACCAATGGTGTCGAGGGGACCCTGCGCTGCTTCCCCAAACTGCAGACCCTGATACTCAGCCGGTGCACCCTGGGCAAGATCCCCGACGCCATCGCCCAAATGCCCAACCTCACGACCCTGAGCCTGGAGAACTGCGAGATCACCCTGACGCCGGCGGACACGGATGTACTGGGCAACGCGCCCAATCTTGAGTTCCTGAGCCTGAGAAACAACCGGTTGGTAGTCACGCCGGATGTCAGTGCCCTGAACCATTTGGGCGCACTTTACCTGGGTAACACCCAGATCAACGAAGTTCCCCGAGGGCTGTTCCAACTCCCCGAGCTGTATACGATAGACCTGAGCAATAACCTGATCAGCGACATTCCGGCGGCACTGCTGGAGTCCACAACGCCCTATAGCGACGAATGTGATTTCAGCGGCAACCCCTTGTCACCCCAGAGCCTGGACCATTTGCGCCAGTACTACGTACGCGCCGACAATGATTTTCACGTAGCTGAGGCGACAGTGGATGAGCAAGGCGTCCCCCTGGTGGTAGAACCGCCGCCGCCAATGGAGGAGTGATCAACCGCGTTCGGAAGGCACCGAGGACAACTCGAAGGGGCTGCTGCTGCGCCGCTGGTTACGATCTTCACGCGGGGTGGCGCCGAAGAAGTTGCGATAGGCGCTGGAGAAGTGCGGGCCGGAGGAGAAGCCGCAGGATAGGCCGATCTGGATGATCGACTTGCTGGTTTGCATGAGCATCTGGCGGGCCTTGTTCAGGCGCAGTTCCAGGTAGTACTGGCTGGGGACGCGATTGAGGTATTGCTTGAAGATTCGCTCAAGTTGTCGTCGTGACACGCATACGTGCTGGGCGATTTCGTCGGTGGTCAACGGTTCTTCGATATTCGCCTCCATCAGCAGCACCGCCTGGGTCAGCTTCGGGTGGCTGGAGCCCAGGCGGTTTTGCAGCGGGATGCGCTGGCGCTCACCGCCCTCGCGGATACGCTCCACCACCAGTTCTTCCGACACCGCACCGGCCAGCTCGGCGCCGTGGTCACGGGCCAGCACCGCAAGCAGCAGGTCGAGTACCGACATGCCACCGCAGGCGGTCAGGCGATCACGGTCCCAGTCGAACAGATGGCTGGTAGCGATGACCTTGGGGAAGCGCTCGGCAAAATCGTCCTGCCAGCGCCAGTGCACGGCGGCGCGGTAGCCGTCGAGCAACCCCAGTTGGGCCAGCGGGTAGACACCGGCCGACAAACCACCGATCACACACCCGGCCCGGACCAGCTGCTTGAGTGCAGTGCTGAGCTGGGACGCAATGACGGTGGGGGGTTCGTCCGCCAGCAGGAACAGCTTCTGGAAACCTTCGAGCTTACCGGCCCATGCCTCGCCGGGCAGTTGCCAGGCACCCGGGGTAGCCGGCTCGGCGAGCAAAAAAGACAGCTCGTAGACCACGTCCGGATGCACCCGCTGGGCGACGCGCAAGGCCTCCTCAGCCAGCGCAAGCGTGAGTGCTTTTGTGCTGGGCCAAATCAGGAAACCAATTTTGTGGGCGGTCATGGAGTGCTATCCGAAGCGAAAACAGTGAAAGAAGCGTGGGGCAATGCTAGCCCGTAAACCAACACAAATCTCAAAAACAATGACGATCCAATGTGGAAGGGGGCTTGCCCCCGATAGCGGTACACCAGATACACATTTGCTGACTGATACACCGCTATCGGGAGCAAGCCCCCTCCCACATAAGGCACCAGCAATTTCAGCAGGGAATGACTATTTCAAGCTGCCGGAGAGAAACTGCTGAAGGCGCACAGACTGCGGGTTCACCAGTACTTCCCGCGGGTTGCCGCGCTCTTCAACAATGCCTTTATGCAAGAACACCAGCTGGTTCGACACTTCACGGGCAAAGCCCATCTCATGGGTCACCACCACCATGGTGCGGCCTTCCTGGGCCAGGTCCTGCATGACCTTGAGCACTTCGCCCACCAACTCAGGGTCCAGCGCCGAAGTGGGCTCATCGAACAGCATCACCTCCGGCTCCATCGCCAGGGCACGGGCGATCGCCACGCGCTGTTGCTCGCCGCCGGACATATGCCCAGGGAACGCATCCTTGCGATGGCCCACCCCGACCTTGGCCAAGTAGTGCTCGGCCTTTTCGCGGGCGTCTTTCTTCGACATGCCAAGCACATGCACAGGCGCTTCCATCACGTTTTCAAGCGCGGTCATGTGCGACCACAGGTTGAAATGCTGGAACACCATGGACAGGCGCGAACGCATGCGTTGCAGTTGCTTGGGGTCGGCCGCCTTCATCGCGCCGTCCTTATTAGCCACCAGTTTCAGCTCTTCGTTATTGAGCAGAATCTTGCCGGCATGGGGCTGCTCCAGCAGGTTGATGCAGCGCAAAAAGGTACTTTTGCCCGAGCCACTGGAGCCGATGATGCTGATCACATCACCGGCCGCGGCGGCCAGGGACACACCTTTGAGCACTTCATGACTGCCATAGCGTTTATGCAGGTCTTGGACTTCAAGTTTGTACATGCGGTCGGTTCTCACAAAAACAGGTGGTCAGTCGTTGAGCAAGCGCCCGTGACGCAGCGCTTCGCGCCCCGCCACCTTGGCCAGCCAGAAACCCGCTTGGGCATAACGCAGCCGTTCAACGGCAAACAATACCCCTGAGGTACCCGCGCAAATGATGCTGACGCGGTCTTCCAGGGGGTCAATCACTTCAAAAATCGGCTCGCCGCTTTCCACCCAGTCACCGGCCTTACGCAGGTAGCTGATCACCCCGGCGTGGGGTGCAAAGAGCAATTCGGTGCCTTCGAAGGGCACGCCCTCACAGGGTTCGTGTTGCGGCGCAGGCCACTCACCCTTGATCAGGCCCTGTTCGGCGAGGAACGCCAGGATGCCTTCGGCGTGGAAGATGGCCTCATCGCGGCCGGTGTCGGCCTGGCCGCCCAGTTCCAAGGTCGTGGCCAGGCACGCCAACGGAATCTGCGCTTCGGGGAACGCCCGGGACAAACGCAGCCAAGGCAACGAGCACGCCTCATCAAACGAGCTGCCACCGGAGTCTTCCGCCAACAGGCCGACCTTTACATTCAAATGTGCCGACAACGAGCGCCACTGCGGCCAGTGCTGGGGCAATGCGTACATGTGCAGCGCGGCTTCGGCATCGCAATGCAGGTCGAGCACTATGTCGGCGGTACAGGCGTGGCTGAGCAGGATGCGCTGCATGCCTTGCAACTGGCTGCTCGGTTCGGGCAAGGCGCTGAGCGTATCGCTCATGGCCTGGCGGATCATGCGTACGTTGGCGTGGGGATCATCCCCCAGTTTGCCGTCGAGCAAGGCCGCAACGGGCTCGCTCAACTCGACAAAATCACGGTTGAAATTCTTGCCGCTGCCGACCTCGAAACGCCCCTGGTGACTGCCTTGCAGCAACTGGCCCAGGCCCATGGGATTGGCGACCGGCACCAGCTCGATCACGCCATTGAGGGCACCCTGGCGCTCGAGTTCGCCAAGGCGTTTTTTCAGCTCCCAGGCGGCGCGCATGCCGGGCAATTCATCGGCGTGCAGGCTGGCCTGGATATAGGCCTTGCGCTCGCCGCTGCCGAAGCGGAACACGCTCAGCTGGCGCTCGCAGCCCAGATGCCCCCAGGGCAACAGATGATCGATACGTTCCATATCAGTGCTTCCGTGGAGCCAGGTAGCTCAGCCAGCGGCGCTCGGCCAACTTGAACAGGCGCACCAGAATAAAGGTCAGGCACAGGTAGAACACACCAGCGGTGATATAGGCTTCGAACGGCAGATAGTACTGCGCGTTCACCGTGCGCGCGGCGCCAGTGATGTCGATCAAGGTCACGATGGAGGCCAGGCTGGTGGTCTGCAACATCATGATCACTTCGTTGCTGTATTGCGGCAGGGCGCGACGCAGGGCCGACGGCAACAGGATGCGGCGATACAGCTTGTAGCGCGACATGCCCATGGCCTTGGCCGCTTCGATCTCACCGTTAGGCGTGGCCTTTAGGCTGCCGGCAATGATCTCGGCGGTGTAGGCGCTGGTGTTGATCGCAAAGGCCAGACACGCGCAGAAGGTCGCGCTGGACAGCAGCGGCCACAGGAAGCTCTCGCGTACTGTTTCGAACTGCGCCAGGCCGTAGTAGATCAAAAACAGCTGCACCAGCATCGGCGTGCCACGGATCACGTAGGTGTAGAGCCAGGCCGCGCCGTTGACGATCGGCTGCTTGGACACGCGCATCAGGCCCAGGGGCAAGGCCGCAAGCAAACCGAAGAACAGCGAGATGGCGAGCAGTTTCAGGGTGGTCAGCAAGCCGCCAACGTACAGCGGCATGGCCTCCCAGATGACGTTGTAGTCGAAGATCATAGATCAGCCGCCCTTACGCCTACCGAGTAGCGCTTCTCAAGATGACGCAAGGCCAGCAACGACACGCTGGTGATCACCAGGTACATCGCCGCCACTGCGAGGAAGAAGGTAAAAGGCTCGCGGGTGGCATCGGCCGCCTGCTTGGCCTTGAACATCATGTCTTGCAGGCCCACCACCGAAATCAGCGCGGTGGCCTTAGTCAGGACCAGCCAGTTGTTGTGAAACCGGGGATCGCCAGCCGGATCATCTGCGGCACCATCACCCGGAAGAACACCTGGAAACTGCTCATGCCATACGCAAGGCCTGCCTCGGCCTGGCCCTTGGGAATGGCCATGAAGGCGCCGCGGAAGGTTTCCGAGAGGTAGGCGCCAAAGATGAAACCCAGGGTGCCGATACCGGCGGCCAAGGGGTTCAAGTCGATATAGTCGTCATAGCCGAGCAACGGCGCGACGCGGTTAAGCAAGTCCTGACCGCCGTAGAAAATCAGCAGGATCAGCACCAGGTCGGGGATCCCGCGGATCACCGTGGAGTACAGGTCACCCAGCCAAGCCAACCAGCGCACCGGCGACAGGCGTAACGCGACCCCGATCAGACCCAGAACAATGGCCAAGGCCATGGACGACAAGGCGAGCTGAAGCGTCAACCATGCGCCATCGAGGATAACGGCCCCGTAGCCTTTCAACATGATTCAGGTCCTCGAAAAGGGGGATGAAAAAATGGCGCAAACTTCAGGATGACTGTTGCTTGCGCCATTTCGGACAGACAGCTGCGACTATTTACTTGGCATCAGCGCCGTAGATATCGAAGTCGAAGTACTTGTCCTGGATTTTCTTGTATTCGCCGTTGGCACGAATCGCGGCAATCGCTGCGTTGATGCGGTCAAGGTTTTCCTTGTCGCCTTTGCGCACTGCGATACCAATGCCGTCGCCGAAGTATTTGGCGTCGGTGAACTGTGGGCCCACGAATGCGTAGCCTTTGCCGGCCGGGGTTTTCAGGAAACCGTCCTGCAGCAGGGTAGCGTCAGCCACGGTGCCGTCGAGGCGACCGGCTTCCACGTCCAGGTAGATTTCGTTCTGCGAGCTATAAGGCACGACCGTAGCGCCTTTGGGGGCCAGGACTTCCTTGGCGAAACGATCGTGGATCGAACCGCGCTGCACGCCGATCTTCTTGCCTTTCAATTCATCCAGGCTGTCGCTGACCGTGGTGCCTTCCTTCATCGCCAGGCGCGCTGGGGTCAGGTAGTAGCGGTTGGTGAAGTCCACGGATTTCTTGCGGTCGTCAGTGATGGACATGGACGACAGGATAGCGTCGATCTTGCGCACTTTCAGCGCTGGGATCAGGCCATCGAACTCTTGCTCGACCCAGGTGCACTTGACCTTCATCTCTGCGCACAGGGCGTTGCCGATGTCGTAGTCAAAACCGACGATGCTGCCATCCGGCGCCTTCGAGGCAAACGGAGGGTAAGCCGCTTCGATACCAATTTTCAGTGGCTTGCCTTCGGCGAAAGCCTGCATGGACAGCACGGACAGCGCCAGGGCGCCCAACAGCACGAGTTTCTTCATCTTGGGACTCCATCGGTATAGGGCAAAAACAGCAGTATGAGCCATGGCCCACGATGCGGCGAAGGTGTAACCGAATAGCGGTGCTGCGTCCTGCGCAGGCGACACCTGCGACGACGAGCGAGTGATCGGCATTCTAACGACAGCCCGGAAGCCGATATTTCCTCAATGCGACAACAATTTACAGAAGCACTGAGAAAGCGGTTCCAGCACATTGACAGCCTCTGGATTTTATGCAGAGACAAAAGATATTAAACCTGATGATGCTGCAAATTGCGGGCCTATTATTCGCAAACCCTTCTAGCACGGCAAGAGTGGCGTTTAATCTTATTTATCAGGGTGTCTAAAACGCAGTTTTTAAGAGCGCAGGCGTGGCGCAATGCCTCAGGTTTGGCCGGGGGGTTACACATTTGCGCCTGGCGGTAACATTCTGAAACGTCCCAGAGGAAAAACCGATATTTATTGGCTTGGTGGTTATGCGGTCTGACATACCACCAACGAGTCTCGACATGGAATACATTCAAATGTGGGAGGGGGCTTGAAGATCTCATTAAAAAGCCCCACTCGGCTCACACCGAATGGGGCTGTGTCCCACCAACTGCGCCTTACGCGACGTTCATGGCCTTGTGCGTTTCAATCAAATGCGCCACCACCCCTGGATCGGCCAGGGTGGAGATATCCCCCAACCCGTCATACTCCGCCGTGGCGATCTTGCGCAGAATGCGCCGCATGATTTTCCCCGAACGCGTCTTCGGCAAGCCCGGCGCCCACTGGATCACATCCGGCGAAGCAATCGGGCCGATTTCCTTGCGCACCCAGTTCTTCAGTTCCAGGCGCAACTGCTCGCTCGGCTCCTCGCCACCGATCAGAGTGACGTACACATAGATGCCCTGGCCCTTGATGTCATGGGGCACACCCACCACCGCCGCTTCGGCGACTTTCGGGTGAGCGACCATGGCGCTTTCGATCTCGGCGGTGCCCATGCGATGGCCGGACACGTTCAACACGTCATCCACACGCCCGGTGATCCAGTAGTAACCATCCTCGTCACGACGGGCACCGTCACCGGTGAAGTACATGCCACGGAAGGTCTTGAAATAGGTATCGACGAAGCGGTCGTGGTCGCCGTACAGCGTACGCGCCTGGCCCGGCCACGAATCGAGGATCACCAGATTGCCTTCGGCGGCGCCTTCGATCAGGTTGCCCAGGTTATCCACCAATGCCGGCACCACGCCAAAGAACGGGCGTGCCGCAGAACCCGGCTTGAGCGCATGGGCGCCCGGCAGCGGGCTCATCATGTTGCCGCCGGTTTCAGTCTGCCACCAGGTGTCGACGATCGGGCAACGGGATTGGCCGACGTTCTTGTAGTACCAGTCCCAGGCTTCCGGGTTGATGGGCTCGCCCACCGAACCGAGCAGGCGCAGGCTGCTGCCGTCGGCGCCCTCACAGGCGGCGGTACCGGAAGCCATCATTGCGCGGATCGCGGTCGGCGCGGTGTAGAGGATGTTGACCTTGTGCTTGTCGACAATCTTCGCCACCCGGGTGATGTCCGGATAGTTCGGCACGCCTTCGAACAGCAGGGTGGTCGCGCCATTGGCCAGGGGGCCGTAGACGATATAGGTGTGGCCAGTGACCCAGCCGACATCGGCGGTGCACCAGTAGATTTCGCCTGGGCGGTAGTCGAACACACGCTCGTGGGTCAGGGCTGCATACAGCAAGTAGCCGCCGGTGGTGTGCTGTACGCCTTTAGGCTTGCCGGTTGAGCCAGAGGTATAGAGGATGAACAGCGCTTCTTCTGCGCCCATCTCTTTGGGCGCGCACACGGTGCCCGCCACTTTCATCAGGTCTTCGTACCAGATGTCGCGATGCTGGTTCCACTTGATCGCACCGTTGGTGCGCTTGCACACGATGACCTTCTGGATGCTGCTGGTTTCCGGGTTGGTCAGGGCGTCGTCGACGTTGGCCTTGAGCGGAATCTTCTTACCGGCGCGAATACCTTCGTCAGCGGTGATTACCACCTTCGACTTACAGTCGATGATGCGACCGGCCAAGGCTTCCGGGGAAAAACCGCCGAACACCACCGAATGGATCGCACCGATGCGGGTACAGGCCAGCATGGCGACCACGGCTTCGGGGATCATCGGCATATAGATAGTCACCACGTCGCCGCGATGCACATCCTGGCCACGCAGGGCGTTGGCAAACTTGCAGACTTCTTCATGCAACTCGCGGTAGGTGATATTGCGGCTCTCGGCGGGGTCATCGCCCTCCCAGATGATCGCGATCTGGTCGCCACGTTCGGCGAGGTGACGGTCCAGGCAATTGTAGGAAACGTTCAGGGTGCCATCGGCAAACCATTTGATGTCGACATGGTGGTCGTCGAACGAGGTCTGCTTCACCGCGGTGAAAGGCTTGACCCAGTCAAGGCGCTTGGCTTGCTCACGCCAGAAGCCATCGGGGTTGACCACCGACTGCTGGTACATGGCCTTGTAGGTTGCCTCGTCGGTCAGCGTGTTGGCTGCTACTTCGGGGCGAACGGGGTACAGGGAAGCCGCACTCATCTTTCTTACCTCGGTGACATAGTTGTTGTTGTATGGCCCCAGTTGTAGCCGGGGTGGGCCTATAGAACCATTCGACGATGGTAGTAACAAGACCCTACAAATTGCCCTGCTATGCCGGTTTACCGCTCTGGCCCACAGCCTGTGGCGCTTTGCGGGTGACTGAAAAAACTTTGATCGACCGATTGTTACAAAAACCGCCAAAGGTGTTTATCAAAAGCACGGGTATATGAATATAACGCGCAGGCTTAGAATCACTTCCGCCAACCAAGGCACTGTGATTAACACCGTAACAGCCCCCACGAAGGCACGTTAATCCGAACTTCCCAACTTTTAAGTTACACACGCGGCCTCACAAGGGCCCCGTGACCCCTTTCGCCCTGAAGAAGGTAATGAAGAAATGAAAGCTCTATTAGTTATGGCCCTCAGCAGCTTGTGCGCCACCGCCGCCCTGGCCGACGAGGCCCCGACTGAGCTGGCTGGCCAGAATGCACCGATCGTTGAGGACTACACCTATAGCACTCACTTGGATGTGGCCAAAGTATTATCCATGAGCAATATCCCGGAAGTATGCGAAGTTGTACCGGTGAAGATGGAATATGAAGACTCACAAGGTCAACGGCATATTCTTAATTATCACGTGATGGGCAATGGTTGCTCTAACGGATAACAGCGATTCAAGTTGGAAGCTTATTCGCCGCAAGAAATCGTTCTTGCGGCAAAGGCTCGATTCCTGACACCCCCGCGATCAAACTGTGGGAGGGGGCTTGCTCCCGATAACGTCAGCCGTCATACCCGCCTTATAAAGCCCTACCTGTGCCCCTGCCCTCCCCCCCTACAAAAACCCCCTCACCACCCGTCAAAAATTTCCAACCCCAGCAAAGCCTTGCAAACACTCGCTCTGGCCGAAAACCACGTCATTTTGGTCCGCCCAAGTGACCATCCGCCGCAACACAAACCCAAATTTTTCCCTATAATGCGCGGGTAAATCGGGCCTGCAATATCCCTTTACACAAGGATGAAGAGCCAGACCTGAGGCATCCCGCGCGAGCTTGCACCTACTGCTGCGCCCCTCAAGCCTCACGCAGAGCACCCGTAGCCCTATTCCGTTTAATGCGTGCGCTAGCTGCAACAAACGATTCCTTAAGATCCACCGCGGCCTTTGGGCCGTGTGAACACCCAACCATCCGGTTTCACACGGACACCTTTGAGCCCTCACGCAGGAGACGACACGTCATGCTGAGCTGGGACGAATTCGACAAAGAAGAAGAAGGCGAAGTAGCCGCTAAAGGCGCCAACGCCGGCCACGCCACCGAAGCCAACATGGACCGCCTCGACGGTGCCGGCGCCGCCGCCGCCATCGAAGCCCGCGCCGTCACCGCCAGTGATTCGGCCGCCATCGTGCGCGCCAAGGCTGCCCTGGACAAACTCGACGTCGCCGAAGGCCTCGCCGAACTCGAAGGCGCCTCCGCCCGCGTCGCCGTCGACGAAAAGCGCATGATCAACTGCCGCGCCGACCTCAACCAGCTCGTACCCTTCAAGTACGACTGGGCCTGGCAGAAATACCTCGACGGCTGCGCCAACCACTGGATGCCGCAAGAGGTCAACATGACCGCCGACATCGCCCTGTGGAAAAACCCCGAAGGCCTGACCGACGACGAACGCCGCATCGTCATGCGCAACCTCGGCTTCTTCTCCACCGCCGACTCCCTGGTCGCCAACAACCTGGTGCTGGCCGTGTACCGCCTGATCACCAACCCGGAGTGCCGCCAGTACATCCTGCGCCAGGCCTTCGAAGAGGCGATCCACACCCACGCCTACCAGTACTGCATCGAATCCCTGGCCATGGATGAAGGCGAGATCTTCAACATGTACCACGAGATTCCATCGGTCGCTAAAAAAGCCGCCTGGGGCCTGAAATACACCCGTTCGATCTCCGATCCGAAGTTCGAAACCGGCACTGTCGAGACCGATAAAGAACTGCTGCGCAACCTGGTCGCCTACTACTGCGTACTGGAAGGCATCTTCTTCTACTGCGGCTTCACCCAGATCCTGTCCATGGGCCGTCGCAACAANGAACTGCTGCGCAACCTGGTCGCCTACTACTGCGTACTGGAAGGCATCTTCTTCTACTGCGGCTTCACCCAGATCCTGTCCATGGGCCGTCGCAACAAAATGACCGGCGTGGCCGAGCAGTTCCAGTACATCCTGCGCGACGAGTCGATGCACCTGAACTTCGGTATCGATGTGATCAACCAGATCAAAATCGAAAACCCGCACTTGTGGGATGCCGAGATGAAGGAAGAAGCGACCCAGATGATTTTGCAGGGGACGCAGCTGGAGATTGAATATGCGCGGGATACCATGCCGCGTGGCGTGCTGGGCATGAACGCGGCGATGATGGAGGATTACCTCAAGTTCATTGCTAACCGTCGTCTGTCGCAGATTGGCTTGAAGGAAGAGTACCCAGGCACGACTAACCCGTTCCCGTGGATGAGCGAGATCATGGACTTGAAGAAAGAGAAGAATTTCTTCGAGACTCGGGTTATTGAGTATCAGACGGGTGGGGCGTTGAGCTGGGATTGATTCCTGAGCCGAACAACACCATAAAGCCCTGACTTGCTCAGGGCTTTTTTATGCGCGTTCAATTGCCACTTTTTGAAGCACATCACGTCAAGCACCTTTCCCAGAAGGGTTCGGATCGCATCACCAATGCTGTAGCCTTGTGCCCCAACTGTCATCAGCGTTGTCACCGGTCGAGTGATCGGGACACCTTCACCGAAGGGCTTTACGCCAAGATCGGAAGATTGGCACGGGAGTAGACTCCTGCTGTCACACCTGATGCATGCACAAAAATACTAGATAGGACCGAGGCCAACCGTGAACCCAGACATGCTCGAAGCCGGCCCCATTGACGCCAAAGTACTCTCCGTCTTTGACTTCGACGGCACCCTCACCCACCACGACAGTTTCGTGCCCTTCCTCAAGTTTGCCTTTGGCCCCGGTGAGTTTTATGGCCGGATGGTCAAGCTGGCGGTACCTGGACTGCGCTTTTTGGTGCGGCAGATCAGCCGGGATGAGTTGAAAGCGCAGTTGATCCGCACCTTTATGACCGGGGTGGAGAAGAGCTGGGTGCAGCAGAAGGCCGAGGAGTATTGCCAGCGCAATTGGGCGCGGTTGATGCGCCCGGCTGGGGTGTTGTCGGTGGAGCAGGAGTTGGGCTCGGGGGCGGTGGTGACGTTGTGCTCGGCGTCGCCGGCATTGGTGTTGCAGCCGTTTGCCGATCGGCTTGGGATCAAGTTGATTGGGACTGAGCTTGAGGTGGTCGACGGGGTGTTGACCGGCAAGCTCACCGGGAATAATTGCCGTTGTGAGAACAAGGTGCTGCGGCTTGAGGCGGTGTATGGGGATTTGGGCGAGTATCGGCTGCGGGCCTGGGGCGATACGCGGGGGGATCGGGAGTTGTTGGCGGCAGCGCAGGATGCGCATTTTCGGCATTTTCATGCGAAGAAGAAAAAGCGGACCCGGTTGCAGCGGTGATGCGGGTGGGTGGGGTTGGCGGGGGGACCGAAGCGATCCCATCGGAGCCTCGCTAAAGCTCGACACCTCCCACATTTGATCTTTGGCGGGGCTTAGATCGGCGCCTTTAGGTCCACGCCCAAGGCTGTTGCGAAGGCTTTTACCATCGGGCTTCTCGGCGCGTTGTGGCGCAGGATCAGGTTGAACACGGTGCTCAGGTGGACCTGCTCCGGGCACAGTGCGCGCAGGCGCCCTTCCCTTACCAGTGGCGCGGCGTAGTGCTCGGGCAGGAAACCGATAAAGCGGCCGGTGAGGATCAGGATGGCGACGGCTTCAACCTGGGAGGCAGAGGCTGACTGGCTGTCGTAGTTGACGAAGGTGGCCTTGTCGCGATGGATCGCATACCGATGGTTCACCACCTCATAGTGGCGCAAGACTTCGGGCGTAATATCGCTCGCGGTGAACAGCGGATGTCCTACAGCGCAGTAGGTGTGGGCCTTTTCTTCGTAGAGCGGGAAGTAGTCGAACTCTTCACGGCGCTGGTACACGGGAACGATGCCGACGATCAGGCGGCCTTCGACGACGCCGCGTTCAACTTCGTCCAGTTGCGAGGCATGTAGGCGTAATCTTATTTTTGGCGATTGCCGATGTAAGTTCCCCAAAGCGGCAATCAGCGGGGAATTAACGTCAGAAACGGTGTTATCAATAACGCCGACACTAAGGTCGCCAATCAGCTCATTTTGAGCCGAACTAAGCTTGTCGCGAAAACTGTCCACCGAGGTGAATAACTCGATGGACGCTTGATACACCAACTTGCCTTCTTCGGTCAGCCCGAAGCCTTCCCGGCCCCGTGTACACAGGCGCATGCCGATGCGAATCTCGAGGTCGGAGATCTGTTTGCTGATCGCCGCCAGGCCCACATTCAATTCGTTTTGCGCGGCGCTGAAACCACCGGCTTCGACCACGGCCATAAATACCCGCAGCAGTTTGAAGTCCAAACCACTCAGTTGCAGGGGCGGCCTTGTGCCGGGTTTGGGTGGCAGGTTTCCAGAAGTGGAAAGTGGAGTTTCCATAATACGCGTTGACCTCAAGTGCCATATTCAACAGGCTTCAACCCAATCCTTGAACATAGCCAGGCGGCGATAATGAACATAAACATCCGCCCTTGGCAACCATGAATACGGCGCGTCAGACGCTGGTTCTGCATCGCTGAAATTCTGTTGTTACTGCCTCCGACTCTTCTAAAAACAAGCGTGAGGAACACCCATGTCCCAGCCCACCGACCGCCTTTGGGGCGCTCGTTTCAAGACCGGTCCGTCTGCCGCCTTGGCGGCGTTATCCCGTTGCCCTGAGCGCTATTTCCGCCTGACACCCTACGATTTGGCCGGCTCCCGTGCCCATGCCCGGGAGTTGCAGCGCGCAGGGTTGCTGGATGAGTCGGAGACCCTGCGGACCCTCGAAGCCCTGGACCGTATCGGTGATGATTTCGCCGCCGGCCGCCTGCATCCGACCCTGGATGACGAGGACGTGCACACCTTTATCGAACGTGTATTGACCGAGCGCCTGGGCGCCCTGGGCGGCAAGTTGCGCGCCGGACGTTCGCGCAATGACCAGACGGCCAACGATTTGCGCCTTTTCCTACGCGACCATGCGCGCACCATCACCACCGAGGTGTTGGGTTTGCAGCAAGCGTTGGTGGCGCAGGCCGAGCAGCATATCGAGAGTATCTGCCCCGGCTTTACCCACTTGCAGCAGGCGCAACCGATTGTATTCGCCCATCACTTGCTGGCCCATGCGCAGTCGATGTTGCGGGATGTACAGCGCTTAGTGGATTGGGATGCGCGAACGGCGTTGTCGCCCTTGGGCGCGGCGGCGATGGCCGGCTCGGCGATTGCACGCCAGCCAGAGAATTCGGCTAAGGAAATGGGCTACACCGGGCCGTGCGAAAACTCCATCGACGCGGTGGCCAGCCGTGATCATGTGGCGGAATTCCTGTTTGTGGCGGGCATGCTCGGGGTGAATATTTCACGGCTGTCGGAGGAGTTTTGCCTGTGGTCGTCGCGCCAGTTTCGCTGGGTGGTGTTGGATGATGCCTACGCTACCGGCAGTTCGATCATGCCGCAGAAGAAGAATCCGGATATTGCCGAGTTGGCACGGGGCAAGGCCGGCCGCTTGATTGGCAACCTGACCGGGTTGATGTCGACGCTTAAATCCTTGCCGCTGTCGTACAACCGCGATTTGAGTGAAGACAAGCACAGTGTGCTGGACAGTGTGGACACCTTGCTGCTGGTGTTACCGGCTATGGCCGGGATGGTGGCGACCATGAAGGTGCAGGTCGACGAGCTGCGGCGTCAGGCGCCGATGGGTTTTACCTTGGCGACGGAAGTGGCGGATTGGTTGGCGAACCGTGGCGTGCCGTTCAAGGAGGCCCATGAAATTACCGGCGCGTTAGTACAGGCCTGTGAGAAGCATGAAATTGAGTTGTGGGAAGCCTCACCGGCGATGTTGGCTGAGGTGGATGCGCGGCTTACGCCCGAAGTGCGCGACTGCTTGACCCTGGAGGCGGCGATTGCGGCGCGCAGTGGCTGGGGTGGGACGGCGCCGGAGCGGGTTCGCGAGCAGATTGGGCGGTTGAAGGTGGCGTTGGCGGCTCAGCAGGAATGGGTTGAGCGTTATCAGGGATTCAGGATTTAAGGCAGAGAGATTTGTGGTGTTTGGGCTGGCGCTTTCGCGAGCAAGCCCGCTCCCACATTTGGACCGCGTTACAGCAGTTAGAGCGTTAATAGTTTTGGAGAATCACCATGAACCAAACCCCGGCCGAGCGCTTGGAAATAGAGCGCAAATTGTCCGAGAACCAGTTCGATATCACCCAGTACGAACACGTGCCGCGGCGCTATTACGGGCGGATGTTTTTTGCCACGTTGATCGTGATCGTGTTGGCAGCGCTGCTACGCGCATTCGCCAACGGCCAGATCGAATGGTCCTACATCGGGCAGTTTCTAACGTCTGAGGCGATCCTGTGGGGCTTGACCAATACCATCATCATGTCGATCCTGGCGATGGCGCTGGGTGTGGTGATCGGCGTGATCACGGCAATCATGCGCATGTCAGCCAACCCGATCCTGCGCTATGTAGCCATCACCTACACCTGGCTGTTTCGCGGCACGCCGCTGATTCTGCAGCTGTTGCTGTGGTTCAACCTGGCGCTGATTTTCCCGGTGATCGCGATTCCCGGCCTGTTCAGCATCGACACCGTCGACCTGATGACGCCGTTCGTGGCCGCCCTGCTCGGTTTGAGTATCAACCAGGGCGCGTATACAGCCGAGGTGGTGCGCGCCGGTTTGCTGTCGGTGGATACCGGCCAGTACGAAGCCGCCAAGTCCATCGGCATGCCGAGCCTGCAGGCGCTGCGCAGGATCATTCTGCCGCAGGCCATGCGGGTGATCATTCCTCCGGTAGGCAACGAGTTCATCAGCATGGTGAAAATGACCAGCCTGACCAGCGTGATCCAGTATTCAGAGCTGCTGCACAACGCGCAAAACATCTACTACGCCAATGCCCGAGTCATGGAGCTGCTGATGGTGGCAGGTATCTGGTACCTGGCGGTGGTGACCGTTCTTTCATTTGGTCAGAGCCGCCTCGAGCGTCGTTTTGCCCGCGGCGCCGGCAAGCGTTCGTAAGTCTGGGTTGAGGAGATTTGCCCCATGAGAAGCATCGTCAAGGCCGTCAACCTGAACAAGTATTACGACCAGTATCACGCGCTGCGTGACATCAATATTGAAGTCGAGCAAGGCGAGGTGATGTGCATCATCGGCCCATCCGGCTCGGGTAAAAGCACGTTGCTGCGCTGCGTCAACCAGTTGGAAAAAATCGACAAGGGCGGCCTGTGGGTCGATGGCGAGCTGGTCGGTTACCGGGTGGTGGGCAACAAGCTGCATGAGATGAATGAAGTGCAGATCGCCCGTCAGCGCCTGGCGACCGGCATGGTGTTCCAGCGCTTCAATTTGTTCCCGCACATGACCGTGTTGCAAAACATCATCGAAGGCCCGTGCCAGGTGCTCAAGCGCTCACCCAAGGAAGCCATCGAAGATGCCCTGGAGCTGCTGGCCCGCGTCGGCCTGGCGGACAAGCGCAATGCCTACCCAGTGGAGTTGTCCGGCGGGCAGCAGCAACGCGTGGCGATTGCCCGTGCGCTGGCGATGCGCCCCAAGCTGATGTTGTTTGACGAACCCACGTCAGCCCTCGACCCGGAACTGGTAGGCGAAGTGCTGTCGGTGATGCGCGATTTGGCCACCACCGGCATGACCATGATCGTGGTCACCCATGAGTTGGGCTTTGCCCGCGAAGTCTCCAACCGCATGGTGTTTATGGACGCCGGCCAGATTGTGGAGGCCGGCAGCCCGGAAGAAATTCTAATAAGCCCACAAAACCCGCGTACCCAAAGCTTTATTTCTGCCGTTCGCACTTAACTAAAAAACTAACGAGAACGCCCCCATGAAAAAAATGTTTATCCCCACCTTGCTCGCAGGCCTGATGGCCTCCACCGTTGTTTTTGCGGCATTGCCGGCGGCCATCAAGGACAAAGGCGAGATCAGCGCGGCCATCGTGCCGAACTATCCGCCGATGGATTTCAAGGACCCGGCCACCAACAAACTCACCGGTCTGGACTTTGACCTGGGGAACGCTCTTGCCGAACGTCTGGGCGTGAAGATCAAGTGGCAGGAAACCGGCTTCGAGCAGATGCTCAGCGGCCTGACCACCAAGCGCGTCGACATCGTGTTGTCGGGCATGACCGACACGGCCGAGCGTCAGAAGGCCGTGACCTTCATCGACTACTTCACCAGCGGCCCGCAGCTCTACACCCTGGCCAAACGTGAAGACCTCAAGGAGTTGACCGACCTGTGCGGTAAAAAAGTCGGCACCAGCCGCCGTACCACCTGGCCGTCGGAAATTACCGCGTGGAGCAAGGCAAACTGCGAAGCAGCGGGTAAGCCGGCGATTGTGGTGATCGGCACTGAAGGCTCGGCGGATGCGCGGGCGCAGTTGCAGCAGAACCGTTTGGACGCGGCGATGCAGGGCAGCGAGACCATTCCTTATCTGATGTCGCTGGATAAGGGGAAGTACAAGCCGGTGGGTCAGGCGATTTCCAAGCAATTCACCGGGCTTGGGATTGAGAAGAGCAATACCGAGTTGGTCACGGCGATCAGTGAGGCATTACAGGGGATGATTGACGATGGGACCTACGGCAAGATCCTGAAGAAGTGGGATCTGGAGCAGGGTGCGGTGGAAAAAATCACCATCAATTCCGGCCAGTAAACCACGGTCAAAAAATGTGGGAGGGGGCTTGCTCCCGATAGCAATGGTTCAGTCGCCTGACGCTTGTCTGATGTATCGCCATCGGGAGCAAGCCCCTCCCACATTTGACCTGTATTGTCTTTGAGTAATAACTAGGACGCTCTCCCCATCGTGGCCACCTATTCCCTGGTAATCCGCCGCCTGCTGATCTGCTCGGTGACCATCGTGGTCAGCCGCGCCATGACCAGCCCGTTGCTGGCCCTCTGGCTGAGCACACGCCTGGGCCTCGACCAGCAGGACATCGGCCTGTTGATGGGCACCGCCGTGTTCATCGCCACGTTGCTGGGTTTGTACGGCGGCTACATCATCGACCGCCTGGAAAAGCGCAAGCTGCTGATCCTGGCCATGCTCTCCAGCTCCATCGGTTTTCTGTTGCTGACCTTTGCCAGCAACCTCTACCTCACCACCCTGACCCTGGTGATCACTGAAGCCGCGTCGGCGCTGTTCCTGATCGGCTCCAAGGCGATCATCAGCGAGAACCTGCCGGTAGGTGATCGCGCCAAGGTATTTTCCCTGCGCTACACCCTGACCAACGTCGGCTACGCAACCGGCCCGATGCTGGGTGTGGTGATCGCCGGACAGTTACCCTGGGCGCCTTTCCTGATCGCCAGCGCCATTGCCTTTGGCAGCCTGTTCCTGATGATCGGCATTGCACCGACCCAACGGGATGACAGCCATAAACCTCAGAGTTTCCTCAGCACCCTGCACACGTTGCGCAACGACCGCACATTGATACTGTTCACTGGCGGCAGCTTGTTGAGCACCATTGTCCATGGCCGCTACACCCTGTATCTGTCACAGTTTTTGCTGGTGGCCTACAAACCTGAGCAGGCGTTGAAAATTCTGTCTGCGGTGCTGGCCTGCAACGCGGTAACGGTGATTTTGATGCAGTATCAGATCGGCCGGTTCCTCAAGCGTGAGCAGTTGCGCCATTGGATCCTGCTGGGCACCTTGCTGTTTATCGGCGGGTTGATGGGGTTCAGCCAGGCCGACAGCCTGGTCACCTGGTGCCTGGCGATGTTCGTGTTCACCTTGGGTGAAATGATCATCTACCCTTCTGAGTTCCTGTTTATCGACACCATTGCGCCGGATGCGCTACGGGGCAGTTACTACGGCGCACAAAACCTGGCAGCGTTCGGTGGAGCGATGAGTCCGGTGATTTGTGGCTATTTGCTGATCAACGCTGCGCCGACCAGCATGTTCTACGCGCTGGCGGCACTCACCGCCATGGGCGGCACCCTGTGTTTCTTGAGCGGGCGGCGCGTAGCAGGTTCTTGCTGATATTTAGCTGGGATCCCGCTATTAATAGCGAAACTTCTCACGGACCCGAGCCCATGAAATTCGACACGGCCTACAGCCTGAGTCTCGATGACAAATTGTCGATCTACGATGTTCGAGAGCTGAATTTCGACGAAACCGCCGATTTCGATTCCGACAAGGACAGCTTCCTCTGCCCCAACGACGTCTGCCGCGCCGCGTTCGATGCAAACAATGTGTTGAGTACCTTCAACGCCAAGAACGTCAACTACCTGCGCACGCCGCACTTCAAGAACAAACCCGCCACCCGACATATCGACGGTTGCCGCTATGCCAGCAGCCAAAAAAACGCGACTGGTGAAAATGACGACGAACGCGAGGACAATTTCCCATCGGAATTTGTACTGACACGCCGTCAGTACCAACGTAAAACGCCTGTTGTCGGCATCGATGAAAGCGTCCCACAAGAGCCAACGAAAGCGCCTTTAAACCGTTTTACGACATCCCACAACGACGGCGACACAACCCCGGACAAAACCAGCGTGTTCGCCCACCCGGTGGAGTGCTATGTATCGAACATTGATGACAAGGACAAGCTCAAGGCCATGCCCTTGAAGATCGGTGAGCACACGGCGACCTACTGGGCGTTTTTCAAGAAAATCGAATACCTGCAAGACAACAAGGGCTTGATCTACTGGGGCAAGATCAAGGAAATCAAAGACTACACCAGCAGCTTTCGCATCGATTTCGAAAAGAAGGTGTGGCTCGACAAGAAGCCGTACTCGGTCAACGTCTACCTGAGCAAAAAGCTCATCGAGGGCTATCGCAAGCGCAGCGCATTCCTGGAGCAGATCAAGGCGGCGGCCAGCAGCGAACGGCCGCTGTATTGCTTCTTCTACGGGGTTACGCCGCAACTCAAGCAGGTGCCCAGCAAGAAAAACCCCGAGCAAACGTTCGGGGTATTCAGCGCGAATATCGAGAACCTGGATCACTTGATCATCCGGGAGGCGCCAGGGCTGGAGTGACGGCGGCTGGAAGGCCTGCGAAATCGTCCAGATGATGAGCGGTATAAACAACTGTACAAAAACACAGTATAGTTGCGCCTCAACCGTCGAACCTGGAGAACCCCCATGTCCTCTCTGGCAATGAGCTCTTTCGTAGAACAGCAGATCGTGCTGCACCAATTCACCGCCAAACACTGCGCGCAGGCCCGCCTCATGCTGGGCTGGAGCCGCGAAGAACTGGCCCGCCAGGCGGGCGTGGCGGTAGAGGCGATTCAACAATTGGAAGGCCACGGCGACATCGATGATCAAACCCGTTTGATCCTGGCGTTTCGCCTCGAGGCTGAAGGGCTGGTATTTTTCCCCGGTTTCGCGCCGGGATGGGGCATGACTGCGCGCCGGTTTGACACACCAGCAGCCGACCCCACACCCCGAGGCCTCATGTCTCGGTTGCTGGGCACAACAACGGCAACAACTGACTCAGCAACGCCTCAACCGAATGGTGCGTAGAGTCGAGCCGCAGCACCGGGCAACGCAATGGTTTCAACCAGGTTTCGTGCCGGCGCAGGCTGCGTAGGCTGTGATTGCCAGCATCGTAACGCGCCGCCCAGGCGAGGAATGCGACGCTGTTTTGGTGACGGCTGCCACCTTCCAGGATCTGCTCGCCGTAGCGCTCCACCTCGCGCAGTCGCAAGCGGTGCAAGCGAACCTCAGGGTCCAGGCGCAGGAACACTACGTGGGTGAACTGCGGGATCATGGCGTCGCCCCAGCCGCACAAGGAGCCAGACAGCACCCAACTTTCATGGCCTACAGTGTGTTCCTGCAGTAGCTGAATGCGTTCGTCCCGGGGTCGGGCGATGGTGAAGGGTTCCGGGGTTTGCTGCCAGTAATAGAAATCCGAGTCGAAATAGACAATGTTCAAATGTTCAGCCAGGGCCTTGCCCAAGGTAGTAGTGCCGGCTCCCGCAGCGCCGAGGATGTGGATTCTGTAACTGTCCATGGCTTTCCCCCCTGGCATGGAGTGTAGCCGGTGGCCGCGTCATGCCTGCGATGGCGAAACGGAGAAATTGAAGTTACCCCTTAGGCAACCTCTGCGGGCATCAGCCAGCAGAGGTTGATTCAAACTCACGCGTCAGTGGCGCAGACCTCAACAGTTTCATCTGCGCCTATCGGGGCCGGCGTGAAGGGAGCCCCTGGCAGAAAAGCCGGTTTCTGGATCGCTTGCGAGGCTAGCTCATAACCATAGGCGACTGAGAGCAAGGTGGCTTCGCTGTTGCCCGAACCATAAAAATAGAGTGCGGTCGGCATGCCTTCATCATCCATTCCAGACGGAATCGACAGGCCTGGATAGCCGGCTGCCGCACTGAAGAAATAATTATGGGATAGGAAGTTCGACACCATGGCGTCGAGTTTGTGTTCCTTTATTGGATCGTCGACGGTTTTCTGAAAGATGGGAAGGATCTCCTCCCACAACTTGTCGCGCTGTTCCGAAGTCGTTTCCAGGTTGTTGATCAGTTCCAACAGCTTCTGGTCAGGCTCACCGGGCTGCTGGTTGCGCTTGATAAAAGCAATCAGCTCCGAAAGTGATTTGACAGGCAAACCTTCTCGCCCAGCCAGGTAGTCTTCCAGTTGTTGCTTGACCTCTGCGAACAGCGCTTCGGTGTAACGCTCGTAGGTCTCATCAGCGACACCCTCCTCCAACGGCCTCACCGGCACCAGGATCGCACCTTGGTCCTTCAACACATCGAGCGCCTTTTCGTAATGCTTGCGATCTGCGCGTTTGGCCGGGTCCTTGGCCTCCTCCTCGGACAATTCAGGCAAAGGCGTGTAGCCAATTCGCTTACCTTTCAGGGCGTCGGCATGCAGGCCATCGGTATAGGCATTGGTTCCGGTCATTGCGTTGAGCGCTTCCGCCGCATCACAGACATTACGGGTGAAAGTACCGATCGCATCCAGGCGTGTACTGGTCATGACGCCCTCGGTACTGAGCAGTCCTACCGTTGTTTTCAGACCAAAGACGCCGTTGTAGGCTGCTGGGCTGATAATCGACCCGTTGGTTTCCAACCCCAAGGCCAAAGGCACATGCCCTTGGGCAACAGCGACTGCTGAACCCGAACTAGAGCCCGCCACCTGCCCTCCCAGGCGATGCGGGTTCAGCGTCTGGCCGCCGCGGGAACTCCACCCATCAGCCGGCGACTCAGAGCGAAAGTTGGACAACTCGCTCATATTGGTTTTACCCACAATCACTACCCCGGCCTTCAACAAATTGTCGACAACCTTGGCGTTTCTAGTTGCAGGCGCTCCAACCAAGGCCTTCGAGCCTGCGCTGGTCTGCATGCGATCATTGGTTTCAAATACATCCTTGAGCGCTATCGGTACGCCGTGCAAATGCCCACGCACGTGGCCGTTGGCACGCTCCTGATCACGCGCCTTCGCCTCACGGAGAGCATCCGGGTTTGTTTCCAAAAACGCGTTGCCGCCCTGTAGCCCACGATCAATGTTGGCTATTTGCTTGAGCGAATCTTTCAACAGCGACTGCGCGGTGACACCGCTTCCCTGGGCCATTTCCACTGACATTTGACAGGCGCTCTTAAAGCCTTGCGGTGGGTTTGAAAGCTCCTGGAACAAGCCTGTCCCCCATCCGCCTGCCGACACGGGTCCGATCATGAAGTGCCTCTCTACGTGACTGAGTATGAGGGTTATCGGTCGATAACCCCACACCAGTCTAAGAAGCGCCGCCTGCGCACTGTTTCAGGCGAATCCTGCCACGCCGTCCTATCATTCCCCGTCTGGCGTAGGCTCCGATAGAACCTTTGGACGTAGGCCGCGGTAAGCGCGCAACAGGGCCGTCAAGCGATCACCCGCCCAACGGGCGCCGTAAAACCAGACTTTCGATCCATCCTCCAGTGTTTCACAGACACTGGGATACCCGCTTCTGCACGCGTTATGAAACCCAGCATTCGGATCGTTTGACACCAAGGCATCAAGACGAAGGCCAGCCACCAGCTCGTCAATTTCGCGACCCGCCTGGCCGCTGTCGCTGTCGCGCTGCACGTCTACCGCCACCCATTGCGCACCGGCCTGGCGCAAGGTGTCGAAGACTCGGCGCAAGGCTGCACTGTGTTCGACGAGTTCAGCCTGCTTGCCCTGCACATAACGTTCGGCGTAGCCGAGACGATACCCCGCCAGCTCCAGTGAAGCGGTGAATGTGGTGTTATTCAATACCAGGGGAACCTCCACCATCACCGGTTCAGTAGGGTCTATGCCACTGATGGCGATAAGGGATAGCGCGGGGTCACGCACCGGGTTTATCTGGGGGGCCAGGGCGTTATACCCTGGCACAGGTGCAGCGCCCGTGCGTTGCCCGGCACCAAAAACGATAGAAACCGGAGCGGCGTTGAACAATGGGGCAGGAACGTCGGCAGCGTTGACGGGCACGAGTGAAGGCTGGCCGATGGCGCAAGGCAAACCCATCTTCCAAAGTTTCTTACAATGGCTATCCATCGAAATATCCTCCCCGAAATAAAATTTCCGGAGATCATCGCACCCTCGTCTGACGCTTGTCGCAGGGCTGAAACCCTCTGAAAAGCTCTTTTCCTTAATCCACTTGGCTCAGCCTGGTGCCCGCTCCTGCACAAGTTGAGGCTCCACCTCCAACCACCAGGCATGCCCACGCTCGGGCAGGTTCAAGCGGAACGCCTGCCCCATCGCCGGGGTAGTGATTGATACGTTGCGTTCCCAGGCCAGGGCCATGATGCGGTCGAAGGGTTCGTGCCAGGCGTGGAATGCCAGGTCGAAGGTGCCGTTGTGAATCGGCAGCAGCCAGCGCCCCTTGAGGTCAATATGCGCCTGCAGCGTTTGCTCCGGCTGCATGTGTACGTGGGGCCAATCGACGTTGTAAGCGCCAGTTTCCATCAGGGTCAGGTCAAACGGACCGTATTGCTCGCCGATGCGTTTGAAACCGTCGAAGTAGCCGGTGTCGCCACTGAAAAAAATTCGGCGCGCATCGTCGATCATTACCCAGGAGCACCACAGTGTCTGGTTGCTATCAAACAGGCCACGTCCGGAAAAGTGCTGCGCCGGGGTGGCGATAAAACGAATGCCGTCCACCTCGGTGCCCTGCCACCAATCCAGCTGGCGGACTTTGCTGGCGTCTACTCCCCATTTGATCAGCGTATCGCCGACGCCCAGGGGTGCCAGGAAGTAGTTTGTCTTGTCGGCCAATTGGACCACAGCCTTATGGTCGAGATGGTCGTAATGGTTGTGGGAAAGAATAACCGCCTCAAGGGGTGGCAACTCTTCAAGGCTGATGGGCGGTTGGTGGAAACGCTTGGGGCCGGCCCAACTGAATGGCGAGGCACGCTCGGCGAATACCGGGTCAGTAACCCAGAATTTACCGCGCATTTTCAGCAATACGGTCGAATGCCCGAGGCGATACACGCTGTGGTCAGGGGCGGCCAACAACTGTTCACGGGTCAGGGGCTGCACCGGAATCTGCCCCACCGGCCGTGTAGTGCGCGGCTTGTTGAACAGCATGTTCCAGAAAATACGCAGGGTCTTGCCCAAGCCGCCGTGCTGCACCGGGGCGTCATTGCTGAAATGCCCCTGGCCCTGCGCGGCAGGCTTGAGCGCCACAGGCGCAGGGTCGAGACGGTTTGAAATCGTGGCCATTACAGAGTGACTCCTACGGTCCGCTCAAGAATTACACTGCACAGTGTAGTTTCTAGATTGCAACAAAAGCCGGAGCAAGTAAACTGCCGAGTGTAATTTCCATTTTGAGTCGAATGCTATCCATGACTGCTCCCAAGCGCCTCACCGAGCGTAAACGCGAAGCCATCGTGGCTGCGGCGATCGCCGAATTTCGCGAGAACGGCTTCGAGGTCACCAGCATGGACAAAATCGCCGCCACTGCCGGTGTTTCCAAGCGCACTGTGTACAACCACTTCCCCAGCAAGGAAGAGCTGTTCGCCGAGATCCTCCACCAGCTATGGGCCAGCAGCGTTGCGCAACTGGACGTGAACTACGCCAGCGACCGCCCTTTGCGCGATCAACTGCGCAGGTTGCTGGAAGCAAAAATGAAGATGATGTCGGACACCAACTTCCTCGACCTGGCACGTGTGGCTATCGCTGCCACCATCCATTCGCCGGACCGCGCGCAAGACATGGTCAACCGCCTGAGCGCGCGAGAGGAAGGCTTTACCCAATGGGTACGCGCCGCCCATGACGACGGCCGCCTCACCTGTACCGACCCGGCTTTCGCTGCCCACCAGATCCAGAGCCTGCTCAAGGCTTTCGCATTCTGGCCGCAGATAACCCTCGGCCAGCCCACCCTCGACGCTGCCGCCCAAGCCGGTGTCATCGAGTCGGCCATCGACCTGTTCCTCGCCGGCTACGAAGTCAGCGCGCCACGTGCGCACTAAGTCCTGTTGCCTGGGCGACATTCCAAGTCGTATTTGGCGCATTCACCCGCTGTTTTGCGCAAATGGCCTAGAAGGACACTGATTATTCCCACAGGAATAATCGACAATCGCTCGCATTTTCCCATCAGCGGTTCCGCCCGCTGACGCATGCGACTGTACCCGCACAAAACAGCTGACCCAGGACACTATGGAAAACAGACGAGGCAAAGGGCTTTCATTTGCCAGGCGTATCTACAAGCCAAGGATTATCGGCCTTGGCATCGGCAGCATCAGCGTGGTTGGCGCGTTGTACCCCTTGTCCATGCCCGCTTGGGTCTGGGCGTTGCTGTTGTTCAATGGCTTGGCCTGGGCGCATGTGGCGTACCAGCTATCAACTCGCTCGCCGTTCCCCTACCAGGCCGAGCAACGCAACCTGTTGTATGACTCGTTGGCCGGCGGTTTCTGGGCGGCCGCCACCCAGTTCTCACCACTGACAACCGTCACCATCCTGTCGATGATGGCCATGAACAATGTCGCCGCCGGCGGCAAACGCCTGTTCCTGCTCGGGCTGCTGGCGCAGGCGGCCGGTATCGCGGTGGCCTGGGGCCTGTTCGGGATCAAGTTCGACCCCGGTGTCAGCCTCATTGAGGTCTACACCTGCTTGCCGATGCTGACGCTCTACCCGATGGCCATCGGCATGGTCTGCTATCAGCTGGCGATTAAACTGTCGGACCATAAACGCGCCCTCAGCGCCCTGAGCCGCATCGATAGTCTTACCGGCCTGCTCAACCATGGTTCGTGGAAAGACCTGCTCAATCTCAAATTCCATAAATGCCAGCAGCAACAAGGCCAGGCGACCATCGCCTTGATCGATATCGATCACTTCAAAAACATCAATGACATCCACGGCCACACCGTCGGGGATACGGTACTTCGCCAGTTGAGCCACGAGCTGCGCCAACACCTGCGAGCAGACGACTTGGCCGGCCGCTATGGAGGCGATGAGTTCTGTGTGATCCTTCCGAGGATGCCGCTGGAAGAAGCGGCGCAAGTCATGGAGCGACTCCGCGAAACTTTCGGTAACTATCGCCATCCGCAAATCCCTGAGCTGCGCGTCAGCCTGAGCATTGGCCTGGCGGACTTCCATTCCTCTTTCAACGATGCGGTCGCGTGGCTCAACGCCGCGGATCTCGCGCTGTATGCCGCCAAAGACAGCGGCCGTGACCGCGTCAAGACCAGCGACTGGCTAGCCACCTATCCAGCCTGAGTTATCCGATAACACCTCGTCCGAATCTAACGCCGCCCACCTGCCGCAATAGCATAATGCCGCCATTGGTCGCCTGCCCAATAATGGTCCTGCCCAACGGGCGAACTTCTTGGCAGGCTGATTACTCTGAGACCGTTGTTCCCCCCCTCTGTCAGCACCAGGAAGCTGGCAATGAGCAAGTCAACCGTACGGCCCGGAGCCCTACGGGGTCAGGCGCAAATACATGGATATCGCATATGCTTGCATGCCCGAGCTCTCTAACATGCTATTCAACGCCCACAAGAAAACCATCAACGCCCTGCAACACCGTATTGCCCAACAAGCCAGCCTGCTGGACGCGATCGAACGCTCCATGGCCGTCATCGAATTCGACCTGCAAGGCAACGTGCTGCGGGCCAATGACAACTTCCTCAAGACCATGGGTTATCGCGCCGAACAAATCCTGGACCAGCCCCATCGGATGTTCTGCACGCCCGCATTCGCCCGCAGCGCCGAGTACAACCAGCTGTGGACGCACTTGCGCAACGGCCAATTCCAGTCGGGCACCTTCGAACGGGTGGGCGCCAATGGCGCATCGGTGTGGTTGGAAGCCAGCTATAACCCGGTGCGGGATGAAGCCGGTCGCGTGATTAAAGTGGTGAAGTACGCCATGGACGTGACCCCGCGCCTGCAGGCCGAAAGTGAGGCCAACGCCAAGCTTGCAGCCATCGACCGCGCCATGGCGATGATCGAGTTCAACCTCGACGGCACCATCATCAGCGCCAACGCGAATTTCCTGCAGCGCATGGGTTACAGCCTGGCGCAGATCCAGGGCAAGCATCACCGCCTGTTCTGCAAACCGGAGCTGGCCAGCAGTGCCGCCTACGCCGAGTTCTGGAATCGCCTGAACCAGGGCGAGCTGTTCAACGGCCAGTTCGAGCGAGTGGATAAAAACGGCCAGGTGGTGTGGCTCGAAGCCAACTATAACCCGGTGTACGACGCCAGCGGGCGCTTGTGCAAAGTGGTGAAGTTTGCCTCGGACGTGACCGCCCGCGTGCAACAACATGCCGCTGATGCACAGAGCGCGGCACAGGCTTATCACCTGTCTTTGAACACCCAGGACATGGCCGAAAAAGGCGCCGAAGTGATTCAGAAAACGGCCAGCGGCATGCGCGAAATAGCTCAGGATATCGACACCTCTTCGCAACTGATCGCCAAACTCGGCGAGCGCTCGCAGCAGATCACCGCCATCGTCAATACCATTCGTGGCATTGCCGACCAGACCAACCTGCTGGCGCTCAACGCCGCCATTGAAGCCGCCCGCGCCGGCGAGCAAGGCCGTGGCTTTGCCGTGGTCGCCGATGAAGTAAGGCAACTGGCGGCGCGCACCAGTGGCTCCACTGCGGAGATTTCCGGGATGATCGCCATGATCCAGGAAGAAACCCGCCAAGCCATCGACAGCATGGACGCCACTCGCGACCGCGCGGCTCAGGGCGTAGACCTGGCCAACCAGGCGGGCACGGTGATCCTGCAGATTCGCGAAGGCACCGGCGAAGCGGTGCAGGCGGTGAGCGCCTTTGCCAATGAGCGGGGCAATCGCTGACCGGTTATTCATGTGTGTGCCTGGGGGGCTCGGTCTATAGTGTTGGCTGTCTTTACGCCAAGGATCCGAGCCCGCCATGACCCCAGACAAGCCAGACGCCGCCCCCACTGACCACCTGCGTTTCCACCGAGGTCACGCGCACCTGGCACCGACCTTCGGCAACGACACTTTTGCCCTCAAGGCCGAGGCCTTTGCGCGCTTTTTTGGCACCCCGACCTTCCTCGGCGCACAAACCGCGATCGTGGTGTTGTGGGTGGTGCTGAACATGACCGGCGTCACTCACTTTGACGTCTACCCCTTCATCCTGCTCAACCTGGCCTTCAGCCTGCAATCGGCCTACGCGGCGCCGCTGATCCTGCTAGCGCAGACGCGCCAGGCCGCCCGGGACAAAGCCCAGTCCGACGCCGACGCGCAGCACCGTGAAGCCCTCGCCACCGCCAATACCGAACGCCAGGCCCAGGCAGCACAAACCACCAAGCAACTGATGGAACTGTTGGAGCAGAATACCCGGTTGACGGAAATGACCAAGCAACTGACCGAGCGCATCGAAACCCTGACGTGTGAAATGCATGAACAGTTTGTGCGTAAAGCCTAAGGTCGCAACCCGCGCACATGCCGCCCTAACTCATCAAACAGCGTCACCACCGAACGCAACGCCCGGCAATCCGGGCGCGTCAACAGCCACAGCGCGGTGTCGTGCCCCGCCAACGCAGGGCCCAGTGGTAGCAAGCCATCGCCCATTAGAAAATCCGGCAACGCCGCCACGCCCAGCCCGGCACGCACCAGTTCAGTCACCGACTGCATGCTGTTGCAGCGGTAACTGGGGCGCACGCCCGGCAAATGCTCACGGCGCCAGGCCACGGTGGGGTGGTCGGGCAAAAAGTCATCCGGTGCGATCCAGGCCAGGTCGGCCAGATCCTGCCCTGCATGCCGACGGGCGTAGTCAGCGCTGGCACACACTTGGTACGTCACGGTCCCCAGGCAACGTCCGACCAGATGCTCCGGCGGCTTGCTGGTCAGGCGCAGGGCGATATCCGCATCACGCCGGCTGAGGTTGGCGAAGTCATTGGATGTGCTCAGTTCCAGGGTCAACGCTGGATAGGCCGGCATGAACTGCGCCAGGGCCGGCAGCAGCAAGCCTTGTAATACCGCGTCGGTGCAGGTCAGGCGCACGGTGCCGCTGATTACCTCGCCGCCCTGCTCCACCCCTATGCGCGCAGCCTCCAGTGCGAGTTCTGCCCGTTCGGCCTGTTGCGCCAGGTTGCTCGCCAGGCTGGTGGGCAAGTAACCGGCGCGGCTTTTTTCAAACAGGGTCTGGCCCAGTGCCGCCTCCAGCCGCCGCACCGCACGGAATACCGTGGACACGTCTACCCTCAACAACGCAGCCGCCCGCACCAGGGTGCCGCCACGCACCAGGGCAAGGATCAATGACAGGTCGGGGTAGTCGATTTGATAGTGCGTGGCTGCATTGAGCATATGGGCAAACGCCAATATTGATTGCGTGAACGCCAATCTATAGTGCGTATCAGCCCACTACAAGCCAAGGGACGTACACGATGACAACCCCCGCTCTGCACCTCGCCCTGATCGGTGACTACAACCCTGATGTGATCGCCCACCAGGCTATCCCGCTGGCTCTGCAGCAGGCCGCCGCCGCACTGGACCTGAGCGTCCATGTGCAATGGCTCGACACCGACACACTCACCTGCACCTCTGCCCTGCACGGGTTTGACGGCTTCTGGTGCGTACCGGCCAGCCCCTATCGCGACACCGAGGGCGCACTGCGGGCGATCCGTTTTGCCCGCGAGCAAAAACGCCCTTTCCTCGGCACTTGCGGTGGCTTTCAACATGCCGTGCTGGAATATGCACGCAACGTACTCGGCTGGGCAGATGCCGAGCATGGCGAGCTGGCCCCGGATGCAGAACGCGCCGTCATCGCGCCACTGAACTGCTCCCTGGTAGAGGTGAACGACACCGTGCGCCTGTCCCCTTACACGCACATTGCCCAAGCCTACGCCAGCGTGGACATCCACGAAGGTTATCGATGCCGCTACGGCATCAATCCAACGTTTGCCGACGCGCTGCTGGCAGGCAACCTGATTCCCAGCGGTCATGATTCGGCGGGCGACCTGCGTGCGGTGGAGTTGCTCGACCATCCGTTCTTCGTCGCCACCCTGTTCCAGCCCGAACGCGCCGCGCTGAAGGGCATCACCCCACCCTTGGCACTGGCTTTGCTCAAAGCTTGCCGAGGTGCATCGGCATGATCGCCAAGACACCCGCCCCGCCTTATTACGCGGTAATTTTCAGCTCACTGCGTACCGACGTCGACCAGGGTTATGGCGAGGCCGCCGCACGCATGCTGGAACTGGCACAGCAGCAACCGGGGTTTCTCGGCGTGGAGTCGGCACGGGAAGAGGGGTTGGGCATCACCGTGTCCTACTGGGCCAGCGAGGCAGCGATCCTGGCGTGGAAGCAACAGGCCGAACATCGACAGGTGCGTGAGCAAGGACGCACCACCTGGTACACGGCGTTTCATACACGGGTGTGCAAGGTGGAGCGGGCCTACTCATTCTCAAATTGAGAGGTTTCCATCCGGTAGGAGCGCCCGGGCAGGTTGATCAGTCAGCTCACCAAACTGCGCAACGCACTGATCTGCGGGATCTCCACCCGACGCATGTACACCCGCAACGGTTCGGTGATGTTGATGCGGTCATCGATATTCTGATCCAGCAGCAACTGTATGCGTGCACGGCACAGGGTCATGGTGTGGTCGGCGGCGGGCAGCCAGACGAATTCGGCGGTAGGGATAATGCCGTCATCGGCCACGTCCATGCCGAAGGCATCTTCGCTGAAACGCACGATGTACTGGCCGGTCTTGCGATTGAGGCCGACAAAGCCATGGAGTTGGTCGGCGGCTTGGCAGATAAGCTCGGAAGTGATGCGCATGGTAAACCTCACTGAAAAGTCCCACAGGGACTGGAAAGATGGTTTACACGCGTGGCAAAAAATACCGCCCTCTAGTGGGGCAGCTACGGCCAAGAATACTGCAATGTCCCCAAAAAAAACCGACAAAATTGGACTGCGCGCACGTTAATGTCGGTTTGGTGATAGCGCCTTTCGCAATCAATTGTTAAAAAGGACGTCTTCTCAAAGCTACCTCCACGAAAGGACTTCGCATATGCCTGTCACGTTTACCAAGAGCGCCTTGCTGCTGGCGTTGATGCTCGGCCTCGGCCAGGCTCAGGCTGCCGACCCAGTCAGCCCGGCTGAATTGGCGACAAACGAAGGCATTCCCTACCCTGCCGTAATCGCTCACCGTGGCGCTTCCTACGACGCGCCGGAGTCCACCGCCGCCGCCTACAAAGTTGCACGCGACCTGGGCGCCGACTATTTGGAACTGGACCTGCAACGCAGCAAGGACGGCGTGCTGTTTGCCCTGCACGACAACAACCTGCAGCGCACCACCGACGTGGCCACCAAGTTCCCCGAGCGCAAAGATGCGTCAGCCAACGAATTCACCTGGAAAGAACTGCAAAGCCTCGACGCCGGCAGCTGGTTCAACGCGGCCTACCCGGACCGCGCGCGTCCAGGCTTCGTCGGCCTGAAAATCCTCAGCCTGGACGACATCATCAAGATCGCCGAAGGCAACCCGTCGCACAAACCCGGGCTTTACATCGAGACCAAGGAGCCCAAGCAATTCCCGGGCATCGAAGCCGACCTGAAAAACAAGCTGCTGGACAAGGGCTGGCTGAGCTCCGCCGGCTCCAAACTGGGCAAAAGCAACACCGGTGTCGGCCAGGGCAAGGGCCGCGTGGTACTGCAGACCTTCGAGGTTTCCAGCCTCAAGGAGCTGCAGAAGGAAATGCCGAACACGCCAAAAATCCTGCTGTTGTGGGTCGGCGAAGGCAGCATCGAACCCAAATCCAAAGTGACCTTCGCCGAATCCGGTGAACCGACCAAGGCCGCCTACTACGCCAAGCAAGAGCCGAAGGATGCCGCCGAGTTCGAAAAATGGGTCGACCAAGCCAAGAGCCTCGGCGCCATCGGCACCGGCCCGTCGGCTGAGCTGACCGACCATGGCGACCAGAGCTATACAGACCTGGTGAAACCTGAAATGAACAAGCTGACCCACGACAAGGGCCTGCTGGTGCATGTGTACACCGTGGATGAGCCGGTGGACTTCGACAAAGTGATGAAGGCTGGCGTCGACGGTATTTTTACCAACCGCGCCGCCGAACTGTTGAAGTTCTACAAGCGCTGGCCGTCGTCCAGCGTGCAGGACCTGCTCAACGACCATAAGTACTGAGTGAAGCCCGAATGGTCAGGCCGCCTGTGGTTGGGGCGTGACCACGGGCTGGTGCTCGGCGAGCTGGGGCGCACCACGCCCCATGCACACTACGCACACCAATTGATGTTCTGCCCCGGCGCGCCGATCACGGTCAGCCTTGATGGTCATGTCACCACAGCCCATCGCCTGTTTATTCCTTCGCGTCACGACCACGCCATCCTTGAGACAGAGGGTGAGGTGTGGGCGTTGTATGCCGAGCCCATGATCTTTGACATACAGCCATTGCAGCAACTGCTGGCAGACGGCGATTTATCCCCGCAGGCCCTGCTCAGGCTGCCCCGACGACGCCTTGACGACCCACGTATCGAACGCGCACTCACCGCCCTTGATCAGCAACTGGTCGGCAAGGTATCGGCCCAGGCGTTGGCCGCAGCGGCGCATCTGTCATTGAGCCAACTGGAGCGTCTGTTCACCGATCAACTGGGTGTTCCCATACGTCGCCTCGTATTGTGGCGGCGGTTGCGCATTGCCCTGCAACTGGCCCTTACCGGCAGCACACTGACTGAGGCAGCTCATGGCGCGGGGTTTGCTGATTCGGCGCATTTTTCGCGGACGATGAAGCACTTGTTCGGGGTGACGGCGGGCGCGTCCTTGCGCCAACTGCAAGTACAGTTCCTAACGTAGGTCGTCTGGCAGCGGCGGCTCCTTGGCCAGGCGAACTGCCAGGAACGGGTCACGCAACTGAGCCGCATAGGCCACGGGGAATTGCGGCCGACTGCCAATACCCAAATCCCCCGGCCCTATGCGATAGCCTTTGCGATAAAACGCCGTGCCCAGCAGCCAATCCCACAAATTGAAGAACAGGCCGAAATTCACATCCCCTGCGCGGCCGTATTTCATGTGGTGGAACCGATGCACCGGCGCCCAGGCGAATACCCAGCGCAGCGGCCCCAGGCGCATATCCACGTTGGAATGTTGCAGCAGCAACTGAACGGCGATGGCCAGGGCCAACAACTGCGCGACCTCCAGCGGGATCCCCAGCATGATCAGTGGCAGCAGGCCCGCCGTTGCTTCCAGCAACTGGTGCAAAGGATGTTTCATCAAACCATTGAAACCATAAAGCCGCTGCACGCTGTGATGCACCGCGTGCAACCGCCACAGAGGCGCGATGCGGTGGCTGGCGTAATGCATCAAGGTAATCCCGGCATCGGCCAGGAAGATCGCCATCAACAGTTGCTCCCACAGCGGCCAGCCTCGTGGCCATAGCCCCTCGAATGCCAGCAGCGCCGTAAGGCCCGGCAGGACCAACAAACCCACAACATTCAAGCTTTCGTTGATCAACGCATGCAACGTATCGCGCCAGCGATCGCCAAGGCTGCGATTCCACTGTGGCTCGTAGGGCAGCCATAGTTCCACCACAAACGACACCGCCACCGCCACCGCGAATATCACCAGTAGCCATCGGGGCTGGTAAAGCCCCCATCCGACAAACCCCAACAAGCATGCGGGCGCATAGAGCCAACTGACTAACCGTTTCATCCGAGTCTCCCTTTTTTGGTGAGGCCTCAGCATGAAATCCTGCATCCGTCTTGGATTGAATAAACTGCGCAACTGTTTGAAATAATTAAGCGTGAGTTAAGTTGCACGGGATAACCTGAGGCCACTTAAACAGCTCAACCCAGAAGGACACACCATGAAAACTCTGACTGCCTTTTTCGCTGCCACTGCCCTGACCTTGACCGCCGGCCTGGCCCAGGCCGATGTTCGTCCGGATCATATCGAAGGCCTGCTCAAGTCCGGTGCGGTGATGCCTTTCGACAAACTCAACGCTGCCGCCGTGGCTAAACACGCCGGTGCCACTATCAACGACACCGAGCTGGACCACAACAACAGCGGCGTGCTGGTCTACGAAGTTGAACTGACCGATACCGCCGGCAAGCAATTTGAAGTGAAGCTCGACGCCAAGACCGGCGCTGTGCTGGAAGACAAGCTCGATACTTGAGACCACGCTCTACAAAACAAGCGCCACCTTCGGGTGGCGCTTTTTTTTGCGCAGTACGAAACCGTCACATAACCGTCATCCCACCTTGCAATGATTCGCGCCTGGGTGCCTGTGAAACGTCCTACAGGCCCTTTCTCTGCGAGCCGCCATGAACCACAGCATCGGCCACGCCCATCAGGATCCCGACCTGTTTGGCC
>NZ_LMGQ01000016.1:0-35703 GCF_001427465.1 Pseudomonas sp. Root569 | reverse complement strand
ACACCTGTCCCTGAAATACAAAACGCCCGATGCGGTGCATCGGGCGGTTTGAGACTGAAACAGGTGTAAACCTATTTCAGGACTAGACAGCTTATTTTGCGCCGGGCACAGGCGTAATCAGCGTGCGGCCTCTTTGACCGACTCCGGCGCAGACATATCGGTCGGGGTATAGACCATCACTTGCAGCACCGCGGAATGAAACTCTCGGTAATAGAGCACCAGCACCACCCCGCCGCTCAACAACATGAACAGCCAAGGACTGACAAACCAGGCCAGCATGGTCATGCCGAAATAATAAGAACGCAGCCCAAGGTTGAATTGGTTGGCCGCCATGGAAATCACCCGCGCCGCCCGGGACGCGAACGCTTTGCGCTCCTGTTCCGAGACTTGTCGCTCACCGATCATCGGCGCCGAACCCACCAGCACCGCCGCAAAGTTGTACTGGCGCATGCACCAGCTGAAGGTAAAAAAAGCGTAGACAAATACCAGTGCCAGGCATAGCAATTTGATCTCCGACATCCCACGGGACGCCTGCTGCACCATGGGAATGTCCGCCAGCAACGACACCGCCCGTTCGGAAGCGCCGAGCACAGTGAGAATACCGGCGAGAATGATCAAGGTGCTGGAAGCAAAGAACGAGGCATTGCGTTCCAGGTTGCCGATCACGCTAGCGTCGGCGATGCGGTTATCGCGCAATAGCATGCGGCGCATCCAGTCTTCGCGGTACAGATGCAGCACGCTGGCCAGACACGCGGTGTCACGGGCTTTCCAGGTGGCGTAACGGGAATAGCCGCCCCAGCAGATAACAAACCAGATTGCGGCGAGCAGGTGGGCTTGGTTGGTTTCAACGAACGACATGCAGGTCCTATTACATGAGAGGGTGTGGCGAACGCGGTAAACTTTGAGAGAGGGCAAACCCTCCTTCCACTCTTACCGGGTTACAACTTTAGAAATATGTAACCTCATACGCATAAAAAATGCCCCGTATCGATTGATACGGGGCATTTCAATACAGCCTCAAACAATCTGTTATGCGATGGCTTCGCTACGCTTGCCGAGCAGGCGGTCGACCACCACCGCCACGACCAGGGTCATCACTGATGGCACCAGCCAGGCCAGGCCTTGCTCACTCAGCGGCAGGTGGGTCAATTGCGCTGGCATCCAATCCGCCAGGCCCGCCCCCTTGAGAGCGTCGATGCAGCCAAAGATAAACGACACCAGCATTACCGGCCCGACAATACGCCCTTGCTCCTGCCAGAAATCCTTACAGAAGCTCAGCGCCACCAGCACGATGCACGGTGGGTAGATGGCGGTGAGTACCGGAATGGAGAAGGCGATCAGCTTGGTCAGGCCCAGGTTGGACACGAACAACGAGAACACTGCCAGGATCACTACCAGGGTTTTGTAGGACAGCGGCAGGATCTTGCTGAAGTACTCGGCGCAGGCGCAGGTCAGGCCCACGGCGGTGACCAGGCACGCCAGGGAGATCAATACAGCGAGGAAGCCGCTGCCCAGGGAGCCAAACGTATGTTGCACATAGGCGTGCAGTACCGCGGCGCCGTTGCTGGCGCCAGCAGCCACGGCATGACTGCCCGAGCCCAGGCGAAACAGGCTGACGTACACCAGCGCCAGGCCCACGCCGGCAATCAGCCCGGCAATGATCGCGTAGCGGGTGATCAGCTTGGGCGACTCGACACCCCGGGAGCGGATCGCGTTGACGATCACGATGCCAAACACCAGGGCGCCCAGGGTATCCATGGTCAGGTAGCCATTGATAAACCCTTGGGAGAACGGCGCGGCGACGTATTCCGTAGTGGCAACCCCTACTTCGCCGGCAGGCAAGGCAAACGCGGCGATACCGAGGATGGCCAGCGCAATGATCTTCAGCGGTGCGAGGAAACGACCTACGGTGTCCAGCAACCGGCCTGGATACAGCGAGACGAAGAACACCACCAGGAAATACACCGAGCTGTAGAGGAACAGCGCCAACGGACTTTCACCGGTCAACGGCGCAAGACCCACTTCAAATGACACCGTCGCCGTGCGCGGGGTCGCGAACAGTGGCCCTACCGCCAGGTACGCCGCCGCCGCCAGCAGGCCACCAGCGATCTTGCCGATCGGGCTGCTCAGCGCATCCATGCCACCACCGACCTTGGCCAGGGCGATCACGGTGACCACCGGCAAACCGACCGCGGTGATCAAGAAGCCCAGCGCCGCCATCCAGACATGGGGCCCGGACTGCAAGCCAACGATGGGCGGGAAGATGATGTTGCCGGCGCCCACGAACAGGGCAAAGGTCATAAAGCCCAACGCCAGGATATCCTGGCTTTTCAACACTTTCATTTGAGGAAATACCACACTACTGAATCGGAATTTAGAGAGGGCTTCCCTATGGATGAGGGAAATGCTGCCGGCCCTGATGAGGGCTGACCGTACTAGCGCGCAGCTTCCTTTTGGGATGCGGACGCATAAAGAGGCGGTTAGGGTACAGAATTAGACTGACAAACGCACTGTTGCGGGGCGCACTGTCCGATAAGCGACATTCAAATGTCGCGTTTTCATACTTAATTTAGCAATATAGGTTTTTCGTAGGAGCGAGCTTGCTCGCGAAAAACTCACAGGCGCCGCGTTCATTCAGGAAGTACGCGTTATCGTCGACGTTTTTCGCGAGCAAGCTCGCTCCTACAGAAGGGCCATATCCCAGACCCAGAATGCACAAAGGCCACCCGAAGGTGGCCTTTGTGTGGTGAAGCGTCAGCTAAGCGCGAGGCTTACTTGACAGCCCAACCGGTCAGCTCGGCCAGGGCCTTGCCGATGTCTGCCAGCGAACGCACGGTTTTAACACCTGCGTCTTGCAGAGCAGCGAATTTCTCGTCTGCAGTGCCTTTGCCGCCAGAGATGATTGCGCCAGCATGGCCCATGCGCTTGCCCGCAGGGGCAGTCACACCAGCGATGTAGGAAACAACCGGCTTGGTCACGTGTGCCTTGATGTAGGCAGCCGCTTCTTCTTCAGCCGAACCGCCGATCTCACCGATCATCACGATCGCTTCGGTCTTCGGGTCTTCCTGGAACAGCTTCAGGATGTCGATGAAGTTCGAGCCCGGGATCGGGTCACCGCCGATGCCGACGCAAGTCGACTGACCGAAACCGGCGTCAGTGGTCTGCTTCACAGCTTCGTAGGTCAGGGTGCCGGAACGGGAAACGATACCGACTTTACCTGGCAAGTGAATGTGACCGGGCATGATGCCGATCTTGCATTCGCCTGGGGTGATCACACCTGGGCAGTTAGGGCCGATCAGGACTACGCCCAGCTCGTCGCACTTAACTTTAGCGTCCAGCATATCCAGGGTAGGAATGCCTTCGGTGATGCACACGATCAGCTTGATGCCGCCGAATGCCGCTTCCAGGATCGAGTCCTTGCAGAAAGGAGCTGGAACGTAGATCACGCTGGCGGTGGCGCCAGTGGCTTCTACCGCTTCTTTCACGGTGTTGAACACTGGCAGGCCCAGGTGCTCGGTACCGCCTTTGCCCGGCGTTACACCGCCAACCATCTGAGTGCCGTACTCGATGGCTTGCTGGGTGTGGAAACTACCTTGCGAACCGGTAATACCCTGGCAGATAACTTTGGTGTCTTTATTGATCAGGACGCTCATTACTTGCCCTCCGCAGCTTTGACAACTTGTTGAGCAGCGTCGGTCAGGCTGGTAGCCGCGATGATGTTCAAACCGCTTTCTGCCAGTACTTTAGCGCCCAGTTCAGCGTTGTTACCTTCAAGGCGCACAACAACCGGGATTTTGACGCCGACTTCTTTCACTGCACCGATGATGCCTTCGGCAATCATGTCGCAACGAACGATGCCGCCGAAGATGTTGACCAGTACTGCAGCGACGTTGGAGTCGGACAGGATGATCTTGAACGCTTCGGTAACGCGCTCTTTGGTAGCGCCACCACCTACGTCGAGGAAGTTGGCTGGCTTGCCGCCATGCAGGTTGACGATGTCCATGGTACCCATGGCCAGGCCAGCACCGTTGACCATGCAACCGATGTTACCTTCCAGGGCTACGTAGTTCAGTTCGAACTTGGCAGCGTCCGCTTCACGCTTGTCGTCTTGCGACGGGTCGTGGAAGGTCTTCAGCTTAGGCTGACGGTACATGGCGTTGGCGTCGATGTTGATCTTGGCGTCGAGGCAGTGCAGATCGCCGTCAGCCTTGATCACCAGTGGGTTCACTTCCAGCAGGGCCAGATCGTGATCCTGGAACAGTTTGGCCAGACCTACGAAGATCTTGGCGAACTGGGCAACTTGCTTGCCTTCCAGGCCCAGCTGGAAAGCCAGTTCACGACCCTGGAATGGCTGAGCGCCAACCAGTGGATCGATAGTAGCCTTCAGAATTTTTTCTGGGGACTCTTCGGCAATCTTCTCGATGTCCACGCCACCTTCGGTGGAGGCCATGAATACGATGCGACGGCTCGAACGGTCAACGACAGCGCCCAGGTACAGCTCTTTAGCGATATCAGTGCACGATTCAACCAGGATCTTGGAAACTGGCTGGCCATTGGCATCAGTCTGGTAAGTTACCAGACGTTGATTCAGCCACTTCTGTGCGAAGGCCTTGGCTTCTTCTCGGCTCTTAACCAGCTTGACTCCACCCGCTTTACCGCGACCACCGGCGTGGACCTGGGCTTTGACAACCCACTCGCTGCCGCCGATTTTGTCGCAAGCTTCTGCTGCTGCTTCCGGGGTGTCTACTGCGTAGCCCTTGGAAACTGGCAGGCCGTATTCAGCGAACAGCTGCTTACCCTGATACTCGTGAAGATTCATGCTTTTTACCGTCTTCGTTAGGTACTGCGCATTCGGCGCTGCGCTCATTATGAGTGCCGCGCCACCTGTGACTGCTGCTTGCGCAACCTGCGGGGCTCAAGGCCCGTAAAGCTGCGCAAGGCTGCGTCCAGCGGATATTCCGCGGTGAGACTTGCGCGCAAGGCTCACGACGGGCAACTCCGCCGTGGTTTCTTATTATCTCGCTTAGCGCTTCTTCTTGTTGGCGATATGGATGGCGCCGCCATTCACTGCCAACGCGGCTTCATGCAGCGCTTCGGACAAGGTCGGATGGGAGAAGACCATCATGCCGATGTCCTCGGCACTGGTACCGAATTCCATGCCGATCGCGCCCTGCTGAACCAGTTCTGCAGCGCTTGGGCCAATCACGTGGACGCCCAATACGCGGTCAGTCTTGGCATCAGCGATGACCTTGACAAAACCACCGGTGTCGTTGGCTGCCATGGCACGGCCAGAAGCAGCGAACGGGAAGGTGCCGACGTTAACTTCAACACCTTCGTTTTTCAACTGCTGTTCGTTCTTGCCGACCCATGCAATTTCCGGGTGGGTGTAGATAACCGATGGGATCAGGTCGTAGTTCATCTGGGTCTTGTGGCCCTTGATGCGCTCGACAACCATGATGCCTTCTTCGGAAGCCTTGTGCGCCAGCATCATGCCGCGAACCACGTCACCGATGGCGTAAACACCTGGAACAGCGGTAGAGCAATGATCATCGACATGGATGAAACCACGCTCGTCGATCTCTACACCGCTGTCGGAAGCCAGCAGGTCGTTGGTCACCGGACGGCGGCCAACAGCCACGATCAGCTTGTCGAAGGTGATGGTTTGCTCGCCATCCTTGTCGGTGTAGGTCACCACGACTTCTTCGCCGTTGACCTTGGAGCCGGTCACGCGAGCGCCGAGCTTGATGTCCAGGCCTTGCTTGGTCAGGGTTTTCAGCGCTTCTTTGGACACGGCAGTGTCGGCAGCCAGCAGGAACGTGTCCAGGGCTTCCAGCACGGTGACCTTGGAGCCCAGGCGGGACCAGACCGAACCCAGCTCCAGGCCGATCACGCCGGCGCCGATCACGCCCAGACGCGCAGGCACGGCCTGGAATTCCAGGGCGCCGGTCGAATCAACGATTACGTTTTGGTCAACCGGAGCCGGTGGAATGTCGATTGGGCGCGAGCCTGGGGCCAGGATCACGTTTTCGGCTTCGATGACTTCAACCGAACCGTCCGGCTTGGTGACTTCGACTTTCTTGCCGGCCAGCAGCTTGCCGTGGCCCTGGATGGAAGTCACACCGTTGGCCTTGAACAAGGTAGCAACGCCGGAAGTCAGGCCTTTAACAATGTTGGCTTTACGGCCGACCATGGCAGGAACATCCATGCGCAGGGTCTCACGGCTGATCCCTTGGATACCGTGAATGGCCAGGCCGTCTTGGGCTTCGTGGAATTTCCAGGAGCTGTCCAGCAGCGCCTTGGAAGGAATGCAGCCAACGTTCAGGCAGGTACCGCCCAGCGCCAGCTTGCCTTCCTTGTCGGTGTATTTTTCGATGCAGGCAGTCGAGAGGCCCAGTTGCGCGGCCTTGATGGCGGCAACATAGCCGCCAGGGCCTGCACCAATCACTACAACGTCAAATTTCTGTGTCATGAAAATAGATCCTCTATTTGCGACAAGCTTTTAGCCACAAGCCGCAAGCCAAGCTGCTTTTTCCTACAGCTTGTAGCTCGCAACTTGCGGCTGCTTCTATCAGATGTCCAGGAGCAGGCGAGCCGGGTCTTCCAGCAGGTTCTTGATGGTCACCAGGAACGTCACGGCTTCTTTACCGTCGATCAGGCGGTGATCGTAAGACAGTGCCAGGTACATCATTGGGCGGATCACGACCTGGCCATTGATGGCCATCGGACGCTGGATGATGTTGTGCATGCCCAGGATCGCGGCTTGCGGTGGGTTGACGATCGGCGTCGACATCATCGAACCGAAGGTACCACCGTTGGTGATGGTGAAGGTACCACCGGTCATCTCGTCGATGGTCAGCTTGCCGTCACGGGCTTTCTTGCCGAAGCCGGCGATGCCGCCTTCGATTTCAGCCAGGCTCATCAGCTCGGCGTTACGCAGTACCGGAACCACCAGGCCACGGTCGCTGGACACGGCAACGCCGATGTCTGCATAGCCGTGGTAGACGATGTCGCTGCCGTCGATGGAGGCGTTGACTGCCGGGAAGCGCTTCAGCGCTTCGGTGGCCGCTTTGACGAAGAACGACATGAAGCCCAGGCGCACGCCGTTGTGGGACTTCTCGAACAGATCCTTGTACTTCGAACGCAGGGCCATGACTTCGGTCATGTCGACTTCGTTGAAGGTGGTCAGCATCGCCATGTTCGACTGGGCTTCAACCAGACGCTTGGCGACGGTGGCACGTACACGGGTCATCGGTACACGCTTCTCGGTGCGATCGCCGGCAGCGAATACCGGAGCAGCGGCAGCCGGAGCAGCAGCCTTGGCAGGTGCGGCAGCCGGGGCGTTTTTCTTGGCTTCAACGGCAGCAACCACGTCTTCCTTGGTCACGCGGCCGTCTTTGCCGGTGCCCTTGATGGAAGCCAGGTTGATGCCGTTTTCATCAGCCAGTTGACGTGCAGCCGGTGCAGCGATTGGGTCTTCGCCAGCGGCAGCCGGTGCGGCAGCAGGCGCCGAAGCGGCAGGCGCAGCAGCCGGAGCAGCAGCGGCCGGCGCGGCGGCAGCGCCACCCTCTTCGATCGAGCCCAGCAGTTGGTTGGACAGTACGGTGTCGCCCTCATTGGCACCATCAGCGATTGCGCCCAGCACGCCGTCAGCTTCAGCCAACACTTCGAGTACGACTTTGTCAGTCTCGATGTCAACGATCAGCTCGTCACGCTTGACGGCGTCGCCTGGTTTCTTGTGCCAGGTGGCAACGGTGCCATCGGCAACCGATTCCGGGAATGACGGGGCTTTGATTTCGATAGCCATTATCTGTAGGTCCTTAAAATTCGGTTTCAGTCAGCGCGAAGGCGTTAAACAGTGAAAGCATCTTGCAGCAGTTTTTCCTGCTGCTCGGCGTGCATCGACGCATAACCACAGGCAGGTGCAGCAGAAGCATCACGACCGGCGTACTCCAGGCCCAGGGCCTTGTTGTGGTTGCCGATGCTGCGACGCAGATGATGCTGGCTGCTGTACCAGGCGCCCTGGTTCATCGGTTCTTCCTGACACCACACCACATTGGTGAGGTTGGTGTAAGGCGCGATGATCTCCATGAGGTCATCTTCCGGGAACGGGTAGAGCTGCTCGATACGCACGATAGCGATGTCTTCGCGGCCTTCGGCACGGCGTTTTTCCAGCAGATCGTAGTAGACCTTGCCGCTGCACAGGATCAGGCGAGTGACCTTGGCGGCGTCCAGTGTGTCGATCTCTGGAATCACGGTCTGGAACGAACCTTCGGCCAGGTCTTCCAGGGTCGAGACGGCCAGTTTGTGGCGCAACAGCGATTTCGGCGTGAGTACGACCAGCGGCTTGCGCAGCGGGCGGATCACCTGGCGACGCAGCAAGTGGTAGATCTGCGCCGGGGTGGTCGGCACGCACACCTGGATGTTGTGCTCGGCACACAGCTGCAGGTAACGCTCCAGACGGGCCGAGGAGTGCTCAGGGCCCTGACCTTCATAACCGTGTGGCAGCAGCATGGTCAGACCGCACAGGCGACCCCACTTGTGCTCGCCGCTGGTGATGAACTGGTCGATCACCACCTGGGCACCGTTGGCGAAGTCGCCGAACTGGGCTTCCCAGATCACCAACGCGTTCGGCGTGGTGGTCGAGTAGCCGTATTCGAACGCCAGTACGGCTTCTTCGGACAGGAACGAATCGTACAGGTCGAAACGTGGCTGGCCTTCGTACAGGTGTTGCAACGGAATGTAGGTGGAAGCGTCTTTCTGATTGTGCAGAACCGCGTGACGGTGCGAGAACGTACCACGGCCGATGTCCTGGCCGGTCATGCGGATCGGGTGACCTTCGAACGCCAGGGTCGCGTACGCCATGGTTTCAGCGTAACCCCAGTTGATCGGCAGGCCGCCGGCTTGCATCTTCTGACGGTCTTCGTAGATCTTCGCCACCTGGCGCTGAACGACGAAACCTTCGGGAATTTCCAGCAGCTTGGCGGACAGTTCCTGCAAGGTCTTCAAGTCGAAGGAGGTATCGTGACGCGCAGTCCAGGTGTGGCCCAGGTACGGACGCCAGTCAACGAACAGCTCTTTGTTTGGCTCCTTGACCAGGCTTTTTACTACATGCAGGCCATTGTCCAGGGCGTTGCGGTATTCGTCGACTTTGGCCTGGACACGCTCATCATCCACCACGCCGGCCTTGGTCAGGCTTTCGGCGTACAGCTCACGAGTGGTGCGCTGCTTGGTGATCTGCTGATACATCAATGGCTGAGTGCCGCTTGGCTCGTCCGCTTCGTTGTGACCGCGACGGCGGTAGCAAACCAGGTCGATCACCACATCACGCTTGAACTGCATGCGGTAGTCGACAGCCAGTTGGGTCACGAACAGCACGGCTTCCGGGTCATCCCCATTCACGTGCAGGATCGGCGCCTGGATCATCTTGGCAACGTCGGTGGCGTACTCAGTGGAGCGCGCATCCAGCGGGTTGCTGATGGTAAAGCCGACCTGGTTGTTAATGACGATATGAACGGTACCACCGGTCTTGAAGCCGCGAGTCTGCGACATCTGGAACGTTTCCAGGACCACGCCTTGACCGGCGAATGCCGCGTCACCGTGGATGGAAATCGGCAGGACTTTCTCACCGGTGGCGTCGTTACGACGATCCTGGCGAGCACGCACCGAACCCTCGACCACTGGCGAAACGATTTCCAGGTGGGAGGGGTTGAACGCCATGGCCAGGTGAACTTCACCGCCGGTGGTCATCACGTTGGACGAGAAGCCCTGGTGGTACTTAACGTCACCGGAACCCAGCTCGACCTTCTTCTTGCCTTCGAACTCGTCGAACAGCTCACGCGGGTTCTTGCCGAAGGTGTTGACCAACACGTTCAAGCGACCACGGTGAGCCATGCCGATCACGACTTCCTTGGTACCGTAGGAACCGGAACGCTGGATCAGTTCGTCGAGCATCGGAATCAGGCTTTCGCCGCCTTCCAGGCCAAAACGCTTGGTGCCTGGGTATTTGGTGCCCAGGTATTTCTCCAGGCCTTCAGCTGCGGTCACGCGCTCCAGCAAGTGGCTGCGCACATCGGCGGACAATACCGGGCGGCCACGCACGCCTTCCAGGCGGTGCTGGAACCAGTGGCGCTGCTCGGAATCGGTGATGTGCGTAAATTCAGCGCCGATGGTGCGGCAATATGTCTGCTGCAACGCTTCGTGAATTTCGCGTAGGCTCGCTTCCTCTTTGCCGATGAACAGGTCGCCGGCACGGAAGGTCGTATCAAGATCGGCATTGGTCAAGCCGTAATGATTGATCGACAGGTCTGCAGGTGCAGGACGCTGCCACAGCCCCAGCGGGTCAAGCTGGGCTGCCTGGTGGCCACGCATACGGTAGGCCTGGATCAGTCGCAGTACTTCAACTTGCTTCTTCTCATGCTCGCTGCTCACGCTGCCGGCGGAAACCGGCTGGGCGCGGCGCTGGTTCTTTGCCAGCAGCACGAACTGATCGCGAATTGTTGCGTGCGATACATCGGTGGCAGCGTTGCCGTCTGAAGACAACGTCTGAAATTTGGTGCGCCATTCTTCTGGCACAGCGTTAGGGTCGTGCAGGTAGAGCTCATAAAGCTCTTCCACATAGGCAGCGTTACCACCTGAAAGATAGCCGCTGTTCCACATGCGCTGCATCACGCTTTCTTGCATGCTTGGTCACCCTCGATTTGGGGACACCACCGGCGAAAACACCGAGTCTGCTTGCAAAAGGCCAAGTGCAGCGACCAAAACAAGCCACTTAGGATCACGCTGATAGTTCGGGTACCAACCCGAATGCCCCTGCTTGTCTCATTTCTTCAAAATAAGAGCCGCGGCTTTGTAAGTCGCTGCTCAAGTTAAAACTACGGCGCCGGTTGAAGCCTGCGCCGCAGCATTTACGGGCACAACGGTCCTGCTATTACTACAACGTCAGTTACACGCCGCTCTGCAGCAGCATGTTACGGATGTGACCAATGGCCTTAGTCGGGTTCAGGCCTTTGGGACATACGTTGACGCAGTTCATGATCCCGCGGCAGCGGAATACGCTGAACGGGTCATCCAGCGAAGCCAGGCGCTCGGACGTCTTGGTATCACGGCTGTCTGCCAGGAAGCGGTACGCTTGCAGCAGGGCAGCAGGGCCCAGGAACTTGTCCGGGTTCCACCAGAAGGATGGGCACGAAGTCGAGCAGCAAGCACACAGGATGCACTCGTACAAGCCATCGAGCTTTTCACGCTCTTCCGGGGACTGCAGACGCTCGATGGCCGGAGCCGGCGTGTCGTTCTGCAGGAACGGCTTAACTTTCTCGTATTGCTTGTAGAAGATGCTCATATCGACGACCAGGTCACGGATAACCGGCAAACCTGGCAGAGGACGAACGATCAGCTTGTTACCCTTGACAACAGCAGACAGCGGCGTAATGCACGCCAGACCGTTCTTGCCGTTGATGTTCATGCCGTCGGAGCCGCAGACACCTTCACGGCAAGAGCGACGATAGGAGAAACCCTCGTCCTGCTCCTTGATCAGGGCCAGCACGTCCAGCACCATCAGGTCTTTACCACCGGTATCGACCGAGAATTCCTGCATGAACGGCGCGGCGTCCTGATCAGGGTTGTAGCGATAAACACTGACTTTCAACATGGCAGCCACCCTTAGTAAGTCCGAATCTTCGGTTCAAACGTCGGAACCGTCTTCGGCGAGAAGTTCACGGCACGCTTGGTCACGCGCTTGTCACCCGGGAAGTACAGGGTGTGGCACAACCAGTTTTCGTCATCGCGATCTTCAAAGTCTTCACGGGCGTGGGCACCACGGGATTCTTTACGAACCTCGGCGGCGATCGCCGTCGCTTCAGCCACTTCCAGCAGGTTTTGCAGCTCAAGGGCTTCGATACGAGCAGTGTTGAACGCCTGGCTCTTATCGTTGATCTTGACGTTGGCGATACGCTTGCGCAGATCGGCCAGCTGGGCAATGCCCTTCTGCATGTATTCGCCGGTACGGAACACACCGAAGTAGTTCTGCATGCAGTTTTGCAGTTCGCGACGCAGGGTTGCCACGTCTTCGCCATCAGTGCGCTCGTTCAGAGCGTTGAGGCGCGCCAGGGCAGCTTCGATGTTGGCGTCGGTGGCGTCATCGTATTCGATGCCGTCGGTCAGCGCCTTCTCCAGGTGCAGGCCGGCAGCTCGGCCGAATACCACCAGGTCGAGCAGCGAGTTGCCGCCCAGGCGGTTGGCACCGTGGACCGATACGCAGGCCACTTCGCCTACCGCGAACAGACCATGAATGATCTCGTCCTGGCCATCGGCGTTCTGGGTGATCGCCTGGCCATGAATGTTGGTCGGCACGCCGCCCATCATGTAGTGGCAAGTCGGAACAACCGGCACCGGAGCAACCACCGGGTCAACGTGGGCAAAGGTCTTGGACAGCTCGCAGATACCTGGCAGGCGGCTGTGCAGCACTTCCTCACCGAGGTGATCGAGCTTGAGCAGTACGTGGTCGCCATTCGGGCCACAGCCGTTGCCGGCGATGATCTCTTTAACCATCGAACGGGCTACTACGTCACGACCAGCAAGGTCTTTGGCGTTCGGAGCATAACGCTCCATGAAACGCTCGCCATGCTTGTTGATCAGGTAGCCACCTTCACCACGGCAACCTTCGGTCACCAGTACACCGGCGCCGGCGATACCGGTCGGGTGGAACTGCCACATTTCGATGTCTTGTACCGGTACGCCAGCGCGCAGTGCCATGCCGACGCCGTCACCGGTGTTGATCAGGGCATTGGTGGTCGAAGCGTAGATACGGCCTGCACCACCGGTGGCCAGAACAGTAGCCTTGGCACGGATGTAGGTGGTTTCACCGGTTTCGATGCAGATAGCGATCACACCAACGAACTCGCCTTGCGCGTTCTTGACCAGGTCAACCGCGTAGTACTCGTTCAGGAACGTGGTGCCGGCTTTCAGGTTGCCCTGATAAAGGGTGTGCAGCAGCGCGTGACCGGTACGGTCGGACGCGGCGCAGGTACGGGCAGCCTGGCCACCTTTACCGTAGTCCTTCGACTGACCGCCGAATGGACGCTGGTAGATACGACCTTGCTCGGTACGGGAGAACGGCAGGCCCATATGGTCCAGCTCGAACACCGCGGCCGGGCCCTCCTGACACATGTATTCGATAGCGTCCTGGTCACCGATGTAGTCGGAACCCTTGACGGTATCGTACATGTGCCAGCGCCAGTCATCGTTCGGGTCGGCGGACGCGATGGCGCAGGTGATACCACCCTGGGCCGATACGGTGTGGGAACGCGTCGGGAACACCTTGGTGATCACGGCAGTCTTGTGACCACCCTGGGCCAGCTGCAGCGCAGCGCGCATGCCAGCACCGCCGCCACCAATGATGATGGCGTCGAATGAAATAGTTGGAATGTTAGCCATGAATCAGATACCCCAAAGAATCTGCACACCCCAGACGAAGTAAGCGAACATCGCGACGCCGCATACTGCCTGGAAGAGGAAACGTACTGCAGTCGCGGACTTGCCCAGCGCCATCGGCGTCAGGTAGTCAGTCGCGATGGTCCACATGCCAACCCAGGCGTGAGCGCCCAGGGCTACAAGGGCCAGCAGACTGAAGATTCGCATCGCATTATGGGAAAACAGGCCATGCCATTGCTCATAGCCAATACCCGGGTTTGCGACGAGGTATCCGATCAGGAAAATGAAATAAGCCGCGAGAACGACCGCAGACACACGCTGTGCCATCCAGTCATAGAGGCCCGAACGCGAAAGATTCGTAACGCTGGTTACCATATCCAAACTCCTGCCAGAACGATCAGCACCACGGAAATGGCGATGATGATTTTCGAGCCCAGGCGGCCGCCTTCCAGCGTCTCACCGATGCCCATGTCCATGATCAAGTGGCGCACACCGGCTACCAGGTGATACAGGAGAGAGGACAAGAGGCCCCATGCTACGAACTTGGCCAGCGGGCTGGTCAAGCATGCCTTCACCTCGGCGTATCCTTCCTCGGAACCCAGGGATTTGCTCAATGCATAAAGCATGATGCCCAAGCCCAGGAACAGGATGATGCCGGAAACACGGTGCAGGAACGACGTAACGCCGGTGATGGGGAGTTTGATGGTCCTTAGGTCTAGGTTTACAGGTCGTTGGCTATTCACGGCTTTTTTTCACACTGAAGAGCCCCTAACAATCAGGGCAAAGTTGTTGGGGAGTGCGACTGGTCAGGTAAGCACCACCCAGGGAGTGCGACCCCCAATGAAAGCAAGCCCAAAAGCCCTTGGCGGTCGGTGGCCGAGTATAGACAGTTAGGTTACTAATGACAACGCGCACACCTCACCCTAATAGCTGATTGCGCTGACGGGATAAAAGGCGTAAACGGCAGTCAATTTCGACGAAAAAGTACGGTTAAAGCCTTCTGGCGCAAGACTTTAGGCAAATTGACATCTGGATTTATATCAATATAGTGGTGCGGGCCCTGCGTGGGGGGTCTGTCTGATGATTTGAAGCATAAATAGGAGGCCACATGGCTGACAAAAAAGCGCAGTTGATCATCGAGGGCGCAGCCCCCGTCGAGCTGCCCATTTTAACCGGCACCGTTGGTCCCGATGTTATCGACGTACGGGGCCTGACGGCCACGGGCCGTTTTACTTTCGACCCAGGCTTCATGTCGACCGCGTCCTGCGAGTCGAAGATCACCTATATCGATGGTGACAATGGCATTCTGCTTCATCGCGGTTACCCGATCGAGCAACTGGCTGAACAATCGGACTACCTGGAAACCTGCTACCTGCTGCTAAATGGCGAATTGCCAACAGCCGAGCAGAAAGCCCAGTTCGTCAGCACTGTGAAGAACCACACCATGGTTCACGAGCAATTGAAGACCTTCTTCAACGGCTTTCGTCGCGACGCCCACCCGATGGCCGTCATGTGCGGCGTGGTCGGCGCCCTGTCGGCCTTCTATCACGACTCCCTGGACATCAATAACCCGCAGCATCGCGAAATTTCCGCGATCCGCCTGGTTGCCAAGATGCCGACCCTGGCCGCGATGGTCTACAAGTACTCCATGGGCCAGCCCATGATGTACCCGCGCAACGACCTGACGTACGCGGAAAACTTCCTGCACATGATGTTCAACACCCCGTGCGAGATCAAACCGATCAGCCCGGTGCTTGCCAAGGCCATGGACCGGATCTTCATCCTCCATGCCGACCACGAGCAGAACGCCTCCACCTCCACCGTGCGCCTGGCCGGCTCTTCGGGTGCCAACCCGTTCGCCTGTATCGCCGCCGGTATCGCTGCACTGTGGGGCCCTGCCCACGGCGGTGCGAACGAAGCCGTGTTGACCATGCTCGATGAAATCGGCGATGTGTCGAACATCGACACCTTCATCGCCAAGGCCAAGGACAAGAACGATCCGTTCAAGTTGATGGGCTTCGGTCACCGGGTCTACAAGAACCGCGACCCACGTGCCACGGTGATGAAGCAGACCTGCGACGAAGTGTTGAAGGAGTTGGGCATCAAGAACGATCCGCAACTCGAACTGGCCATGCGCCTGGAAGAGATCGCCCTGACCGACCCGTACTTCATCGAACGCTCGCTGTACCCGAACGTCGACTTCTACTCGGGGATCATCCTCAAGGCTATCGGCATTCCAACCAGCATGTTCACCGTGATCTTCGCCCTGGCGCGGACCGTGGGCTGGATCTCCCACTGGAAGGAAATGCTCTCCAGCCCGTACAAGATTGGCCGCCCGCGCCAGTTGTACACCGGCTACGAGTCGCGTGACATTACCAAGCTGGAAGATCGCAAGTAAGCACTTAGCGGCTTGCTTGTAATGAGAACGGCCTCCCTTAGCGGAGGCCGTTTTTGTTTGTGGTGCCTGGTGTACCGCCATCGGGAGCAAGTCCACCCAACACAAATCTTCAGGCAAAAAAATACCCCGGCCTTTCGACCGGGGCATTTTCTATCCAGCTATAACCTTAGTGGTTAACCGCCCCGCTCGCCCCCAGGCCAGTCTGCGAACGCACAAACTGCGGGAAGTACAGCGCACGCTCTTTCTCTGCCGCCGCCGACTTGTCGGTGATGGAGAAGAACCAGATGCCGATGAACGCAATGATCATCGAGAACAACGCCGGGTACTCGTACGGGAAGATGGCTTTTTCATGGTGCAGGATCGAGACCCAGATGGTCGGACCGAGGATCATCAGGCCCACGGCACTGATCAAGCCCAGCCAGCCGCCGATCATGGCGCCACGGGTGGTGAGGTTTTTCCAGTACATGGAAAGCAGCAGTACCGGGAAGTTACAGCTGGCGGCAATCGAGAACGCCAAGCCGACCATGAACGCAATGTTCTGACTTTCGAACAGGATACCCAGGCCGATAGCCAGCACCGCCAGGGCGATGGTGGTGATCTTCGACACGCGAATCTCATCCTTCTCGTTGGCCTTGCCCTTCTTGATCACGCTGGCGTACAGGTCATGGGATACCGCCGAGGCACCGGCCAGGGTCAAGCCGGCAACCACCGCGAGGATGGTGGCGAAGGCCACGGCCGAGATAAAGCCCAGGAAGATGCTGCCACCCACCGCGTTGGCCAGGTGCACCGCCGCCATGTTGTTACCGCCGAGCAATGCGCCTGCCGCATCCTTGAACGCCGGATTGGTGCTGACCAGCAGGATCGCGCCGAAGCCGATGATAAAGGTCAGGATATAGAAGTAGCCGATGAAGCCCGTAGCGTACAGCACGCTCTTACGCGCTTCCTTGGCGTCGCTCACGGTGAAGAAACGCATCAGGATGTGCGGCAGGCCGGCAGTACCGAACATCAGGGCCAGGCCAAGGGAGAATGCCGAGATCGGATCTTTCACCAGGCCGCCCGGGCTCATGATCGCTTCACCTTTAGGGTGAACCTTGATCGCCTCGGAGAACAGCATGTTGAAGTCAAAGTTGACGTGCTTCATCACCATCAGCGCCATGAACGAGGCACCGGACAGCAACAGCACCGCCTTGATGATCTGCACCCAGGTGGTCGCCAGCATGCCGCCGAACAACACGTACAAGCACATCAGGATGCCGACCAGGATCACCGCCACGTGGTAGTCCAGGCCGAACAGCAGCTGGATCAGCTTGCCCGCGCCAACCATCTGCGCGATCAGGTAGAACGCCACCACCACCAGCGAGCCACAGGCCGAGAGGCTGCGGATCTGGGTTTGCCCGAGGCGATAGGACGCCACGTCGGCAAAGGTGTATTTGCCCAGGTTACGCAGGCGCTCGGCGATCAGGAACAGGATGATCGGCCAGCCCACCAGGAAGCCGATCGAGTAGATCAGGCCGTCGTAGCCAGAGGTAAACACCAGCGCGGAAATACCCAGGAAGGACGCCGCCGACATGTAGTCACCGGCAATCGCCAGGCCGTTCTGGAAGCCGGTGATCTTGCCGCCTGCCGCATAGTAGTCGGCCGCCGACTTGTTGCGCTTGGACGCCCAGTAGGTGATGCACAACGTCGCGCCGACAAAGGCCACGAACATCAGGATCGCTGCGATATTCAGCGGTTGCTTGTGCACTTCACCGGTCAATGCATCTGCCGCCCAAACGGCGGGCGCAAAGACGCAAGCGCCGAATACAGCCAATAGACGACGGATCATTGCGCAGCCTCCTTGAGAATCGCATTGTTCAGGTCGTCGAATTCGCCGTTGGCGCGTCGCACATAGATACCGGTGAGGATGAAGGCCGAGACAATCAGCCCGACCCCGATGGGGATACCCCAGGTGATGGATGAACCAGGGCTGAGCTTGGCCCCCAGTACTTGCGGCCCGTAGGCGATCAACAGGATGAAACCGGAGTAAAGCCCTAGCATGATCGCCGAGAGAATCCAGGCGAACTTTTCCCTTTTCCTGACCAGCTCCTTGAAACGCGGGCTGTTTTGAATCGAGAGGTAAATGCTGTCGTTCATTGTTTTTATCCTCGCAGCACAGCTTTTTTATTATTGGAACGTATCCACTGTATGCGGCTGTGGAAAGGGTTCCAGACGACCTTAGTAGTAGATCGAGTGTAGCGAGGGATGGCCAAAGCGCAGGAAGATTTGAGGCGGTGCGAAACCAGTGTGGGAGGGGGCCTGCTCCCGATAGCGGTGTACCAGTCAAAAAATCTGTGACTGACATACCGCTATCGGGGCAAGCCCCCTCCCACAGGGGTGCATCAGTGGCTTTTATTTAGCGGTCCATTCGGCCACGCGCTCAGGGTGCTTGGCCACCCAATCCTTGGCCGCCGCATCAGGCTTGGCGCCTTCCTGGATCGCGAGCATGACTTCGCCGATCTCATCCTTGGAGGCCCACTGGAATTTCTTCAGGAAAGCCGCCACTTCCGGTGCTTTCTTCTCCAGGCCCTTGCTGCCGATGCTGTTGACGGTTTCAGCAGCACCATAAATCCCTTTGGGGTCGTCCAGGAAACGCAGTTTCCACTTAGCAAACATCCAGTGCGGCACCCAACCGGTCACGGCAATGGAGTCCTGCTTGTCTTCGGCACGGGTCAGTTCGGCGATCATCGCCGCGCCCGAGCTGGCTTGCAGCTTGTAGTCCAGGCCATATTGCTTGATGGCTTCGTCGGTCTTGAGCATTACGCCTGAACCGGCGTCGATGCCGACGATCTTGTTCTTGAAGGTGGTATCGGTCTTGAGGTCTTCAATGGATTTGGCCTTGACGTACTCTGGCACGATCAGGCCGATCTTCGCATCCTTGAAGTTGGGGCCGTAGTCGACCACCTTGTCTTTGTTCTTGGCCCAGTATTCGCCGTGGGTCACGGGTAGCCAGGCGGAGAGCATGGCATCGAGTTTGCCGGTGGCGACGCCCTGCCACATGATCCCGGTGGCGACGGCTTGCAGCTTCACGTCGTAGCCAAGTTTTTCCCTGATCACTTCTGCCGCCACATGGGTGGTAGCCACGCTGTCGGACCAACCGTCCACGTAGCCGAGGCTCAGGGTCTTGCTGTCGGCGCTGGCCAGTGTGGAGCCCATCGCAACTACCAACGTGGCAGCTGCGCCCAAGAGTCGTCGCATCTTCATAGTACTTTCCCGAAAGTGCTGCGCCCGACGGATGCCGAGCGACGTCAAACTGTTGTTATAGGGTGCACCGCGCCTCCTTCACGCGCATCGATCCGGTTGCCCAAGACATCAGTGGAGTTCTGACCCTTCGATAATCAACCTGCAGGGTCCATGGACCTGCTCTGCCAGCGACCTCGGCTGAGCAAGAAACGACATCACATAGCCAGCAGGAGACTTCCTACAACTTGACGCCAGAATTCCGCCCGAACTTTGCATGTCAAAATCATGCAGCCCCACTGAAAGGAGTCAATTGCGGGTAAGATGCGCGCCTTTGCTCCCCCAGATAAGCCGACCATGCCCGCGACTGCCCGCTTCCCTGCCCTGCCCTATTTTCTCGCCTTGATCCTCGGCCTACTTGCCCTTGTCGGCTACTGGTACGGCCTCGGCCGGCCGGTGGTGTTGCCGGACGTCGCCAGCGCCAGCCACAAGATGCAGTGTGCGTCCTATACGCCGTTCGACAAGGATCAGTCGCCCTTCGACCAGCCGTTCAAGCTGCGCCCCGAGCGCATGGACGCCGACCTGGCACTGCTTGCCACGCGTTTTGAGTGCATTCGCACCTACTCCATGACGGGCCTGGAGTCCTTGCCCGACCTGGCGCGCAAGCATGGGTTGAAGGTGATGGCCGGGGCCTGGGTCAGCAGCGATCCAGTGGCGACCCAGAAAGAAATCAACGAACTGATCGCTGCTGCCAATGCCAATCCTGACATCGTCACCTCAGTGATCGTCGGCAACGAAGCCCTGTTGCGCAAGGAAGTGACCGCCAAGCAATTGGTGGCGCTGATTCAAACAGTCAAAAGCCAGATCAAACAGCCGGTCACCTATGCCGATGTCTGGGAGTTCTGGCTGCAACACCCGGAAATCGCCCCGGCGGTGGATTTCCTCACCATTCACCTGCTGCCGTACTGGGAAGATGACCCGTCCGGCATCGACCAGGCGCTCAAGCACGTGGGCGATGTGCGCCAGACCTTTGGCCACCAGTTCGCGCCCAAGGACATTGTGATCGGCGAGACTGGCTGGCCCAGCGAAGGCCGCCAGCGCGAAACCGCCGTGCCAAGCCGGGTCAATGAGGCCAAGTTCATGCGTGGCTTCGTGGCCATGGCCGAAGCCAATGGCTGGCGCTACAACCTGATCGAAGCCTTTGACCAACCGTGGAAGCGCGCCAGTGAAGGTGCTGTCGGCGGGTATTGGGGGCTGTTCGATGCAGACCGCCAGGACAAAGCCATCCTAGCCGGCCCCGTAACCAATGTGCCGCACTGGTCGCTGTGGCTGGGCGTGGGCGGGCTCATCCTGCTCGGCACCCTGGTGCTCGGCGGCCGCGTACGTAGCACGCGCTCGGCGCTGATGCTGCCCTTGCTGGGCGCCGTTGCAGCCTGTTCCATCGGCACCTGGGCCGAACTGACCCGCGTCACCGCACGCTTCAACGATGAGTGGGTATGGGCCGGTTTGCTGGTGGTACTTAACCTGCTGGTGCTGGCCCACGCCGCCCTGGCCCTCAGCGCCCGTGACGGCTGGCGCGCGCGAGCGTTCGACTGGCTGGAGCAACGCGCCGGTTGGCTGGTGGCGATTGCCGGGTTTGCGGGGGCGGTAATGATGCTGGCGCTGGTGTTTGACCCGCGTTACCGCAGCTTCCCAAGCGCGGCGCTGGTGCTGCCAGCCCTGGTGTACCTGATGCGCCCGGTAACCGGACCACGCCGGGAGATTGCGCTGCTGGCCTTCATTATCGGTGCCGGCATTGCACCGCAGTTGTACCGGGAAGGCTTGTTGAACCAGCAGGCTTGGGGTTGGGCGGTGGTCAGCGTACTCATGGTTGCAGCATTGTGGCGATGCTTGCGGGTGCGCAAGGCTTAACACTGCCATCGGGAGCAAGCCCCCTCCCACACTTGACCGTATTCACAAATAGAAATATGTGAACCCAATCAAGTGTGGGAGGGGCTTGCTCCCGATTGGCCCTATCAGGCGCCCCGAGGCTTCCTGACCAACCGCAACCCCGCAATCACCACCGCGAACACCGCAAACGTGGTGTTGTACAACGCCAGCGCCGGTAACCCGAACACCATCCCCAGCACCGCCAAAGCCCACCCCGCACGCCCCGGCACGAAAAACGCCAGCACCGACGTGATCAACGCCGCCCAGCCCAGCACCTTGAAGTGAATCATCAACCCCAGGTTGGAACGCGCCTGGCACTCCCAGCGGCTGGCTTCATCAGCGCAGAGGCCGACCCACTGCCCATCCTCCATAAAGCCATAACGTGCGGCATAGCTGGCGGCCAGCCATAACGGCAGGGCAATAAGCAGCAAAATCAACGGCAAGCGGCGGGACATGGGGCACTCCGATAGGCAAAAACGGCGCTCAGCTTAATCCCACCGCGGCCGTTAGCAAGGTGTTCGCGCAGATATCTGTTCAACATAGCTCGGCAAAGTGTATCGTCTGGCAACTATTACCCCCGATTCCGACGCTTTTTCCGACTTTTCGTGCCGCAGGCTGGCACTTCGGTGGCAACGCGGTGGTCATAGCCTGCGAACTTCATTCAGCACGTTTCCTCTTAGGGATTAAGTCATGCTCCGTTCCTTGCGCTGTGCTGCCTTGCTGGGCAGCCTATTTTTGAGTGCGTCAGCACTGGCCGTCGATATCGACCAGGCCAGCTATGGCTACCCTTTGACCAACCCGTTCGAAGCGACCATCGCCACCACGCCTCCCGATCTTCGGCCAACCTTGCCGACCGATGATGAGATCAACCAATCCGACTACACCCTGAATATGCGCCCCGAACGCGAGTTCAGCCTGCCGGACAATTTCTGGGCGGTGAAGAAACTCACCTACCGCATCGCCAAGCAGGACCGTGCTGCGCCGCTGATCTTCCTGATCGCCGGCACCGGTGCGCGGTTCGACAGCAGCATCAACGAATACCTGAAGAAGCTGTATTACCAGGCCGGCTATCACGTGGTGCAGTTGTCATCGCCCACCAGCTTCGACTTCATCAGCGCTGCCTCGCGCTTCGCCACCCCGGGTATCACCCAGGAAGACGCCGAAGACATGTACCGCGTGATGCAAGCCGTGCGCGCGCAGAACGCCTCGCTGCCGGTCACCGACTTCTACCTCACCGGCTATAGCCTGGGCGCGCTGGATGCAGCGTTCGTCAGCAAGCTCGACGAGACACGCCGCACCTTCAACTTCAAGAAAGTGCTGCTGCTCAACCCGCCGGTCAACCTCTACACCTCGATCACCAACCTCGACAAGCTGGTACAGACCGAGGTCAAGGGCATCAACAACACCACTACCTTCTATGAGCTGGTGTTGAGCAAACTGACCCGCTACTTCCAGCAAAAAGGCTACATCGACCTCAACGATGCCCTGCTCTATGACTTCCAACAGTCCAAGCAGCACCTGAGCAACGAACAGATGGCCATGTTGATCGGCACTTCGTTCCGCTTTTCGGCTGCAGACATCGCCTTTACCTCGGACCTGATCAACCGCCGCGGCCTGATCATCCCGCCTAAATACCCGATCACCGAAGGCACCAGCCTCACGCCGTTCCTCAAGCGTGCCCTGCAATGCGACTTCGACTGCTACCTCACCGAACAAGTGATTCCGATGTGGCGCGCCCGTTCCGATGGCGGCAGCCTGCTGCAGTTGGTCGACCAGGTGAGCCTGTATGCGCTGGAGGACTATCTGCGCGACAGCCCGAAAATCGCCGTGATGCACAACGCCGACGACGTGATCCTCGGCCCTGGCGACCTGGGTTTCCTGCGTAAAACCTTCGGCAATCGCTTGACCGTCTACCCGCTGGGCGGCCACTGCGGCAACCTCAATTACCGCGTCAACGCCGACGCCATGCTGGAGTTCTTCCGTGGCTAAATATCTTTTGCTGCTTGCCGCACTGATGTGCACAGGCGTGGCCAATGCCGACAACAGCAAGGCCCATGAACCGGTCAAGGTCGGTGCCGACGGCTTCAAGGAGCCGCTGACCAAGCTCAAGTTCAACCCCGGCCTGGACCAGCGCGAGTTCGAACGCTCATCGCTGACCGCTCTCAACGTGTATGACCCGTTGGAGTCGTGGAACCGTCGCGTGTACCACTTCAACTACCGCTTCGACCAGTGGGTGTTCCTGCCGGTGGTCAATGGCTACCGCTATGTCACGCCAAGCTTCCTGCGTACCGGCGTGAGCAACTTCTTCAACAACCTGGGCGATGTACCCAACCTGTTGAACAGCCTGCTGCAGCTCAAGGGCCACCGCTCCCTGGAAACCACCGGGCGCTTGCTGGTCAACACCACCATAGGCGTCGCCGGCCTATGGGACCCGGCCACCGCCATGGGCCTGCCGCGCCAGAGTGAAGACTTCGGCCAGACCCTGGGCTTCTACGGCGTGCCCGGCGGCGCCTACGTGGTCCTGCCGATCTTCGGCCCGTCGAACCTGCGCGACACCACCGGCCTGATCGTCGACTACAGCGCCGAGACCCAGATCAACTTCCTCAACGTGTCAGAAGTCAGCTCCAACCACCCGGAAATCTGGGCCCTGCGCGCGGTAGATAAGCGCTATCAGACCAGCTTCCGCTATGGGCAGATGAACTCGCCGTTTGAATATGAGAAGGTGCGGTATATCTATACCGAATCGCGCAAGTTGCAGATTGCCGAGTAAGCCAAGCGCCATGAAAAAGGCCATTCGATTGAATGGCCTTTTTTGTGCCCGCAAGGTTAAGCTCTGATTGCTTTCCAACTTTTGCCAACCACACTGACCACCGCCAATACAGCGGCCCCGGCAATAATCCCCGCCACGGCATTCAGCAACGTCGGCATCAACCACGCGAGCGCCCCGGTGCTCTGGCTAACGGATTCAATCCAGTGATGCACCACCGGCACACCATGGGTGAGGATGCCGCCACCAACCATGAACATCGCCGCCGTACCGATCACCGACAGGCTTTTCATCATGTACGGCGCGGCGCGCAAAATGGCACCCCCGATACGGCGTGCCACCTGACCCGGCTTCTGGGTCAACCACAGCCCCAGGTCGTCAAGCTTGACGATACCTGCCACCAGCCCATACACACCCACGGTCATGACGATCGCAATGCCCGACAGCACCACCACCTGCTGCATCAACGGTGCTTCGGCCACGGTGCCCAGGGTGATGGCGATGATTTCTGCGGAGAGGATAAAGTCGGTGCGGATCGCGCCTTTGATCTTGTCCCTTTCAAAGGCCACCAGGTCGGTGGCCGGGTCGGCCACAGCTTCGACCAATTGCGCGTGCTCGGCCTGGTCTTCGGCCTTGCTGTGCAGGAATTTATGCGCCAGTTTCTCGAAGCCTTCGAAACACAGGTAGGCACCACCGAGCATCAACAATGGCGTCACCGCCCAGGGCGCGAAGGCGCTGATCAACAGCGCGGTAGGCACCAGGATCAACTTGTTGATAAACGAGCCCTTGGCCACCGCCCACACCACCGGAATTTCCCGCTCGGCGCGCACCCCGGAGACCTGCTGGGCATTGAGCGCCAGGTCGTCACCCAGCACACCGGCGGTCTTCTTCGCCGCCATTTTTGTCATCAGGGCGACGTCATCGAGTACCGCGGCGATATCGTCGATCAACACCAACAAGCTGCTTCCTGCCATGAATCAAGTATCCGTAAGGGGGAGATCGGGCGAGCATAGCGCGGCGCAAGGCGTTATGGGCAGATTGTTGAGGCCCGCGGATGGCCGGTGCTACCATGCGCAACCGCCTGTCATGGCAAGGAAACCTCTGGTTTATGAGCAGCATTCGCGAGCGCAACAAAGAAAAAATCCTGCGGGCGGCAAGCGAGGAGTTTGCCGACAAGGGCTTCGCCGCGACCAAGACCAGCGACATCGCCGCCAAGGCCGGGCTGCCCAAGCCCAACGTCTATTACTACTTCAAGTCCAAGGACAACCTCTACCGCGAGGTGCTCGAAAGCATTATCGAGCCGATCCTGGCCGCCTCCACGCCGTTCAACCCAGACGGCGAGCCCAAGGAAGTGCTGAGCAACTACATCCGCTCGAAAATCCGCATTTCCCGTGACCTGCCATTTGCCTCCAAGGTGTTTGCCAGCGAAATCATGCACGGCGCCCCGCACTTGAGCACCGAACAGGTTGAACAGCTCAACGCCCAGGCCAAGCATAATATTGATTGCATCCAGAACTGGGTGGATCGTGGGTTGATTGCGACTATCGACCCTAATCACCTGATGTTCAGCATCTGGGCGGCGACCCAGACCTATGCGGACTTTGACTGGCAGATCTCGGCCGTGACCGGCAAGGCCAAGTTGGATGAAGCCGACTATGAGGCGGCGGCGCAGACGATTATTCGGTTGGTGCTCAAGGGGTGTGAGCCGGACTGATAGACCGCGGTGCCTGTGCCAATCGGGGGCTTGCCCCCGATTGGCCCTAACAGTCACACAGGATCAGGCAGACACCCCCGCATCCGCCATCAACCCCACCCCCTCAATCGCCGTGATCGCACACTGCTCATCAATATCGGACGTATCCCCACTGATCCCGATCGCCCCCAACACCAATCCCGCCTGATCCCGAATCAACACCCCACCCGGCGCCGGCACCACGCTGCCCTGCCCCAGGCTGTTCAACGCCGCGATAAATGCCGGACGCTGCTGTGCGTCCAGCGCCAGCAAACGTGAACCCTTGCCCAGGGCTATGGCGCCCCAGGCCTTGCCGATGGCGATTTGCGGGCGCAGCAGGCTCGCGCCGTCTTCCCGTTGCAAGGTAATCAAGTGACCACCGCTATCGAGTACCGCAATCGTCAGCGGCGCAGCTGAAATCGTGCGGCCAGCGGTAAGGGCCTGACTGGCCAGTTGGGTCGCGAGTTTCAAGGTTAAAGCGCTCATAGGTGCCGTCCTTATCTTGTTATGGGTAAAGCCTTGGCGTTCTGTTTGATCAGATGCTTGACCAAACAAATAGAACACAATGATATTTGTTTTTGTATACAATATTTTCAAACAAAGGCTCCATACGTCGAAAAAAGTCATTCCGACGGACGCGAAGGCCCTGTCACAAAATGCATTGACCTGCGTAGCCCGCCGTGAATACACTTTGCACCGACACCACTTGTATACAATTACAAAACGCAAGAGGCACCAAAACCATGAGCAAAATGAGAGCAATCGAAGCCGCCGTCCTGGTGATGCGCCGTGAAGGTGTGGATACCGCCTTCGGTATCCCAGGCGCTGCGATCAACCCGCTGTATTCGGCCTTGCAGAAGGTGGGCGGCATCGATCACGTCCTTGCTCGCCATGTTGAAGGCGCCTCGCACATGGCCGAGGGCTACACTCGCACCAAGGCCGGCAATATCGGTGTGTGCATCGGCACCTCTGGGCCAGCGGGCACCGACATGGTCACCGGCTTATACAGCGCCTCCGCCGATTCGATCCCTATCCTGTGCATCACCGGGCAAGCCCCCCGCGCTCGCATGCACAAGGAAGACTTCCAGGCCGTGGATATCACCAGCATCGTCAAGCCGGTGACCAAGTGGGCGACCACCGTGCTGGAACCAGGCCAAGTGCCCTACGCGTTCCAGAAAGCCTTTTATGAAATGCGCTCCGGCCGTCCAGGTCCGGTGCTGATCGACTTGCCATTCGACGTGCAAATGGCCGAGATCGAGTTCGATATCGATGCCTACCAACCGCTGCCTCTGGCCAAGCCGTTGGCCACGCGTATCCAGGTCGAAAAAGCCCTGGCCCTGCTCGACCAGGCTGAGCGCCCATTGCTGGTCAGTGGCGGTGGCGTGATCAACGCCGACGCCAGTGAATTGCTGGTGGAGTTCGCTGAATTGACTGGCATCCCAGTGATCCCGACCCTGATGGGCTGGGGTACCATTCCCGACGATCACCCGCTGATGGTGGGTATGGTCGGCCTGCAAACTTCCCACCGTTATGGCAACGCCACGATGCTCAAGTCGGACGTGGTGCTGGGTATCGGCAACCGCTGGGCCAACCGCCACACCGGTTCGGTGGAGGTCTACACCGAAGGGCGTAAATTCATCCACGTCGACATCGAGCCGACGCAGATTGGCCGCGTGTTCACCCCGGACCTGGGCATCGTTTCCGACGCCGGCTCCGCCCTGACGATGTTTATCGAAGTGGCCCGCGAATGGAAAGCCGCCGGCAAGCTCAAGGACCGCAGTGCCTGGTTGCACGACTGCCAGCAGCGCAAAGCCACCTTGCACCGCAAGACCCACTTCGACAACGTGCCGGTCAAGCCACAGCGCGTGTATGAAGAAATGAACCAGGTGTTCGGCAAAGACACCTGCTACGTCAGCACCATCGGCCTGTCGCAGATTGCCGGCGCGCAATTCCTGCACGTCTACAAGCCACGCCACTGGATCAACTGCGGTCAGGCCGGCCCGTTGGGCTGGACCATTCCTGCGGCGCTGGGCGTGGTCAAGGCCGACCCGAGCCGCAAGGTAGTGGCGTTGTCGGGCGACTATGACTTCCAGTTCATGATCGAAGAACTGGCGGTGGGCGCGCAATTCAAGCTGCCGTACATCCACGTGGTGGTGAATAACTCCTACCTGGGGCTGATCCGCCAGGCCCAGCGCGGCTTTGAAATGGACTATTGCGTGCAGCTGTCCTTCGACAACCTCAATGCCCCGGAGCTCAACGGCTATGGCGTCGACCATGTGGCCGTCGCCGAGGGCCTGGGTTGCAAGGCCCTGCGCGTGTTCGAGCCAGGGCAGATCCAGCCGGCCCTGCGCCGCGCCCAGGAAATGATCGAAGAATTCAAGGTGCCGGTGATCGTTGAGATTATTCTGGAACGGGTGACCAATATTTCCATGGGCACCGAAATCAACGCCGTCAATGAATTCGAAGACCTGGCCCTGGTCGGCAACGATGCACCGACCGCCATTTCCCTGCTCGATTAAGGAGAACCCTATGCCGCGTTTCGCCGCCAACCTGTCCATGCTGTTTACCGAACAGGACTTCCTTGCGCGCTTCAAGGCCGCCGCCGATGCCGGCTTCGAAGGCGTGGAATACCTGTTCCCGTATGAGTTCAGCTCCGCCGAGATCAAGGCGCAGCTCGATGCCAACGGCCTGAGCCAAGTGCTGTTCAACTTGCCGGCCGGCGACTGGGCCAAGGGCGAGCGCGGCCTGGCCTGCCACCCGGACCGGGTCGAGGAATTCCGCGCCGGGGTCAAGCTGGCTATCGCCTACGCCCAGGTACTGGGTAACACCCAGATCAACTGCCTGGCGGGTATCCGGCCACAGGGCGTGGAAGACGAAACCCTGGAAAAGACCTTTGTCGCCAATCTCAAGTACGCCGCCGACAAGCTGCAAGCGGCAGGCATCAAGCTGGTGATGGAGATGATCAACACCCGCGACATCCCGGGCTTCTACCTGAATAACACGGCCCAGGCCCTGGCGATTCGCGAGCAGGTGGGCAGCGACAACCTGTTCCTGCAATACGACATCTACCACATGCAGATCATGGAAGGTGACCTGGCGCGGACCATGGCAACGCACCTGGGTGTGATCAACCATATCCAGCTGGCGGATAACCCGGGGCGCAATGAGCCGGGGACTGGGGAGATCAACTATCGCTTCCTGTTCGAGCATCTGGACCGCATTGGCTACACGGGTTGGGTTGGCTGTGAGTACAAGCCATTGACCACCACCGAAGCAGGTTTGGGTTGGCTCAATACCCATAACGCGCTCTAACACATACCGCCTAACCCCTGTGGGAGGGGGCTTGCTCCCGATAGCAATCTTTCATTCAACAGGTGTGTCGACTGATGCACCGCTATCGGGAGCAAGCCCCCTCCCACATTGGACCTGATGTGTCTGGCAAACCTCAACAAGTCTGCCTACCGAATAAAAAAGAGGATTTTGATCATGGCTAAAATCGGATTTATCGGCACCGGCATCATGGGCCAGCCCATGGCCGCCAACCTGCAGAAAGCAGGGCACCAACTGTTTCTGTCCGAGCATCATGGCAAGGCCCCGCAAGCGCTGATCGACGCTGGCGCCATCGCTCTGGCCAACCCGCAGCAAGTCGCGCAAGAAGCCGAATTCATCATCGTCATGGTGCCGGACACCCCACAGGTCGAAGACGTGCTGTTGCGCGCCGACGGCGTGGCCGCCGGCCTGTCGCCGAACAAAGTGGTGATCGACATGAGTTCGATCTCCCCCACCGCCACCAAGGCGTTCGCGGCGAAGATCAACGAGACCGGCGCGCAGTATCTGGACGCACCGGTGTCCGGCGGTGAAGTCGGCGCCAAGGCCGGCACCTTGAGCATCATGATCGGTGGCGAACCGCAGACATTCGAACGTGCATTGCCGCTGTTCCAGGCCATGGGCAAGAACATCACCCTCGTGGGCGGTAACGGCGATGGCCAGACCGCCAAGGTCGCCAACCAGATCATCGTTGCACTGAACATCCAGGCGGTGGCCGAAGCGCTGCTGTTCGCCTCCAGGAACGGCGCCGACCCGGCCAAGGTGCGGGAAGCGCTGATGGGCGGCTTTGCGTCGTCGAAGATCCTGGAAGTGCATGGCGAACGCATGATCAAGGGTACTTTCGACCCGGGCTTTCGCATCAACCTGCACCAGAAGGACCTGAACCTGGCCTTGGCCGGCGCCAAGGAACTGGGGATCAACCTGCCGAATACCGCCGGCACCCAGCAAGTGTTCAGCACCTGCACGGCCATTGGTGGCGGTAACTGGGACCACTCGGCGCTGATCAAGGGCTTGGAGCATATGGCCAACTTCTCGATCCGCGACAAGTAACGAAATTACGCAATCCCCCCGGTAGGAGCGAGCTTGCTCGCGAAAAACCTGAGAGCACCGCTGGCTGCCTGGTCACCCGCGTTATCGTTGACGATTTTCGCGAGCAAGCTCGCTCCTACAAATAACAAGAATCCCCAGGGAGCCCGCTTATGTCGGTCGATCCGCAACACCTGCTTCGCGAGCTGTTTGCCACAGCCATCGACGCCGCCCATCCCCGGCAAGTGCTTGAGCCTTACCTGCCTGCCGAACGCAGTGGCCGGGTGATCGTGATCGGCGCCGGCAAGGCCGCGGCCGCCATGGCCCTGGTCGTCGAGAATTGCTGGCAGGGCGAAGTGTCGGGCCTGGTGGTCACCCGCTACGGCCACGGCGCGCCGTGCCAAAAAATCGAGGTGGTCGAAGCGGCCCACCCGGTCCCCGACGCTGCCGGCCTGGCCGTGGCCCAGCGCGTGCTGGAGTTGATCAGCCACCTGACCGAAGACGACCGCGTGATCTTCCTGCTCTCCGGCGGCGGCTCCGCATTGCTGGCCCTGCCCGCCGAAGGCATCAGCCTGGCCGACAAGCAAGCCATCAATAAAGCCCTGCTCAAATCCGGCGCCACCATCGGCGAGATGAATTGCGTGCGCAAACACCTCTCGGCGATCAAGGGTGGGCGCTTGGCCAAGGCGGCATGGCCGGCCACCGTATACACCTACGCGATTTCCGATGTGCCGGGCGACCAGGCCACGGTGATCGCCTCCGGCCCTACCGTCGGCGACCCCAGCACCTCGCAGCAGGCCCTGGGGATTCTCAAGCGCTACGGCATCGACGCCCCTGCCTCGGTGCACAGCTGGCTGCAAAACCCCGACTCGGAAACGGTCAAGCCCGGCGACCCGGTACTTGCCCGCAGCCACTTCCAATTGATCGCCCGCCCACAGCAATCCCTGGAAGCGGTAGCCGTGAAAGTGCGCCAGGCCGGGTTCAGCCCGCTGATCCTCGGCGACCTGGAGGGTGAAGCGCGGGAAGTGGCCAAGGTACATGCCGGTATCGCCCGGCAGATCGTCCAGCACGGCCAGCCATTGGCGGCGCCCTGCGTGATCCTGTCTGGCGGCGAGACCACCGTCACCGTGCGCGGCAATGGCCGTGGAGGGCGCAATGCGGAATTCCTGCTCAGCCTCACCGACAGCCTAAAGGGCCTGCCCGGCGTGTACGCCCTGGCCGGCGACACCGATGGCATCGACGGCTCGGAAGACAACGCCGGCGCCATCATGACCCCCAGCAGCTACGCCCGCGCCGAAGCCCTGGGCCTGTCGGCCAGCGACGAGTTGGATAACAACAACGGCTACGGCTATTTCGACGCCCTGGGCGACTTGATCATCACCGAGCCGACCCGCACCAACGTCAACGACTTCCGTGCCATCCTGATCCTTGAGACTGCCAAACATGACGCCTGACAAGAAGGTCAAGATCCTCGCCACCCTGGGCCCGGCAACCGACGGCATCGATGACATCCTTGAGTTGGTGCAAGCCGGGGTGAATATCTTCCGTCTCAACTTCAGTCACGGCGAACACGCCGACCATGCCCAGCGCTACCAGTGGATTCGCCAGGTGGAGCGCCAGTTGAACTACCCACTGGGCATCCTCATGGATCTGCAAGGGCCAAAGCTGCGGGTCGGGCGCTTTGCCGAAGGCAAGGTGCAGTTGATTCGTGGCCAGGCCCTGCGCCTGGACCTGGACCCGACGCCCGGCGACCAGCGCCGCGTCAACCTGCCCCATCCGGAAATCATCGCAGCCCTTGAACCGGGCATGGACTTGCTGCTCGATGACGGCAAGCTGCGCCTGCGCGTGATTACCAAGCATGCCGACGCCATCGACACCACCGTACTCAATGGCGGTGAGCTGTCCGACCGTAAAGGCGTAAACGTCCCACAAGCTTTGTTGGAACTCAGCCCGCTCACCGCCAAAGATCGCCGCGACTTGAGCTTCGGCCTGGAACTGGGCGTGGACTGGGTGGCACTGTCGTTTGTACAGCGCCCGGAAGACATCCGCGAGGCCCGCGAGCTGATTGGCGACAAGGCGTTCCTGATGGCCAAGATCGAGAAGCCCTCGGCCGTGCAGCGCCTGCAGGAAATTGCCGAGCTGAGCGATGCGATCATGGTAGCCAGAGGCGACCTGGGCGTGGAAGTACCGGCCGAAAGCGTGCCGCAGATCCAGAAAGACATCATCAGCACCTGCCGCCAACTCGGCAAGCCAGTGGTGGTCGCCACACAGATGCTCGAGTCCATGCGCTTCTCCCCGGCGCCGACCCGTGCCGAAGTCACCGATGTCGCCAACGCCGTGGCCGAAGGCGCGGACGCCGTGATGCTGTCGGCGGAAACCGCGTCGGGCGAGTATCCGCTGGAAGCCGTGCAGATGATGAGCAAGATCATCCGCCAGGTGGAAAACGGCCCGGATTACCAGGCGCAACTGGACGTCAGCCGGCCCAAGGCGGATGCCACGGTGTCGGACGCCATCAGCTGTGCGATCCGGCGCATCAGCAGCATCCTGCCGGTGGCGGTGCTGGTGAACTACAGCGAGTCGGGCAGTTCCAGCTTGCGCGCCGCACGGGAACGGCCGGTGGCACCGATCCTCAACCTCACGCCGAACCTGTCCACGGCGCGGCGCTTGAGCGTGGCGTGGGGCGTGCATTCGGTGGTCAATGATCGTCTGCGCCAGGTGGATGAGGTGTGTTCCACCGCGTTGGAAATCGCCCAGGCCCAGGGCATGGCGCAACGCGGGGATACCTTGGTGATTACCGCGGGGGTGCCGTTTGGGCAGCCGGGGTCGACCAATTCGTTGCGCATCGAGATCCTACTGTAGGAGCGAGCTTGCTCGCGAAGAACGTCAACGATGACGCGGGTTGCCTGAATGTACGCGGCGCCCTTGGTTTTTTCGCGAGCAAGCTCGCTCCTACAGGGAGCCGCTATGCACAACCACACCTGCCCTGACTGGGCCGAAGCTCTGCTCAATGGCTTCAGCCAGATTTTCCTGCAACGCCACCCACTGTGCGGCCTGCTGTGCCTGCTGGCGATCCTGATCGGCGCCCCGGCCTTGCTCGGCGGCGCGCTGCTGGGCGGGGTCGCGGGGTTGCTCACGGCCCAGCGCCGTGGCTATCCCAAAGCTGAGCGCCAGGCTGGACTGTACAGCTACAACGGCGTACTGCTGGGCTTGTTGATCAGCCAGCACTTTGCCTGGTCGGCGCTGGTGCCACCGTTGATCCTGGCGTGCGGGGGCTTGAGCGCGATCCTTACCCGGCAATGGTTGAAACACGCGAACCAGCCCCAGGACTTGCCCGCCTATACCGCGCCCTTTGTTGGCCTCGGCTGGTTGCTGCTCGGGTGCGTACCTGGAAGCGCCCTTGCGCTGACCGAGCCCGGCACCTTCTCTATTCTCGCCGCTCCATTTATCGGTCTTGGACAAATCATGCTGTTGGAGCAACCCATGGCAGGCGTATTGATTGCCGCGGGCTTGCTGCTGGCCGACCGCCGCGCCGCGTTGTGGGCACTCGGCGGTGCCAGCGTCGGCGTGCTGGCCGGCCTTTGGCTGAACGACCCCACTGGCGCCCTGCTCGGCCTGCACAGCTATAACCCAGCATTGGTCGCCCTGGTCCTGGGCTTGTCATGTCGCCAGCCGTGGTTGCCGCTGCTGGGCATCCTGCTGGCAATCATCCTCACCCCAGGTTTCGCCGCCCTGCACCTGCCTGCGCTGACCGCACCGTTTATCCTCGCCTGCTGGCTGGTGCGCGCCGGCCAGCGAATGCTGCGCAAACCCCACATGGACAGTCCGTTCGAATCCCCCTAGGCTTGCTCGATATTCGCTTCAGGCAGGACTTATGGACAGTAACAACGACTGGCGCCAGCGGCTCTACATCATGGTTTTCCAAAGCGACACCGTCGCCGGGCGGCGCTTTGACGGCATCCTGCTGCTGATCATCCTCGCCAGCCTGGTGATCGTGATGCTCGACAGCATCGATGAAATCCACCAGAACTACGCGGATGTGCTGGCCTATATCGAGTGGGGCTTCACGCTGATCTTCGCCATCGAATACGGCCTGCGCCTGTATTGCTCGCCCAAGCCGCTGCGCTATGCCTTCAGCTTTTACGGCCTGGTGGACTTGCTGGCCATCGTCCCCGGCATCCTCGCCCTGTACTACAGCGATGCGCAGTACCTGCTGATCATCCGCATCATTCGCATGCTGCGCATCTTCCGCGTACTCAAGCTCAGCCCGTACCTCAAGCAGGCCAACTACCTGATGGCGGCGCTGCGCGGCAGCAAGCAGAAGATCGTGGTGTTCCTGGTCAGCGTGTGTACGCTGGTGACGGTGTTCGGCACCCTGATGTACGTGATCGAAGGCCCCGAAAATGGGTTCACCAGTATTCCCAAGGGCATCTACTGGGCCATCGTCACCCTGACCACCGTGGGCTTCGGCGATATCGTGCCCAAGACGCCGCTGGGCCAGGTGATTTCGTCGCTGGTGATGATCACCGGTTATTCGATCATCGCGGTGCCGACGGGCATTTTTACTGCAGAGCTGGCCAGTGCCATACGCGGTGAGCAGCTGCAAACCGACTGCCCGGCTTGCAAGAAGAACAGCCATGAACCCAATGCAGCTTTTTGCTCGCGCTGTGGCAGTAACCTCTTTCATAAACTGGAATAAGCAAAGGTCTTTTTAATCTTTATAGGTCTATGCAGGCCCGGCTATAGTCGCTGGCAAATTGCCTCCCCTCTTCTCCAACAACAAGGAATGAGCAGTGAAAAAAATCCTCAGCGCCTCTCTTCTGGCCGCCAGCCTGGCCTTGGCAGGCTCCGCCCAGGCCGCGACCACCCTGCTCAACGTCTCCTACGACGTGATGCGCGACTTCTACAAGGACTACAACGCAGCCTTCCAGAAGCACTGGGAAGCCGAGCACCCGGACGACAAGCTGACGTTGCAGATGTCCTTCGGCGGCTCCAGCAAACAGGCACGCTCGGTGATCGACGGCCTGCCGGCTGACGTGATTACCATGAACATGGCCACCGACATCAATGCCCTGGTCGACAATGGCAAACTGGTGCCGGACAACTGGGTGACGCGCCTGCCGAACAACAGTGCACCGTTCACCTCTGCCACCGTGTTCATCGTGCGCAAAGGCAACCCCAAGGCTTTGAAAGACTGGCCGGATTTGCTCAAGGACGGCGTGCAGGTGATCGTCCCCAACCCGAAGACCTCGGGTAATGGCCGCTACACCTACCTGTCGGCCTGGGGCTATGTGCTCAAGAACGGCGGCGACGAAGAGAAGGCCAAGACCTTCGTCGGCAAACTGTTCAAACAAGCGCCGGTGCTGGACACCGGTGGCCGTGCCGCCACCACCACGTTCATGACCAACCAGATCGGCGACGTGCTGGTCACCTTCGAAAACGAAGCAGAAATGATCGCCCGTGAGTTTGGTCGCGATCAGTTCGAAGTGGTCTACCCAAGCGTGTCCGCCGAAGCCGAGCCGCCTGTGTCGGTGGTGGATAAAGTGGTCGAGAAGAAAGGTACCCGTACTGCGGCGGAAGACTACCTGAAGTACCTGTGGTCGCCGGAAGGCCAGGAAATTGCGGCCAACAATTACCTGCGCCCACGGGACCCCAAGGTGTTGGCCAAGTACACCGACCGCTTCCCGAAGGTGGACTTCCTGTCGGTGGAGAAGACCTTTGGCGACTGGCGCACGGTGCAGAAGACCCACTTCAATGATGGCGGGGTGTTTGACCAGATCTACAGTGGTCAATAACTGAAGAAATGCGGTAACAAATGTGGGAGGGGGCTTGCTCCCGATGGCGGTGTGTCAGCCAAGGCATAGGCTGACTGACCTGACTGAC
>NZ_LMGQ01000015.1:0-53972 GCF_001427465.1 Pseudomonas sp. Root569 | reverse complement strand
GATGGTAGTGTGGGGTTTCCCCATGTGAGAGTAGGTCATCGTCAAGATTAAATTCCGAAACCCCAATTGCGAAAGCAGTTGGGGTTTTGTTTTGGGCGTTCGAAAAATGCCGCCCGGTGCTTGTTCCATATCCCTTACTGGTTCTCCTCTGCGCTGCACTATTGAGACTTTTTGCAATGCTGCCCAAGTTCAGTCGAACCTTGCAGCGGTTCGGGGTTCACAGCAGGTGCGTTATGTATTTATCTCTATGGTGTACCTGCAGACACCGGTGCAGCGTCTGAGCTCTTATGCAAAATAATCCCCGGAAACAGACAATACCGCCTGTCCGGACCCGCCCACCCCGGACTATCATGCCGATAGCCCTGTCTCTCACTGCAAGGAGCCGCTCGGAACGCCGATGCGCCAGATCTGGAAATCTTTTCGAGCCCTTTATTTCGCTTCCTTGATGATGCTGATTGGCTCCGGCCTGCTCAGTACTTATCTGGCCTTGCGCCTTGCGGCAGACAATGTCGACAGCCTGTGGGTCGGTGCGCTGATGGCCGCCAACTATTTTGGCTTGGTCCTGGGTGGCAAGATCGGCCACCGCCTGATTGCCCGGGTCGGGCATATTCGTGCCTACGCCACCTGCGCTGGGATCGTCGGCGCAGCGGTGCTGGGCCACGGTTTGATCGATTGGTTGCCTGCCTGGATCGTGCTGCGGATGATCGTAGGCCTGGGCATGATGTGCCAGTACATGGTCATTGAAAGTTGGCTCAACGAGCAGGCGGATGCCAAACAGCGCGGCGTAGTGTTCAGTGGCTACATGATCGCGTCTTATCTAGGGCTGGTGCTAGGCCAGTTGATCCTGGTCATGCACCCTCACCTTGGCCTCGAGCTGTTGATGCTGGTCGCCTTGTGCTTTGCCCTGTGCCTGGTGCCGGTGGCCATGACCCGACGTATTCACCCGGCACCATTGCACCCGGCGCCGATGGAGCCTCGCTTCTTTATCAAGCGTGTGCCGCAGTCGCTCAGTACGGTGCTGGGCGCAGGGTTGATCGTGGGCTCGTTCTACGGTTTGGCGCCGCTCTACGCGTCCCAGCAGGGGCTGACGACTGAACAGGTTGGCTTGTTCATGGGTAGCTGTATTTTCGCCGGTTTGCTTGTGCAGTGGCCTCTGGGCTGGTTGTCGGACCGCTATGACCGAGCACTGCTGATTCGCTGCTTTGCCTTGTGCCTGGCGATAACGGCATTGCCCCTGGCGATCATGACTCAGGTGCCCTTGGAAGTGCTGTTCGTGACGGGGTTCTTTTGTTCGCTGGTGCAGTTCTGCCTGTACCCCTTGGCTGTGGCTTTTTCCAACGACCACGTCGAAGGTGACCGTCGGGTTTCGCTGACGGCCATGCTGCTGGTGACCTATGGCATAGGTGCGAGCGTCGGGCCCCTGTTGGCAGGTGTCGTCATGAAGCTATTCGGCAGCCAGATGCTCTACGCGTTTTTCAGCCTCTGTGCGTTGATCCTGGTGTGGCGAATTCGACCGAAGGCGGTCACCAATCTGCATCAGGTCGACGACGCGCCGCTGCATCACGTGGCGATGCCCGACAGCATGTCCAGTTCGCCGTTGGTCGCTGCCCTGGACCCTCGGGTGGATGAGCAGGTGGTGCAGGAGCAGATGCAAGTCAGTGTTCCTGATCCAGAGCCTGAACCAGCAATGGATGAGCCGGCTAGCGAAGAGCCAAAAGAGCCCCTGGCCCCGGACGAACATCCTCATGACTTGAGCAGGGCGCGCCCCTGAACGAAAAACGGGCAGATCCCACCAGGATCTGCCCGTTTTTTTGCCTCAGCGTTTAGAGCTTAAAAATCGTCGTCTTTGTCGAAACGCCGAGCTTCCCGCTGCAACTGATACACAAAGCGCTCCACTTGGCGTTGCACCAAGCCACTCATGTTGTGGAAGCGCACGCCGGCGAACGTGATGTTGAGCTTGTCTTCGAAGTGCAGGTAGCGCAATTCTACGGCGGTGGTCATGCTGCCAAAGGGCAGGGCAGCGACAAAGCGGTCGTAGACCTGGCCCAGTTGCAGGCGCTCGGAGATGTCGCCTTCAAAGCGAAGCTTGCAGCCGGTGGCGGAGATATCCAGCAACTTACCGTTGACTGGCACCTTGAGCTTCTCGCCACCCAACTCGATATTCACCAACTGCGCCAGTTTCAATGCGGCGCGAAAAGCATTACGGCGCTGATGGTAGACCACCTCGTCGGGCATGTTGCCGCTGTAGATGCGGTGGCCGTCCTTTTCGCTGAGGCTCAGTGTGCCGTTGCTTTCCCACGCAATCCGCACACCATCGTGAAAACCTTCGATACGAAAGGGTTCGCCATTCTCCAGGTAGCGTTCACCGTCACGGGGAATCATTTCATCCAGTACCAGCGTCTTGCTATCGCGGGAAACGTCCACCAGATAGCTTTGGAAGCGTTGGCTGCGCTCGTGGAAGGTGATGATCAAAGGATCATGGCTGTCTTGGAGCATCCGCAAAGTGCTGGCGATTTCCAGAGGCGTGGTGAGCACCTTCGGTGGCTGCGGGGCATCTTCCGCATTAAGGGCGTTGAACACGGTTCTTCCATCTCCAGGCAAAATACGACTACACGCAAGAACCGGCATTTTGCCAGTATGTAGCGCACCTTGGATAGGCCGCGCTGTAAACCGGCGTCAGGCTTGGCTGCGGGTGCTTGGCTTGACCAGGCGTGATGTGGAGCCTTGGGCGTTGTACAGGGCCGGAGGTTCTCCGCCGTGGAGTATGCGTAACTGATTGGCGGTCGTGGCTTGTTGAAGCTGGATCGACTGGCCGTTGAGCTGGTTGGCTTCCTGGCACTGGGCGAGCAATTGGTTGAGTTCCTTACTTTGTGACAGCAACTGGTCGCCGACCGATGAATGACTGGCCAGTTGCGCGAGGCCATCGTGATCGGCCGGCAGGCCCAGGCTGATCAGGATCTCGCTGCGCTTCTTGCCATGCTGTTCAAGCAGCACGATCAGCGACTGTTTGCGCGCCAGGATTTCTTCCAGCAAGGGCATATCCCGGCCGTACAAGGCCAGGGACTCTTCTTTGAGCAGCTCGAGCAATTGCTGCGTCGGCGCCAGATCATCAATGATCAGTTGAAGCAAATGTTCGTCGTGGTGCATGGCTGGCCTTGGGTTTTAAGCGTCCAAAAGCCCTGCGCAGGCCTTTGCCTAGCGCTCGGCTTCGAAGTTGAGCAGCTTGCTGGCTACACGGTTGCTGTCGACTTTATAGCTGCCATCGGCGATGGCCTGTTTCAACTCGGCCACCCGGGCTTTATTGACAACCGGCTGGTCGCGCAGCGAGTCAGTGACCTTCTGCAACTGTTGAGCCTCATTGCTCAGGTGAACCGATTCCCCACTCTGGCTGACGCTGGCCTGTTCTGCCTTGGCGGACAGAGGCTGTGGCTTGGCTTCTACGCTGTCCTTGGCACCGCTGGTGCGCGTACTGCCTGGCAAAGCCGGGGCGTTATTCAAACGACTGAAATCAATGACCATGTTGAAAAAACCTCTGGGTATTTGGACGCTTGCCATGTTTTCGGCCATACCCAAACAAACTTTAGGCGCGAATGACAATAAATCTCCACACGGAACTTCTCGTGCACAGTGTAGGAAAACCCAGCGTCCTCTACCAGTGTTCTATAAAGCGACCTCGACTTGCCCGGGGGCGGTCACGCGCGCCTTGATGACGCGGTTGGAGTTGAGATTCTTGACACGGATCTGTTCGCTCATGCCGCCGTTGGACAGCGCTTCACCCGGCATTCTTACATTCAACCCGCCGCTGCTGGCGGAAATCACCACCTGGTCACCTTTGCGAATCACTTCGGCCTGTTCCAGGTGAACCAATGTGATGACTTGATCGGTGACCATTGGTCGGGTGAGCCGCTGCCCAATAGCCTGGTCCACTGAGGTCATATAGCCCTGGTTGATCTGGCTGATGTCCCGTTCACGCAGGGCCACATCCTCAAAGCTGATAATACCGGTGCGTTTCAGCGGCCGCGCAACGACAACCACATCACGGAACAGCTTGACCTGGGCAGGCACGAATACTGTCCACGGCGAGGCACCTTCACAACGTACTTTCACCGTGACCCGGCCAATGGGTTGAGAGGGGCTTTCCAGGGTGGCTGTCAATTCCCTGTCGCACATGGGCATGCGCAAACGCGGGTCCAACTGATTGACCTGGATTTCATAACGCCCCGGCGTCTGTGTGGTTGCCAGATAATCTTCTACAGTGAACTCAAGAAACCCTTGGGTGACGCCGATAAGTACATCAGGCAGGGTAACGTTGTCGGCACGGGTCGCAGCACTGAGCCCCAAGGCAAGCAACGCCATCGTGGCGCAGAGCAATCTGCGATAGCGTTGGCAGCCGAAGCGTCGGGAAACTGTCGTTTTAATATCCATGAACAACAAATAGCAAAGCTCGTGCCGTTTAGTGTTGGGTACGCTTCGTACCCCTAGTTTTAGGAGTCTGGGCATGGCAGGTGTAATGGATTCAGTAAACCAGCGCACACAGCTGGTAGGGCAGAATCGCCTGGAGTTGTTGCTTTTCCGCCTGGACGGCAAGCAGTTGTATGGCATCAACGTGTTTAAAGTGCGTGAAGTGCTGCAATGCCCCAAGTTGACGATCATGCCCAAGTCCAATCCGGTCGTGTGTGGCGTGGCCAACATCCGTGGCGCGACTATTCCGATTCTCGACCTGGCATTGGCCACGGGGTCCTCAGGTTTGCAAGACCGCCAGAGTCCCTTCGTGATCATTACCGAGTACAACACCAAGACCCAGGGGTTCCTGGTGCGCTCGGTGGAACGTATCGTCAATATGAACTGGGAAGAAATCCACCCGCCGCCCAAGGGCACCGGGCGCGATCACTACCTGACGGCGGTGACGCGGGTCGATAACCAGTTGGTGGAAATCATCGACGTGGAGAAAATCCTCGCCGAAGTAGCGCCGACCTCGGAAACCATCTCCGTCGGTGTGGTGGATGCCGAGACCGCGCATAAGGCCGTGTCTTTGCGCGTACTGACCGTGGACGACTCTTCAGTGGCGCGCAAGCAGGTCACGCGTTGTCTGCAAACTGTCGGTGTGGACGTAGTGGCGCTCAATGATGGTCGCCAGGCCCTGGACTACCTGCGCAAACTGGTGGACGAAGGCAAGAAGCCAGAAGAAGAGTTCTTGATGATGATTTCCGACATCGAGATGCCGGAAATGGACGGATACACCCTTACGGCCGAGATACGCAACGATCCACGCATGCAAAAATTGCATATCATCCTGCATACTTCGTTGTCGGGGGTATTCAATCAGGCAATGGTCAAGAAGGTCGGTGCTGATGACTTCCTGGCCAAATTCCGTCCTGATGACCTCGCATCCCGGGTAGTCGACCGGATCAAGGCAGCAGATCACAGCTGAGGGATTCTCCCCTGGCGGTCACACGATTTAAGAGGCGGTACCATTGTCTACGGGTAATTTGGATTTCGAACAGTTCCGGGTCTTCCTGGAAAAAGCCTGTGGCATATTGCTCGGTGAAAACAAGCAATACCTGGTATCCAGCCGTCTCAACAAGCTGATGGAACAGCAGGGCATCAAGTCCCTGGGTGAGTTGGTCCAGCGGATCCAGGCGCAGCCGCGCAGCGGGCTCAAGGAGATGGTGGTCGATGCCATGACCACCAACGAAACCTTATGGTTTCGCGATACTTACCCCTTTGAAGTGCTCAAGAACAAAGTGCTGCCGGAGGCGATCAAGGCCAGCCCGGGCCAGCGCTTGCGTATCTGGTCGGCGGCGTGCTCTTCGGGGCAGGAACCGTACTCGATCTCGATGTCCATCGACGAGTTCGAACGGACCAATATGGGCCAGTTGAAAGCCGGCGCGCAAATTGTCGCCACGGATCTGTCCGGCACCATGCTCACCAACTGCAAGACCGGTGAGTACGACAGCCTGGCGCTGGGCCGCGGCCTGTCCCAGGAGCGCCTGCAGCGTTACTTCGATCCGAAAGGGGCGGGGCGCTGGGCGATCAAGGCACCGATCAAGAACCGCGTGGAATTCCGCTCGTTCAACCTGCTCGACAGTTATGCCAGCCTGGGCAAGTTCGATATGGTGTTCTGTCGTAACGTGCTGATCTATTTCTCGGCCGAAGTAAAGAAAGACATCCTCTTGCGCATCCACGGCACGCTCAAGCGCGGCGGGTATCTGTTCCTCGGTGCTTCCGAAGCCTTGAACGGCCTGCCGGACCATTTCCAGATGGTGCAGTGCAGCCCGGGAATCATCTACCAGGCCAAGTAAGTCAATGTGGGAGCGTGGGAGGGGGCTTGCTCCCGATAGCAGTGTGTCAGTGATAGATTTATCAACTGAACCACCGCCATCGGGGGCAAGCCCCCTCCCATCTTTGTATTGCGGCAAGATAAATAAAAGTGGCAATGCCCATTGCCGCTTTACTGGCGCCACGCGGAAAACACTTGCCGCTTTTCTGGCATAGCCGCCGGCAATCTCCCCGAAAGCCCTTGAAATAGGGGGCTTAACAAGATTGGCATGCACCTTGCTATAACCCTGCTAACGAACAGCAGGTCAGCCTAAAGGTCTCCGTCATGAGCATCAGCTTCGATAAAGCGCTCGGTATCCACGAACAAGCCCTGGGCTTCCGCGCCCAGCGTGCCGAAGTCCTGGCCAACAACATTGCCAACGCCGATACCCCGAACTACAAGGCTCGGGATCTGGACTTCTCCGCCGTGCTCGCCGCCCAGCAGGACAAGACCAAGAACGGCACCTTCGCCTTGAACATGACCAACAACCGTCATATCGAAGCGCAGGGCCTGGGCAATGCTGACGAGTCGCTGCTGTATCGCACGCCGATGCAGCCGTCGATCGACCAGAACACCGTCGACGCCCAACTGGAGCAATCGAATTACGCCGAGAACTCGGTGAACTTCCAGGCCAGCTTCACCCTGCTCAATAGTAAATTCAAAGGGCTGATGTCAGCCCTGCGTGGAGAGTAAGCCATGTCTCTGTCCAGTGTTTTCAATATTGCCGGCAGTGGCATGAGCGCGCAAACCACGCGCTTGAACACCGTCGCCAGTAACATCGCCAACGCCGAGACCGTGTCTTCGAGCATTGACCAGACTTACCGCGCCCGTCACCCGGTGTTTGCCACCATGTTCCAGGCTGGTCAGAGCGGCGGCAGTGATTCGTTGTTCCAGGATCAGGACGCAGCCGGCTCCGGTGTGCAGGTGCTGGGTGTAGTCGAAGACCAGAGCAACCTTGAGGCCCGTTACGAGCCGAACCATCCCGCTGCGAACGAAAAGGGTTACGTCTACTACCCCAACGTCAACGTGGTCGAGGAGATGGCCGACATGATTTCCGCAAGCCGCTCGTTCCAGACCAACGCGGAAATGATGAACACCGCCAAAGCCATGATGCAGAAGGTCTTGACCCTGGGTCAGTGATAAGGGGCGCCAAATAATGGCCATCGTTGATACGTCTAACAACACGGCAGTCCAAGACCTGTTCAATTCCAAGGTCAAGGATGCTTCGAACAATGTAGCGAATGTTTCCAAAGCCGCGACCGGCAACCAGGCGCTGGGCAAGGATGCATTCCTGCAGTTGCTGGTCACCCAGCTGAAAAACCAGAACCCGCTGTCGCCCCAGGACAACGGCGCGTTCGTGGCCCAGCTTGCGCAGTTCAGCAGCCTTGAAGGCATCAACACCCTGAACGACTCGGTGAATAACATCTCCAGCAACTTCAGCTCCTCGCAAGCGCTGCAGGCTTCGTCGCTGGTGGGGCGGTCGATCATTATCCAGACCGACAAAGCCATGGTTGATACCAGCAAGAGCATGAACGGTTCGGTGGAAGTGCCATCGGCGGTGGGCAACGTTTCCGTCAAGATCACCGATAAGGACGGCAACGTTGTGCGCACCGTGGATATGGGCGCGCAGAGTGCCGGCAGCCAGAGCTTTATCTGGGATGGCAAGAATGAGAAGGGCGAAATCGCCCCAGCCGGCACCTATACCTTCAATGCCACTACCAAGAACGACAAGGGTGACGCGGTGGCCCTGGCCACCTCGCTGCCGGCCACGGTAACCAGCGTGACCCTGAGCAAGACCGGCGGCGAAATGCTGCTCAACCTTGCAGGCGGCATGGGCAGCGTCAAGCTGTCGCAAATTCAGACTATCGGTACATAGAGCCGGCTAGATACGGCAGAGGGAGAGAACATGTCTTTTAATATCGGCCTTAGCGGCCTCTATGCGGCCAACAAACAACTGGACGTGACCGGCAACAACATCGCCAACGTCGCGACCACTGGCTTCAAGTCATCCCGTGCGGAATTCGCCGATATCTACGCGGCCTCCAAGCTGGGTACTGGCCAGAATACTATCGGCAACGGTGTGAACCTGGCGGCGGTGTCCCAGCAGTTCACCCAGGGCGACGTTAACGGCGGTGGCGGCATCCTCGACATGGCGATCCAGGGTGGTGGTTTCTTCGTGCAGAAGGGTAGCGACGGCTCGCTGGAATACACCCGTAGCGGTGCTTTCCGTGCGGACAAGGACGGCTACATCACCAACAACACCGGCACTTCGCGTCTGCAGGGTTACGCGGCGGACGAGAATGGCAAGATCACCAAGGGTGGCCTGGTCGACCTGCAACTGAACCTGGCAAACTTGCCACCGAAGGCGTCCACCAAGGTGGATTCGGCCAGCAACCTCAACTCCTCGTCGCCGGTGATCGACCAGACCAAGAATCCGTTTGATCCGAGCAAGTCCGAAACATTCACCACGCAATACGGCACTACGTTGTATGACGCTCAGGGTAACGCCCACCCTATGGTGCAGTACCTGGTGAAAACCGATGCCAACCAGTGGCAGTCCTACACCTTGATCGATGGCCGCAACCCTGATGGTTCGGCGCCTACCGGTACTGGCGCTGACGTGAAGGCGCCTGTGCCCTCGACTCTGAGTTTCGATGGTGCCGGTAATCTCAAGAGCATCGTGACCGGTGGTGTCGCCGGCAACACCTTGACCATCAAGGATTGGGTACCTGGCACAGTCACCGATGGTGTTTGGAAGCCTAACGATGCGACAGCGAACAAGGACGGCATTGCTATCAACATGGGCAACGTCACTCAGTACAACTCGGCCAGCTACCGCAATCCGCCGGTCACTGACGGTTATGCCACTGGCCAGATCACCGGCCTGAAAATCGACGGCAGCGGTGTATTGTTCGCAACCTTCAGCAACCAGCAGAGCAAAGCCATCGGCCAGATTTCCCTGGCCAGCTTCAACAACGAGCAAGGCCTGCAGCCGGCTGGCGGTACGGCTTGGAAAGAGACCTTTGCATCGGGCCAGCCGGGTTACGACGCGCCGGAATCTGGCACCCTGGGTTCGATCAAGGGCTCCTCTCTGGAAGCCTCCAACGTCAACCTGACCAACGAGCTGGTGGACCTGATCAAGGCCCAGAGCAACTACCAGGCGAACGCCAAGACCATCTCCACCCAGAGCACCATTATGCAGACCATCATTCAGATGACTTGATACCGTCACCTAAGCACCAGCGTTCAATCAAAGGCCCCTCGATCGAGGGGCCTTTTTTGTGTGCGCGAAATAGTTATTGCTGCTCGTTTCACTACGCCCCGATGCGGGAACGCGTAACGCCGATTTGGCCACGGATCAGCCAGCGGACAGTTGTCGTCCGGCGACTATAGGGGAAGTAAATGGCGGGTTATGCACTGTGGGAGAGTGGCGCGCGGGGAGCGCGTGGTTTTGACGCGAGTATCTATGAGGGTGTGTACGGGCGGCAAAGTCCGGCGTACGGGTTCAATGACGACAGGGCTGCCAATACTGAGTCAGTCAGGCAACTGCTCAGCGAATTGATGGATGCCGAAAAAACCTCCAAGAGCCAGACCGCTCAAGAGCTTCGCGACAAGCTGAACGATAAGCGCGAAGAGCTCGGAGACGAAAAATTCAAAGAGATCATGAAGGAGTTGATGGAGAAGGCTGACGTCTCCTGGTTGGATTATCTGCGGCGTATGATGAGGATGTGGTTCCCGGAGCTGGATGATACGTCGCCAACGCCCTCACCGCCTTCCCCTGGCCCATCGCCAAGAGGTGGAGGAGGAGGTGGTGGAGGCGGTACGCCAAGCCCGAACAATTTCGGCCCCAGCGAGCCCATGAGTAATCTGCCGATTACCGAAGGCTCCAAGCACTTCAACTACAAGCCCGATGAAAGTAGCCCAGGTAAAAAACCAGACAATATCTGGAGTGGATTCAGCCAGGGGCCGGACGGCAATTGCGTCACCGTTTCAGCGATTAAGGGCGCAATGATGAAGTTTGGTCAGAAGCCTACTGACGTTTTCAAAGAGGTAAAAGAAACGGCGAATGGCTATCAGGTGACCATGCGCGATGGGTTCAAACTTGATTTATCCAAGGATGAGTTGAAGCAGGCAGCCAGGTATGCGCAGTTCAAGGGCGATAATCCGCAGATGTTGACTGATGCTAACTTCATGTTTGCGGCGAGCGCCAAGCGTGCGCAGATGGAGGGCAATGGCCTGGACGACAACCCGAACGAATCGAAAAAGAGCTTTGCCCATGCGATGCAAAGCCTGAACAACGGCGAAATGCCCCACGAAGCTTTGGATCGCCTTGGTTTGAAAGGGCTCTACAGGCAATCATCGAGTAGCGAACTGGCGAGCGGCAAGCTGGGCGTCGTGGCCTATGATCGCCATTCAATGGCGGTCATCGACGGTAAAGTTGAGCTATGGGGGCGGCGAGGTGGCGCGCCGAAGCAGGGTATTGCGTACGCGTTCCTCTAGGCGTGATAAACGAAAAAGCCCGATAAACCCTGTGCAGTCGGGGTTCATCGGGCTTTTTAAATCCAGGGCGTTCAAGTCCTGGATGGGTTCAGCTTATTGGCAAGCTTCGCAATCCGGCTCGTCAATCGCGCAGGCCTTTGGCACTGGTGCCGGGCCGGCGGGGGCTGCGAGTACCGAATCATCACCGTGGTTGCCGCTGGAAACAGCATTGAGCTTACCGGTGTTGATGGTCGACTTCTCGGTGCTGGTCGCGGCCAGGGCACGGAGGTAGTAAGTGGTTTTCAGGCCACGGTACCAAGCCATGCGGTAGGTCACGTCCAGCTTCTTGCCCGATGCGCCAGCGATGTAGAGGTTCAGGGACTGGGCCTGGTCGATCCACTTCTGACGACGACTGGCGGCGTCAACGATCCACTTGGTGTCCACTTCGAACGCGGTCGCGTAGAGCTCTTTGAGTTCTTGCGGGATGCGCTCGATCTGCTGCACGGAACCGTCGTAGTACTTCAGGTCGTTGATCATGACCGAGTCCCACAGGCCGCGGGCTTTCAGGTCGCGGACCAGGTACGGGTTGATCACGGTGAATTCGCCCGACAGGTTCGATTTCACATACAGGTTCTGGTAGGTCGGTTCGATCGACTGCGACACGCCGGTGATGTTGGCGATGGTAGCGGTCGGTGCGATGGCCATGATGTTGGAGTTACGAATACCTTTCTGTACACGGGCACGTACCGGTGCCCAGTCCAGGGTTTCGTTCAGGTCGACATCGATGTACTTCTGGCCACGCTGTTCGATCAGGATCTGTTGCGAATCCAGCGGCAGGATGCCCTTGGACCACAGCGAACCCTGGAACGTCTCGTAGGCGCCGCGTTCGTCGGCCAGGTCGCAGGAAGCCTGGATCGCGTAGTAGCTGACCGCTTCCATGGACTTGTCGGCGAACTCGACCGCAGCATCCGAACCGTAAGGAATGTGCTGCAGGTACAGCGCGTCTTGGAAGCCCATGATGCCCAGGCCCACTGGACGATGCTTGAAGTTGGAGTTCTGCGCCTGTGGCACCGAGTAGTAGTTGATGTCGATGACGTTATCGAGCATGCGTACTGCGGTGTTGACGGTGCGTTGCAGCTTGGCGGTGTCCAGCTGGCCGTTGACGATGTGGTTAGGCAGGTTGATCGAGCCCAGGTTGCAAACGGCGATCTCGTCCTTGTTGGTGTTCAAGGTGATCTCGGTGCACAGGTTCGAACTGTGGACCACGCCCACGTGCTGCTGCGGGCTGCGCAGGTTGCATGGGTCTTTGAAAGTCAGCCATGGGTGGCCGGTTTCAAACAGCATGGACAGCATTTTGCGCCACAGGTCTTTGGCCTGGATGGTCTTGAACAGCTTGACCTTGCCTGGGTACTCGGTGAGGGCTTCGTAGTACTCGTAGCGCTCCTCGAAGGCCTTGCCGGTCAGGTCGTGCAGGTCCGGTACTTCGGATGGCGAGAACAGGGTCCACTTGCCGTCATCGAAGACACGCTTCATGAACAGGTCAGGGATCCAGTTGGCGGTATTCATGTCGTGGGTACGACGACGGTCATCACCGGTGTTCTTGCGCAGCTCGATGAACTCTTCAATGTCCATGTGCCAGGTTTCCAGGTAGGCACACACAGCGCCTTTGCGCTTGCCACCCTGGTTCACGGCGACGGCGGTATCGTTCACCACTTTCAGGAAGGGGACGACGCCCTGGGACTTGCCGTTGGTGCCCTTGATGTACGAACCCAAGGCACGCACCGGCGTCCAGTCGTTACCCAGGCCGCCAGCGAATTTGGACAGCATGGCGTTGTCATGGATCGCGTGGTAGATGCCCGACAGATCATCCGGCACGGTGGTCAGGTAGCAGCTCGACAGCTGTGGACGCAGGGTGCCTGCGTTGAACAGGGTCGGGGTCGACGACATGTAGTCGAAGGACGACAGCAGGTTGTAGAACTCGATGGCGCGGTCTTCTTTCTGCTTCTCTTCAATTGCCAGGCCCATGGCCACGCGCATGAAGAATACTTGCGGCAGTTCGAAGCGGATACCGTCCTTGTGGATGAAGTAACGGTCGTACAGGGTTTGCAGGCCCAGGTAGGTGAACTGCTGGTCACGTTCGTGGTTGATTGCCTTGCCGAGTTTTTCCAGGTCGAAGGTGGCCAGCACCGGGTTGAGCAATTCGAACTCGATACCCTTGGCGATGTAGGCGGGCAGGGCCTTGGCGTACAGGTCGGCCATCTCGTGGTGGGTAGCGCTGTCGGCCACGCCCAGGAAGCCCAGGCCTTCGGCACGCAGAGTGTCCATCAGCAGGCGCGCGGTCACGAACGAGTAGTTCGGCTCGCGTTCAACCAGGGTACGGGCGGTCATCACCAGGGCGGTGTTGACGTCGGTCAGGGCCACGCCGTCGTACAGGTTCTTCAGGGTTTCGCGCTGGATCAGGTCACCATCGACTTCTTCCAGGCCTTCGCAGGCTTCGGTGATGATGGTGTTCAGGCGGCCCAGGTCCAGCGGCGCAAAGCTGCCGTCGGCCAGGGTGATGCGGATCGACGGGTGCGCTTGCACGGCAGCTTCTTCAGCCGGGGAACGCACGGCACGTTCCTTGGCGCGCGAATCACGGTAGATCACGTAGTCGCGTGCGACTTTCTGCTCGCCGGCACGCATCAGGGCCAGTTCGACCTGGTCCTGGATTTCTTCGATATGGATAGTGCCGCCCGATGGCATGCGACGCTTGAAGGTTGCGGTGACCTGTTCGGTCAGGCGGGCAACCGTGTCGTGGATGCGCGACGAGGCAGCAGCGGTGCCGCCTTCAACTGCAAGAAACGCTTTGGTGATGGCGACGGTGATTTTGTCATCGGTATAAGGAACGACAGTGCCGTTACGCTTGATCACGCGCAGTTGGCCAGGTGCAGTGGCGGACAGATCCAGGTTCGAATCAGCGGCCTGCGGCACGGAGCCCTGCGGGTTCTCGCGAGTTGTGTCGGTTTGCATGGGGGGTTGTCTCCACGTTCTATATTTGATTGCGAGTGCCAGGCTTTTTCCTGCAACACCCGTACCGTTTTCCATGTCGGGGATGGAGAACAGCTGCCATCCGCGTGAGCGGTTTGGTCTACTGAAAAATCTGTTGGTTCAACGCTGCGCTAGCAATAAAACGCTTGAGTTTCGAGCCACTTGTGTGGTTGGACGCTGGTGTCGAAAACCCTACATGTAGGGTCTTCATGAGCGCCGAGGTACAAGATAATGCGTTTTCGAGGGGTTAGCAACGGAGTAACCTGTGGATAACGCTGTGAGTAAAATGTGTAAGAAAGGTCGAATAGGCGTGTAGGCCGCATTGCTGCTGGATTACGCCGTTTGTCATTAAATATTTCGGGCTTGAAACAGCCTGCCCATTTTCGAAGGGCGCGAACCCTATCACAAACAAACGTGATCTCCGAATGGATTTCCAGGCTTGTTTTTAAGGGGCGTGCCATGGCTACAATCTGCCTTGATCAGGGCGATAGCGTGCTTGCTCCACATGACAACTGTAGGAGCGAGCTTGCTCGCGAAAATCGTCAACGATAATGCAGCACACTTGGATAAGCGCGGTGCCCTTGCGTTCTTCGCGAGCAAGCTCGCTCCTACAATAAAGAACCGAGGTAGCGCATGGAGCAAGAAGCCTGGCAGATATTGATCGTCGAGGACGACGAGCGACTCGCCGAGTTGACCCGCGAATACCTGGAAAGTAACGGCCTGTGTGTGTCGGTGGAAAGCGACGGCGCACAGGCGGCGGCGCGCATCATCGCCGAACAACCAGACCTGGTGATCCTCGACCTGATGCTGCCCGGCGAAGATGGCCTGAGCATCTGCCGCAAGGTGCGCGAGCGCTATGACGGTGTAATCCTGATGCTCACTGCGCGCACCGACGATATGGACCAGGTACTGGGCCTGGACATGGGTGCAGACGACTATGTATGCAAACCCGTGCGCCCACGTTTGTTACTGGCGCGTATCCAGGCATTGCTGCGCCGCAGCGAGTCGGCGTTACCTGCCATAGTGGAAAACCAGCGCCGCCTGCAGTTCGGCCCCTTGGTGGTGGACAACGCCTTGCGCGAGGCCTGGTTGCACGATGGCGGTATCGAACTGACCAGCGCCGAGTTCGACCTGTTGTGGCTGTTGGTGGCGAACGCCGGGCGCATCCTGTCCCGCGAGGAAATCTTTATCGCCCTGCGCGGCATCGGCTACGACGGCCAGGATCGCTCCATTGATGTGCGCATCTCGCGCATTCGGCCGAAGATCGGCGACGATCCGATTCATCCGCGCCTGATCAAGACGATCCGCAGCAAAGGCTACCTGTTCGTCCCCGAAGCCGCCGCCGATATGCCGTTGTGAACTCGATCTTCCTGCGCATCTACGGCGGCATGTGCGCGGCGCTGATCCTGGTGGCGCTGCTCGGTGCCCTGGCGTTGCACCTGCTCAACGATGTGCGCAGCGGCCAGTACCGCGAGCGCCTGGCCCACGGCACCTTTGCGTTGATGGGCGATAACTTGCAACCCATGAGTGCCATTGAGCGGCTGCGCGCCTTGGCGGTGTGGGAGCGCTTGCTGGGCATTCCGCTGGAACTGCGCACGTTCACCCAGGCGCAACTGGACCTGGGTCAGCGCAATCGCCTGCAACGTGGCCAGGTCCTGGTGGAACAGACCGGCCCCCATGCGGCGCGGGTGCTGCGATTGGTCAGCGAACAGGAGCAGTTGGTGCTCACCGGCGAAGTGCAGCAGATCAGCGAGCAATTGGCCCGTGCGACCATTTACCTGCTGGCCGACGAACTGGTGCGCTTTCCAGTCGCCGAGCAGCCGCAGCGCCTGGCCGATATAAAGCAAGCCAAGGGCTTTGGTTTTGAAATGCACTTGGTGGCCCTTGACCAGGCCGACATGGACGACGACCAGCGCCGGCGCGTAGCGGAAGGCGATACGGTGATGGCCCTGGGCAAGGGCGGCGATTCGATCCGCGTGTTTGCCGGCATGGTTGGCACACCATGGGTGCTGGAGATCGGCCCGCTGTATCAAATGAACCCTTACCCGGCGCAATGGCTGATTCTGATCACCTTGATCGGCCTGACCCTGATCGGCTTGATCGTTTATTTGCTGGTGCGTCAGCTTGAGCGCCGGCTCAAAGGCCTGGAAGCGGCAGCTACACGCATCGCCAAGGGCAACCTGGAGGTCCGCGTGCCGGCCCGAGGAGCTGATTCGGTCGGGCGCCTGGCGGCCGCATTCAATGGCATGGCCGAGCACTTGCAACAATTGCTGGCGATTCAGCGCGAGCTGGTGCGTGCGGTGTCCCATGAGTTACGCACACCGGTGGCGCGCCTGCGGTTTGGCCTGGAGATGATCGGTGATGCCGCCACCCCCGAAGCTCGGCGCAAATACCTGGAAGGCATGGACGGCGATATCCAGGACCTCGATGGCCTGGTGGATGAGATGCTCACCTATGCGCGCCTGGAGCAAGGGGCGCCGGAGCTGAATTTCCAGCGGGTGGACCTCGATGCCTTGCTCGACCAGGTGATCGGCGAATTGTCGCCACTGCGCCCGCAGGTCGCCGTTACCCGCGGTATTTGCCTGTCATCGGCGCATTGGGATGACGCCTGGGTCGACGCCGAACCACGCTACCTGCACCGTGCCCTGCAGAACCTGGTGAGTAACGCCATGCGCCACGCCAAGGGCCACGTGCTGATCAGTTACCAGGTAGGCCAGGTGCGCTGCCGCATTGACGTGGAAGACGATGGCCCAGGCGTGCCGGAAAGTGCCTGGGAGCGGATATTTACGCCATTCCTGCGCCTGGACGACAGCCGCACCCGAGCGTCTGGCGGCCACGGCCTGGGCCTGTCGATTGTGCGGCGGATCATCTATTGGCACGGCGGGCGGGCGTTGATCAGCAAAAGTAACAATCTGGGCGGGGCATGTTTCAGCCTGAGTTGGCCCCGGGATCAAGAGAAACCCCGATAGCGTCCTATCAAGCGCCGACGGCCACCAGGCTCAACAACTGTTCCCCCTCCAGCACAAATTGCCCCTCCAACTCCTTGCCACAACACCACTCACTCGACAGGTCCGTCAGCAACCGCAGCCGCACGTGCCCAGCCTGCGACCACTCCAATACCTCGGCATGTTCAAAGTAAAAACGCTTTTGCACGATCGGATAGAGCGCCTTGAACAGACTCTCCTTGACCGAAAACGTCAACGTCACCAGCAGCCCGAGCTGCTCACGCGGTAGTGCCGCCATGCGCTGCAACTCATCGGCCGTCAGAATCTCCCCAGCCAGGCGTTCCGCCCGTTCCAGGGCCAGCAGGTTCTCCAGGTCCATCCCCAGCCCGCGCCACTGCGTCTTGTGGCCGACAATGGCTGCCGCGTGCCCGGTGCTGTGGGTGATGGAGCCACTGATATGCCCAGGCCAGACCGGTGCGCGGTCTTCACCGATCGCCGGGATGCAGTTGAGGTTATCGAGTCGTTGCAGCGCTTCGCGGGCGCACAGGCGGCCGGCGAGAAACTCCGCTTGCCGCTTGGCCACCGAGCGCTGGATGCTCGCCGGCGGCGGCACGGCGCTACGCTGGAAATCCAAGGGGTTCAATAAGGCCGGGTCGAATCGCGTGCTCAAAAACACCGTACCCGGCAAGGGGGCAGGCAGCGGCCAACGGGCATCGAGTGGGGTACAGCAAGCGGGTAGGGGCGTCATGCGCAGCATTTTGCCGAGTTGGCGCGCCAGTGGATAGCCCGGCAGCGGTTCAGTTGTGGTTCAGAGCCTGTTCAGGGGGAGTTCAGGGGCGCTTGCGTAGTCTGGACCCCACAGCCTAAACGCGTATGAGGTAACCACCATGACTGCGATCAAGAAGCTGATGTTGGCGTTAACCATGCTCGGCGCCACCGCCGGCGTGCAAGCCTCGGATGGCGACTTTAGGGCATTTGGCAGCGAGAAAACCAAGAAATCCGGCAGCCCGATCCATCGTGTCAGCTTCGAAGACGCCGGCACCCAGACCGCGCCGTGGGGGCGGGCCCTGGGCGCTAGCGCCGCGCAACCCGACTATCGCAGCGGCTACCCGCACCTGACGGGCCATTACAATGGCATTAAACTGCGCCCGCAAGACGTGCAGGGCCGCTATGATATCCCTCGGTCGGATAGTTGAATTGCCTTGGAGAGCCTTATGAAATTGCTGGTGGTGGAAGATGAGGCGCTGCTGCGCCATCACCTGTTTACCCGCCTGACCGACAGCGGGCATGTGGTCGAAGCCGTGGCCAATGCCGAGGAAGCCCTGTACCAGACAGGCCAATTCAATCATGACCTGGCGATCATCGACCTTGGCCTGCCCGGCATGGGCGGCCTGGACCTGATTCGCCAACTGCGCACCCAGGCCAAGACCTTTCCGATCCTGATCCTGACTGCCCGCGGCAACTGGCAGGATAAAGTCGAAGGCCTGGCGGCCGGTGCCGACGACTATGTGGTCAAGCCGTTTCAGTTCGAAGAGCTGGAGGCGCGGATGAACGCCTTGTTACGCCGCTCCAGCGGTTTTACCCAGTCCACCATCATTGCCGGGCCCTTGTTGCTGGACCTCAATCGCAAGCAAGCCTCCTTGGATGAACAGCCGCTGGCGTTGACCGCTTATGAGTATCGAATCCTCGAATACCTGATGCGTCACCATCAACAAGTGGTGGCCAAGGATCGTTTGATGGAGCAGCTCTACCCCGATGACGACGAACGCGACCCGAACGTCATCGAAGTGCTGGTCGGCCGCCTGCGCCGCAAGCTGGAAGGACCGACCGGGTTCAAGCCGATCGATACTGTGCGCGGCCTGGGTTACCTGTTCAATGAGCGCTGCCGTTGATTCGCTCACTACGTGTGCGCCTGATGCTGGCGGCCGCCACCCTGGCCGTGCTGTTCATGCTCGGCTTGTTGCCCGCCATGCAAGGCGCGTTCAGCCTGGCCCTGCAGGATTCCATCGAGCAGCGCCTGGCGTCGGACGTGACCACCCTGATCTCCGCCGCGCGGGTCGAAAATAATCGCCTGCTGATGCCGGCGCAGCTGCCGGATGAACGCTTCAACCTCACCGACAGCCGGCTGCTTGGCTATATTTACGACCGCGAGGGCCACTTGGTATGGCGTTCGCGGGCGACCCGGGAAGAAAACATCAACTACAAGCCGCGCTACGATGGGCGCGGCAACGAGTTTGCGCGCATCCGCGAAGCTAATGGCCAGGAATTTTTCGTGTATGACGTCGAGGTCAAGCTGCTGGGGGGCAAGAGTGCGGCGTTCAGTATCGTCGCCCTGCAACCGGTGCGTGAATATCAACTGACCCTCGAAGGCTTGCGCGAGAACCTCTACCTGGGCTTCGGCGCCGCCTTGCTCGTGCTGTTGACGCTGTTGTGGCTGGGCCTGACCTGGGGCTTGCAAGCCCTGCGACGCTTGAGCCAGGAGCTTGACCAGATCGAAGGTGGCACCCGTGAGAGCCTTTCCGAAGAACACCCCCGCGAACTGCTGCGACTTACCGGCTCCCTCAACCGATTGCTGCACAGTGAACGCGAGCAACGCACCCGCTACCGCGATTCCCTGGATGACCTGGCCCATAGCCTGAAAACCCCGCTGGCGGTCTTGCAGGGAGTGAGTGAGGACATGGCTCAGCGCCACGAAGACCGTGGCCAGGCGTGGGTGCTGCAATCGCAGATCGAGCGCATGAGCCAGCAGATAGGCTATCAATTGCAGCGTGCCAGCCTGCGTAAAAGCGGCCTGGTGCGCCACCAGGTGCGTTTGGAGCCGGTGTTGCAAAGTCTGTGCGATACCTTGGAAAAGGTCTACCGCGACAAGCGCGTCAACGTCTCCTTTGACCTGCCGCAAGAGTGTGACGTGCCCATCGAGAAAGGCGCCCTGCTCGAAATGCTCGGCAACTTGCTGGAAAACGCCTATCGCCTATGCCTGCGTCAGGTGCGTATCAGCCTGGTGGAAAACCTTGACGGTATTGAGTTGTGTATCGAAGACGACGGCCCCGGTGTGCCGCCCGACCAGCGCGCACGGATTCTGCAGCGCGGCGAGCGGCTTGATCGCCAGCACCCGGGGCAGGGCATCGGGCTGGCGGTGGTCAAGGACATTATCGAGAGCTACAACGCGCGTTTGACGCTAGGGGACTCGGCACTAGGCGGCGCGGCTTTCAGGATCCATTTTCCGGCGTTGTGATGTCTATCGACTGGGCTTACGCGATGGTGGCCAGACAGTCGACCGCTATCTGACTGATGCCCTGCGATCCAAATGTGGGAGGGGGCATACCAAAAGTTGTGTAGATACCCGTGCTGAGCCAAGTCCACCTCCGTTTAACTCCCCTGCGCGCGATACGCCCCCGGTGTCAGCCCCGTCCACTTCTTGAATGCCCGATGAAACGCCGACGGCTCAGAAAACCCCAAATGCTCGGCAATCTCCTGCAAGGACAAATCCGCCCGCCCCAAATGGTAGATGGCAATATCCCGGCGTAACTCATCCTTCAATGCCTGAAAGCTGGTGCCTTCTTCGCGAAGGTGCCGGCGCAGGGTCTGCGGGCTGATGTGCAAATGCTGGGCGACGGCCTCCAAGTCCGGCCAGGGCGTACGATCGCGACTCAGCAAGCGGCGCAACTGGCTGCTCAGGCTGTCGCCTTCATCCGGTCGGGACAATAAGTCGGCAGGCGAGCGCTGCAAGAAATGCTTGAGGGTGCGTTCATCCTGCAACAGGGGCAGGCTCAGGTAGCGGCTGGGAAATACCAGGCTGCTGTTCGGCGCGTCGAACATGTGAGGGCAGGGGAACAACAGGTCGTATTCACTGGCATGGGCCGGCGTGGGGTAACTGAAGGTTGCCTGCTGCAGACGGATTCGCTGGCCGATCAACCAACTGCCCAGGCGATGCCAGATCACCAGCAGGCACTCACTGAGAAAGTGATCCGGGTCCCATAGCTGTGAGTCGTCCAGGCTCAGTCGCGCCATATCGCCTTCTTTCGTCAGCTGCCAGCGCGGGCCCTGCGGGAAGAGGCTATAAAACAATAAGCCGCGCTCCAGAGCCTTCTCCAGCGTGCGGCAATGGATCAGGGCGTGGCACATCATGGCGAAGGTGCCGCGTTTGCTCGGCCCATCGGCAAACCCCAGGTACTCGTCATCCAGCTCCAGCCAGAGCATTTGCAGCAGCCGGGTGAATTGCTCCGGTGCAATGCGGGCGCGAGGCTCGCTCAGCAGTTCAGGGGTGATGCCCACCTGCTGCAACAACACCGAGTAGTCGTAACCGGCTCGACGCGCACCGCCGAGGGCTGCTCGGGCGTAGTGACTGGCGATGGTACGTTCGCGCATGCAAGGGCCTCGTCCGTGGAGTGGCGGATGGTAGCCATGACCCGGTCGAGCGACAAGGCGGATATCCGCCAAATTGTAGGACGAGACCGGCTAGGTGGGCGGAAATCCGCCACATGATCGAGTGCTCAGGGGCGGAAGTAACCCGCCTGGCCCAGATGTCTAAAGGCCTTCAGCGGATTTGCGCAAAGTGGCACGCCGTTTGCGATAAGGACTACAGCGCAGGCTTTGTCCTACAGGCTTCGCCAACAACAAATCCCTCCAGTGCAGGAGGGTTCGCAATTCAAGTGTCGTGGGCAATGGCGGATATTTGCCCCCGGGACGTTTGAGGAACTTTGCAATGACGACTCGTCAGCCAATCTACAAATCCCTGTATTTCCAGGTGATCGTCGCAATCGTTATCGGTATTCTGCTCGGCCACTTCTACCCGCAGACCGGCGTGGCCCTCAAGCCACTGGGTGACGGCTTTATCAAGCTGATCAAAATGGTCATCGCCCCGATCATCTTCTGCACCGTGGTCAGCGGCATCGCTGGTATGCAAAGCATGAAGTCGGTGGGCAAGACCGGTGGCTATGCACTGCTGTACTTCGAAATCGTCTCCACCATCGCCCTGCTGATCGGCCTGGTCGTGGTCAACGTCGTGCAACCGGGTGCGGGCATGCACATCGATGTAGCGACCCTGGACGCCTCCAAAGTGGCGGCCTACGTCACCGCCGGTAAAGACCAGAGCATTGTCGGCTTTATCCTGAACGTCATCCCGAACACCATCGTCGGCGCCTTCGCCAACGGCGATATCCTCCAAGTGCTGATGTTCTCGGTGATCTTCGGTTTCGCCCTGCACCGCCTGGGCGCCTACGGCAAGCCGGTGCTGGACTTCATCGATCGCTTCGCCCACGTGATGTTCAACATCATCAACATGATCATGAAGCTCGCTCCGATCGGTGCCCTGGGTGCCATGGCATTCACCATCGGCGCCTACGGTGTGGGTTCTCTGGTGCAGTTGGGCCAGCTGATGATCTGCTTCTATATCACCTGCGTCCTTTTCGTGGTCGTGGTACTTGGCGCCATCTGCCGCGCCCACGGTTTCAGCGTATTGAAGCTGATCCGCTACATCCGTGAAGAACTGCTGATCGTACTGGGTACCTCGTCTTCCGAATCCGCATTGCCACGCATGCTGATCAAGATGGAGCGCCTGGGTGCGAAGAAGTCGGTGGTCGGCTTGGTGATCCCAACCGGCTACTCCTTCAACCTCGACGGTACGTCGATCTACCTGACCATGGCTGCCGTGTTCATCGCCCAGGCGACCGACACCCACATGGACATCACCCACCAGATCACCCTGCTGCTGGTGCTGCTGCTGTCTTCCAAAGGCGCGGCGGGCGTGACCGGCAGTGGTTTCATTGTACTGGCTGCGACCCTGTCGGCCGTAGGCCACTTGCCGGTGGCCGGCCTGGCGCTGATCCTGGGTATCGACCGCTTCATGTCCGAAGCCCGTGCGCTGACCAACCTGGTGGGTAACGCCGTTGCCACCATCGTTGTGGCCAAGTGGGTCAAGGAGCTGGACACCGACAAGCTGCAAAGTGAGCTGGCGTCCGGCGGTACCGGTATTTCCGACACCCGCGAAGAAGATGACCTGGGTGTGGCCGAAGGCCCGGCGCCTGTCATCAAGTAAATCGCTGCTGGCGTGATCTGACGCCAAGGCAACCCGCAAACGCCCCGACTGGTTCGGGGCGTTTGCGTGTGTGTACGGCCACTTCTGGATTCTTTTGCTTTACAGTAAATGACGATTTCATTAACAACGCTGGCAGGAGGTTTGATGGACAGTGTGGATTTGAATGTCCTGCGTAGCGTCCTTGAGTGGCGCCGCGCCGGGCAGCGCGTAGTGTTGTACAGCGTGGTGCAGACCTGGGGCAGCGCGCCGCGCCCTCCTGGGGCGATGCTGGCCTTGCGCGGCGACGGGGTGGTGATTGGCTCGGTGTCCGGTGGCTGCATCGAAGATGACTTGATCGCACGCCTGCAGGACGGGCGGCTGGCTGATGATGGGCCACCCGTCCAATTGGTCACCTACGGCGTCACCCGCGATGAAGCGGCGCGCTTTGGCTTGCCGTGCGGCGGTACGCTGCGCCTGACCGAAGAGCGGGTGGATGACTGGGGCTGGGTGGCCGAACTGCTGGCGCGCTGCGAAGACCACCAGGTCGTCGCGCGTGAATTGGACCTGACCACGGGCGCGGTAGCCCTGAGCGCCGCGAGCAAGACCGATGTGGTGAGCTTCGACGGCGAGCGTCTGCGTGCCATTTATGGGCCGCGTTGGCGCCTGTTGTTGATCGGCGCCGGGCAGTTGTCACGCTACGTCGCGCAAATGGCGCGCTTGCTGGATTTCGAAGTGCTGATCTGCGACCCCCGTGAAGAATTCGTCTATGGCTGGGAAGAACAGCACGGTCGCTTTGTGCCAGGCATGCCCGACGAGGCGGTGCTGAATATCCAAACTGATGAACGCACCGCTATCGTCTGCCTGACCCACGATCCGCGTTTGGATGACATGGCATTGCTGACAGCGCTGGACTCCACCGCGTTCTACATCGGCGCGCTGGGGTCGCGGGTCAATACCCAGAAGCGTCGAGAGAATCTCGCAGCCCTGGGCTTGTCGGAGGACGCCATTGCACGTTTGCACGGGCCGATTGGCTTGCATATCGGTAGCCATACCCCGGCGGAGATCGCTTTGTCGTTGATGGCGGAAATTGTCGCAATCAAGAACGGCGTGGCACCGGTGCAGAAAAAACCCTTGGCGGTGGTGGCGCAGTGACTGTCACGGCGATCGTGCTGGCCGCAGGGCAGGGCAGTCGTTTTCGCGCCGAAGCCGGTGCTGATCAGGACAAGTTGCTGGCCGTTTGCGTGGGCCTGGATGGCGTTTCCCGACCGGTGATCGAGCAGGTGCTGGTTAACCTGCCCGCGACGCTTGTTGAGCGCTGGGTGGTGACCTCACCGGAGCGCCTTGAGGTGATTCATTTAGCTGAGGCGTACGGTTGCAAGGTCCTGCTGCTGGAATCGGCTGGTATGGGTGACAGCATTGCCGCAGCCGTTGCGGCCAGCGCCTCGGTGGATGGCTGGCTAGTTGTGCTGGGTGATATGCCGTTTATTCGATCCGCGACGATCGAGCGCGTGCTGGCCGATCCGGGAAGTATCACTGTGCCGGTGCATGCCGGGCAGTATGGGCATCCGGTGGCTTTCGGTCGTGTATTTGGGCCTGCGTTGATGGCGTTGACCGGGGACCGTGGCGCTAAGCCTTTGTTTGCACAAGCACAGGTGCGGGGCGTGCAGGTGGATGATCCTGGGGTGCTATGGGATGTGGACGTGCCGCAACGGTTGAGTTTCAGCGCCGACTGAATGTGGGAGGGGGCAATCCCCCAAATTTGAGCAGTAGTATGTTCGAATTTTTTGCAAAAAAAGCCCCGCCTGATCACTCAGGCGGGGCTTTTTAGTGGCTGGCAGAATCAGGCGAGGGGTTTAGGCTCGTGCTCTTCTTCCTGGGCCACGTGCTCTACCACGGTTTCAGCAACCGGAGCCGGAGCGGCTTCGACCACAGCCGGTGCAGCGGCTGCCGCAGCAGCAGCGGCCTCAGCTTCCTTGCGACGACGACGCACTTCACGTGGGTCATTCGGCGCACGACCGTTCTCGGTCAGAGCGCTGGCAGGTGCGGCTTCAACCACCGGAGCAGCCACTTCGGCAACCACAGGGGCTTCAACCACCGGCGCAGGCTCTGGAACCGGTGCGGCTTCAACCACTTCGGCAGCCGGGGCTGGCGCTTCCTCAATCACAGGGGCAGGCGCTGGCGCTTCAACCGGGGCGGTAGGTTCGGCAGTCCACTGGAAGGCAGTCTGTTCTTCGCGAACTTCACGCACGGCCGGGGCGGCTTCTTCGACAACCGGTGCTTCTGCTGCGGCTTCAACCACTGGTGCAGGCTCAACCACCGGAGCCGGTTCAACGGCAACCACTTCGGTTTCTGGCTGTGCGTCGCGAACCGGGGCAACTTCCACCTCCGGAACCACTGGGGTTTCGACAGGGGTAGTGGCTTCGACCACTGGCGCTTCAACAGCTGGCGCTTGAACCTCTGGGGTCTCGGCAGCTAGCGTTTCTACCACAGCGTTTTCTTCGACAGCGGCAGTAGCACGCTCGGCTTGCTCGTGGGCCTGGGCTTCAGCAGGTGCGCTGATGACCGAGCTGGCGACGGCCGCGGTAACGGCCAAGCCAGCAGCCAGTTCGGCGCCTGTTGGTTCGTTGTTGGCAGCTTCTGCGTTTTCACCGGTTTCTTCCGAACCTTCGATCACGTTGCCGTTGGCGTCACGCTGACGCTCACGACGGTTGCTGCGACGACGCTGGCCACGGGAGCGGCGGCGTGGACGATCGCCTTCGGCGTTGTCCTGGCCGTCTTCCTGCAGTTGCTCTTCGCCGGTCAGTACTTCTTCTTCGCTGGCGGCAGCGGCTTGCTCAGCGCGTGGTTGACGCTCCTCACGCGGTGGGCGCGGCTGGCGCTCTTCACGTGGGGCACGCTCTTCACGCGGCTGGCGCGCCGGGCGTTCTTCGGTGCTGGCAGCAGCGGCAGCAGCAACGGCTGGCGCGGCGTCCAGCGGCTCACGCAGTTCACGCACGCGCTCTTCGCGCTCGCCACGCGGCTTGCGATCTTCACGCGGGGCACGCGGGGTACGTGGTGCGCGCTCTTCACGCGGTGCACGTTCTTCACGGGCTACGGCCGGGGCTTCTTCACGGGCTTCGCGAGGAGCGCGCTCTTCACGGGGGGCGCGTTCTTCACGCGGTGCACGTTCTTCGCGTGGCTTGCGTTCTTCGTCACGGCGGCCGTTGCGGTTGCGGCTCTGCTGGCGGCCGTTGCGACGTTCTTCGTTGCGCGCCGGGCGCTCGGTGGCAGGCTTTTCGACCACTACCGGGGCAGCAGGCTCTTCCTTGGTGGCGAACAGGCTGACCAGCGATTTCACCAGGCCCTTGAACAGGCTTGGCTCAGGCAGGGCGGCCGGGGCGGCAACCGGAGCAGCGGCTTCGGTAGGCATCGGTGCGTTGGCACGGGCCGGCGCGGTCTTCACGGCGGCTTCCTGGCGGACCAGGGTGCGGGTCGCAGCGGCTGGCTGGACTTCTTCCACTTCGGCAGCGGCAGCAGCGATTTCATAGCTGGACTGGCCGCTATGGGCTTCCGGGCTGTCATCACGCAGGCGCTGGACTTCGAAGTGCGGCGTCTCGAGGTGATCGTTCGGCAGGATGACGATACGGGCACGGGTGCGCAGTTCGATCTTGGTGATCGAGTTGCGTTTTTCGTTAAGCAGGAAGGCGGCAACCGGAATCGGCACTTGCGCGCGGACCTCGGCGGTGCGGTCTTTCAGGGCTTCTTCTTCGATCAGGCGCAGGATCGCCAGGGACAGCGATTCAACGTCACGGATGATGCCGGTGCCGTTGCAACGCGGGCAGACGATGCCGCTGCTCTCGCCCAGGGATGGACGCAGGCGCTGGCGGGACATTTCCAGCAGGCCGAAGCGCGAGATGCGGCCGACTTGCACGCGAGCACGGTCAGCTTCCAGGCATTCGCGGACTTTCTCTTCCACGGCGCGCTGGTTCTTGGCGGGGGTCATGTCGATGAAGTCGATCACGATCAGGCCGCCGATATCACGCAGGCGCAGCTGGCGGGCGATTTCTTCAGCCGCTTCCAGGTTGGTCTGCAGGGCGGTTTCTTCGATGTCGCTGCCTTTGGTGGCGCGCGCCGAGTTGATGTCGATGGACACCAGGGCTTCGGTCGGGTCGATGACGATGGAGCCGCCGGAAGGCAGTTCGACCACGCGCTGGAAGGCGGTCTCGATCTGGCTTTCGATCTGGAAACGGTTGAACAGCGGTACGCTGTCTTCGTACAGCTTGATCTTGCTGGCGTACTGCGGCATCACCTGGCGGATGAAGGTCAGGGCTTCGTCCTGGGCTTCAACGCTGTCGATCAGCACTTCGCCGATGTCCTGGCGCAGGTAGTCGCGGATGGCGCGGATGATCACGTTGCTTTCCTGGTAGATCAGGAATGGCGCGGAACGATCCAGGGACGCTTCTTTAATGGCGGTCCACAGTTGCAGCAGGTAGTCGAGGTCCCACTGCATTTCTTCGCTGCTGCGGCCAAGGCCTGCAGTGCGAACGATCAGGCCCATGTCGGCCGGTGCGACCAGGCCGTTCAGCGCTTCGCGCAGTTCATTGCGCTCTTCACCTTCGATGCGACGGGAAATGCCGCCGGCACGTGGGTTGTTCGGCATCAGCACGAGGTAACGGCCGGCGAGGCTGATGAAGGTGGTCAGGGCGGCGCCCTTGTTGCCACGTTCTTCTTTCTCGACCTGGACGATGACTTCCTGGCCTTCGCTCAGGACGTCCTTGATATTCACGCGGCCTTCGGGGGCTTTCTTGAAGTATTCGCGGGAGATTTCTTTGAGGGGCAGGAAGCCGTGGCGCTCGGAGCCGAAATCGACAAAGGCAGCCTCAAGGCTTGGTTCGATGCGAGTAATACGGCCTTTATAGATGTTGGCCTTCTTTTGCTCGCGTGCACCGGATTCGATGTCCAGGTCGTAGAGGCGTTGGCCATCTACCAGTGCAACACGCAACTCTTCGGGTTGAGTTGCGTTAATCAGCATTCTTTTCATGTTGTACCGTCGGTTTCCGGGCTGCCGGAAACGGCGTTCGGCACACACGACTTCTCACGGTCGGTGTCAGGTGCGTCAAGAGTGGTTGGCCACTCCAGTGTCCAGCAATAACCGGCCAATTGGGCCGCTATCGCGACGGACGCGTCCTGCTCGTTAGCGGTGGTGACAAAGGCACCACTTCAACAAAAGCTAAGGTCAGGAGGAGGAATCAACCGGCGACTGTGGACGAGATGAAGCGTCTAAATATAAGCCTAGTGCTACACAGTCCGACGGTTGTGCATCTCCACCCTACACGTATCCCTGATAATTCGGGTGCTGCCGCGCGCAGAATCCGCAGCGGGTTGGCATTTACCGTGTTCTCCAATGGGGAGTCCACGCTCATGGCTAAACAAGACTAGGTGTGGGCGACTGCGCTCTCACTCAGCTCTTAACAGGCGTTGTTTCCGAAGCATTCGCCATGGTCTGGCTCAAGACTGACTGCACTTTGTGAACTGGCCGTAAATATCGGCGCAAAAGGCGAGTATTCACTCTGCTTTCTGCACTCGCTTCAGGCCTCATGTCACCTGCGCTTGTTACAATCCCGAGCCTTCCAAGGTGGCGAAAGCCCCGTAGGACGGCCTCGCGTCCTGATGAATTGCGATGGTCAGGGCCGGCAGTTTGCCGCATGTCCTCTGTCCAGGCCGCTTTTGGCGGCGTTCGCGACTATAGCAGCAATGATTAAGTGCTTCAATTCCATAAAAAATTGTTATCATCGCCGGCATGACGACTACCACCCCCCCGACCCCCAGCGTCCAGCTGCTTGAGGTCTCGCCGGAATATGCCGGCCAACGCATCGACAATTTTCTCCTGGCCCGGCTCAAAGGCGTGCCCAAGACCTTGATCTACCGCATTTTGCGTAAAGGCGAAGTGCGCGTGAACAAGGGCCGGATCAAGCCTGAGTACAAGTTGCAGGCGGGCGATATCGTTCGCGTGCCGCCTGTGCGCGTGCCTGAGCGCGACGAGCCTGTGCCATTGGCCCAGGGCCTGTTGCAGCGCCTGGAAGCCTCGATTGTCTTCGAAGACAACAAACTGATCGTGATCAACAAGCCCTGCGGCATTGCGGTTCACGGCGGCAGTGGCCTGAATTTCGGCGTGATCGAAGCCTTTCGCCAGTTGCGCCCGGATGCCAAGGAGCTGGAACTGGTCCATCGCCTTGACCGTGATACCTCCGGCCTGCTGATGATTGCCAAGAAGCGCAGCATGTTGCGCCATCTGCACACTGCCTTGCGTGGCGATGGCGTGGACAAGCGTTATATGGCGTTGGTGCGTGGTAACTGGGCCAGTTCGATCAAGAGCGTGCGTGCGCCACTGCAGAAAAGCAACCTGCGTTCCGGCGAGCGTATGGTCGAGGTGGACGAGGAGGGTAAGGAAGCCCTGACGCTGTTCAAGGTGCTGCGCCGTTTCGGCGACTTTGCCACCATGGTCGAGGCCAAGCCGGTCACTGGTCGTACCCACCAGATTCGTGTGCATACCCTGCATGCGGGCCACTGCATTGCTGGCGATACCAAGTACGGCGACGAGGGTTTCTCCAAGGAAATCCGCGACCTGGGCGGTAAGCGCCTGTTCCTGCACGCCTATATGCTTACGGTGCCGCTGCCCGATGGCGGCGAGCTGAAATTGCAGGCGCCGGTCGATGAGATGTGGGCCAAGACCGTGGAGCGTTTGAGTGTCGCACCTTGACTACAAGCTGCTGATCTTCGATTGGGATGGGACGCTGGCCGATTCCATTGGTCGGATTGTCGAGTCGATGCACATGGCGTCAACCCGTTCAGGCTATGAGTTATGCAGCGACCTGGCGGTTAAAGGCATCATCGGCCTGGGGTTGCCTGAGGCTATTCGCACCCTGTACCCGCAGATCGGTGACCAGGAACTGGTTGCGTTCCGTCAGCACTATGCCGATCACTACATCGCTCTGGAAACCGAGCCGTCGCCACTGTTTGACGGCGTAAGGCAATCCTTGGCGGCGTTTCGCGCCGAGGGCTATCACCTGGCTGTTGCTACCGGTAAGGCTCGCCGTGGCTTGGATCGGGTGCTCAAGGCCCATGGTTTCGAGGATTATTTCGACATCACTCGCGCCGCGGATGAAACCGCCAGCAAGCCTCATCCTCTGATGCTGGAGCAGATCCTGGATCACTGCGGTGTATCGCCGCGCCAGGCATTGATGGTGGGTGACGCGTCCTTCGACCTGATGATGGCGCGCAATGCCGGCATGGACAGCGTGGCGGTCAGTTATGGCGCCCAGGCTGGCGAGGCGTTGCAGCAATACGAGCCGAGGCTGACGATTGATCATTTTTCTGAATTGCAGGCCTGGCTTAGCCGGGCCCAATGAGTTTTTGCTGGGGTTAATGGCATGAGTGACGAGTGGAAAGCGCCCGAAAAGGCCGAGAACAGTGATGATAAAAGCTGGAAGCTGCTGGAGAAGACCCTCCTGGCCAGCGTCCAGGAACAGCGTCGTTCGCGGCGCTGGGGGATTTTCTTCAAGCTGCTGACCTTTGTTTACCTGCTCGGCATGCTGGCGCTGTTCAGTCCGCTGATGGACATGGAAAAAAGCGCCACCCGTGGCAGTCACTACACTGCCTTGATCGAAGTGCGCGGAGTGATTGCCGACAAGGAGCCCGCCAGCGCCGACAATATCGTCACCAGCCTGCGCGCCGCGTTCGAAGACTCCAAGGTCAAGGGCGTGATCCTGCGCATCAATAGCCCGGGCGGCAGCCCTGTGCAGTCGGGCTATGTCTATGACGAGATTCGGTGCCTGCGCGCACTGCATCCGGATACCAAACTCTATGCAGTAATTTCCGACCTGGGTGCCTCGGGGGCCTATTACATCGCCAGTGCCGCTGACCAGATCTATGCCGATAAGGCCAGCCTGGTGGGCTCCATTGGGGTGACGGCAGCCGGTTACGGGTTTGTCGGCACCATGGAGAAGCTGGGGGTGGAGCGGCGCATCTATACTTCCGGCGAGCACAAGGCGTTCCTGGATCCGTTCCAGCCGCAAAAGGCCGATGAGACCCAGTTCTGGCAGGGCGTGCTCGATACTACCCATCGCCAGTTCATTGCCAGCGTGAAGCAGGGTCGTGGGGACCGACTGAAGGATAAAGACCATCCGGAACTGTTTTCCGGTCTGGTGTGGTCGGGCGAGCAGGCGTTGCCATTGGGCTTGATCGATGGCCTGGGCAGTGCCAGTTCGGTGGCGCGGGATGTGGTTGGCGAGAAGGAGTTGGTGGATTTCACGGTTGAGGAATCGCCGTTTGATCGCTTCTCCAAGAAGCTTGGTGCCAGTGTGGCTGAGAAGCTTGCGCTGTACATGGGCTTCCAAGGCCCGACGCTACGCTGATATCTCAAGCCAGCTGTAGATCAAAATGTGGGAGGGGGCTTGCCCCCGGTCGCGGTGTGTCAGCCATAGATAACTTGGCTGGTCCACCGCTATCGGGGGCAAGCCCCCTCCCACATTTGTTTTTATGGTGTTCTCAGGGGATTTGCACGCCTTCAGCGAGCAGCATATCCACCAGTCGAATCAGCGGCAGGCCGACAAGGCTGGTCGCATCCGGTCCTTCGGTGCCCTGGAACAAGCTCACGCCCAGCCCCTCGGCCTTGAAGCTGCCCGCGCAGTCGTAGGGTTGCTCGATCCGCAGGTAGCGCTCAATACGCTCTGCATCCAGCTCGCGCATGTGCACGGTAAAAGGTACGCAGTCGACCTGGCAATGCCCCGTCTCACTGTTAAGCAGTGCCAACCCGGTAAGAAAGCTCACCCGTTTGCCGCTGGCCGCCAACAATTGCTCGCGGGCGTTTTCAAAGGTGTGGGGTTTGCCGATGATCCGGCCTTCCAGTGCTGCCACCTGATCGGAGCCTATGATCAAATGCCCAGGATGGCTGGCCGCAAGGGCGCGGGCCTTTTGTTCGGCCAGGCGCTTGACCAGCTCAGTGGCTGATTCATAAGTGCGGTGGCTTTCGTCGATATCCGGCGAGCCGCAGGTGAACGGCAGGTGCAGGCGGCTCAGTAATTCCCGGCGATAAACCGAGCTGGACGCGAGTAATAACGGCAGCATATACGTCTCCTCAAGGCAGTCGCCGATTCTAGCGACGTGACCGGCTGACGCACAGGGCTGAATTTCCTTTGACATGGCTGGGGGCATCCCTATAATGCTGCGCCTATGTTGAATGACCCGATTCCACCTCACGTTGACCCGCGCAAATTGGCTGATCGTGGCACCACCCTTCAAGGTGAAGTGCTGCTGGCCGATTTGGAGAGACTCTGCGACCCGCTTTCCGACACTGTCGGTACGGTGCAGGCTAAATTCGTTTTTGAACGAGATGAACGTAAGTCTGTGGTAATACACAGCTTTATCGACACCGAAGTCAAAATGGTTTGCCAGCGTTGTCTTGAGCTGGTCACCCTGCCGATCCACAGCGAATGCAGTTATGCTGTGGTGAAAGAGGGTGCGAATACCCAGTCGTTGCCGAAAGGTTATGACGTGCTGGAACTGGGCGAAGATCCATTGGATCTGCATGCACTGATCGAGGAGGAGCTTTTGCTCGCCTTGCCCATTGTGCCTGCTCATCATCCGGAAGAATGCCAGCAGCCGGAGGGTCTCGATGACGAGGCCGAGCCGAGCGAGGACGAGGTAACGCGGTCCAACCCGTTCAGTGTATTGGCGCAGTTAAAGCGTGACCCAAACGTTTAGGAGTTAATCAATTATGGCTGTTCAGCAGAACAAAAAATCCCGCTCCGCCCGTGACATGCGCCGTTCGCACGACGCTCTCGAGGCTAGCACCCTGTCCGTGGAAAAGACCACTGGTGAAGTTCACCTGCGTCACCACGTATCGCCAGAAGGCGTATACCGTGGCCGTAAAGTGATCGACAAGGGCGCTGACGAGTAATCACTTGTCTGCTCAAGTCATCGCGATTGACGCAATGGGCGGGGACTTCGGTCCCCGCAGCATTGTTCAGGCCTGCATTGCCAGCCTGACTGCAACGCCCTCGCTGCACCTGACCCTCGTCGGTCAACCCTCCCTTCTTGAAGAACTGATTGCCAGCCATCCGGCGGTGGATCGCGCGCGCCTGACGATTACGCCAGCCAGTGAAGCCATCAGCATGGATGAAAAGCCGGCGGCCGCCCTGCGCGGCAAACCCGATTCTTCAATGCGAGTGGCCCTGGAGTTGCTGCGTGATGGCAAGGCGCAAGCCTGTGTCAGTGCCGGCAATACGGGGGCGTTGATGGCCTTGTCGCGGCATGTGCTCAAAACCTTGCCCGGTATTGACCGGCCGGCGATGGTCGCGGCGATCCCGACGCAGAAAGGCTATTGCCAGCTACTGGACCTGGGCGCCAATGTCGATTGCAGTGCCGAGCACCTCTTGCAGTTTGCCGTGATGGGCTCGGTGGCCGCCGAAGCGCTGGGCGTTGCCCGTCCGCGTGTAGCCTTGCTGAATATCGGGACCGAGGACATCAAGGGCAACCAGCAGGTCAAGCTTGCCGCCACCTTATTGCAAAGTGCGCGGGGCTTGAACTATATCGGCTTTGTCGAAGGTGACGGCTTGTACCGTGGCGAGGCCGATGTGGTGGTGTGTGACGGTTTTGTCGGCAACATACTGCTCAAGTCCAGCGAAGGCCTGGCGACCATGATTGCCTCGCGTATCGAGGCATTGTTCAAGCGCAACCTGGCGTCGCGCATGGTGGGTGCCTTGGCGCTGCCGTTGATGCGCCGCCTGCAGGCTGATCTGGCGCCGGCTCGGCATAATGGCGCGAGCTTCCTGGGGTTGCAGGGCATTGTGGTGAAAAGCCATGGCTCGGCAGGTGTCGAGGGCTTCCAAAGCGCGATTGCGCGGGCCTTGATCGAGATCCAGGAAAACCTGCCGCAACGCTTGCACGGCCGTCTTGAGGATCTGTTGCCTTAGGCGAATTGGCCCGGGAGTGCTTAAATGTGACCGGCCAGTTCAATTGACCATCCAATCTGTCAGTTTCGTGTGCTCCCGGCATTCATTTTAAGATCGGGAGCGACTATTTCCGACGACCAGATCATTAGGGGCTTGTTACATGTCTACATCCCTCGCATTCGTCTTTCCAGGGCAGGGTTCGCAGTCCCTCGGCATGTTGGCCGAGCTGGGCGCGCAATACCCGCTGATCCTGGATACCTTCAAGGAAGCTTCCGACGCCCTGGGTTACGACCTGTGGGCGCTGACCCAGCAGGGGCCGGAAGAGCAGCTCAATCAAACCGATAAAACCCAGCCGGCCATCCTGACCGCTTCGATCGCCCTGTGGCGCTTGTGGCTGGCAGAAGGCGGGGCGCGTCCGGCATTTGTTGCCGGGCACAGCCTGGGCGAATACAGCGCCCTGGTGGCGGCGGGCAGCCTGACCCTTGGTGAAGCGGTCAAGCTGGTCGAGCGTCGTGGCCAGTTGATGCAGGAAGCCGTTCCGGCCGGGCAGGGCGGCATGGCCGCGATCCTGGGCCTGGACGATGCGGTGGTAATCGAGGCCTGCGCCGAAGCGGCGCAAGGTGAAGTGGTCAGCGCGGTGAACTTCAACTCCCCTGGCCAGGTGGTGATCGCCGGCGCCAAGGCGGCTGTTGAGCGCGCCATCGAAGGCTGCAAGGCCCGTGGTGCCAAGCGTGCGCTGCCATTGCCGGTGAGCGTGCCGTCCCACTGTGAACTGATGCGCCCGGCTGCCGAGCGTTTTGCCGAGTCCATCGCAGCCATCAACTGGCAGGCGCCACAGATCCCGTTGGTGCAGAACGTCAGTGCCGCGGTTGCACCCGACCTCGAGACTCTCAAGCGCGACCTGCTGGAGCAACTCTACAAGCCAGTGCGCTGGGTTGAATCGGTCCAGACCCTGGCCGCCAACGGCGCTACCGAACTGGTCGAGTGTGGCCCGGGCAAGGTCCTGGCGGGCCTGAACAAGCGTTGCGCCGACGGTGTGTCGACCGCCAACCTCAACACCCCTGAAGCCTTCGCTGCCGCCCGCGCGGCACTGGCCTGAATTGCGAAATTAGGAGAAGCCTGCATGAGTCTGCAAGGTAAAGTTGCACTGGTTACTGGCGCAAGCCGTGGCATTGGCCAGGCGATCGCCCTGGAACTGGGCCGTCAGGGCGCCGTTGTGATCGGCACCGCCACTTCCGCATCGGGCGCCGAGCGTATCGCCGCGACCTTGAAGGAAAATGGCGTGCAGGGCACCGGCCTTGAGCTGAATGTGACCAGCGATGAGTCCGTGGCTGCCGTATTGGCCCAGATCACCGCACAGTTCGGCGCGCCGGCAATTTTGGTTAACAACGCCGGCATCACCCGTGACAACCTGATGATGCGCATGAAAGACGACGAGTGGTACGACGTGGTCGATACCAACCTGAACAGTCTGTTTCGCCTGTCCAAGGGCGTTTTGCGCGGCATGACCAAGGCGCGTTGGGGCCGAATTATCAATATTGGCTCCGTAGTGGGTGCCATGGGCAACGCAGGCCAAGTAAACTATGCCTCCGCCAAGGCCGGCCTGGAAGGTTTCAGCCGTGCACTGGCGCGTGAAGTCGGCTCGCGGTCGATTACGGTCAACTCGGTGGCCCCAGGGTTCATCGACACCGATATGACCCGCGAACTGCCGGAAGCACAGCGTGAAGCCTTGCTGACGCAGATTCCGCTGGGCCGTCTGGGCCAGGCCCAAGAGATCGCGAATGTGGTCACTTTCCTGGCATCCGACGGTGCGGCATACGTGACTGGGGCTACAATCCCGGTGAACGGCGGGATGTACATGAGTTAAATTGTGACGGATCGCTTCAAAAAAATGTCATACGAGCTGTCTAAAATCCGTTATAAAGCTGCAACTTAATTTATAGGCAGATGGTCGGCGGGGTACAGGGTGAAGCTTTCAGTTGAAAAGCTGAAATGGCTTTCTATACACTTACCCACTGGCCAGCTGCCTGAATTTGTCCATTAGGAGTTAAACAAGGTATGAGCACCATCGAAGAGCGCGTCAAGAAAATCGTCGCCGAGCAACTGGGCGTTAAGGAAGAAGAAGTGGTCAACACTGCTTCCTTCGTAGAAGACCTGGGTGCCGATTCCCTTGACACCGTTGAGCTGGTGATGGCTCTGGAAGAGGAATTCGAGACCGAAATCCCGGACGAAGAAGCTGAAAAAATCACTACTGTTCAAGCTGCCATCGACTACGTTACTAGCCACCAGGCGTAATAGTTTGTAGTCGTCGCTTGCTGTCAGGGAAAAACCGCACTGCTGTAACGGCGTGCGGTTTTTTCTTTAAGCGGTGATGAAAAGCAAGCTGCGAAGCGAAGTGTCGTCATTAGAAAAAGGAGAGTGCTGTGTCGCGTAGACGCGTCGTAGTCACCGGTATGGGTATGTTGTCGCCACTGGGCACGGATGTGCCAAGCAGTTGGCAGGGCATTCTGGCTGGCCACAGTGGTATTGGTCTGATCGAACACACGGACCTTTCTGCCTATTCCACCCGTTTTGGCGGCTCGGTAAAGGGCTTCAATGTCGAGGAGTACCTCTCGATCAAAGAATCCCGCAAGCTCGACCTGTTCATTCAATACGGCCTGGCCGCCGGTTTTCAGGCAGTGCGTAACGCTGGCCTGGAAGTCACCGACGCCAACCGTGAGCGCATCGGCGTGGCCATGGGCTCGGGTATTGGCGGCTTGACCAATATCGAAGAAACCAGCCGCACGCTGCACGAATCCGGCCCTCGTCGAATTTCACCGTTCTTCGTACCGGGCTCGATCATCAATATGATTTCCGGCTTCCTGTCCATCCACTTGGGGGCGCAGGGGCCTAACTATGCCATTTCGACGGCGTGCACCACGGGCACTCACTGCATCGGCATGGCGGCGCGCAACATCGCCTATGACGAAGCGGACGTGATGATCGCCGGTGGCGCCGAAATGGCCGCCTGCGGCCTGGGCATGGGCGGCTTCGGCGCCTCCCGTGCGCTGTCGACCCGCAATGACGAACCGACCCGTGCCAGCCGTCCTTGGGACAAGGGCCGTGACGGCTTCGTACTGGCCGACGGTGCCGGTGCCCTGGTGCTGGAAGAGTTGGAGCACGCCAAGGCGCGTGGTGCCACCATCTACGCCGAGCTGATCGGCTTTGGCATGAGCGGCGACGCCTACCATATGACCTCGCCACCGTCCGACGGTGCCGGTGCTGCGCGCTGCATCACCAACGCCCTGCGCGATGCGAAGGTCAACCCCAACCAGGTTCAGTACATCAACGCCCATGGTACTTCGACGCCGACCGGCGACCTGGCGGAAGCCGAGGCCATCAAGTCGGTGTTCGGCGAGCACGCCTACAAGCTGGCGGTCAGTTCCACCAAGTCCATGACCGGCCACCTGTTGGGCGCGGCGGGCGCGGTGGAGGCGATCTTCAGCGTGATGGCAATCAAGGATCAGGTCGCTCCGCCGACCATCAACCTGGATGAGCCTGACGAAGGCTGCGACCTGAACTTCGTGCCTCACGAAGCGCAACCGATGCCGATCGACGTGGCGATTTCCAACTCGTTCGGTTTTGGTGGCACAAACGGGTCCCTGGTGTTCCGCCGGTTCGCCGAGTGATGCACAGCTGGGTCGACGGTCAACCAGCGGACTCCGTGCCCCTGAAAGATCGCGGCCTGGCGTATGGCGATGGCTTGTTCGAGACCATCGCCGTCAAGGCCGGGCAGCCGCTGTTGCTCGACCGTCACCTGCAGCGCCTGAATGAGGGCTGCAGGCGTTTGGCATTGGTTGCCGACCACAGTGTGATTCGCAGCGAAGTGCTGGCCTATGCCGCCGCCCTCGGCGACGGTGTCCTCAAGTTGATCCTTACCCGTGGCGACAGCCTGCGCGGCTATGGTCTCAACCCTGGCGCTCCGGTGCGCCGTATCTTGCAGGGCAGTGCGCCCGCGACTTATCCCCCCGGCCATGGTGTCGAAGGCATCCGCCTGTTTCCGTGTGCGACCCGCTTGGCCGAACAGCCGTTGCTGGCCGGTCTCAAGCACCTCAATCGTCTGGAGCAAGTGCTCGCACGCGCAGAATGGCAAGATGCCGATCATGCCGAAGGCTTGATGCTGGATATGTCCGGTCGGGTTATCGAAGGCGTGTTCAGCAACTTGTTTCTGGTGCGCAACGGCTTGTTACTAACCTCTGACCTGAGTCGATGTGGCGTGGCCGGCGTGATGCGCGCCGAGCTGCTGGCCCAGGCTAAAGCGCTGGGCATCCCGGTAGTCGTGGCCGAGGTCAGTGTCGAGCAGTTGCGACAGGCCGATGAAGTCTTCGTCTGCAACAGCGTATATGGCATTTGGCCGGTGCGCGGATGCGCTGCGATGAGCTGGCCGGTTGGGCCGCTCACCCGTAAACTGCAGGGTATTGTTCGCGCGCTATTGGATATTTGAGTTGATACGAAAACTGGTGTTACTGCTGCAGATCAGCCTGGTCTCGGCGGCGTTGCTCGTGGGCTTTTCGGCCTGGAAACTCGACTCTGCCCTCAAGCAGCCCTTGAAGCTGTCCCAGGAGCAGTTGCTCGACGTACCGGCTGGCGCTACCCCGACGGGCACCTTCAATCGTCTGGAAGCTGACGGTGTGCTCGACGATGCCTTCTGGCTGCGCCTGTACTGGCGCTTCAATCTCGAAGGCCAGCCACTGCACAGCGGTGAATACCGCATGACTCCCGGTCTTACCGCCGAGGGACTGATTGGCCTTTGGCAACGTGGCGAAGTGGTGCAGTACAGCCTGACGCTGGTGGAAGGCTGGAATTTCCGCCAGGTGCGCATGGCCCTGGCCAAGCACGAAAAGATCGTGCAGACCCTTCCAGGGCTGACTGACAGTGAAGTAATGGAAAAGCTCGGCCACCCGGGTGTATTCCCCGAGGGGCGTTTCTTCCCCGACACTTATCGCTTCGTGCGCGGTATGACCGATGTCGAATTCCTGAAAAAAGCCTACAACCGCCTCGACGATGTCCTCGCTCAGGAGTGGAGCAAGCGTGCCGCCGATGTGCCGTACACCGACCCTTATCAGGCGCTGATCATGGCGTCCCTGGTGGAGAAGGAGACCGGTGTACCGCAAGAGCGTGGGCAGATCGCTGGTGTGTTTGTGCGTCGCATGAAGATCGGCATGTTGCTGCAGACCGATCCGACTGTGATCTACGGCCTGGGTGAACGCTACAACGGCAAGTTGACCCGCGCCCACCTCAAGGAAGCCAACCCTTACAATACCTACATGATAGCCGGCCTGCCGCCGACACCCATCGCCATGGTCGGTCGCGAGGCCATCCACGCGGCGCTGAACCCGGAACCGGGCAGCAGCCTGTATTTCGTCGCCCGTGGCAATGGCAGCCATATTTTCTCGGATAACCTGGATGCGCATAATGCCGCCGTGCGCGAGTTCCAGCTCAAGCGGCGTGCCGACTACCGCTCCAGCCCGGCGCCGGTGGTGAAACCACTGGACGACGCAGCCCCACCCGGCGACGCACCGACCGAGCCCGCGCCGGACACTATCGTGCCGCAAAGCCCGCAATGACTCTGACTAAGGACTGCCCGTGACTGGCTTGTTTATTACCCTGGAAGGCCCGGAAGGCGCCGGCAAAAGCACGAACCGTGACTACCTGGCCGAGCGCCTGCGTGCTCAGGGCATCGAAGTGGTGCTGACCCGTGAACCGGGTGGTACGCCACTGGCCGAGCGGATTCGCGACGTCCTGTTGGCCCCGGGTGACGAGCAGATGAACCCGGACACCGAGCTGCTGCTGGTATTTGCCGCCCGTGCCCAGCACCTGGCCGAAGTAATCCGCCCGGCCCTGGCACGCGGTGCGGTGGTGATCTGTGATCGTTTCACCGATTCCACCTACGCCTACCAGGGTGGTGGCCGAGGCTTGTGCCTGGAACGCATCGCTACCCTGGAAACCTTCGTGCAGGGGGATTTGCGCCCCGATCTGACCCTGCTGTTCGACCTGCCGGTGGAAGTGGGCATGGCTCGCGCCAGTGCCCGGGGGCGCCTGGATCGTTTCGAGTTGGAGGGGCAGGCATTTTTCGAAGCTGTGCGCAGCGCTTTCCTGCAGCGTACCAAGGCTGAGCCTGCGCGTTATCACCTGCTGGACGCCGCCCAGCCGCTGGCCCGGGTGCAACAGGCCATCGACGCACTGTTGCCGACACTGTTGGAGCGCACCCGTGGCTGAGTCCTACCCATGGCAGGACAGCCTCTGGCAGCAACTGGCCGGGCGTGCCCAGCACGCCCATGCCTATTTGCTGCATGGGCCGGTGGGCATCGGTAAACGCCACCTCGCCGAGCGCCTGATGGCCAGCCTGTTGTGCCAGCGCCCGGTCGATCTGCAGGCGTGCGGTGAGTGCAAATCCTGCCTGCTGCTCAAGGCTGGCAGTCACCCGGACAACTATGTGCTGGAACCCGAGGAAGCGGACAAAGCGATCAAGGTCGACCAGGTGCGTGACCTGGTCAGCTTCGTGGTGCAGACCGCGCAGATGGGCGGGCGCAAAGTGGTGTTGATCGAGCCGGTCGAGGCGATGAACATCAACGCCGCTAACGCCTTGCTCAAAAGCCTCGAAGAACCCTCCGGCGATACCGTGTTGTTGCTGGTAAGCCATCAGTCCAGCCGCTTGTTGCCGACTATTCGCAGCCGCTGCGTGCAGCAGGCATGCCCATTGCCGAGCGAGGCCATGAGCTTGCAATGGCTGGCGCAGGCATTGCCGGAGTGCACCGCAGAAGAACGCGTCGAATTACTGACCCTGGCGGCCGGTTCGCCCTTGGCGGCAGTCAAGCTGCAAGCCCAGGGCGTGCGTGAGCAGCGGGCGTTGGTCGTGGATGGCGTGAAGAAGCTGCTCAAGCAGGAGCTGTCCGCCACGCAACTGGCCGAAGGCGCCTGGAAGGATATCCCCCTGTTGCTGTTGTTCGACTGGTTCTGCGACTGGTCCAGCCTGATCTTGCGCTACCAGCTGACCCAGGATGAAAACGGCCTGGGCCTGGCGGATATGCGCAAGGTCGTGCAATACCTGGCGCAGAAAAGTGCCCAGGACAAAGTGCTGAACATCCAGGACTGGATTCTTGCGCAGCGCCAGAAGGTGCTCGGCAAGGCTAACCTCAACCGCGTGCTGTTGCTCGAGGCGCTGCTGGTGCAGTGGGTCGGCCTGCTCGGGCGGCGTTAATTTCCGTGGCCGACGGGTGTATCGTGGGCCAGACCCTTTTCGTGACTTAAAGCCCTGACTCCCTATGCTCGTAGATTCCCATTGCCACCTTGATCGCCTCGACCTTGCCCAGCACGGCGGTTCCCTCGACGCCGCCCTTGAAGCTGCCCGCCAGCGTGGAGTAGGCCACTTCCTGTGTATCGGTGTCAGCGCTGAGAACGCCGCCGACGTCAAGGCCCTGGCTGAGCGCTACACGGACGTGGATTGCTCCGTGGGTATCCACCCGCTGGATCTCAAGCCCGGCGAAGCCCCGGCCCTCGATTGGCTATTGGGCGAACTCAACCACCCACGGGTGGTAGCCATCGGTGAAACCGGCCTGGACTACCACTACGAGCCCGAAGCCGCCGAGTTGCAGCAGGCCTCGTTCCGCCTGCACCTGCAAGCTGCCCGACAGACCGGCAAGCCGGTGATCGTCCACACCCGTGGCGCACGGGCCGATACCTTGGCGCTGCTGCGTGAAGCCGCGCTGCCACAGGCCGGAGTGCTGCATTGCTTTACTGAAGATTGGGACATGGCCAAGGCCGCCCTGGACCTGGGGTTCTATATTTCCCTGTCGGGTATCGTCACCTTTCGCAATGCCGACGCGCTGCGTGACGTAGCCCGCCAAGTGCCGGCCGACCGCCTGCTGGTGGAAACCGACTCGCCCTACCTGGCGCCTATCCCCCATCGCGGCAAGCCGAACCTGCCGGAATATGTGCGTGACGTGGCTGACTACCTGGCAATGCTGCGCGGCGAGTCCTACGAGCATTTTGCCGAGCAAACTACCGAGAACTTCAAGCGACTGTTTCCGCTGGCCCATGTAGCAGTTGGATAAACGCTCGAATTCCAGGCAAAAAAAACCCGGGTTCTGGGGGGGGAATCCGGGCTAAGACCATTAGGAGTAAAACAAGGGCACACAGTCCGTCGGTACCCAGGTCGACGCGTCACTTGGGGGAGATGTCGCGCCGACAGTTGAAGTATTGATCACTATCTCATTCAGTCCAGTCGGATCTGATCGTTTTTTAAACAGATTTGGAATACGCCCGCTTCTCTTGAGTTCTCATTGCTCAGGTGGGCAGGTTCAGGTGATACGTATTATTTCTGACTGATAGAGGCAGGATCGTTGGCGCATTGAAAGTTATGTGCCTGGCGGGTTCACATAGACATTGCCCAACGACCGTTCAGTCGGGATAATCCCTCGCATCGGGTAAATCGTATCGCCACGTATCTGTGGCCCTGCGCAACCCTCCCTATTCCGACCTTTGCAGACCTCTTCCTCATGCACAAAGAACCCCGTAAGGTCCGTGAGTTTCGCCGCCGTGAGCAGGAAATTCTCGACACTGCACTCAAGTTATTCCTCGACCAGGGCGAAGACAGTGTCACCGTCGAGATGATCGCGGATGCCGTGGGTATCGGCAAAGGCACAATCTACAAGCACTTCAAGTCCAAGGCCGAGATCTACCTGCGCCTGATGCTCGATTACGAGCGTGACTTGAACGAGTTGCTGCACTCGGCCGACGTCGACAAAGACAAGGAAGCCCTGTCCCGCGCTTACTTCGAGTTCCGCATGCGTGACCCGCAACGCTACCGCCTGTTCGACCGCCTGGAAGAGAAGGTGGTCAAAGGTCACCAGGTGCCGGAAATGGTCGAGGAGCTTCACAAGATCCGCGCCTCGAACTTCGAACGCCTAACGCTGCTGATCAAGGGCCGTATCAGTGAAGGCAAGCTCGAAGACGTTCCGCCGTATTTCCACTACTGCGCCGCCTGGGCTTTGGTGCATGGCGCCGTGGCGTTGTACCACTCGCCGTTCTGGAGCAATGTGCTGGAAGATCAGGAAGGCTTCTTCCAGTTCCTGATGGACATCGGTGTGCGCATGGGCAACAAGCGCAAGCACAGCACTGAACTGCCAGGCGCTGAAAAGAGTGGTGAAACCCCGGCTACGTAAGTCATTCGCCAATGATTTACTGCCAGGCGCAGTACCCCAGGAATATACTCAGGCAAGGACCTTGCTAAAAGCTGATTTATAAGTCAGCTTTTAGTGCGCCCGAATTATCCTCTGCCGGAGTGATCCATGATCGTTGATCGTCAAGGCAGGCGTTTTCGCAATTTGCGAATCAGCCTGACCTCAGCCTGCAATTACGCGTGTACCTATTGCGTGCCAAATGGCAAGCGGCTGGTGGCTGCCCAAGACGAACTTTCGGCCGAGGCCATGGCTCGGGGGGTGGCTTACCTGATCGAAGCAGCCGGTATCGAGCGCTTGCGCATTACCGGCGGTGAACCGCTGGTCAGCCCCAAGTTGGAAGCTTTCATGGGCGCGGTAGGGCAGATGGGCCTCAGCGACATCAGCCTGACCACCAACGGCCAACTGTTGGCGCGCAAGTTGCCGTTGCTGTTGACCGCCGGCATTCGACGCATCAATGTTTCCCTCGATACCCTGGACGCCGATGCCTTCCGCAGCATCGCCCGTGGCGGCGACCTGGTCACCGTGCTCGACGGCATGGACCAGGCCAGCGCTGCCGGGATCAAGATCAAGGTCAACATGGTGCCGTTGCGCGGCCAGAACCTGGACCAGGTGATGCCGCTGCTCGATTACTGCCTGGAGCGCGGCTACGAGCTGCGTTTTATCGAACTGATGCGCATGGGCCACCTGGCCAAGGACTCCAACGCGTTCCTGCAACAGTTCGTCAGCTTGCAACAACTGCTCAGCCTGATCGGCGAACACCACGAATACTTGCAAGCCAATGCGCCCGTCGACGCCACAGCAGTGCGCTACGAAGTGCCGGGCAAGGGCTTCTTCGGCGTGATCGCCAACGAAAGCGTGCCGTTCTGCCGCACCTGTTCGCGGCTGCGCTTGTCCTCCACTGGATGGCTGCATGGGTGCCTTTCATCGAGCAATCGCCACTACGTCGGTGACTTGCTCGATCAGCCGCGCCACCAGGCATTGCCGGCCCTGCAGGGCTTGCTGATGAAGGCCCTGGGCGACAAACAGGAAGTAGCGTTTTCTGGCGGCGCGACGGTCATGAAGATCATCGGCGGCTAATGTAGATCTTCCGAGTTCACACAAATGAATGTGGGGGCTCGCTCCCACATTTGATTGGGGGCGCTGCTCAATGGCGCGGATTCTGCATCTCACCCCCATTCGCCGGTTTTCCGTCACCGGCTTCTGGAGGATTAGGATGCGTAGTCTGGTTTTGCTGCTGGCGTTGTTGGCCCTGGGCGGTTGCATGACCGTCAGCGATATGGCCGAAGGCACCCGCTATCAGATGAGCGACGCCGGGTTGCTCGACCACAGCGATACCCGGCGTACTGCCTCAGTGCGCATACAGCCGGACTCCTTTGTGTTTATCGCCCAGGGCGCCTTCGTACCGCCGGGCAGTGCGTATCCGCGGCCTAACGTGGTAGCCGAGGAGGCGTTCAACGGCTTCGTCGAATATTTCCCGATGGTGCGTCGTGCGCGCCAACCGGAAGGTCTTGAGCAGGCCATGGCCGAAGCCCGCGAGGCGGGTGCCCACTACTTGCTGTATTGCCGTTTTGCGGCAGCCGATGACCGTATCGGCAATGCCGACGAATGGACTGACCAGCAAGCCCTGGACCGCCTGGGGCTGGACAGCGGCGTGATCCAAGTCATGTTGATCGAGACCAGCACCCAGTATTTGATCGATACTGCCCGAATTCGCAGTCGTGGCGGTTTACTGACGTTCCACGACACATCACCACAAGATCTGATTGCCCGTCCCCTGGCGCAATACGCCCGAGGCTTGTTGGGCATGAGCAATCAGTAGACCTGAGGAGAACCCCATGACCGATTCCGCCAAGGCCAATGATCTATTGGCCCAACTGCCCAAGGGCAAGGGACCGGCGCCGGTGCACCTGTGGAACCCGGATTTCTGCGGCGATATCGACATGCGCATCGCCCGCGACGGCACTTGGTTCTATCAAGGCACGCCCATCGGGCGCAAGCCGATGGTCAAGTTGTTCTCCAACATCATCCGCCGCGATGGCGATGACTATTTTCTGGTCACCCCGGTGGAAAAAGTCGGGATAACCGTCGATGACGCGCCGTTTGTCGCCGTCACCCTGGACGTGCAAGGGCAGGGCGAGAGTCAATTACTGCGCTTTACCACCAATGTCGATGAGCAGGTCGAGGCCGGCCTCGAGCACCCTCTGCGGGTGGTGATCGACCCCGACACCCAGGAACCTGCGCCCTATCTGCGGGTGCGCGCTAATCTTGAAGCCCTGGTGCACCGCAATGCCTTCTATCAATTGGTGGAGCTGGCGGTGAGCCGTCCGATAAACGGTCAGAACTGGCTTGGCGTATGGAGCGGCGGGGTTTTTTTCCCCATTGGCCTGGAACCTTGAAGCCGATTTTGTCTTTGTTCTGAAATAATTCCCTTGCCGGGAATGGGTGCTTTCGGTTATCAATTTGTACATGATTAGACATGTCCGATTTGATAAGAAAAAACGCGTCGTCGACGAACTCATTCGCCGTATCGAGGGTGGAGTGATGGCCGACGGTTTCCTGCTGCCGGGCGAGCACCAACTGGCCGAGGAGTTTGCAGTCAGCCGTGGCACGTTGCGCGAAGCGCTGGCCGAGCTTAAACGTCGTCACTACATCGCGACCCAAAGCGGTGTCGGCTCCATCGTCACCTTTGACGGCATGGTGCTGGACCAGCGTAGCGGTTGGGCTCAGGCCCTGGCGGATACGGGGGCGCAGGTGTCCACCGAGATCCTGCGCTTCGAGGCCGTGACCCGTGCGGACCTGTTGAGCCGTTTCGGCACCGACCAATTCATCGCCCTTGACCGCCTGCGCCGCGCTGCCGACGGGACCCCGGTATCTCTGGAACGCTCGCTGATGCCCGCCGTCGGCGACCTGGAAAGCCTGCCGCGCATCGGCCTGATCGACAATTCCTTGACCATCACCCTGGCGGCCTACGGCTATGTGGGCGCCGATGGCGACCAATGGATCGGTGCCGAGCCCCTCAGCGACGAAGACGCCGAACGGCTCGGGCGGCCGATCGGCACGGTCTTTCTCAAAGCCTCGCGCACCACCTATGACCGTCGCGAGCGTTTCATGGAGCATGTTGAGAGCCTGCTCGACCCTGTGCACTTTCGCCTGCACCTGCAATTCGGAGCGTCGAAATGACAGCAGAACATCGCGCACTTGGTGCCTTCTACGGCTTGGCCCTGGGCGATGCCTTGGGCATGCCCACCCAGTCGTTGAGCCGGGAGCAGGTACGCCAGCGTTTCGGAGCCATCACCGCCCTGGAAGATGCGGGCGCCGACCAGCCCATCGCCCCGAACATGCCTGCCGGCTCCATTACCGATGACACCGAGCAAGCCATCCTGGTCGCCGAGTTGTTGGTGCAAGGCCAGGGTCAGATCGAACCCACGGTGCTGGCTCAGCGCCTGATCGATTGGGAGGCTGTGATGCGCGCCAAGGGTTCCCAGGACTTGCTCGGGCCGTCGACCAAACGTGCCATCGACATGATCCTGGCCGGCCACACCGCGGCAGAGTCGGGGCGCTACGGCACCACCAATGGCGCGGCCATGCGCATCACGCCAGTGGGCATCGCGGCCGATGTCAGCGATCCGGAGCCATTTATCCGGGCGGTGATCCAGGCTTGCCAGGTCACCCATAACACCAGCCTGGGCATTTCCAGCGCAACAGCCGTGGCGGCGGTGGTCTCGGCCGGCATCAACGGAGTGGACCTGGGAGAAGCCCTGAACATCGGCACCCAGATTGCGCAGCGGGCCGAAAACCACGGCCATTGGATCGCCGGGGGGCGCATTTCCACGCGCATCAGCTGGGCGCGCACCCTGAGCGTTGGCAGTGGTGATACAGCGCTGTTTGCGGACCTGCTCTATGAATTGATCGGCACGTCGGTCGCCTCCCAGGAGTCGGTGGTGGTGTCGTTCGCCCTCGCGCAGCAAGTGGCGTCGGGCGAGATGAATGCCTTCGAGGCCCTGTGCCTGGCTGCCAGCCTGGGAGGCGACACCGACACCATCGCCGCGATCCTCGGCGCCATGCTGGGAGCGTGCCTGGGCATGCAATGCTGGCCCGAGGCGCTGATCGAGCAGGTCAAGCAGGTCAATGGCCTTGAGTTGTGGCCGCTGGTTCAAGAACTGCTCAAATTGCGTTGAGCAGCACAAGTCAAAGAAGACCGGGATACCGCTGCACATTGCACATCTGCCACAACCACAATAATACAGGCATCAGGAGCACCCCCTCATGAGCAGCACCTCTTCCGGCCAGGGTGCCGGGCAATTGGAAACACGCGGTATCGAGCCGGTCCCTGAAAGCGAATGCAACGGCCACCCGCTGCAGCTGTTCTGGGTATGGTTCGCCGCCAATATCAGCATCCTCGGTTTGCCGCTGGGCGCGACCCTCGTGGCGTTTCGTGGCCTGGCCATCTGGCAGGCGATCATCGTTGCGATCCTTGGCGCCGCCGGCTCCTTTGCGGTGGTGGGGATTATTTCCATCGCCGGTCGCCGAGGTCGCGCGCCCAGCCTGACCCTGTCCCGCGCCATCTTCGGTGTACGCGGCAATATCGGCCCGACCCTGGTCTCGCTGATGTCGCGCCTGGGCTGGGAAACCGTCAACACCACCACCGCCGCCTTTGTGCTGTTGTCGTTGTGTTCGATCCTGTTCGGTTCGCCAGTGGCGGCGAAAAGCGCGCCGCTGTTGACCCTGGTCTTTATCGCTATCTTCGTGCTACTGACCCTGGCCGTTTCCGGTCTCGGCCATGCCACCTTGCTGGTGATCCAGAAGTGGGCCACCTACGTATTCGGCGGCTTGAACATCCTGGTGGGTGGATTCCTCTGTGCCACCATCGACTGGAGCGCGGTGTTCAACGCCACCCCAGCGCCGCTGAGCGCAATGATCATCGGTGTCGGCACCATGGCCGCGGGTACGGGGATCGGTTGGGCCAACGCCGGTGCCGACATGTCGCGCTACCAGCACCGCAGCGTCAAGGCCGTGCGCCTGGTGGCGTCCGCCGCGTTTGGCGCGGGTATTCCGCTGGTGCTGCTGATCACTCTTGGCGGCCTGCTGTCGGTGGGTAACAATGACCTGGCGTCGGCCACCGACCCGATCATCGCGATCCGCGACATGCTGCCGACCTGGATGGCCGTGCCATACCTGATTACGGCGTTCGGCGGCTTGTTGCTGTCGAACAACCTGTCAGTGTATTCCGCCGGTCTCACCACACTGACCCTGGGCTTGAAGGTCAAGCGCGTGCATGCGGTGATCGTCGATATCGTGGCGATCTTCGCAGGTTCCATCTACTTCATGCTGATCGCCGACAGCTTCTATGGCCCGTTCATTACCTTCATTTCGCTGCTGGCGGTGCCGATCACTGCGTGGGTCGGGATTTTCGTGGTCGACCTGATTCATCGTCACTACTACAGCCCCAAGGACCTGCTGGACGTCAGCCCAAGCAGCGCCTACTGGTATCGCGGCGGCGTGGAATGGCGGGCGTTTGGCGCCTGGGTCGTGGCCATAGTGCTGGGGTTCAGCTTCACCACCATCGGCACCACCGCCGACAACACCTGGTTTGCCGGGCCGTTGTCCGACTCCTGGCTTGGCCATAACGGCCTGGGCTGGATCGTCACGTTCCTGGTGGCTGGCGGAATTTATGCGGTACTGGGCGGCGCGGCCGACCGGCGCGCGGCTTTAGTCGAGAGTCCGAATGTCTAGATTGCTGCACACCGGCCAGGTCATCGTCGACCTGGTCATGGCCCTCGACACCCTGCCGGCAACGGGCGGTGATGTGCTGGCGAAATCCGCCAGTTTCCAAGCCGGCGGTGGCTTTAACGTGATGGCTGCCGCTCGGCGCAATGGCTTGCCGGTGGTGTACCTGGGCCGCCACGGAAACGGGCGCTTCGGCGACCTGGCGCGTGAGGCAATGCAGGCTGAGGGCGTTGAGATGGCCTTGGCGGCCAGCAGCGACAAAGACACCGGCCTGTGTGTGTCCCTGACCGAAGCCAGCACCGAGCGCACATTCATTTCCCATATCGGCGTCGAGGGCGAGCTGAGTGCCGCAGACCTGGCCCGCGCGGTGCCGCGTGCGGATGATTATGTGTATGTCAGTGGTTACAGCTTGCTCCTTGAAGGCAAGGCACAGCCGTTAATTGACTGGCTGTTGGCATTGCCACGAGAGATCGTTGTGGTGTTCGACCCGGGGCCGCTGGTCAAGGCGCCGGATTCAACGTTGATGCGTGGGTTGCTACCGCGTATTGATATCTGGACCAGCAATGGCCCGGAAGCTCTGGCGTTTACCGGGGCGACGGATATCGCCGCCGCGTTGCGCGAACTGAATCGATATTTAGCTGCACAAACGTTGCTCGTAGTACGTGACGGGCCGAATGGCTGCTGGGTGGGACGCACAGGTGAGGTTGAACATGTGCCCGGGTTCAAAGTGCATGCGGTGGACAGTAATGGTGCGGGGGATGCACACGCAGGGGTGTTTATTGCTGGCTTGGCGACGGGTTTGAAGCCGGCTGAAGCAGCACGCCGGGCTAATGCGGCGGCGGCGTTGGCAGTGACTCGTTGGGGACCGGCTACTTGTCCAGGCGCAGCCGACGTTGATGCACTAGTTTCCAGGTAAACATAGATCCAAATGTGGGAGAGGGCTTGCCCCCGATAGCTGAGTGTCAGTCAATACATCTGTTGACTGGTCCACTGCAATCGGAGGCAAACCCCCTGCCACATTTTGATTGGTGTTTAGCCTGCTTTTTTCAGCGCTTGGATCAACTCATCCTTGCGCATGGTCGAGCGCCCGGGGATATTTTTGGCCCGCGCTTCCTTCATCAGGCTTTCCTTGGTTTGCGTACCCAGCGAGGCCCGGCTGCTGCGCGGGTGTCCTTCACGGCTGGCCGCCGCACGCTTGGACGACTCATGCCGATCCTCGGCTTTCTTCGCCGGGGCCTTGCGCCGGCCCGAACCACCGGCTTTTTCACCGCCGCCAGACTGCTTGTTGACGGTGGCCCAGGCACGGGCTTCGGCTTCTTCCTTGGATAATCCCTTGTGCTCATAACTGTCTTCGATATGAGCGGCCTTGCGTTTCTGTTCGGTGGTGTATTTGGCTTTGCTTCCACGAGGCATCGCTAAAACTCCTGCTGGCCCCTGTTACCAGGGGCCAGCCCAGAAATGGATTACTGAGAGACTGCACCGTCCAGCTTGCGCGCCTCATCCACACCCGAGGCAGTCAGCTTGATCGGCAGGTTCAACGAGTATTCACCGGCGTCATCGGTGGTCACATGCCCATCCTTGATCAATCCGCGGTCCTGCAGGAACGCCAAGACACTGGCGACCTCCTTTTCACCGCGGTAATTGTCCAGCACCTCCTTGCCCAAGCCTTGCGGATGGGCGTGCAGCAGACGGGTGAGGACTTCTTTTTCAAGGTTTCTATCGACGTTCATGTGTACCTCTTCACTGGGAAATGGTCGGGTGTCGGTCGTACTACGGGTATCTCAAGGCGCGGGTTGTTTCGGCGCACCTGGGACGTTTGAGTCATCCCCTTTGTTGATTTTCGGCTCATTGTTAGTGGTGCCGGGACCCATCTTGCCGTTGCCGACGGCAGCCGGCGCCTGGCGCTGGGTGTCGTTGCCCTTGGTGCGTGGGTCCGCGCCGTTGTCGATGATCGCGCCACCATTGGTATCAAGGCCGGTGCCCATTGAATCCTGGGATTCCTGGGTGGCGGGGCTAGGCGGGCTACCGACTGGATCAGTCTTGCCGGTAGATGATGTGGCGGCAAACGCGCCCAGGGATGCGGCGGACAACAGGCCGGCGAGGGCGAGGGCAGACAATTTGGAATTTTTCATGAGGGTGTCTCCATATGATTAATGTCCTTACCCTGTATTGGTCCCCCCTCATTCGGTGATCGTGCCTTGATGTCGACGAACGGTATCAATTCGCCTGTATTCGTTTTATGTGCCCAAACGCTGCGCGTTATCAGGCGAAGTGCGGCGATTGCCCAATTGAGTGCGGCGATAACCAGTACGCTCAGCATCATTGCCCAAAGACCGTAATCGACAATGATCTTGCCCGCGAGCCAGGGAAACCCGAAGACGCCGACAAAGTACGCCATGCTGAACAGCAATAACGCCTGGGACGTGGTGCCACTGGGTGCCTCATTGGCCACCAGCCCATTGATCACCGAATACGTCAGGCCATACCCGACCCCCAAAATAGCGGCGGCCAGCAAATAGCTGAGGTTGCCGCTCACACCAAATGCAAACAGCGCGATCGCACCGAGCATTATCCCGGACAACACGCAGGCAGCCTGATAGGCATCGCGCTTGACCACAAAACCGGCGACCAGCAGACGGCTGGTGATCGCTGCCGTCAGGAAGCCGGCAAAGAACAATGAGTAGTCCAGCCCATGGGCAGCGGCGTAGCTGGTCTGGAACGATGACAGCCCACCAAATACGCAACCACCCAGGCCGACCATCAGGATGGCGAACACCGCTTTGGACGACAGTACGCGGCGGCTAGCGAACCAGGTGATCCTCGACGCAGGCACATTCGCATGCCCCTTGAGCAGGGCGCCCATGCGCCAGAACATCACCACGCCGGCAAGGCTGGCCAGACCGGCGATATAGAACGCAGTCGTCAGGGGCAGGTCCAGCGCAATGGCGGCGCGCCCTAGTAAAGGGCCGGAGCCTATTCCGCTCAACATACTGCCCGACAGCAGGGCGAAATACCTGGCACGCTGGCAGGGTTCTACCAGCAGAGTCACGATGATCGGGCCCAGGGTATAGAACACGCCCCAGCCCAGACCCAGAGACAGCCCGAACAGCATCAAGCCCTGACCAAACCCAGGCGTCAGGGCGAACCCCAGGCAGGCCAACACCAGCAATACGCCGGCGCTCGCAATTGCTCGCGCCGCGCCCAGCGCATCCGCCAAATGCCCGGAAAGAAGCACCGCCACAAAAGTGCTGAGCATTGCCGTGGCAATCACACTGCCAGCGTCGTGCTCATTGCCGCCGCGTGAATGAATCAGCAGCGACAGCAAAAAGGTCGAGCCATAGGAGAGCGACAGCAGGAAACTGGCGAGGCAGAACAGCGCGAAAGTCTTTGCGCCGACTGGAGACGTGGCGTGCATGAGCAGGACCTGATCGTTGGATTTATGCCAACTGTTTACCATGGGTATCCAGCGGGATTGTTCTGTGTTTGCCGGTGCTGGCATCCCGGTGCAGCGGAGTAAAACATGCTCCTGGGTATGAAATTGCGCTGCAATCGGTCACTGAACCGCCTTAGTATGTGGGCTCTGAATTTACCCAAGGCTTGCCCATGACCATCGAGATTCGCCCCGCCGTGCCCAGCGATGCTGCGCAGATCCTGACCTTTATCACCGAGCTGGCCGAGTACGAGAAAGCCCGGCATGAGGTGATCGCCAGCGTGGTGGATATCGAACGCAGCCTGTTCAGCGAAGGTGCCACGGCCCATGGCCTGATGTGTCTGCGCGACGGCCTGCCGATTGGTTTTGCGGTGTTCTTTTTCAGCTATTCCACTTGGCTGGGCAGCAACTGCCTGTACCTGGAAGACCTTTATATCAACCCGGAACAACGTGGCGGCGGGGCGGGCAAGAAGTTGCTGCGCCACTTGGCCAAGATCGCCTGTGACAATGGTTGCGGTCGCTTTGAATGGAGCGTGCTGGACTGGAACGAGCCGGCAATCGCCTTCTATAAGTCCATCGGCGCCCAGCCGCAGGAAGAGTGGGTGCGCTATCGTATGGAAGGTGATGCGCTGAGGGATTTTGCCCAAGGCTGACGGTCTTCGGAACCGGCTATGAATGGCCGGTTTTTTTTGCGATTACTCACAATGTGGGATTGAAATTTATATATTGAGATATTTCAAGATCTAGGTTTATAGTCGCCTGCATCAGCACTCACTATCAAAAAATAAAACAGGTGAAGCGATGCAGGCACAACCGTTGTCACTACCCGCGGTGCCCGAGCCGACTTACGGCGAGCGTTTGAAGAACAAGGTAGTGATCGTCACCGGCGCTGCCCAAGGCATTGGCGAAGCGATTGTCGCCTGCTTCCAGGCCCAGCAGGCGCGTTTGGTGATTGCCGATATCCAGGGCGAAAAAATCGAGAAGATCGCCGCCCATTGGCGCGAACGCGGTGCGCAGATCCATGCCCAGCCCGTCGATATCACCTCCAAGGATCAATGGCGGGCGCTGGTCAACCTGGCGATCGAACGCTTCGGCCGCGTAGATGTGCTGGTCAACTGCGCCGGGGTCAATGTGTTCCGCGACCCCTTGGCGATGACCGACGAAGACTGGCGCCGCTGCTTTGCCATCGACCTCGACGGCGCCTGGTACGGCTGCCGCTCGGTGTTGCCGCACATGATCGAGCAGGGCATCGGCAACATCATCAATATTGCCTCCACCCATTCCAGCCACATCATTCCCGGGTGCTTTCCCTATCCCGTCGCCAAGCATGGCCTGCTCGGCCTTACCCGCGCCCTGGGCATCGAATACGCGTCCAAGGGCATCCGTGTGAATGCCATCGCCCCGGGTTATATCGAAACCCAGCTCAACGTCGACTACTGGAACGGTTTCGCCGACCCTCACGCCGAGCGCCAGCGCGCGTTCGACCTGCACCCGCCCAAGCGCATCGGCCAGCCCATCGAGGTGGCGATGACCGCGCTGTTCCTGGCGACCGACGAGGCGCCCTTTATCAATGCCACCTGCCTGATGATCGATGGCGGGCGGTCGGTGATGTACCACGACTAAAGCGTTTTCCAATAACAAGAAGGAGGTGGTTCATGTTCAAGAAGGCACTCGGGGCTGTGGCGCTGGCGCTGGCGTTCAGCGGCGTTGTATCGGCTGAAGAAGTGAAGATCGGCTTTCTGGTCAAGCAGGCCGAAGAACCCTGGTTTCAAACAGAATGGGCCTTCGCCGAAAAAGCCGGCAAGGAACACGGTTTCACCGTGATCAAGATCGAGCACATCGCGGTAGCCCTGCTGTTCAAGATGTTCCACCGCGAT
>NZ_LMGQ01000014.1:84083-98367 GCF_001427465.1 Pseudomonas sp. Root569 | reverse complement strand
GACCAGCTCAACCGCCGCGCCAATCAGCTTGCGCATAAGCTGATCGAACTCGGCGTCGGCCCGGATGCGCTGGTAGGCATCGCGGCCGAACGCAGCCTGGACATGGTGATCGGCCTGCTGGCCGTGCTCAAGGCCGGTGGCGCCTATGTGCCGCTGGACCCCGAATACCCCCAGGATCGTCTGGCCTACATGATCGAGGACAGCGGCATTGGCCTGCTGTTGACCCAGGAGCATTTGCTCTCGCAATTGCCGATTCCGGCGGCGCTGCCCGTATTGGCGCTGGATCAACTGGATRTGAGCGCCTATGCCGAGGTCAATCCTGAGATTGCCGTTGAYGGCGAAAACCTCGCCTATGTCATCTACACCTCCGGCTCCACCGGCCAACCAAAAGGCGCCGGCAACCGACATTCGGCCCTGACCAACCGTCTGTGCTGGATGCAACAAGCGTACGCATTGACCGACGCCGACACCGTGCTGCAAAARACCCCGTTCAGCTTCGACGTGTCGGTGTGGGARTTCTTTTGGCCGCTGATGACCGGCGCACGCCTGGCCATTGCCGGCCCGGGCGACCACCGCGACCCGGCTACCCTRGTGAGYTTGATCCAGCGYTACCARGTCAGCACCCTGCACTTCGTGCCGTCGATGCTGCAGGTRTTTTTGCTCGATGAAMAYGTMGCCCGYTGCACCAGCCTCAAACGCATTGTGTGCAGCGGCGAAGCCCTGCCCGTGGACGCGCAGCAGCAGGTCTTCGCCAAGCTGCCGAACGCCGGGCTGTTCAACCTCTACGGCCCCACCGAAGCCGCCATCGACGTGACCCACTGGACCTGCCGCGAAGAAGGCAAGGCCAGCGTGCCCATCGGCCAGCCGATTGCCAACCTCAGCACCTACATCCTCGACGCCGAGCTGCAACCGGTGCCRCCYGGGGTGATCGGCGAGCTGTACCTGGGCGGTGCAGGCCTGGCCCGCGGTTACCACCGTCGCCCGRCCCTGACCGCCGAGCGCTTCATGACCAGTCCATTTGGGGATGGTCAACGCCTGTACCGCACTGGCGACCTGGCCAGTTATCGCACCGATGGCGTGATCGAATACCGTGGGCGTATCGACCACCAGGTGAAAATCCGCGGCCTGCGTATCGAGYTGGGGGAAATCGAAACCCGCCTGATGGAACTGGACTGCGTGCGCGAAGCCGTGGTGATCGCCGCCGATGGCCAACTGGTCGCTTATGCGGTGCCGACCGACACCCACGAAGCCGATGAGCTGCGCAGCGAAATCAAACAGCGCCTGGGCGAACACTTGCCCGACTACATGGTGCCGGCGCAATTGATCTTCCTCGATCAACTGCCCCTGAGCCCCAACGGCAAGCTGGACCGCAAGGCCCTCCCTGCCAAAACCGGATGCCAGCCAACAGCAAAACCACTACGTGGCGCCGCGAACGGCGCTGGAAATCCAGGTCGCCGGGATCTGGCAAAGTGTGCTCGGCCTCGCAGTCAGTGCCAGCATTNTGCCTATTAATGCCAACTGCCCGAGCTGCGCAGCGAAATCAAACAGCGCCTGGGCGAACACTTGCCCGACTACATGGTGCCGGCGCAATTGATCTTCCTCGATCAACTGCCCCTGAGCCCCAACGGCAAGCTGGACCGCAAGGCCCTGCCCAAACCCGATGCGAGCCTGTTGCAAAAAGCTTACGTGGCGCCGCAAAGCCCGCTGGAGCAGCAGATCGCGGCCATCTGGCAAGACGTGCTCAAACTGGAACGCGTCGGCCTGAACGACAACTTCTTCGAGCTGGGCGGTGACTCGATCATCTCCATCCAGGTGGTCAGCCGCGCTCGTCAGCAAGGCATCGCCTTTACCCCCAAGGAGCTGTTCCAACACCAGACCGTGCAGGGCCTGGCCAGCGTCGCCCGTAGCGGTGCGACGGCCCAAGTGATCGACCAGGGCCCCGCCACCGGCACCCTGCCGCTGTTGCCGATTCATCAGCTGTTTTTTGCAACAACGATCCCTGAGCGTCATCACTGGAACCAGTCGGTGCTGCTCAAACCCGCGCAACCGCTAGTGGCCGAGGCGCTGCAACGGGCGTTGTGCGCCGTAATCGAGCAGCACGATGCCCTGCGCTTGAGTTTTCAACAGCAGTCCGGCAACTGGAGCGCGCATTACCGGCCAATGGGCGACTGGCAGCTGCAACAGGTGGACACCACCGTCGAGCGACTGCCGCAACTGTGCGATCAGGTCCAGGGCAGCCTCGACCTGCAACACGGCCCGCTGATCCGCGCTCTGTTGATACACCTGGCCGATGGCACGCAACGCTTGTTGTTGGTGATCCATCACCTGGCAGTGGATGGCGTGTCCTGGCGGATCCTCTTTGAAGACCTGCAAAACGCCTATCAACAGCTGAGCAACGGACAACCGCTGCAACTGCCGGCCCGCACCAGCTCGGTCAAGGCCTGGGCCGAGCGCCTGCAACAACGTGCCGACCGCGATCAGGACGAGCTCAGCTACTGGCAGGCGCAACTGCGCGACGCTGTGGTCGACCTGCCGTGCGAGCGTCCGAACGCCAGCCTGGACAATCGCCATAGCCACACGCTGTACACCCACCTCGACGCAGGGCAGACACGCCAACTGCTGCAGCAGGCGCCCAAGGCTTACCGCACGCAGATCAACGATTTGCTGCTGACCGCCCTGGCGCGCGTCATCAGCCGCTGGACCGGCACCGGGCATTGCCTGATCGAGCTGGAAGGCCATGGTCGCGAAGACCTGTTCGATGACATCGACCTGACCCGTACGGTGGGTTGGTTCACCAGCCTGTTCCCGGTCAAGCTGTCACCGGCGGCGGGTCTTGGCGATTCGATCAAACAGATCAAGGAACAGTTGCGCGCGATCCCCGACAAAGGCCTGGGCTATGGCGCCCTGCGCTACCTGGGCACGCCGCAGGCACAGGCGAGCCTTGCTGCCTTGCCGGCACCACGCATCACGTTCAACTACCTTGGCCAGTTCGACGGCAGCTTCGATGCAGCACAGGGCTCGTGGCTGGCGCCCGCTGCCGAGGGCAGCGGCCGCGAGCACGCGCTGGGGGCACCGCTGGGCAACTGGCTGAGCCTCAATGGCCAGGTGTACGGCGAGGAGCTGACCCTGGGCTGGCAGTTCAGCCGCGAGATGTTCGACGAAGCCACCATTGCCCAACTGGCCGATGACCTCAAGCAGGAGCTGCTGGCCCTGATCGAGCATTGCTGCGACAGCGCGAACCTGGGTGTGACCCCCTCCGACTTCCCGCTGGCGCGCATCAGCCAGGCGCAACTGGACCGGCTGCCGGTGCCATTGCCCCAGGTGGAAGACCTCTACCCCTTGTCGGCGATGCAACAGGGCATGCTGTTTCACACCCTGGAAGCCCCGGAAAGTGCACTGTATGTGAACCAGATGGCCGTCTCGGTCAGCGGCCTGGACGTCGCGCGATTCACTGCGGCCTGGAACGCCGTGATCGAGCGCCATGAAATCCTGCGTACCGGGTTCTGGGCCGATAACCAACTGGCCGAGCCGCTGCAAGTGGTATATCGCGCTGCGAGCATGCCCGTGGAAGTTCTCGACTGGCAGCAGCGCGAGGTCAGCGCGCAAGACCTGCAAGCCCTCGCCAGCCAGGATTGCGCTCGAGGCTTCGAACTCCTGCGTGCACCCCTGACGCGCCTGACCCTGGTACAGCTCGATCCGCAGACCCACTACCTGATCTGGACCAGCCACCACATCCTCATGGACGGCTGGTCCAACTCGCGTTTACTCGGTGAAGTCTTCGCGATCTACAACGGCCAGGCCGCACCGGCCAAGCGCGGGCATTACCGCGACTACATCCGCTGGCTGCAAGCGCAGTCCCAGACCGTGCTGGAACAATTCTGGAAAACCAGGCTGCAGGACTTGAGTGGCACCTCGTCGCTGGCCAACAGCGTTTCACCCAAACCGAGCGCCGAGCTGGACGGTCACGCGGCGCTGTATCTGGATTGGGATGCCGTGCAAACCGCTCGACTGCGTGAACAGGCCCAGCGCCTGCGCGTCACCCCCAACACGCTTATCCAGGCCACCTGGCTGCTGCTGTTGCAGCGCTACACGGGCCAGGACACCGTGTGCTTCGGCGCCACCGTCGCCGGACGCCCGGCCAGCCTGCCGGGCTCGGAAGACATGCTCGGGTTGTTTATCAACACCCTGCCCATCATCCAGACGCCGCAGCCGCACATGCCCGTCGCCCAATGGATGCAAGCCTTGCAAGCCTACAACCTGGAGGTGCGCGACCACGAGCATGCGTCCCTGGCGGACATCCAGCGTTGGTCGGGCCAGGGTGGCCAGCCGCTGTTCGACAGCATCCTAGTGTTTGAAAACTACCCGGTGGACGAGCGCCTGCAGCAAGCCGGCCAGGAGCGCCTGAGCTTTGGCGAAGTCAACAGCCGCGATGTCACCAACTTTGCCATGGACCTGGCAATCAACCTTGGCGACACCCTGAAGATCGAGTTCCTGTACCTGCGCAACCGCTTTACCGAGGCCGCCACCGCGCAAATCCGCCGCAGCTTTGAAACCCTGCTACTGGAGCTGCTGAACAACAGCCAGGCCAACCTCGGCAGCCTCACCATGCTGGCCGACACCGAGCAGCACTTGTTGCGCCAACGTAACCTGCTGAGCCCCCGCACGGCGCCGCGCGCCCACCTGGCCCAGGTAATCGGCCAGCACGCGCAGGAGCGTCCCGACGCAGTGGCGGTGGTCTGCGACGGAATCGAATTGAGCTATGGCGAGCTGGATGCCCGCGCCAACCGCCTGGCGCATTACCTTATCGCCCAGGGTATCGGTGCGGAAATGTTTGTCGGCGTCGCGCTCGAACGTTCGGTGGATGTCATCGTCGCCTTCTATGGCGTCATGAAAACCGGCGCCGCCTACGTGCCGCTGGACATCGACTACCCGCAAGACCGCGTGCAGTGGATCGTCGAAGACTCGGGCATGCGGGTGCTGCTCAGCCAGCACGCGCTGCGCTCGCGTTTCGATGACCTCGGTGGTGCCAACCTGATCGAACTTGATCGCCTGCCACTGGCGGACTGGCCGGCGACTTGCCCGATACACACGGCACATGACGACAACCTGGCCTACCTGATCTACACCTCGGGCTCCACCGGCAAGCCCAAGGGCGTGGCCGTGGCGCATGGGCAGATCCGCATGCACTGCCAGGCGATTGCCGAGCGTTACGAGATGGACGCCAGCACCCGTGAGTTGCTGTTCATGTCGTTCGCTTTCGACGGCGCCCAGGAGCGCTGGTTGTCTACCCTACAAAGCGGCGGGTGCCTGGTGGTACGTGGCAATCAACTGTGGACCCCGGAAGAAACCTGGCAGGCGCTGCACGCCCACCACATCAGCATTGCCTGCTTCCCGCCGGCGTATCTGCAGCAGTTGGCCGAGTATGGCGACAGCCAGAACGGCGCGCCGCCGCCCGTGCGCATCTACTGCTTTGGTGGCGATGCGGTGGCCGAGGCCAACTTCGAGCTGGTCAAGCGCGTGCTCAAGCCGCAGTTCCTGACCAACGGATACGGGCCTACCGAAACCGTGGTCACCCCGCTGCTGTGGAAAGTGAGTGCCGATCAAACTTGCGCGGCGGTGTACGCACCGATCGGCACACGCATCGGTGAACGTACCCTGTATGTGCTCGATGAACACCTCAACCCGGTGCCCGACGGCGTGGCGGGCGAGTTGTATATTGGCGGCGAAGGCGTTGCCCGTGGCTACCATCGGCGCCCCGGCCTGAGCGCCGAGCGTTTTGTGGTCGACCCGTTCGCGGCCGACGGCACCCGCCTGTATCGCACCGGCGACCTGGTGCGCCAACGCCCCGACGGCGTGATCGACTACCTCGGCCGTCTGGACAACCAGGTGAAAATCCGCGGTTTCCGGATCGAGCTGGGAGAAATCGAATCACGCTTACGCGAGTGCCCCGAAGTGCAGGACGCCGTGGTCATCGCCCGCGACACCGGCGGCGGCAAGCAACTGATAGGCTACGTGGTGGCCGACACCTCGACCAGCCTGGGCGAACGCCTGCGTACAGTCTTGCAGGGCGAACTGCCTGACTACATGGTGCCGGCACAAATCCTCGTGCTCTCGGCCTTCCCGCTCAACCCCAACGGCAAACTGGACCGCCAGGCCCTGCCCGACCCGGACTTCAAGGGCCGTGCCTTCGTAGCGCCACGCAATCAGTTGGAAGCACAACTGGCGGCGATCTGGCAGGACGTGCTGGAACTGGAGAGTGTGGGCGTCACCGACAACTTCTTCGAATTGGGCGGCGACTCGCTGCGCATTCTCAAGGTCCTGTCGAAGGTGCGCAGCCAGCCGGATATCGGCATCGAATTGAAGCTGCGCGACATGATCGGCAAGCCCACCATCGCCGAGCTGTCCGGCTTTGCCGAGGATGACGCGAGCCTGAACCCGCTGCTGTTGCTCAACAGTGAAACGCCCCAGAACCCGCCGCTGTTCTGCCTGCATGCCGGTTTTGGCACAGTGTTCGACTACGAGCCCCTGGCCCGCCGCCTGGATGGGCAGCGCAGCGTCTATGGCCTGCAATGCCGGATGTTGCTGGACCGCCAGTGGGAGGATGAATCCCTTGAATCCATGGCCATCGATTACAGCCAATACATCCGCCAGCAACAAGCCAGTGGCCCGTATCACCTGATGGGCTGGTCGCTGGGTGGCACGCTGGCGGTGCTGGTGGCCCAGGAGCTGGAAAGCCAGGGTCAACGGGTGGCGTTCCTGGGCCTGGTCGACAGCTTCATTCCCACGGGCGACGACGTCGTCAGCGACGATTGGAGCGAAGACTTGCGCGGTTTCCTGGCGGTGCTGTTCGGTCTGCCGGCGCAAAGCCTGCCGACCTTTGAGGTCAGGGCGACCACCGACAGCGCGGTCCTTGAGCAACTGATCGCGCAGGTCCAGGCGGGCGCCGCCGCGCAATCGGTGTACGCCGCAATCAGTGCCGAGGAACTGGCCCACACCTTCCAGGTGGCGATGAAACTCAAGGCATTGTCCCAGCGCCTGCAAGGTCTGCCGCCCACCCGGACCCAGGCCGATTGCTGGTGGGCCAGTGCGACGCCCGGCCAGCCCGCCTCGAACCTGCCCTGCGCCCGCAGCAACGAGCAGATCCAGGCCGGTCACTACGACATACTCAATCACCCGGCCCTGCTTCACGGGCTGTTGCAGCACCTGGCGCTGCAACCCGTAGCCAGCTGAAACCGTTGCCGCCCCTGCTGATCAGGGGCGGCGCTTCACTCCATTTCGCAAGGAAGATGCAATGCCCCTGGACCCTGACCTCGAAGGCTTTCTGGAACTGGCACAAATGGGTCGCCTGACCGGCAAAAGCCAACCCATGCACACACTCAGTGTTGAACAGGCTCGGCGGGAGTTCGAACAGACCTCCGCCATTCTCGATCCCAGCCCACCGGGTTCGGTGGCGGTCACTGAGCTGACGGTCACCGCACGCGATGGCCATGTATTGCCCGCCCGCCTCTACCGCGCACCGGGCACGGCGCAACTGCCCGCGATTGTGTATATCCACGGTGGCGGTTACGTGGTGGGCAGCCTGGACTCCCACGATTCCATCTGCCGCAGGCTTGCAGCCAGTGGCCAATACGCGGTGTTCGCACCCGCCTACCGCCTGGCGCCAGAAGCGGGCTTCCCCACCGCCGTCAATGACACCCTTGACGCCGCCAACTGGCTGGCCGAACAGGCCGGCAACCTGCAACTGGACAGCCGCCGGATAACCGTCGCGGGGGACAGTGTCGGGGCGACGCTGGCGACGGTCTTGGCGATCACCGCAGTGAAGACGCCGCAACAATTGGCGTTCAAACCCTGGGCCCAATTGCTGTTTTACCCGGTCACCGACACCTCGCGGCAACGCAATTCCCACCGACAATATGCCGAGGATTACCTGCTGGAAACCGCAACGCTGGAATGGTTCTACCAGCACTATTGCCCGCACGCCCAACAGCGCCTCGACTGGAGGGTCTCGCCGCTGCTGGCCGGAGGGCTGACCGCGCTGGCCCCGGCCTATATCAGCCTGGCCCAGTACGACCCGCTGTATGACGAAGGCCAGGCCTATGCCCAGTTGCTGGAAGCGAGCGGCACTGCCGTCACCCTGCAGGTGCAGTCTGGGCTGACCCATGACTTCCTGCGCATGAACGGAATCACCAGCGCCGTTGCCGGTATTTATGCAGAGGTGTTGATCTGGTTGGAGGAACAGCGCTGAGTAGCGCCTGAGCGTCACAGGATTAGAACCGGGGCTGATTGCCAGCCCCGGACACTGCCACTAACCCTGCTGCGTCTGGCGGGCCTTTTCCATCAGCGCCGCCTTCTCTTCAGGGCTCATTGCATCCAGGCGCAAACGTGCCTGGGCGATCTTCTCCAGTTGCCCCGCGACGCTTTCACGCTCGCGCAATGCCCGCGCCAGTTCCGCCACGCTGGGGTGATCAAACACCACACCGGGGTGAATCTCGCATTGCAGCAGCTTGCGAATACCCGCGACCAGCTTGATCACCAGCAAGGAATGCCCGCCTGCGCTGAAAAAGTCCTGGTCGATGCTCAACCGCTCCAGTCCGACCAACTGGGCCATGCGCGTGGACAGCAGTTGCTCAAGGGCGTCACGTGGTGCCACGTAGACATGCTGGGACACCACTGGCTGGGTGTGCTGCAATGCCTTGCGGTCAACCTTGCCGTTGGGCAGGCGCGGCATGCGCTCCAGGCTCAGTATCTGGCGCGGCACCATGGCCGCCGGCAGGCGTTCAGCGAGCTGGTTTTTGAGCTGGGTCAATACCGCCTCATCCGCCGCCACACGCAGCACCACAAACGCCTGCGGCTCGTCTTGGACCACAACCACCACGGCCTCACTGACCTGGGGCAAGCGCAGCAGTTGCGCCTCTATCTCCGCCAGTTCAATGCGAAAACCCCGCACCTTGACCTGCTGATCCCGCCGGCCATACAGCTGCACGCCGCCATCTACCCGATAACGGGCCAGGTCGCCGCTGCGGTAGAGACGCTCGCCTGCCACCAGCGGGCTACGGATAAACGCGTCGGCGTCAGCCTCGGCATTCAAGTAGCCCCGGCACAACTGGTGGCCACCGATATACAACTCGCCGAGTTCGCCCGGCGCCAGCAATTGCGCGTCAGCGCCGAGCACAAACACCTGGTTGCCCGGCAGCACCTGTGTCAGCGGGACGCCTTGGGTCAGGTCGTCACCAGGCAGCAGCGGATGCACCATCACCCCCACCGTCGCTTCGGTGGGACCGTAATGGTTGAACAGGCGGCAATCGGGGCGCAATTGCTGAATCCGATGGATCAGGCTGGCACCGATGGCTTCACCGCCCAGCACCAGGGTCGCGGGTAATACGGGGTTTTCGGCTTCCAGCAAGGCGGCCAGGTGCGAAGGCACGATTTTCAGGCAGTCGATGCGCTGGTCTCGCAAAAACTCGGCAAAGCCTTGCGGGTCTTGCAGGATGGCATCGTCAGCGATATGCAGGGTCGCACCGTTGTACAACGCACCGAACAAGGCGGTATTGCCCAGGTCCGCCGCGACCGTCGAGCTGAACGCAAAGTGACGGCAGGCAGACAGGCCCAACTGCTGGCTGCTGCCTGCGGTGTAGTTGAGTAACGCGCCATGCTCGACCACCACGCCTTTGGGCTGCCCGGTGGAGCCGGAGGTAAACAGCACATAGGCGGCGTCCCAGGCTTGCACGGATACTTCCGGTGCCAATGGAGTGTCAGCAGTCGACGCGCCAGGGTTCAGGACCTTGAACGAAGCCATCGGGTCGCCCTGGCTCGGCGCTTGCGCCATCAGCACCAGGCTCGCGGCGGCATGCCGGGCGATTTCCGCCTGGCGCGCCGCTGGCCATTGCGGGTCCAGGGGCAGGTAGGCTGCGCCGGCACGCCAGGTGGCAAGGATCGCAACGACCAGCTCGACAGAACGCGGCAACGCCAGGCCGACGATCGAGCCAGGCCCCACGCCCTGGCGTAGCAACTCGCCACTCAACTGCGCGGCGCGGGCGTCCAGTTCGGCATAGCTGAGGGTCTGGCCCGCATGCGCCAGGGCGATGGCCTGCGGCGTCTGCTGTGCCCAGGCGGCAATGCGCCGGGGCAACAAAGGCGCCTCCAGCGCCTGCACTGGCGGATTGAGTGCCAGCAGCCGGTTTTTTTCGGCAGCATCCAACAGGTTCAAGCGCCCGATGACTGCCTGTGGATTGTCGGCAATGCCATGGAGCAACTGACGGTACTGGGCCAACAGGCTCTCGACTGCTTGGGCGCAGTAGCACGCGGGATTGAAGTCCAGCGACACACCTTGTGGCTCGCCGGCTGCGCCGATATCCAGCTGCATTGCCAATTCAAATGACGGCAGGCCGGCTGGCAGGTCGCTGCCGGCCCAAATCAGCCCGGCCACTTCACGCGGCGCCGACACCCGTCGGCAGCCAAAACCGATGGCTGGCCTGGCCTGCTGCGGGAACGCCACGGGCGCCCAGTATTCCTGCCATGTTCGGTGCTGGTCCAACTGTGTCGCCAAGCTCGCAGCCAGGTCGCCGAAGGTGCTGGCCGGGTCGATACGAATCGCCAGGGGCAAGGTTTTCTCGAACAGGCCCAGGCTATGCTCAAAGAATTCATAGTCCTGGCGTGCGTCATGCCGCCAGCCCGCCAGGAATGTTTCGCGACCGCTGATGCGGGCCAACAGCACCCACCAGGCCGTTTGCATCACCACGTCCAGCGCCAGTCCCAACGCTTGCAGGCGAGTCAACAGGGCTTGGTCCAGTGGCACGCTTAAACGCTCCGCAGGTGCGGTGCCGCCGCCGGTCAGCCGATAAGGCAAGTCCGGGCCGCCGAGCACCGGCTCGGTGAATTGCACATGCTGCTGCCAGTAGGCTTTGGCCGCGTCGGCGTCTTCGTCGAAGATCACCTCGCTGCGCCATTCCAGGTACTGCGAAAACTGCCCCGGCTCCTCCTCTTCAAATTCTTGCTGCCCATAGGCCGTCAGCAGTTCCTGCTGGATCAGCGCCAAGGTCGCGGCATCGGTCGCGTAACGTGCGACGCCCACCAGTAGTTGCCAGTGGTCCGCTTCCAGACGCTGCAACAGCGCGCCGGTCACCGGCAGCGGTTGCTGCAACCATTGTTGCCGACGCTCACTCACCTGTTGGGGCGACGCCACTTCAGGCCACTGGGTAAAGCTCACCGCCTCAGCCGCCGCGACTCGCTGGCGCAGCCCGTGGTAGCCGCTGACCGGGATGAATTGCGCCGCCAAGGCCTCATGGCGCGACACCAGGCTGTCCAGGGCGTGCTGCAGGCGCAGCGGGTCCAGTTCGCCACGAATGTCCAGTTTCAGGCAGTGAGCCAGGTCGCCCCAGCTCGCCCCTTGCTCCCGGGCGTCCAGGTACTGTTGCTGCTCGGCCAGCAACGCCAATCCTGGGTCCATCATTCCCTGTTGTGCAGTACTCATGCTCCGGCCTCTTCCTTTGCGGTCTCGCTGTGCGCGGCTTGCAGCGCGCTTCGTTCAATCATTTCGCCCATCGCCACGACAATCTTGCGCGGCCCTTCGAAGGGGTCGCGAGCGTGGGCAGCCAACATGTTATCCAGCAGGATCACGTCGCCCTTTTGCCAGTCGAACCGCACCGCGCAGGCCTCGTACAACTCGCCCACCAGCGCCATGACTTCGTCTTCAATCGGCGAACCATCGCCGTAGTACACGTGACGAGGCATGCGCTGCTCACCGAACAATGCGAGCAAGTCCTCGCGGACATCCGGGTCCAGGCAGAAGATGTGATGCAGTTGAACCTGGTTGAAGAAGGTTTTTTCCCCCGTCACCGGGTGCCGGATGATCGCCGGGCACGGTGTGCGGATTTGCAGTTCATCGTTGTCCAGCCAGGTCCATTCAATGCCCGCAGCCCGGCAACGCGCCTCGACATCGGCACGTACATCGGTCTTGAAGAAGTGCTGCCAGGAAACGTCCAGCTTGTCGGCAAAGGTGCGTACGTACAGCAAGCCCTTGTCTTCGAAGCGCTCGCGAATCGCCACCGGCAGCTTGAGGTACATCTGCCGGCAATCCACCACCGGGGTTGCGCCGCCCACAGGCGAGGGTTGCTCGCAGAAGAACAGCTGCTTGCGCGGCCAGCGGTCCTGATGGGAGCTTTCGTTATGGAACAGGATCATTTTCTTTTCAGGGTACGGCGTTGAACGGTAGGTGTTCTTGCCGCCCTCTTTTTTCGGCAAGTCGCCGTATTGGCCGTACAACCCCGGTTGTACGGCTTCGGCAAACGCTTCGAAGTCATGAATGTCGCGCAGGGCAAAGCCGCGAAACAGAATCCCCGCATGACGAGCCAGTTTGGCTTCCACCAACGCGCGGTTTTCCTTGATCCAGGCCACCAGGTCCAGGCCCGGATCGGTAGGTTCCATCAGCAAGGGGAAGTCCTGCTCCGGGACCAGCAGCGTTTCACGCACCAGTGCGCCGGCAGGCTTGTCGGTGCGGCTTTGCGATTTTTTCAGGAACTTGCCCAACTTGTCGGCCTTGATGGCTGGCGGTACGGGCGTGGTGGGTTGCTCCAGGGTATTGGTAGGCATGGTGATGTCCCCTAATTGAATGTTCGGATCACACACAATCTGCTCAAGAATTCCCGTCCAGGCGTTGACGAATGACTCAATGCGTTGTTGTTCAAACAGGTCACTGGCGTACTGCCAGGTCCCGTGCAGGTGGCCGGCATCTTCATCGATGAACAGGGCCATATCGAACTTGGAATAACCGCCACGGGTCGGCAGCACCTGCACGTCTATGCCGTCGATCTGGCCGCCCTGCACGGGCAGGTTGTTCATGACGAACAGCACCTGGACCAGTGGATTGAAACCCCGTTGGCGCGGACGCGACGAGGCTTCAACGATCATGTCGAACGGCAGGTCCTGATGTTCGAAGGCGTCCAGCGCAGTGCCCTGGGTGCTGGCCAGGAAGGTGCTGAACGGTTGTTGCGCCGCAAAGCTGGAACGCAACGGCAGAATGTTCACGAAGAAACCAATCAGGCCTTCCAGCTCGGGCTGCTGGCGCCCGGCAACGTCGGCACCGACCAGCACGTCGTCGCAACCGCTGAGCCGGTGCAGCATGACTTGGAACGCTGCCAGCATGGTGCTGTAGAGGGTGACGCCGGCTTTGGCCGAGAGTGCCTTCAAGCCGTCATGCAGGGCGGTGGGCAGCGTAAAGGCCAGGTCCCGGCCTTCGTAGGTGGGTGCCTGAGGTCGAACTTTATCGGTGGGCAGTTGCAACACACCGCTGTGACCGGCCAGCGCCTGCTCCCAGTAGCGCCCCTGGGCAGCCAGTACGCCGGTTTCTTGCAGTTGCTGTTGCCACAGGGCGTAATCGGAATACTGGATCGGCAAGGGTGGCAGCGGCTCAAGCACACCAGCCTTGGCGCGCGCATAAATGCCCACCAGTTCATTGACCAGCACGGCCATCGACCAGCCATCGGAGATGATGTGGTGCATCGAATACAGCAATACGTGTTCAGTGGGGCCCAGCTTGAGCACTTGCCCGCGCAACAACGGCGCCTGCAACAGGCTGATGGGTTGGCGGGTATTGGCTTCAACGGCAACCGCGATCCGGCGCTCTTGTTCGGCCGGATCCAGGGACGACAGGTCCACCATCGGCAAGTCGACATCCGCGTGCGCGGCGATGATTGCCAGCGGGTCACCCTCCTCGTCGCTGACGTAGGCCGTGCGCAGGGTTTCGTGACGGGCAACCACTTGCGCCAGGCTGTCAATCAGCAGCGCCAATGACAATTCACCGCGCAAGCGCACGGCCAGCGGCATGCCATAGGCGCCACTCGCATCCGAAAGCTGCTCGACCACCCATAGACGGCGTTGCGCCAGGGACAGGATCACACTGGATTTATCACCCTGGGCCACCAGCGGGATCTGCACCTGCGACTCATCCCGCCCGCTCCGGGCAGCCACTGTGACCACGAAGTCGGCCAGGCGTGGCGCGCCGAACAGATCGCGCAGGGTCAGGCTGCAGGACAGCAACGCCTTCAAGCGTGCAACCACTTGAGTGGCCAGCAATGAATGCCCACCCAACTCGAAAAAGTGATCGTCCAGCCCGACCTGCTCCAGCTCCAGCACGTTTTTCCAGACACCCGCGACCTGGATTTCCAACGCCGTTCGCGGTGCCACATAGTGGTTTTGCTGTTGGCTGGCATCCGGTTTTGGCAGGGCCTTGCGGTCCAGCTTGCCGTTGGGGCTCAGGGGCAGCACATCGAGGAACATCAGCAAGCAA
>NZ_LMGQ01000014.1:0-84028 GCF_001427465.1 Pseudomonas sp. Root569 | reverse complement strand
CCGCGCGAGGACGATGGCGTCTCGCACCTGCTCCTGCTCCAGCAACCGGGCCTCGATTTCCCCCAGCTCGATACGGAAACCGCGGATTTTCACCTGATGGTCGATCCGCCCGACATATTCGATCACACCCGAGGCGTTRTAACGCGCCAGGTCGCCAGTACGGTACAAACGCCCGCCAYTCTGGCTGAACGGATCGGGCATGAAGCGYTCGGCGGTCAGGTCCGGGCGGTTGAAGTAACCACGGGCCAACAACTCGCCGCCGATCACCAGTTCACCCACCACGCCGATCGGTGCCGGGGCACCGCTGTCATCCAGCARGTAGATGCTGCGCCCGGCCAGGACCTTGCCGATGGGCATGGTCAAGGGTGTGGGGCGGGCGCCGGTCACGTAGTCGGTGCAGTCGAGGGCGGTAACCGTCACCGTGGCTTCGGTGGGGCCATAGGTATTGAGCAGCTTGACGTGCCCAAGRCCGGCCTCGGCCCACGCGGCAAGGCCTTCGGGCGGCATGGCTTCACCGCCGGCGTGGACTTGCTTGAGGCGCCCATAMTCGCGCGGACCGGCMGYGGCRAARTCCTTGGCCAGCAGGTTCCAATAGGCGGTGGTGAGGTCGACCACACTGATCTGGTGCTTGATCAGTTCGCGGTAGAAGGTCTCGGTGTCCCAGATCTCGGTGCCGCGCAGCACCACCGAGGCGCCGCAGATCAGCGCCGGGTACARCTGCTCGACGAARCCGTCGAAGTTGAAGGTGGAAAACTGCAGGATGCGGTCATCGCCCTTGAGGTTGAAAAAATCCAGCGATACATAGGCATGGCGAGTCAGCGACARCTGGTTGATGCCCACRCCTTTGGGCCGGCCGGTGGAGCCCGAAGTGAACATCACATACGCCAGGTTCTGGGCATGGGCGCGGTTGYTCAGGTTGCTGGCGTCCAAGTCGACCCAGGCCTGGTCCTGGTCCAGGCACAGGTGGTCGACATAGTCGGGAATCGCCAGGCGTTCACGTAAGTGACTCTGGGTCAGCATCAGCCGGGTGCCRCTGTCTTCGATCATGCACAGCAGGCGGTCCTGGGGGTATTCCGGGTCCAGGGGCACGTAGGCGCCGCCGGCCTTGAGCACCGCCAGCAGGCCGATGATCATGTCCAGGCCGCGCTCCACGGCGATCCCCACCAGCACGTCGGGGCCGACGCCCAGGCGCACCAGATGCCGGGCCAGGCGGTTGGCCCGGGCGTTGAGTTCGGCATAGGTCAGTTGACGGTCTTCGAAGAGCAAGGCCGGCGCTGAAGGTTGCTGGCTCACCAGATGCCGGGCCAGGCGGTTGGCCCGGGCGTTGAGTTCGGCATAGGTCAGTTGACGGTCTTCGAAGAGCAAGGCCGGCGCTGAAGGTTGCTGYGCTACCTGGGCTTCGAACAGTTGGTGAACCCGCTGCTCACTGGGGTAATCGAGAGTGGCGCTGCTCCAGTCGTGCACCAGTGACTGGTGCTCCTGGGCGTCCAGCAGGCTGAGTTCCGCCAACGGTAGTTCGGCCGCATCGAGCATATGCTGGAGCAGGTTGCTCAAGTGCGTACCAAGACGCTGCACCGCCGCCGTTGAAAAGTGCCCATGGGCATAGCTGTAATGCAAGGTCAGGGTATCGCCCAGATTGACCGTCAGGGTCAGCGGGTAACTGGTCTGCTCATGGGTGTGCAAGGCCTCGAATTGCAGGCCGTCGGGTGCCCCGCGTTGCAGCACTTCAGAGACCGGGTAGTTTTCGAAGACCAGAATGGTGTCGAACAGTGCCTCGCCACCGCGACCGGCCCAACGCTGGATCTCGTAAAGCGGTGCGTGTTCGTGTTCGCGCAGGCTCAGATTCAGCGCCTGTACGCTTTGCAGCCAACTGCCGAGGCTTTGCTCGGCCTGCGGGGTCGCCACCACCGGCAGGGTGTTGATGAACAGGCCAATCTGTTGCTCGACCCCGGGCAAATGCGCCGGGCGCCCCGCTACCGTGACACCAAACGCAACTGTGGCTTGTGCGCTGTAGCGTTGCAGCAGCAACAGCCAGGCGGCTTGTACCAGGGTATTGAGCGTGACTTTCTGCTGACGGGCAAATTCATGCAGGCGCAGGGTCTGGGTGGCGTCCACCACGCAATAGTGTTCGCCATAGGCTGGCCCCGACGGCGCCGGCACCTGCGCCTGGGCCAGGCGGGTCGGCTGTTCCAGGGGCAATAGCTGGGCCTTCCAGAATGCTTCGCTGGCGGCACTGTCCTGCTCTTGCAGCCAGGCAATGTAATCGCGATAGCGGCCCACTGCGGCCGGCGGTTTCTGGCCGCTGTAGCGCTGCAACACTTCGCCGAGCAACTGTGAGTTGCTCCACCCGTCCATCAGGATGTGGTGATGGGTGTAAATCAGGTGCCAGTCGCTGTCCGTCAGTTGCACCAGGACCAGGCGCAACAGCGGTGGCCGGGCCAGGTCGAAAGGTTGCTGCGATTGCGCCTGGGCCAATGCGTCAAGGGCTGCCGGAAGTGCCTCGTGGCTGCGCCAGTCGAGCACGCTGAACGGCAACTGCACCTGGCGATGCACCATTTGCTGCGCTTGCGGCCAGTCGCCAGGCCAGATGAAGCCGGTGCGCAGGATGTCCTGGGCGTCGACGGTGGCCTGCCAGGCGGAACGAAAACGTGCGACGTCCAGCCCCTGCACATTGACGCGCATCTGGTTGATGTAATCGCCGGCGTCCTGCTCGTAAAGGCTGTGAAACAGCATGCCCTGCTGCATCGGCGACAAGGGGTACAGGTCTTCGGCCTCGGCGCCTATCTGCGCCAGCGCATCCAGCTGGGACTGGCTGATGCCGGCCAAGGGGAAATCCGACGGCGTCGCCTGCCCGGCTTCAAGCCCGCAGCAATGGGCAATCACCGCCTTGAGCTCGGCGGCATAGTCGTCAGCCAGTCGCTGGATCGTCGCGCACGAAAACATCTCACGGCTGAAGCCCCATTGCAGGGACAGTTCGCCGCCGTATACCTGCCCCTCGACCGTCAGCCAGTTGGCCAGCGGCGCAAGCGGGTCCTGGGCCAGACCGTTGCCTTCGGCGGAAGGCACGAACAGCGCGCCTTCGTCGAACTGGCGGTCGAACTGTCCAAGGTAGTTGAACGTGATGCGCGGCTGGGGCAGCGCCGCCAGGGCCGCGACCACGGATGGCGGGGCCAGGTAGCGCAACACGCCGTAGCCAACGCCTTTGTCCGGCACCGCACGCAGTTGTTCCTTGAGCGTCTTGATCGAGTCCGACAGCGCGTGTGCCGGAGTGAGGTTGACGGGAAACAGGCTGGTGAACCAGCCGACGGTGCGGGTCAGGTCCACGCCGTCAAACAGGTCTTCACGCCCATGGCCTTCCAACTGAATCAACGCGCTGGACTGCCCGCTCCAGCGGCACACCACACGCGCCAGTGCGGTAAGCAGCAGGTCGTTGACCTGGGTGCGATAGGCGGCCGGCGCGAGGGTCAAGAGTTGGCGAGTGGTCTCGGCATCCAGGGTGCAACTGACCTTTTCCTCCAGGTATTGATGCAAGGCACCCTGGGGGTTATCGCAGGGCAAATCCGCGGTCGACGCCTGCCCAAGCTGCGCTTGCCAGCCTTCCATCTGGGGTAGAAAGCGTGGAACGGCGTCTTGCAGCCGGGCCGTCCAGGTTTGATAGGAGGTGGTCTTGCCCGCCAGTGCTGGCGCTGCCCCCTCGCGCAAGCCGACGTACAACTGCTGCAAATCGTCCAACAAGATGCGCCAGGAAACTCCGTCCACCACCAGATGATGGATCACCAACAGCAAGCGCTGGCTGTGATCGGGCATCTGCACCAACAGTGCGCGCAACAACGGGCCGTCTTGCAGGTTGAGGCTGCGCTGGGCCTCATCACACAGCTCAGCCAGGGCTTCGTGGCTGTCTACCTGGCGCTGCCACAGCACGGATTCACCCACAGGCTCGCTGTAGTGCTGTTGCCACCCCTCACCGTTCGCCTGGTAACGTAGGCGCAAGCCGTCATGGTGGTTGACCAGTTGCTGCAACGCGCCGTTCAGGAAAGCCGCCACGATTGGCTCGCGCGGCATCAGCAACAACGACTGGTTCCAGTGCTGGCGCTGGGGGATGTCCTGGGCGAAGAACCAGTGCTGCACCGGGCTGAGGATCGCCTGGCCCTGGGCAGCACCCTGGTCGATCGTGGTATGCAGGCGCAGGCTTGCGACTTGCGCCAGGCTACGCAGGGTCTGGTGCTGGAACACGTCCTTGGGGCTGAGGTTGATGTCGGCCTGGCGTGCCCGGCTGACCACCTGCATGGACACGATGGAGTCGCCGCCCAGTTCGAAGAAGTTATCGTCCAGCCCCACCCGCTCGACCCCGAGCACCGTTTGCCAGATTGCCGCGAGGGCTTTCTCCGTGTCGCTTTGCGGTCCGACGTGCTGCCGGGCCGATGGTGAGCTGTCGATGGCTGGCAGGGCCTTGCGGTCGAGCTTGCCATTGGGGGTCAGTGGCAAGCGTTCCAGGAACAGCAAATGGTTGGGTACCATGTAAGCCGGCAACACCTGCTTGAGGGCAGCCTTGAGGGTTTCGCGCAAGGCTTCCTGAGCCTTGGCATCCCCCTGCAAACTCGCCTCGGCAGGCACCAGGCACGCCACTAGCTGCTGGCCGACCGGGCTGTCCTGGGCCAGTACTGCCAATTCGCGTATCCCAGGCTGGCGCAACAGCTGAGCCTCGATTTCGCCCAGTTCGATACGAAAACCGCGCACCTTGACCTGATGATCGATACGGCCTTGGTACTCAAGCACGCCGCCATCCTGGTAGCGCACCAGATCACCCGTGCGGTACATACGTTCGCCCTGCGTGGAGAACGGGTTGGGCACATAGCGCTCGGCGGTCAGGGCGGCGCGCCCGAGGTAACCACGGGTAATCCCCGCCCCTGCCAGGTAGAGTTCGGCGCAGACACCTTGGGGCACGGCCTGTAGCCGGGCATCGAGCAGGTAGCTCGCGGTATGGCTGACTGGCCGGCCAATGTTCGGGCGACCACCGGCGGTACGCCGGGTATAAGTGGAATAGGTGGTGTCTTCAGAGGGCCCGTAAAGGTCGTAGACATGCTCGACACCAGGCTGTTGATAGAGAGCCTCCACCAACGTCTGTTTCAGCGGTTCGCCGGCCAGGTTGATGATGCGCACGCTGGGAGGAATCTGCCCCGTGCGCTCAAGCGCAGCAATCGCCGATGGCACGGTATTGATCAAGCGCACCCGATCCCGGGCCGGCAGATCGGGCAATTCCAGGGCATTACGGGCAATGATCAGCGAACCACCGGCGGCCAGGGTCACAAACAGTTCCCACACCGAGAGATCGAAACACACCGACGTCGAGGCCAGCACGCCCTGCACATCTTCACGGCTGTAGACCTGTTGCGACCAGTCGATCAGCGCAATTACGTTACGATGGGCAATCGCCACGCCCTTTGGTTTGCCGGTGGAGCCAGACGTGTAGATCACGTAGGCCAGGTTATCCGCAGTCACCGCCGTGACCGGCTCGATCGCAGGCCAGGGCGCCAGCAGCGTTGCCAGGTCATCGAGCAACATCACTTGCGTACCAGGGACGGTCGGCAGGGTTTGCGCCACGGCCTGCTCGGTCAGCAGCAACAAGGCACGGCTGTCTTCGAGCATGTAGGCCACACGCTCGGCCGGGTAGTCCGGGTCGAGCGGTACATACGCACCACCGGCCTTGAGCACCGCCAGCAACGCCACCAGCAACGCCTCGGAACGGGCCATCGCTACGCCGACGCGTACTTCCGGCCCCACGCCATGCTTGACCAGAAGATGCGCCAGTTGATTGGCCTGCCGATCCAGTTGCGCATAGGTCAACTCACACACGCCGAAGGTCACCGCCAGCGCCTGCGGGGTTTGCCGCACTTGCTCGGCAATGCGCTGGTGGATGCACTGCGCCTGGGGGAAGCTGTCATGACGGGGGTTCCAGTCATGCACGATGCGCTGGTATTCGTCCTCGTCCAGCAACGGCAAATCGCCAATGGCCTGCCGGGAGTCGGCCACCATGCCCTGCAACAGCCGCAACCAGTGGCGCGCCATGCGCTCGATAGTGGCAGGCTCGAACAGGTCATCGGCGTAGGTCAGCGCGGCATGCAGAGTGCCGGACTGCTCATAGGTATCCAGTGTCAGGTCAAATTGCGTGGTGCGGCCTTGACGCTGCACCAGGCTCAGTTCCACGCCTGATGCGGTGCTGACCGTGGAAATATCCGCCACCTGAGGCTGGTGGTTGTACATCACCTGGAACAGCGGGGTATGGCTCAGGCTGCGCTCGATATTCAGCGCTTCAACCAGCCGTTCGAAGGGCAGATCCTGATGCGCCTGGGCACCGAGGGCCGCTTCCTTGATGGTCGCGAGCAGTTGGTCGACAGGAGTTTGCCCGTTCAATTCAGTGCGCAGTACCTGGGTGTTGACGAAGAAACCAATCAAACCCTCGACTTCACTGCGGTTACGGTTGGCAATCGGCACGCCGACACGGATATCGCCCTGGCCGGTGTAACGATGCAGCAGCGCATTAAAGGCACCCAGCAGCAGCATGAACAGGGTGACGTTGTGTTTTTGCGCGCAACTGCGCAGTTGCGCAGCCAGCGCCGGATCAATCGCGAAGTTATACCGCGTGCCTTGATAGCTGGGCATCGCCGGGCGCGGATGATCGGTGGGCAGCTCCAGTACCGGATGCTCGTCGCCCAGGCGTGCCTGCCAGTATTCCAACTGGCGCGCCTGCTCCCCCGCTTCCAACCAGCGTCGCTGCCAAAGGGCGTAGTCGCTGTACTGGATCGGCAGCTCGGGCAGCTGCGGCGTTTCGTTGCGCTCATGGGCGTCATAGCAACGGATGAACTCGTCGATCAGCACATTCATCGACCAACCGTCGGAGACGATATGGTGCAGCGTCAGCAGCAGCACGTGTTCCTGATCGTCAAGTTTGAGTAATTGCACGCGCAGCAGCGGGCCGTGTTCCAAGTCGAATGGCAACAAGGATTGGCGGGTAGCGGCATCGTTGACGGCCTGCTCGCGCTCGGCGGCGGGCAAGGCGCTGACGTCCAGTTGCTCGACCGCAAGCGACGGCTCTATCGCCACCTGCACCAGATGCTCATCAGCCTGGCGTTGGAACACGGTGCGCAGGGTTTCGTGACGCGCCACCAGGCTGGCGAATGCTTGCTCCATCGCTGGCAGGTTCAGCGCGCCGATCAAGCGCACCGCGCCGGGCAGATTGTAGGCGCCGCTGGCCGGGTCCAATTGCCAGAGAAACCACATGCGCTGCTGTGCGTAGGACAGCGCTTGGCGGTCCTGCGCCTCTACCCCTGCCGGAATCGGAAACCGGGAAAACTCCACGCCTTCTTTCTGCAAGGCTTGCAGGAACAGCTGGCGTTTTTCCAGAGGCAACCCGATAAACCGGCGAGCAAGTTTCAAGGAGTCTTCAGCATTCATTTCTTCGAATCCGGGGCAATAGGCGGGAAGCACAAAGGCACGTCGTCCCTATAAAACGAACCGGAAGGGGAAAAATTAGCGCGGGGATGGGTGGCGTCGAGCGAGCTGTCAACAAGGGTTACATCAATTCCAGGCAAGGCACGCGAAGCCAAGCTAGCATTGACGAACACCACTTTTTGCAACTACATTTAGTTACACGCAGGGAACGCCGCGTCCAAAAATGAAAAGCTGCTCGCCAAACTGCTCAATGAGCACATGGCATTTACCTGGCCCGAGCTCGTCACACTGTTACGACGGCTCGGATACACACAGATTGAAGGGGCCGGAAGCCGGGTCAGATTCGACATCGGCGACCCCAGTGCAATGATCACGTTGCACAGGCCTCACCCCGGCAACGAAGTGAAGCACTACATTCGTCGCCAGATCATCGAACAATTGAAATCAGGAGAACTGATTCAGTGAACAACCAACTGAAACACAATGGCTATATCGGCTCTATCGAAGCCAGCCTTGAAGACAACTGCCTGTTTGGCAAGGTCCTGTTCATCAAGGCATTAGTGAGCTACGAAGGTAAAACCGTCGCAGAACTGGAAGCCGCCTTCCGTGAAGCGGTGGACGATTACCTCGCGACCTGCCAGGCCCTCGGGCAAACGCCGGAGAAGCCTTGCAAAGGTTCATTCAACGTGCGCGTCGGGCATGACCTGCACTTGGCAGCAGCCCTGGCAGCAACCCGTAAGAAAGTGACGTTGAATGATCTGACGCGCCAAGCGTTGAGCGAGTTTCTACAACATCACTATCCAGAGCCATGCCCGGCGATAGGCTGACTAGCCCAACCGTCGGTAACCCAACACCGCCGAGCCCAACACCACTGCCCCCGCCGCCAACGCCACCCAGAATCCGCTGGCGGCTCCAAAATGATCGATCATCCAACCGGAGCTGGCGGCGCCGATGGCCACACCGATGCTCAGGCCGGTGATCAGCCAGGTCATGCCTTCGGTGAGGCGGCTGGGCGCGACGATCTGCTCGACCATGGCCATGGACACGATCAAGGTGGGCGCGAAGAACAGGCCGGAGATAAAAATCGCCGCGGCCAGGCCCGGAATATTGCTCACCAGTAACAAAGGCAAGGTCGTCACCGCCGTGGCCACGCCGCAGTACAGGAACTGCCGGGGCAACGGTGCCTTGAGCTTGAGGGCACCAAAGGCCAGCCCGGCCAGGCATGAACCGATGGCATACACCGACAGCACGATACTCGCCGCCGCCGGCTGACCCTGATGCTGGGCGAACGCCACGCTGACCACATCCACCACGCCGACGATCACACCCATGGCCAGCAGCAGGATCATCAGGATCAGCACCGAGGGCGAAGCGATCAGCCAGCGCCCGTGCGCATCGTGGTGTGCGTGGACCGGTGGCTCGGTTTGCCGCTGCAATACAAAGGTGGTCACACCTATGGCCAGCAATACTGCCGCCACCAAGGGGCCGGCTTCAGGAAACAGCACCACGCTCAGGCCCACGGAAATGGGCGGGCCAATGATGAAGCACACCTCATCGAGCACCGACTCCAGGGCAAATGCGGTCTGCAGCCTGGGCTGGCCGCGGTACAGCTCGGTCCAGCGCGCCCGCACCATGGCGGACATGTTCGGCATGCAACCGGCCAGCGCGGCAAACAGGAACAGCGTCCAATTCGGCGCCTGCAAGCGCGTACACAGCAGCACCATCAACAACGCCCCGCCGCCGATCAAAGCGGCAATCGGCAATACCTTGCCCTGGCCGTAGCGGTCCACCCAACGTGAAACTTGCGGCGCACAAAACGCCGTAGCCAGGGCAAACACTGCCGCCACCGAACCGGCCAGGCCATAGCCGCCATGCACCTGGGACAGCATGGTGATCAAGCCGATGCCGGTCATCGATATCGGCATGCGCGCCAGCATGCCGGCGAGCACAAAGGCCCGGGCACCGGGGACCTGGAATAATTCGGCGTAGGGGTTTGCCATCCTGCTTGACCTCTTGCTTGGAGCCCCGGGCTTGCTATCTGAAGCTATCAGGGCAAAATACATACGGTGCGTATGTAACGAATCATGCTTCGCATACGCAGCGTATGTCAATCACTCAGCCAAGAGATTCCCATGAGCCGAGCCCGCGCCGAAATGATCGAAGCCACCCGCGCCCGTCTGTTGGCCAGCGCGCGCCGAGCCTTCGCCACCCAAGGCTATGCCAATACCTCGATGGATGACTTCACCGCCCAGGCCGGGCTCACACGCGGTGCGTTGTACCATCACTTTGGTGATAAAAAAGGCTTGCTGGCGGCCGTGGTCACCCAGCTCGACAGCGAGATGGACGAGCGCTTGCAGCGCATCTCGGAGCAGGCCGCAGAACCCTGGAGCGGTTTTTGCGAACGCTGCCGCGCTTATCTGCGCATGGCCCAGGACCCTGAAATCCAACGCATCGTGTTGCAGGATGCGCCGGCGGTGCTGGGTGATACCGGCCCCCAACAACATTGCGTCGAATCATTGCGCCAATTGCTGGAGGCCTTGATGCAGGCCGGGTTGATTTTTCAGGCCCCCAGCCAAGCACTGGCGCAGATGATCAACGGCAGCCTGGTCAATACCGCGTTGTGGATTGCCCGGGATGACCACCCGGGCACACGCCTGGAAGAAGCGTTGCAAAGCCTGGAGCTACTTTTGCGCGGGCTGAGCCTCAAACCAAGCGCTTGATCTGCTTATGCCGCCACACCAGCCGGTAGTACGCGGTCTGCAACACCAGCATCGCCAGGTAGGTCACCGGGAAGGCCATCCACACCCCTTCCAACCCGAAGTGGGCGTTGAACAGGTAAGCCATCGGCAGTTCCACGCAGAGCACGCAAAAAATCGAGATCGCCACCGGCATCAGCACCACACCACTGGCGCGCATGATGCCGCCAATCACCGCCTGGAACCCGAACACCAGGATGCTCCAGAGCATGATGTGCAGCAGGTGTTCGGCCCTGACCCGTGCGCTGTCGTCGGTGATGAACAGCCCCAGCAGCCAGTGCGACAAACCGTAGCCGAGCACGATCAGGGCACCGGTAAGGCACAGGTTGATCACCAGCCCGGTGCGCAGGATCGGCCCGATGCGCTCCAGGCGCCCGGCGCCAATCGCCTGGGCACCGAGGATCGATGCAGTGATGGCGATCGACAGCGCCGGGAATTGCACGTAGTTGACGATCTGCGTCACCGCGCCATAGGCCGCCGTGGCCTGTGAACCGTGGCCGTTGACCAGGGCGAGGATGACCAATTCAGACAACGACAACACCACCATCTGCAAGCCCGTCGGCAAGCCGATGCGCAGGACCTTGCCGAGGATCACCCGGTCCAGGCGCAAGGCCGCGAGCAATTCACGATCCGGCGCCATCACATGGTTTTTATGCCGCAGGCGCAGGACCAGGAACAGCATCGCCAAGGCATTACCCACCAAACCCGCGTACACCGCACTCTGGATGCCCATGGGCGGCAGGCCGATCCAGCCACGGATCAGCGCCGGGGTCAGCAGCAAGCCCACCAGGGTCGAGACCATCAACGCCAGCAGCGGCGAAATCGTGTCGCTGACTCCGCGCAGCAATTGGGTATAGAGGATGAACACCAGCAACAACGGCATGATCAACATCATCATCTGGGCGTAACCCACCGCATCGTCGAGCACATCCAGCGGCGTACCCAATGCCTGCAAGGCCGGACGCGCAAACAGGCTGCCCAGTACCGCGGCGATCAGGCCCACCAGCGCGCCCAACGTGAGGGTGGCGCCGGTAATCACTTTGACCATCCCTGTCTCCTGGGCGCCCCACGCTTGGCCGATCAACACCGAAGCGCCCGCCCCCAGGCCGATCACCAGGGCGATAAAGAAAAACACGATGGGGAACATGCCCGACACCGCCGCCAGCGCCTGGGTGCCGAGCATTTGCCCAACATAGATGCCGTTGAGGGTGCCGGAAAAGCTCTGCAGAAAATTGGACAGCACCATGGGTGCCAGAAAGATCAGGTAGATCTGCCACAACGGCCGTTGCTGAGTAACTTCCATGATGGTTAGAGTCCCGGAGTGATTAGGCTGGGAAGGCATTGCGCGACAGCCAGCCCAGGTACGTCTGCACGTCCGCAGGCCAGTGCGCGATGCTATGCGAGAAGGCGGCCCTGTCCTGGGCAAACAGCGCGCGCGAGGCGTCTTCAAAACCCGGCAAATTACCGCCAATCGCGCTCATGAAGCGATAGCTGGCTTCCTTGGCCTGGCGCAGTTGATCAACGCTGGCATGGGCCGTGCGCGCTTCATCCACCAACCGGCGCAAGGCAGCCGACGCACCGCCGCGCTGCTGGCCAAGCCACTCCCAATGGCGTGGCAGCAAGGTGACTTCGCGGGCGACCACGCCCAATTTCGGACGCCCCACCGAGGGCGTTGCGGGTGGCTCGTCGTCGCTCTCGACCGGGGCCGCAGGCTGCGGCGCGTAACCCGCTGGCCACGGGTAATCGACCTGTGTGCCGGCGGTGTCATCGAAGACCAGGAAGCTACCGGCGGGCAACGCTTGAGCGGCAAGGGCCTCGGCCACATCGGTATAAGTGCCGGCGGCGATGCGTTGATGGCCTGCGAAAGCGGTGCATAGAGAAATGTTGTGCGTAGGCATGGCTTATTACCCGGATATTATTTGTTTTACCCGGGTTATATTAGGCTGAATTGGCCGACTTGCAAGAATCTTTTGCAAGCGCTACCTCTTGCCTGACCGGCTTCAGGGCAAGCCCCCTCCTGCAGATCCAGGCAGCGTAGACATCTTTGCCTAAAGGGGCACGATGGGCAGCGCACGCTTGTGCGCGGTCTTGCTGTAGGCGCTCTCTACAATCGTTCTTACGTGCTCACTCACAGGCTCACCCATCAGATACGCGTCGATGTCGTCATAGGTACAGCCGTAGGCGACTTCGTCCAGCTTGCCCGGCGCCAATTCTTCGAGGTCGGCGGTCGGGGCTTTTTTGACCAGGTTGTCGGGGGCGCCCAGTGCGGTGCCGAGCAGGCGTACCTGGGTTTTGGTCAGGCCGGACAGCGGTGCCAGGTCGCAGGCGCCGTCGCCGAATTTGGTGAAGAAGCCCATCAGCGCTTCAGCGCCTTGGTCGGTACCGACCACCAGGCCGTTTTGCAGGTTGGCGACGGCATATTGCGCAATCATCCGCGTGCGCGCCTTGACGTTGCCTTTGATGAAGTCCACGCGTTCGGCATCGACTTCGCCGGCAGGCAGGCTGCTCATCAGGCCATCGACACTGGCAGCGATGTTTAGGGTATCGATCTGGTCCGGGCGTATAAAGTCCAGAGACGCGGTAGCATCGTGCTCGTCAGCCTGGCTCTTGTAGGGCAGGCGCATGGCGATAAACCGCGCGGCGTAATCCTGCGAGCGCAGTTGCTCGACCGCCAGCTGGCACAGACGGCCGGCGACCAGCGAGTCGACGCCGCCACTGATGCCCAGCACCAGGGCTTTGCAGCCCGAACTGCGCAAGGTGCGCTTGATGAAGTCGATGCGACGTTGGATTTCCTTGGCTTCGCCCCCCTTCACCAGCTGCCGATTGATATTCAGTTCCTGTGCGATACGGTCCTGCATGTCACACCTCCACATTGCCGACATTGAATACCTGCGCCGCGTACTGCAAAAACGAGGCGTCTTCGCAAACGTTCTTGATCGGGTCATCGGAGAACTTCACCACCGGTTCGCCGTGTACCCGCACCAGTTTCATCACGATGCTCAGCGGCTCCACACCTTGCACATCACACGCCAGGCTGGTGCCCATGCCAAAGCCGAACCTGGCCTTGCCACGGATGTGGCGCAGGATCGGCAGGCATTTTTCGAAGTTCAAGCCATCGGAGAACATAAGGTCTTTGGTCATGGGGTCGATGCCGAGTTCCTTGTATCTGGCCAGCACCTTGTCGGCCCAGGCGATGGGGTCACCGGAATCCTGGCGCAGGCCGTCGTAGAGCTTGGCGAAGTACAGGTCGAAGTCCTTGAGGAAAAAATCCGTGCTGATGCAGTCGGTCAGGGCAATACCCAGGCGGCCACGGTACTCGCGCACCCAATTTTCCAGCGCGGCATTCTGGCTTTCACGCAGGCGCCCCAACTGCTGGTGCACCATCAGCCATTGGTGGGCCATGGTCCCGATCAGCGGCAGGTCGAACTCGTAGGCCAGGTGCGCGTTACTGGTGCCGACAAACTGGCCGGGAAAGTCGCGACGCATGATGTCCACCACTTCGCGCTGGGCCTTGAACGACAGGCGCCGGCGGGTAGAGAAGTCAGACACGCGCAGGTCGGCCAATTCATCGCGGCTGAGGTTTTTTTCCAGCCAGTCGAACTTCTGGTAGAGCTTGCGGGTGACGTCCTCCAGGGTGACGTCGGGGTATTTGTCACGGTTGCGCAATTCGCTGACCAGGGCCAGGACCGGTTGTTCGAACATGATGCAGTGCAGCATCGGGCCGATTACGCGAATGTTGAGCTGGCCGTCGACCTCACTGACGTGGATATAGCGCAGGTTGAAGCGGAACAGGCCGAGGAAGCGCTCGTAGTCCGGGGTGAGGTATTCGCGAAAACGCGGGTTGAACAAAAAGCGCAGCTCACCTTCGCGCATGTGCAGGCCGGCGAGTTTTTCCAGCTCGTCGCGCAGCTGCGGGATCAGGTGTCCGAGTTTTTCCCTGGAGCGCACGATGAAGTTGTATTCCACATCGACATTGGGGTGCTGATGCAACACCGCCTGCATCATGGTGAAGGTGTAGTAGTCGGTATCGAGCAGGCCCTGGATCACTGGGGATTGCTTGTCGTAGGCACTTTCCATGGTGGGTCTCCTTAACGCGCGGCCATCGCGGCCAGTTCTTCGCGGGTACTGCTGATGACAGCACCGGCCTTGAGCAACTCGTTCACAGCCTGTACACCACCCTCCTCACTGATGCTGCGGCAGGCCGGCAGGTGCAGGACGACTTGCAGGCCAGCCTTGAGCAGTTGCATTGCGGTGGTCTTGACGCAGTAGTCCAGGGCCAGCCCGCCGACGATCACGCGGGCGACGCCATGGGCCTTGAGGTACTCGATCACCCCGGTGGACAGCTTGTCGTGCAGGTCGTGGTAGCAGGCGCCGTAGGGGTGCAGGTCGGGTTCGACGCCTTTCCAGATGAAGTAGTCGTAGTCATAGGGGCTGGGCAACTCATCGAGCAAGGTGAAGCCCTCGGTGCCCGGCACACAGTGGCTGACCCAGGTGACATCGGCGTGGGCCAGGCCGGTGGGTTGCAGCATCTCGCTGTGCTGCGCGACGACCCAGGGCGCGTGGGGCGTGTGGGCGTCCTTGCTGCCGATGCGATGGCTGGCGAGGCTGGCCATGTAGTTGAGCTCGGCGCCGATGCGGTCGCCACCGGCCACCGGCAATTCATTGGGGCACAGCGGCGTGAAGCTTTTCTGGGCGTCGACGTCGAATGAAGCGATGGCGGTTTTAGCAAGGGTCATGGTGATTCTCCGGTGGCCTGGAAACAAAAGTACACGTCATGTACTTTCATGGCAAGAAACATTTATTTATTTAGGCGGCCGTCAGTTCATGACATATCTGTTCGATCCGTTAGACTATGTCGGCCACCGTTGATGAGGACCTGTCATGCCACTTAGCGCCTACCTGCACACCGTCGATCTCTGCGTACTGTGCTACTGCCGCGCCGCTGGCGAATTGAAGCTGCTGCTGAATAAACGCGAAGCCGAGCCGTTCGCCGGGCATTGGGCACTGCCGGGTGTGGTGGTAAACGGCGACGTGCAAGACCTGAGCCTCAAGGATGCAGTGGAACGCCTGCGCGCCAGTGACAAGGTCGGCCTGGACCTGGCCTGGAGCGAACAGGTGGGCACGGTGGGCGATGCGTTTCGCGACCCGCGCTGCTGGTCGTCGTCGACTTACTACCTGGCAATCGTGGCGGATGAAATGGCGCTGGGCGAGCACCAGGGCTGGTTTTCACTGGAGGCGGTGGCCGATGGCAGTATCAAGCTGCCATTCGATCACAACAGCATTGTGGCGGCCGTGCACGAGCGGCTGTTGTCCAAGTCGCTGTACAGCAGCTTGCCGCTGATGTTCCTGGGCCATGAATTCAGCGCGCCGGAAGCGACTACGATCTTCTCCCTGGTGCTGGCGCGGCCGGTATTGAAGACCAGTATTCGCCAGCGTTTGTTGAAACTCATGGAGGCGGGGTATCTGCGTGAGACGGGGCGCAAGAAGAACGGCGAAGGTGGCCGCCCCCAGGCGACGGTAGAAAACTTGAAGCCTGGGGCGGTTTACTTCTTTGATCGAAGCTTTGCTGACTGACGTTCTTGCAAGAACGGCGATGGGTAAATCCGCGGGGCTTTAGTTCATCCAGTTACCGCCATCGACGTTGTAGGTCTGGGCCACCACATAGTCGGCCTCCTTCGAAGCCAGGAAGATCGCCATGCCGGTCAGGTCTTCGGCCGTACCCATCCGCCCAAACGGCACCTCGTCCCCTACCCGCTTTTTCTTCTCGCCCGGCGCCAAACCTTCATGCCTGGCGAACAGTGCATCTACCCCATCCCAGTGCTCGCCGTCCACCACACCCGGGGCGATGGCATTGACGTTGATACCCTGCTTGATCAGGTTCAGCCCCGCCGATTGCGTCAGGCTGATCACCGCTGCCTTGGTCGCACAATAGACCGCCACCAACGGCTCGCCACGCCGCCCCGCCTGGCTGGCCATGTTGATGATCTTGCCGCCATGCCCCTGGCGGATCATCTGCCGGGCGGCGGCCTGCAAGGTGAACAGGGTGCCGGCAACGTTGATCGAGAACAGCCGCTCAAAGCTGTCACGGGTGATGTCGACAATGGGCGCCAGGTCGAACAGTGCCGCATTGTTGATCAGGATATCCAGCTTGCCGGCATGGGCCACTACCGTGGCGATTGCGATGTCGATGGAAGCTTGGTCGGTGACGTCCATCACCACCGCGTAGGCCTGGGGCCCCAGTTCGGCGGCAGTGGCCTGGGCTCGTTGCAGGTTGATGTCGGCAATGGCAACAGTGGCGCCTTCGGCGATATAGGCCTGGGCAAACGCGCGGCCAATGCCCCGCGCCGATCCGGTGATCAGCGCGCTTTTACCTTCGAGTCGTTTCATCGGGGTGTCCTGTCAAAGTGATTTCGGGTAGCCGGCGCGTTTCATCTCGCGTTCGGTGCTGGCCTGCGCCTGCTGCAATGCCTGCTCAACCGACATACCGCCGGTGAGCGCCGCCGAGAACAGCTTGCCGACAGAGGTGCCGATGGCCTGGAACTCGGGGATGGTCACGTACTGGATGCCTACGTACGGCACGGGTTTGGCCGAAGGATGTGCGGGGTCGGCGTGCTTCATCATCTCCAGGGTTACCTGGGCAAACGGTGCGGCCTGCAGGTACGCCGCGCTGTAGGTGGACTGGCGGGTGCCCGGCGGTACGTTGGTGACACCTTCTTTTTCGGCGACCAGCTGGATGTAGGCCTTGGATGTCGCCCAACTGATAAACGCCTTGGCGGCATCCTTGTGCTTGGAGGTGGCCGGGATCGCCAGGGACCAGGCATAGAGCCAGGACGAGCCCTTATCGGTGACTTCGGTGGGGGCGGCGGCGAAACCTACGCGGTCGGCGACTTTGCTCTGGCTGGTGTCGGTGGTGAAGGAGCCGGCGACGCTGGCGTCCACCCAGATCGCACACTTGCCGCTGTTGAACAGCGCCAGGGTTTCATTGAAACCATTGCTGGACGCGCCTGGCGGGCCGTATTGCTTGAGGGTGTTGACGTAGAAGTTGGCGGCCGCGGTCCATTCCGGGCTGGTCAGCTCGGGCTTCCACTGCTCGTCGAACCAGCGCGCGCCGAACGCATTGGCCATGGTGCTGAGCAACGCGATGTTTTCGCCCCAACCGGCCTTGCCACGCAGGCACAGGCCGTACTGGTCTTTGTCTTTGGCGGTGAGTTTGGCAGCGAATTCACCCAGTTCTGTCCAGGTCGGGTGTGATGGCATGCTCAGGCCGGCTTGCTTGAACAGGTCGGTGCGGTAGTAGGTGACGGTGCTTTCGCCATAGAACGGCAAGGCATACAGGGTATTGTTGACCGACAGGCCCTGGCGAACCGAGGGGAAGATATCCTCGATGTCATAGTCGGCCGGTAGTTGGGTCAGCGGCTCCAGCCAGTGCTTGGCGCCCCACAACGGGGTTTCGTAGGTGCCGATGGTGAGCACGTCAAACTGCCCGCCCTGGGTGGCGATATCGGTGGTGAGGCGCTGGCGCAGCACATTTTCTTCCAGCACCACCCACTTGAGCTGGATATCCGGGTGCTGCGTTTCGAACACCTTGGATAGACGTTGCATACGGATCATGTCGCTGTTGTTGACCGTGGCGATGGTCACGGTTTCAGCGGCATGGCTGGGTATGGCCAGGGCCAGGCCGGTCAGCAGGAACAGTGCTTGCGGTAGCTTGAGCATGGCGGTTTCCACCTGTTGTTTTTGTTGTCGAGCCCCGATTACAGCAGCTTGGCCTGGCCCTCACAAACGCCTGGCGAATCAGCGCCTGATACTTTTTTAACCTCGGGCCCAGGATCAAAAAAGTATCAGTGCCAAGTTAAACCGGGAGTAGCGCGCTGATTGCCAGTGCGCGTATTTTTAAGGCCATTGCATACCTACAAGAGGCATCAGCATGCCCGTCAGTCGTGCCAAACTGTTTGAGCACCGCCCTGCCGAACTCGAAGTGATCCTGCCCGAACCGCAGCATTGCTTTCGCTGGTTCGAACATGACTATCCCTATGAGCTGGCGCGCTGGAACCATCACCCCGAATTTGAAATCCACCTGATCCGCCAAGGCAGCGGCAAGTTGGTGGCGGGCGACTATATCGGCGCATTCAGCGCCGGGCATGTCGCGCTGATCGGCCCGGACCTGCCCCACGATTGGATCGGCGACCTGGCCCCCGGCGAATACCTGAGTGGCCGCGATGTGGTGCTGCAATTCGACGGCGCCGCCCTCCTCGCCCTGCGCAAGGCCCTGCCGGAACTTGGCGATTTACAGCCGCTGTTTGAACAGGCCCGACGTGGCGTCGAATTCACCGGTGAGGCGGCGGTTAACGCTGCCAGGCTGATGGAAGCCATCGGCGGTGCCCATGGCCTGCAACGCCTGATCCTGTTCCTGCAACTGCTCGATAGTCTCAAACATGCCCCGCCCTCACAGGCCAAGGCCCTGGCCAGCCCATGCTATGCGCCGACCCTGGATGCGCGCAGTGCCGAACGCATCAACCAAGCCTTCGATTATCTGATGCGCGAACTGACGGGGGATGTGCGCCTGTCGGACATTGCCCGGCAATTGGAGATGAGCGAACCGGGCTTCTCGCGCTTTTTCAAACGCAATACCGGCCACGGCTTTATCGACCTGATGCGCAAGTTCCGCGTGCAGCGCGCCTGCCGGTTGTTGTTGCAAAGCCAGATGTCGGTGGCGGATATCTGCTTTGAAGTGGGCTACGCCAACCTGTCCAATTTCAACCGCCATTTTCGCATCGAAATGCACCAGACGCCGAGCGAATATCGGCGGCAGGCCGCACTGCATCTATTCAACCCCATCACCAAGGTCTGAGCCTGTTGGTTTTCTGACCATATCGTCGGCTAATTCGCGATTTTTCTAAACAGTTCAAGCCATTGAAGAAAGTTGGTACAGCCTGTGCAAACGTTTGCGGAACGAACTTGCGCACCAAGTTCACACCTACCCGCCAAATCGGGCTCCAACCGCGTACGAATAAGGATTTTCAATGCACCCCACCTCAAGGCCCCGCGCTTGCTTTGGTGTTTCCTTGCTACTGGCCGCCGTTACGGGAGTACTCAGTGCACCCATTTTGGCGCAGGAAAAGCCCGTCGATGACTCAGCACAGGGCGAAGCCCTCAGCCCTGAGGCCAACCCGCCGGCGAAAAAAGGCGCTTATCTCTCGGAATGGTTCAATCAGGACCTGACCCTGATCGGCAGCAAAGACATCAGCTTCGGCCCCAAGCCCCAGGACGACGTCTACCTGGAATACGAATACTTCGGGCGCAAAGGGCCCTTTGAGTTGTACGGCTATATCGACGTACCGAAGATCCTTACCATCGGTAACAGCAATGACAAAGGCGTGTGGGACCATGGCTCGCCGGTGTTCATGGAGCATGAGCCGCGGATCTCCATCGACTACCTCGCAGGCCGCAGCCTGGCGATTGGGCCGTTCAAGGAGTGGTATGTGGCCTTTGACTGGATCTACGACCATGGCAGCAATAAGGAAAACCGCGCCAACACCCTGTACAGCGGCCTGGGCACCGATATCGAGACCCACTCGCGGGTCAACCTGTCGGCCAACTTCTACGGGCGCTACCAGTGGGAAAACTACGGCGCCAGCAATGAATATTCCTGGGACGGCTACCGTGCGCAAATGAAGTACATCGTGCCCATCGGCAAGTTCGACAATGGTGCTTCGCTGACCTATATCGGTTTTACCAACTACGATTTCGGGTCCGACCTGCACAAGGACAATCCGGCGCGCACCGCCAATTCCCTGGTGGCCACCAACGTGCTGCTGTACTCATTCACTCACCTGCGTTTTACCTTGGTGGGGCGTTACTTTCATAACGGCGGTAACTGGGAGGACGGCAGCGAGCTGAATTTCGGCGAAGGCAACTTCCGCGCTCGCTCCGACGGCTGGGGTTACTACGCCGGCGTGGGCTACCAATTCTGATCAAGGAGCTATAGATGAAAGCACTTACCCGTGTCTCGCTGGCCGTCGGCCTGGCCCTGCTGCCCCACGTGGTGCTGGCGGACAACCCGGCGCCGATCAAGCCCAAGGTGATGTTGATCGCGATGTTCGCCCCCGAGGCGCAAACCTGGATCGACCGCCTGGAGCTCAAGCAAGAAGTGCGCGTGCCGGGCTTGTCTGCCGACTATCCGGTGATTCGCTGCAATACCCAGGACGTGTGCCTGCTGGTGACCGGCATGGGCCAGACCAATGCTGCCGCGTCGACCCTGGCCCTGGCCCTGTCACCCAAGTTCGACCTGCGCCAGAGTTACTTCCTGATCGCCGGGATCGCCGGCATCAGCCCCAAGCACGGCACCATCGGCACCGCAGCCTGGGCTCATTACCTGGTGGAGTTTGGCACCCAGTGGGAGCTTGATTCCCGGGATGCGCCCAAGGATTGGCCGACCGGTTATATCGGCATCAACACCAAGGGGCCCAACGAAAAACCACCACTGGACTACAAGACCGAAGTGTTCGAGCTCAACCCCAAGCTGCAAGCCAAGGCCTTTGCCTTGTCGCACCGGGTGGAGCTGACGGAAAGCAAGGAGTCGGCCGCCTGGCGCAAACACTACCCTGCCGCCCCGGCCAACCAGCCGCCGCAAGTCACGCGCTGCGACACCCTGGCGGGCAACACCTGGTTTTCCGGCACACGCTTGAGCGAGCGAGCAGAAGTCTGGACCAAGTTGCTCACCGACAATAAAGGCGAGTACTGCACCACCCAGCAGGAAGACAACTCCACCTATGAAGCGCTGCTGCGTGCCAGCCGTGAAGGCTTGGTGGATATCCAGCGCCTGGCCGTGGTACGCGCGGGCTCCGACTTTGACCGGCCTTACCCGGGTTACAGCGAGGTAGACAACCTGCTCAAGTATGCGGACCAGGGCGGCTTTGTACCGGCGCTGGAAAACCTGTATCGCACAGGCAATCCGTTGGTCCAGGCGATTGTTAAGGATTGGTCGACGTGGGAAAAAGGCGTACCTGAGACCAAGTAAAGATCTGAATGTGGGAGGGGCGGTGCGACGATTCGACTTGCCCCCTCCCACATTTGATACGGTTTACGGCAGAAAGATGATTTTATCCGGGCTACCGCTGTTCACTTGCCCATAGCATTCAACGCCATCAGCCAACGCCACCTCACGCAAGCCGGTCGGCGCCGGCAACAAGCCTTCATCGAAGAACCGCCCGAACGCCTCCAGCATCACCGCACATTGCTCACAGCTATAGAGCAACGAATTGACCCCCACCACCGCCCCACCCTTGCGGTACAGCGCCAGGGCCGGCAGTTGCACATGACCGTCGACCGGTGCGGCAATAATCGCGATACGCCCGAAAGGCGCCAACCCCGCCACCGCGGGGGGAAGCCAGAAACCGGTGGTGTCGAAGATCACCTCGGCGCCGCCCTCGAACACCGCATGCACCTGGGCACCGAGTGCTTCCGGCTTGCCCAGGCCAATCGTGTCAACCCCTTGCGCCCGCAATGCCTCGACCTGATCAGCCTTGCGGACCGCCGCCAATACCTGGGCGCCGCGAATCCTGGCCAGCGCCAACGCCGCACTGCCGACGGCACCATTGGCGCCAATCACCAGCAAGCGCGTGCCCTTACCGACACCGCTACGCTCCAGGGCATCCCAGGCGGTGGTATACGGCACACCCAGGCTGGCGGCTTGGGCAAAGCTCAGGTGACTGGGTTTATGCGCCACACCTGTGGCTGACACCCGAAGGTATTGGGCATGGGAGCCGTCAGCAAAAAAACCCAGGTCACGACCGGTGCCCCAGACCTCCTGGCCGAGCAGCGCTTGCGGGCCTTCCACCACCACGCCGGCAAAGTCACGCCCGGGAATGCGTGGCAACGTGGTGTAGGGAAAACGGCCGAGTACATTTTTTACGTCGCTGGGGTTTAAGCCCGCGGCTTTTACCTGGACCAGTACTTCATCGGCGCCCGGCACGGGCATGGCGACATCGACCAGGTGCAGGTTGGCGAGGTCGCCAGTGGCGCTAAATTGCAGTGCTTTCATCAAAGGCATCCGTCGAAAAGAAAAGGCATCAGGACAACCAACCGCTGAACATCTGCCGCCCCATGGGCCAGAGCTTTTCGCCGAGCAATATGCCCGTCAGGCCCACCAGGGCAATGGCTGGCGGCGCGGGCGAGCGAAAGTCCAGCGCGCCGTAGATCACGCCGATAAACAGGCCGATGGCCAGGGAAATCAGATAGTTCATGGAGGCTAGACCCAGTTGATTGATGGGCTCAGCTTAAAGCGCGCCTGAGGTCGGCATCGGCCAAGTGCTTCAGGATTTCGGCCAACCCGCGTACTGCGAAGGCGATACCCCCAGTTCCCTGCGGAACATGTCGCTGAAACTGCTCGGCGAATAACCCAGGCCGCGGGCAATGCCGCTCACCGACTGGCCCTGGACCAGCTCCGCGGCTGCCATCGCCAACTGCACCTGGCGCCGCCACTCGGCAAAGCCCATGCCCAGATGGTTCTGGAACAGTCGCGCCAGGGTGCGCACGCTGGCGCCCGCAGCCTCGGCGTGCTGCTCGATGGGGATTTCCAGGGAGGGCGCAGCCATGACCGTCTGGCATGCCTTGATCAGCCGCCGATCAGCCGCCATCGGCATGGCGATGCGGATTGGCGAGCGGCGTGCGCGTTGCAGCTCCAGCAGAGCCAGGCCGACGACCGCCTCGTAGTAGCCGGCATCGCCGTGATCGCCTTGTTCGACCAACGTCACGATCAATTCACGCAACAACCGGCCTACTTCGATGACCTGCACCTGGCTGTCCAGCGTCGCCGCCAATGCCGGACGCAGGTAGATATTGCGCATTTGCAAATCGGAGACCACACGGATCCCGTGCTCCACCCCCGGCGGCAACCACACGGCGCGCTGGGGCGGCACCACCAGGGCTTCGCGGGGCGTCTCGACCCACATCACACCGCTCATGGCATAGAGCAGTTGGCCCCATTCGTGGCTATGGGGCTCCACGTACAACCCACGCGGATAGGTGCGCGCCAACGGCTGCACAGGGATGGCGTGATTACTGAGGTCGGGAGGCGCAGCCAGGGCCATGGCGGGAACACATTAATCGAAGACAGGTGAGCATGGTAAAGACTCACCGCCGACAAGCGAACTGTTTTAACTCACCCTGCAGGCACCGGGTTGCCCGGGCCTGCAGGTCGAACACCTCAGGTGTGAGCCGACTTGGCGCACTCGCAGCCCGTCGCGGCGGCGCAAGGCTCACCGTGGGCATGGTGCTCGGCACAGCCCTGGCAGCAATAACCTTTACCGTCCTTCATGATCGCATCGCTGCCCAGTACGCATTTGCAGTGTGGGCAAGCACAGGTTTGATCTGGCATGGTCAGACTCCTTTTTCATGGTCGTCGCGATGCGGCGAACACCGCACCTTAAGCAGTGACTGCGTACACGACGCCAAGGTTCAGCGCCATCAGTCGGCCGCGCGGGTATTACTGCGATACATGAACACCAGTGCCAGGGCCAGGCAGAGCATCGCCACGATGCGGCTCCCTGATAATTCAATGGCTGGGTTGCCCAGCCAGCCGAAGTTGTCGATCAACATGCCCATCCCCAACTGCCCGACAATCACCGCCACCGTGGCGACAGCCGTGCCAACCACCGGCACCGCGCCGACCATCACCAGCATGTACACCACGCCGAACAAAGCGCCGGTCAATTGCCATTTCGGCACGTCCAGCAGGCTGACGGCCTGGGCCGGCTCGAAGAAAAATATCAACAATGCCGTGATGAGCGCGCCAACGGCAAAGGTCAGCAGGCTGCTGCGCAACACCCCAACCGTCTGGCCCAGGCGCCCATTGATCGCAGCCTGCACACTCAACACCGCCCCTGCCGCAATCACCACCACCAATAACAGAATCAGATTCATCGTCTTACCCTCGTGCAATCAGGACCAATGCCGCCACAATCAACGCCAGCGCAATCCAGCGTTCGCCATTGACGCGCTTGCGTGCCGTGCCGAACCAGCCGAAGTGGTCGATCAACACACTCTTGCCCACCTGGCCCGACAGGATCGCAATCATGGTCATGGCGATACCGATTTGCGGCGTGGCGAGTGTGAGCACTACCACATACATCGGCCCCAAAAACCCGCCGATCAATTGCCAGCGCGGCAGCTGGGTAAATGCCGGGCCCTGCTGCGGGCCGCTGAACAGCAGCAGTAGAAGCAGGATCGCCGTGCCGACGCCGAAGATGCTCAAGGTCGCCCACAAATGCCCGACCTGCGCGCCCAACGGCCCAAGCAATCCGGCCTCCACTGACAGCCCCATGCCCGCCAGGATCACCAACGGCAACAACAGTAGCCGTAGGAGGTTTTTATTCGGCCTGGCCTGCGCCATGCCCTCGATAGTGCGTGCCTGCATACATCACCTGCGTATCATGAAAAGAAACATGGCGCGCATTATCCGGTGGCCGCCCTGTGCGATAAATGGGAGTATACGGACAACACCTTTGCGCAATACGCACAGCCTGGAGGCATGATGCAGGGCTTGAATGAACTGAGCTTCAAGGCGCTGCGCCTGTTCGTGGCCGTGCTGGACCATGGCAGTTTTTCCGAAGTGGCCCGCCGCGAGGGCCTGGCGCCCTCCTCCATTTCACGGCAGATCCAACTGATGGAACAGGCCCTCGGCCAGCAATTACTGTATCGCCATACCCGCGCCGTGAGCCCCACCGAAGCCGGACGCCTGCTCGGGCGGCACGCGCGCCTGGTATTGGAACAGTTGGAAATGGCGAACCAGGCCCTGCAAGAACAGGACAACGAGCCCAGCGGGCTGGTCCGGATCAACGCGCCGATGGTATTCGGCCAGCGCCACCTGTCTCCCTGGCTGGGCGCGTTGTGCCGACGCTACCCAAAGCTGCAACTGGATATCCAGCAAACCGACACCTTCGTCGACCCGCTGCAAGATGGCACCGACCTGTTGTTCCGCATTGGCGTGCTCAATGACTCCGGCATGCAGGCACGCATCTTCGCGCCCCAGCGCTTTCGCATCGCCGCCAGCCCCGCTTACCTGGCGCAACACGGCACGCCGCGCCACCCCGACGAACTGGCCCACCACCAATGCCTGGCCTACAAAGGCATCACCGGCCAGCAGCGCTGGTTCTTCCGCCACGGCCAGGGCGATTGGACACCCTACAGCGTCAAGGGCCCGATTACCGGCAACCACGCCGACACCCTGACCCACGCCGCCGAACAGGGCCTGGGCCTGGTGGTGTTTCCTTCCTGGTTGATTGGCGAAAGCCTGCGCGCCGGCACCTTGCAGGCCGTACTGACCGACTATGAAGTCGCAACGACCCTGGAGCCTCAGCAGATTGCTGCGTTGTGGCCAGGCAGCCGGAGGCTGTCGTTGAAGGTGCGTACGGTGATTGATTATTTCGTGGAGTGTTTTGGGACGGTGCCGTATTGGGATCGATGAGGCCTATTGCGCTCCAGAGACGCCACTGGTGAGGGAAATTTCCTCGTAGGAAAAGTAGGTCCGTTCTGATTTTGCGGGCCAGTATTTTTGGGCACGGTGCGTTGGGGCAGACTTTGGCGAATTCTTTTTTGGAGAGATGCCATGGATGTCGTGTATTACAAGCCATCACGTGCCGAACGAGCGGCCTTGACCAGTGGTCGAGCCGTCTTTGATAGCGCCCGTAGTTTTGGCTATATTTGGCCAAAACACGGGGAAGACCACATGATTACCGTTGCGTTGGGTGAGGCAAAAAACAATCTGTCCAAGCTGGTCGATGAAGCCGCCGCCGGCAAAGTCATCACCATTGCCAAGCATGGCCGTGCAATGGCCCAGCTTGTCCCCATCGGTAAACCCAAGGGCCGGCGAATTGGCGCAATGAAGGGTAAGCTGGTCATCCCTGATGACTTCGACGCACCGCTGCCCAGCGATTTGTCAGATGCGTTTGAGGGCAGTCCTTCATGAGACTGCTGCTGGATACCCATATCCTGCTGTGGGCACTCAACGATGACCCCAGACTATCTGGCAAAACCCGTAAGCTGATTGAAAATGCCGCAGACGTCTACGTCAGTGCGGCAACATTCTGGGAAATGGCAATCAAGGTTGGCGTTGGAAAGCTTGCCGTAGACCTGGATGAAATCCGTGAGTATTGCCTGGAAAGCGGTTTCGTCGAACTCCCCATCACCTCGGAGCACGCCATTGCGGTCAAGGATCTCGAACATCATCACAAGGACCCTTTCGATCGGCTGATTATTGCAACCGCGATGAGTGAACCAATGAAGCTACTAACAGCCGATCCGCAGGTTGCCCAATACACATCCTTAGCGATGTTGGTTTAGGTCATGCCCCAGTAGCGCTATGTCCAATCAAAACAACCACTGCCCAATCAACCACGCATTCGCGCCGCTGATCACCGCGAACAGGCACCACGCCAACAGCCGCGTGGGCAGCCTGTTAACGAACGGCCCCATCAATTGTTTGTCGCCGGTCATGCGGATCAGCGGGTATAGCGCAAAGGGCAACTGCAGGCTCAGGACCACCTGGCTGAGGATCAACAGCTTGCCGATAGCGTCGTCACCCATCAGCCACACGCCGAGGAATGCCGGGATCAGCGCCAGCCCGCGAGTAATCAGGCGTCGTTGCCAGCAGGGTATGCGCAGGTTGAGGTAGCCTTCCATGATCACTTGCCCGGCGATGGTGCCAGTAAAGGTCGAGCTTTGCCCGGAGGCGAGCAAGGCGATACCGAACAGGATGCTGGCAAAGGCGCCGCCTACGAGCGGGTCGAGCAGGTGGTAGGCGTCCTGGATTTCCACCACATCGGTATGACCGGTCTTGTAGAACGCCGCCGCAGCCAGCACCAGGATCGCCGCGTTGACCAGCAAGGCCAGGGCCAGGGAGCCGATGGTGTCGATACGCGCCAGCTTGACCGCATCCTGCTTGCTCGCCAGGTCCTTGCCGACCAGGCGGGTTTGCACGATGGAGGTGTGCAGGTAGAGGTTATGGGGCATGACCGTGGCACCGAGGATACCGATGGCCAGGTACAGCGGAGCAGCGTCGCTGATGGCCGACAATGACGGGCTGAAACCGCTGAGCACATCGGGCCAATAGGGTTTGATCAGCACCAGCTCGATAAAGAAACACACGCCAATGGTCGCCACCAGCGCCAGCATGATCGCTTCCAGGCGGCGAAAACCGCGGTTTTGCAGGGCCAGGATCAACAGCGTATCAAAGGCGGTGATGACGATGCCGGTGGTCAGCGACACGCCAAGCAACAGGTGAAACGCCAGGGCGCAGCCGAGCACTTCGGCAAGGTCAGTGGCGATGATGGAGATTTCCGCCAACAGCCACTGGGTGCGCGAAGAGCGCTTGCTGTAGCGCTCACGGCACAGCTGCGCCAAGTCTTTGCCAGTGGCGATACCCAGGCGCGAGCACAGGCATTGCACCGCCATGCCCGCCAGGCTGGCCAGCAGCACCACAAACAACAGGCTGTAGCCGTAGCGTGACCCGGCTTCGATGGCGGTCGCCCAGTTGCCGGGGTCCATGTAGCCGATGGAGATCAACAGGCCGGGGCCGGCGAACATCAGCATCCGTTTGAAAAACGATGCCTTCGGGTCGACGATGACGGAGCCGGCCACTTCCGGCGGGCAGAACGGGGCGGTAGCGATTTTAGGCAGGCTGAATTTCACACGGTATTCCAGGCAAATACACAAGACTTGGGCAGCAGCTTATCAGTCGGACGCGACCGTGCGCATCACTGTATCCCGCGGCAAGTCGAACGCCTCCACCACTTGCACCACCAGGTCCAGCTCCTGGTTCAGCGCTTCGCGCTCCATGCGCTGGCGAATCACGCCAATCACCAACACCGCCAAGGTGGTGATCGAATACGCCGGGCCGGAAAACGCCCGGACACCGCTGACCAGCAGCATCGCCGCGGCCAGCGCCTGGCCCACCAGCGGAATCGCGGTGGCCGCACCCCGGCGCAGGATAAACCCGGTCAGCCCTGCCAGCGCGGTGCCGCTCAAGGCGGTGGTGGCCGAGCGGCCCACATCGAAGCGGGTGAACAGCCCCTGCTCTTTTTGCGCCGCAGCCTTGAGTTCGGCGTCGAACGCCTGGCGGTCGGCGCGGCTGAGTTTGTCCTTGTACTGCTCGATGAGCTTTTCTGCGACCTGCCCTTCGATATCCGCCAGCGCCACGCTTTCAAGCGCAGCGTCGAACTTGATGCCCAAGCGTTGCGCCACATCTTCGGCAATCTGCCGATAGCCCACGCCATGGCCACGGGCCAGGTTCATAAAGCTGTCGCCACCCATGCGCTGCAACTCGATGGCCAGCTTCAGCGGTTCGCGCACGCTGGCATCAATGGAGGCACTGCGTTTTTGCGCCATCAGCTCGGCAAGAAACTTCAACTCTTCCGGCCGCGCCTGCACCAGTGCCGGGTACAGGTCCCCATCCTCCTCGGCAAAACGCACTTCACTGCTGCGCAGGTCGGCGCGGATCAAACCGCGCCGCTCCTGCAGCAGGTCGGTGTATTGCACCACCGTCTTCAATTGCGGCCAGTAGGCGGCGTGATCGAAGCTGGCCAGGTGCACATTAGTGACCTTAGTCTTCAATGCGGGCGTTACGTCAATGGCATAACGGCCGATACAGCGCTCGGTATCCGGCTTCATCGCCAAGGCCCAGTCCTTGCTCGAATGACAATTGATCAGCCGGCCCTTGAGCGGCGCCGACACGTCATCCCAAGGGCTCGACGTACAGATCGCCCCGCCCATCAGCAATAGGTTATTCAACGGCAGTTCACGGGCGACTTCGGGGCTGGCCAGCAGGCTCTTGACCAGGATGCGCGCGCCCAGGGAATGGCCGATCAGGTTGATGCGCCGCACCGGCAGCGACTCGGCGTGCAGGTAGCCGGCCAGCTCGGGCAACAAGGTCTTGGCCACCTCGTCGACCCGCGCTTCGACACTTTTGTAATGGTCAAGAAAATAGGCAATCGCCTTGCCTACGCCTACCGTCGCCGCGCCCAGGCCACCGCCGCCAAGCATCGAGGTGATCACATCCTTGAACGGTGCAAACAGGTTTTCCAGGAAATGCCCCGCCGGCCAGAACAACATCAGGTTGGTCGAGCCTTCGATACCTGCCAGTTGTGCCTTGAAATTGCCCAGTTGCTGGCGGTTGAAGAAGGCCGAGTAACCGTGAACATAGAGATTGAGCACATCCCCCTGGGGCTCGCCACACAGGACAAACGTTGGCTTGCGGGTGCGGTGCATTTCATCCCACTGGTGTTGCATGGGCCGGTGACTCCTGGTGGCAAGGGAGGGCGATAGTAACAAACCGAGCCGAAAAAGAAGGTGAATCCTGACCAGCGTTCGGTCCTATCAGAACAAGAGTGCCGCCTTGGACCTGCCCAGGCAGGGCGTTGGGGAGTCTTCCAGATTACGGTGGAACACCGCGGTAAATGCGCTGCAAGAGTGATCGTGCACGACGATAGATAGTCATGTCAGGAATCTGGAACTTTGACTGTCCCACTACAAAGCAGATAGCAAAAAGCCCGGCTTGGCCGGGCATACGGTAGCTGTATCAGTATCAGCAAGCAAAGTTGTCAATCTTGACCTGGCCATCTGGGAAGGTAGCGATGATTTCCAACTCACCGCCCATCGCACGAATATAGTCACGCAACGTACTGATGTACATGTCAGTACGCCGTTCCATCTTGGAAACTGCAGCCTGATTGATGTTCAATGCCTTCGCCAGGCTTGCCTGGCTCAACTGCTGGGCCTTGCGTAGCTCATGCAGCGGCATTTCTTTCAAATGTTGCTGAAGTATCTGCTCGGCATCGGCGCGCGACTCGGGCGTCATGCGAGCTTTCAGTTCCGCGAATTTCTTAGCCATGGTCACGGCCCTCTTTACGCAATGTTTCTAAATGTACGTCGTACAACTTCTCTGCCAAGGGTACGTACCCGTGGTACCAACGGTGCTGTGCAGTTTTATCGCCACCTATGAGCAGCACCGCACAACGCCGGAAGTCAAAGGCGTACAACACTCTGTAAGGTCGTCCTGCATGCTGTACCCGCAGCTCTCGCAGGTTGCCGTGTCGAGCGCCCTTGATATCGCTGCTATGGGGAAAGCGCAGCCCCGGCCCGAACAGCCCCAGCAAATCAACACTGGCAGCCACCGAAGATTGCTCCTTTGCATCCAAGCCATCCCAACAGTCCCCGAATTCATCCGTGTATTCAATGTCCCAGACCATGCAAATATGCCACCCAAGGAATATAAACTCAAGGGCATAACTTTAGGTCGACGTTGGTTAGCCAGCCAACCGCGCTCCGGAATAAATTGTGTGCGCATTCTTCAGCCTGACGGTTGAGCAATAAACTCTGCGCACTCAGGAGCCAGTATTACTTCAAAAAAAACCGCCCTTTCGGGCGGTTCAAAAAACTCGGCCTTGATCAAAAACCGAGGGAGAAACTGACCGTTACCGCATGGTCCTTGTCATTGCGCGAGAGCTGACCCGAATAGCCCAGACCCAGCTTGCCGTTCTGGCTGATCTGGTAGTCCAGGCCCGCTTCCACCACCGCGCTGTCCTTGGCAATCGGCACGCCCTGGGTGCTGAACGAGCCACCGCCGTTGATAAAGCTCAGGTCGGCGTCAGGCTTGGTATCGCCGAACGCATGGCGCCAGCCGATGCTGCCCCTTGGGGTGAGTTTCGAGCCGTTGCCCAAGGTGATGGTCTGGCCGATGCGTACGCCCAAGGTCGAGTAGGTGATGTCCTGGTCGGCATCACCGCGCAGGGCTGCCGAACCGCCTTTTTCCTTGATGGTGTCGCTGTCGTAGTTGACATACGCCAGGCCGGCGAACGGTTCCAGGGCGACGCTGGCTGTCTGGATGGTATAGCCGACTTCACCGAACACCTGCGCACTGCGTGCCTTGTAGTCGGCTTTCAGGCGTTGGCCCTCGCCGCCCACGGCCACGTTGCGTTTGCTTTCGATGTCATGCCAGCTATATGCCACGCCCATGCGTGCGGCGAAGGCTTCCTGCTGGTAGGCGGTGTACGCCATCAGGTGGTAGCTGTCGACGTCGGCGCTGGAGTTGCGGCGCTTGGCATCCAGGTCGCTGCGGGTGTAGCCGGCAGCCACGCCTACGCGCCAGGCGTCATCCACTTGCTTGTCGGTGCCGAGCAGGAAGCCACTGAGGTTGCGATCCAGCTTGGCGGTGTTGCTGTCGCCGCCCAAGTGACCCCAGGTGCCGAGTACGCGCATCCAACCGACCATCTCGCCATGGCAACCGGCGCTGGTCAGGCGGTTTTCGCTTGGCGCCAAGGCATTGCGTGGGTCGTCCTCGCGGTAGCAGCCGGGTTGGCGCAGGCGCTCGTTGACCGCGTCACGTACGTAACGCGAATCTTCGAGCATCGCACTGGCGGTGCTGGCGTGGATCTCGCCGGACAAGCTGTCGAAGGCTGCACGTGCGCCTGCCACGTCAGCGTTAAGCAGTGCGTTCTGCACTGCCGCACCACCGACTGCCGCCCCGCTGCCCAACGCCGCCGCCACGCCGCGCTGGTTATCGGTGGCCGCCACGCTGGCGTAGCTGACGTTGTTACGGCTGACCGCCAGGGCCACCTGGGTCGGGCTGTAGTTGAAGGCGGTATTGAGAAACGCCAGGTTCTCCAGGTTAGTGGTGGCGAAGGTGCCGTTGACCGCACCTGCTGTCAGCAGTGTGTAGGTGGTCGCGCCAGCATAGGGTGCCAGGTTGATCACATTCAAGGTGCCGCCCAGGTTGGCAGTGCCGCCCACGGCCAGGGAGCCGGTGGTGGATGGGGTGATCACCAGGTTCAGCGCCCCGGTGCTGGCGTTGGTGAAGTTGCCAGCCACGCTCAACTTGCCGCCGTCAGGCGTCACCGAGCCGTTGTTGACCAGCGAACCGACACTGCCATTACCGGTGAGGCCCGCACCGCTGGCCACGCTGACTTGGCCGCCAAGCACTGCGCCAGGATTGGCCGCGTTACCCACCTGCAACACGCCTTCGTCCACCGCCACGGTGCCGCTGAAGGGCTGGTTGCCGGTCAACAACAGCGCGCCTGCGCCTTGTTTGACCAGTGCACCGGTACCGCTCAAGGTGCCGCTGAACTGTCCGTTGGTGCGCTGGACAAACAGCAGCCGCGCATTGTTGAGGATCCTGCCACGCAGGCTGGTGGTGGTACCCGCCAGGGTACCGCCGCTGACCGTGGTACCACCGGTGTAAGTATTGGCGCCGGTCAGCAGCAAGGTGCCGGCGTCGAGCTTGTTGATCCCGCCTGTGCCCACCAGCGGTGCATCGATCTGGGTGGTCACGCCGGAGTTGACCCGCACCGCAGCCAGGCTGCCATCCGCCGCATTGGTGGGGCTCAAGCTGCCGCCTTCCCCCGCCGCCAATGTGTAGCCGGCGTCGAGGAACTGCAGGCCGGTGAAGCCTTGGTTGCCGACCACTGTCACGGTGCCGCCCTGCCCGCCAAATACGGCGAACTGATTAGTGGTGGCCTGGCCCTGGGTGCCGGTCGGATCGGTCCAGTTGGTGCCTGGGCCCCAGGTGCCGCTGCCGCCGTCAATGCTGCCATCCGGGTTGGTGGTGCCGCCGTTCCAGAACTGGATCTGCCCGGGGGCGGTCTGCACCACCAGGTTGAGTTGGTTGGCCAGAGCGGTCTGCAGGCTCACATTGCTCAAGGCGACGGGCAAGGTACCTAAGGTGAGGCCGTTATCGGTCAGGCTGCCGCCGTAGCGGAACAGTTGGTATACCCCAAGGCCAAAGCTGCCCGCATCGCTGACGTTGAGCGTACCGTCCAGGGTCAGGTTGCCGCCGACATTCACCGCCGTGCTCGATGCACCCGGCGCGCCGAGGGCAAAGTCCAGGGTGGTGCCCGACGACAAGGCCAGCGCGCCCAGCGTCAGTGGCGTCGCTGCACCGGCCTTGAGTATCGAACCGTCCGCCATGTTCACCGCACCGCCCAGCGTGCCGCTGCCACCGAGGGTCGCACCGCTGGCAACTTGCACCGCAGCACTGCTCAAGGTGCCGTTGACCAACAGGCTACCGGTGTTGACGTTGGTCGTGCCGGTAAACGTGTTGTAGCCGGTCAGCAGCAATGCGCCGGTGCCGGTTTTGTTCAACACGCCAGTGCCGGTGAGGTTGCCGGTGTAGGTGCCGTCAGTGGCTTGCTCGAAGGTCAATGCTGCATTGTTGACGATGGCGCCTTGCAGGCTGTTGGTGCTGCCGGTGGTGCTGCCGCCATTGAGGGTAGTGCCGCCGCTGTAGGTGTTGGCAGCGGTGAGCAACAAGGCGCCACTACCGTTTTTCACCAGGCTGCCGCTGCCGCTGACCACGCCGTTGAGGGCCAGGTCGTGGCTGCCGGCCAGGCTCAGCGGGCCGCCCAGATTGATGGCATTGGCCAGTTGCAGGTCAGTGCCGCCATCCAGTTGCGCGGCGCCGCCTACCGTCAGTGCACCACTGCCCAGGGCGGCGTTATTGCCGAGCACCAATTGACCGGCGTTCAGGCCGGTGCCGCCGCTGTAACTGTTGGTGCCGTTGAGGGTCAGCGTCGCAGCGCCGTTTTTAACCAGGCTGCCGCTGCCGCTGATGCCACCATTGAGGGTCAGCGCATTGCTGCCGCCCACCGCCAGGGCACCGTTGAGTACCGCCGCGTTGGCCAGGGTGACCGCCGCGTTGCTGTCCAGCGTGGTGCCAGCGGCCGCCGACAATGCGCCGGTGCCCAGGGCACTGTTGTTACCGACCACCAGCGTACCGCCATTCAGCGCGGTACCACCGGTGTAGCCGTTGGCGCCGTTGAGCACCAGAGAGCCGCTGTCGAGCTTGGCCAGGGTGCCGGCGCCGTTGAGGGTCACGCCCAGGGTCGCGGTGACGTTCGGGTCGACGCGTACCGCGGTGTTGCCGGTGCCGCCATTGACCAGGTTGAGCACGCCCGCCGTGCCGGAGGCCAGGTTGTAGCCGTCGCTGACGAACTGCAGGCCGGTGATGTTTTGCGTGCCGTCCACCGTCACAGTGCCCGCCGCCCCTTGGAACACCGCGAAGCTGTTGTTCCAGTTTTGGTTGAGCGTGCCGTCGACATTGGTCCAGTTAGTGGTGCCTGCGGTCCAGGCACCGTTACCCCCGTCGATGGCACCGTTGCCGATCAGGCTATTACCGTCCCAGAACTGCACGGTGGTGTTAGGCGCAGTCACCAGCAGGTTGACCTTGTTGCTGATGGCGGTCTGCACTTGCAGGTCGCCCGGGATCACGCTGCCCGGCAGCGTGCCGAGCGTCAGGCCGTTATCGGTGAGTGCCCCGCCATAGTTGATGAGGTTGTAGACACCGCTGCCAAAGCCGCCGATATCGGTGACGTTGAGGTGGCCGTCCAGGGTCAGGTCGCCGCCGACATTCAGCAGCCCGCTGCCGCCACCCACGACTGGAGCGCCGAGACCGACATCGAGGTTGGCATTGCCACCCAGCACCAGCGAGCCCACCGACAGTGTGCTGCCGGCGTTCAGGCCGATATGGCCACCGTCGGCCACGGTAACGGCACCGGCAAGGGCACCGCTGCCGGCCAGGGTCGCACCGTTGTTCACTGCCACCGTGCCGCTGGCCAGGGAACCTGTGACATTCAAGGTGCCGCCGTTGACGTTGGCCGCGCCGGTGATGCCGTTGGTGCCGGTCAGGTTGAGCACGCCGCTGCCGTTTTTATCCAGGCTGCCGGCACCGCCCAGCGAGCCACCGAAGGTGTTGTCCAGGTTGCTGCCACCCACTGCCAGCGTACTGCCGCCAGCCACTTGCACCGCACCGTTGCCGGCCAGGCTGTTGAGGCTGGCATTGCCGCCCAGGTTGAGGCTCGCGCCTGTGCCAACGGTGACGCCGGAAGTATTGCCCAGTGCGCCATTGCCCAGCGTGGTCACGCTGCCGGCCGCCACGGTGAGTGGGCCGCTGAAGCTGTTGTTGCCAGTCAGCAATAAGTCTGCCGCGCCATTCTTGATCAGCGCCGCATTGCCGGCGAGTACACCGGCCAGGGTCAGGTTGTTGTTGCCAGCGACGGTGAGGTCGCCATTGAGGCTGACCGCATTGGCCAGCACCAGCGGCGCGCTGTTGGTCAGGCTCGCCGCACCGCCAACGGTCAAGGCGCCTGAGCCCAGGGCCGTGGCGTTGCCGAGGGTCAGCGTACCGGCATTGAGAGCTGTACCGCCGCTGTAGGTATTGGCGCCGTTGAGGGTCAGGTTGGCGCCACCGGCTTTGGTCAGCGAACCCGCGCCATCCACTATGCCGTCAAGGCTCAGGTCGTTGCTGCCGCCGACTGTCAATGCCGCATTCAGGCTGGTGTTGTTGGCCAAGGCCAGCGCGGTGCTGGTGTCCAGGGTCGCCACGCCGTTGACCGCCAAGGCGCCGCTGCCGAGTGCCGACGCGTTGCCCAGGGTCAACGACCCCGCGTTCAGTTGGGTGCCGCCGAGGTAGGCATTGGCGCCATTGAGGGTCAGGTTGCCCACACCGGTTTTGGTCAGGCTGCCGGCGCCACTGACCAAGCCGTTCAGGCTCAGGTCGGCGCTGCCCAGAATGCCCAGGTTACCGGCCAGGTTCACCGTGTTGGCCAAGGCCACTGCGGTGCTGCTGTCCAGGGTAGTGCCGGCGGCTGCGTTCAAGGCGCCGCTGCCGAGTGCGGTGCTGGATGCGAGGATCAGCCCGCCCGCGTTCAGTGTGGTGGAGCCTGTGTAGGTGTTGTTGCCGCTGAGGGTCAAGCTGGCGATGCCGTTCTTGATCAGGCTACCGGTGCCCGCCACGCTACCGGCCAGGGTCAAGGCATTGCTGCCACCGACAGTCAAGGTGCCGTTGACGTCCACAGAGTTGCCCAGGCTGACCGCGGCATTGCTGTCCAGGGTGGTGCCATTGGCGGTGGTCAGCAAGCCGCTGCCCAGGGCACTGTCATTGCCAACGATCAAGGTGCCGCCATTGAGCGCGGTGCCGCCGGTGTAGCTGTTGGCACCGTTGAGCACCAGGGTGCCGGTATCCAGCTTGGCCAGGGTGCCGCCGCCGTTAAGCGTGACGCCCAGGGTGGCGGTGACGCCAGGATCGACTCGCACGGCGGTGTTGCCACCGACGCCATTGAACAGGGTCAAGGCACCCGCCGCGCCGCCGGCCAGGTTGTAGCCATCGGTGACGAACTGCAGGCCAGTAACGCCTTGCGCACCGTCAACGGTAACCGTGCCTGCAGTGCCTTGGAACACTGCAAAGCTGTTCGGCGCCCAGCCTGTATCGAACGCGCCATTGACGCCGGTCCAGTTGCTGCCGCCTGCGCTCCAGGTGCCGCTGCCGCCTTCGATGGCGCCGTTGCCGCTGGTTTGGCTGCCGTCCCAGAACTGCACGTTGGTACTGCCGTTGACCAGCAGGTTGATCTGGTTGCCGATGGCGGTTTGCAGGTCCAGGTCAGCGGCCGGGATATTCACCGGCAGGCTGCCCAACAGCAGCCCGTTGTTGGTCAGGCCGCCGGTGTAGTCGATCAGGCGGTAGATACCTGCGCCGAAGCCGCCGATATCTCTGACATTCAGCGTGCCATCCAGGGTCAGGTTACCGTTGACCTGTACCAGTGCCGTACCGCCAGTGGATGGCGCGCCGAGGCCCGCGTCCAGGTTGGAGTTGGCGTTGAGCAACAACGAACCGGTGGTCAAAGTAGTGCCCGAGTTGACGGCCAGGTGGCCGCCATCGGCGATGCTCACATTACCCAGCAAGGTGCCGGTACCGCCCAGGGTCGCGCCGCTACCCACGCCTACATTGGCGCTGGCCAATGAGCCGTTGACGAGCAGGCTGCCGGCGTTGACCAGCGTATCCCCGGTCAACGCGCTGAGGCCGCCGAGGGTCAAGGCGCCGGTGCCTTCTTTGGCAAAGTTGCCGAGGCCTGCCAATACGCCATCGAACGAACTGTCGAGGTTATTGGCCCCGACGCTCAACGTGTTGCCCGCACCTACTGTCGCCATACCTGTGCCGGTGAGTGCGCCCAGGCTGGCGGTGCCGCCCAGGTTCAGGGATGTGCCGCTCGCCAGGTTGACGCCGGCGCCGACACCCAATGCCCCGCTGCCCAAGGTAGTAAGGCTGCCCGATTGCACATCAAACAAGCCGTTGAAGGTGTTGTTGCCGGTCAGGCTCAAATCAGCCGTGCCGGTTTTGATCAGGTTCCCACTGCCTGCCAGCACACCCGCGAGGGTCAGGTTGTTATTGCCGCCACCCACGTTCAGGTTGGCATTGAGGTTGACCGCATTAGCCAGCACCAGCGGTGTAGTGTTGGCCAATGTCGCTGCGCCGCCGACCGTCAAGGCGCCGGTGCCCAAGGCTGCGGCCGTGCCCAGGGTCAAGGTGCCGGCATTCAGGCTGGTGCCGCCTTGATAGGTGTTGATGCCATTGAGCGTCAGGTTGGCTGCACCGTCCTTGACCAGCGCGCCGGTGCCGGTGAGCAGGCCCCCCAGGGTCAGGTCATTGCTGCCGGCCACCGTCAGCGCCGCGTTCAACACGGCATTATTGCCGACGGTCAGCGCGGTGTTGTTATCCAGGGTCGCTGCACCGCCAACGGTGAGGTCGCCCAATCCCAAAGCCGTCGCATTGCCCAGGGTCAGCGTACCGGCATTCAGGGAGGTGCCACCGAGAAAGGCATTAGCGCCAGCGAGGGTGAGATTGGCCGCGCCTTCTTTGGTCAGTCTGCCGGCGCCATTGATCGCGCCCGCCAAGGCCAGGTCGGCCGTGCCGCCGATGCCCAGGTTGCCGGCCAGGTTGATTGCATTGTTGACGGTCAGTGCAGTGCTTGCATCCAGGGTGGTACCGCCTGCCGCATTCAGGGTGCCGCTGCCCAACGCTGTATTCGCCGCCAGGACCAGCCCACCTGCGTTCAGGGCCACCGGGCCAAGGAAGGTATTGCTGCCGCCGAGGGTCACGCTGGCCGCGCCATTTTTGATCAAGCCACCCGCGCCGCCAATCACGCCGTTGAGCGTCAGGGCGTTGCTACCCGCCAGGTTCAGGTTGCCGTTAAGGGTGATGGCATTGCCAAGCGTTGCCGCGGTATTGCTGTCGAGTGTGGTGCCCGCCGCAGCAGTCAGGGTGCCTGTGCCCAACGCACTATTGCCACCGACTACCAGTGTGCCGCCATTGAGCAAGGTGCCGCCGGTGTAGCCGTTGGTGCCATTGAGCACCAGGGTGCCGGTATCGAGTTTATCCAGGGCGCCCGCGCCGGTGATATCAACGCCCAGGGTCGCAGTAGCCAGCGGGTCGACGCGCACCGCGAAGTTGCCACTGCCGGTGTTCAATTGGCCGCCAGTGCCATTGGCCAGGGCGTAGCCATCAGTGACGAATTGCAGGCCGGTGAGGGTTTGCACGCCATCAACGCTGACAGTCCCCGCCGTCCCCTGGAACACCGCGAATCCGCCGCCCCAGGTCTGGTTGAGGATGCCGTCGGCCGAGGTCCAGTTAGTACCGCCCGCCGTCCAGGTGCCGCTGCCACCGTCAACACTGCCGTTGGCCACGTTGTTGCTTCCGTCCCAGAACCGAATGTTCGGCGCCGACACCACCAGGTTGACCTGATTGCTGACCGCGGTTTGTACCAACAAGTCGCCCAGGCCATAGCCCAATGGCACGCTGTTGACGTTCAACGCGCCGGTCAGGCCACCGGTGTAGTTGATCAACCGATACACACCGGCACCGAAGCCACCGGCATCGCTAACATTGAGGTTGCCGCCCAGGTTCACATTGCCGCCGACATTCAGCAGCGAGGTCAGCGAAGGCGCGCCGAGGGCCACATTCATATTGGCGCCGACATTCATATTCAAGCTGCCGGCCGACAAGGTCGTGCCACTGCTCAGCGCCAGTTGCCCACCACTGTTGATATTCACCGCCCCCAACAGCGAACCGCTGCCGGTGAGGGTGCCACCGCTATTGACGTCGACCACAGCGCTGCCCAGGGAACCGCTGAGGTTCAGGGTGCCCGCGTTGATCGTCGTGTTACCGGTAATGCCGTTGATACCGGTGAGGTCCAGGGTGCCGGTGCCGACCTTGATCAAGCCACCTGTGCCGCTAAGGCCACCGTCAAAGGTACTGCTGGTGCTCAGGCCACCCACGCTGAGGTTAAAACCGCCACCTACCGCCACGTCGCCCGTACCAGTGAGGCCGGCCAGGCTGGAATCGACATTCAGGTTCAGCGCGGCACCGGCTGCCACGTTGGCACCCGTACTGCCGGCCAGGGCATCGGCACTCAACAGCGTGACGCTGCCGGACAGAATATCCACGGCCCCGGTGAAGGTGTTGCTGCCGGACAGTGCCAGATCAGCCAGGCCATTTTTGATCAGCGCACCCGCGCCGCTGATCACACCGTTCAGGGCCAGGTCGTTGTTGCCGGCGATGCTCAAGTCGGCGTTCAACGCAATGGCGTTGCCGATGCCGAAGGCCGCGCTGTTATCCAGGGTGGCTGCTCCGCCGACCGTCAACGCACCACTGCCCAGGCCATTGGCATCGCCCAGGGTCAGGGTGCCGGCATTCAGTGTGGTACCGCCGCTGAAGCTGTTATTGCCATTGAGGGTCAGGTTGGCCCCGCCCTCCTTGACCAGTGCACCGGTGCCGCTGACGACGCCGCCCAACGTCAGCCCATTGCTGCCGCCCACACTCAGCCCCGCATTGAGGGCTATGTTGTTGCCCAGGCTGACGCTTGCATTGCTGTCCAGGGTCGCCGCACCGCCGACGATCAGGTTGCCAAGGCCGAGGGCCGAGTTGCTGCCGACGGTCAGGGTGCCGGCATTCAGGGTGGTGCCGCCGAGGAAGCCATTGGTGCCGTTGAGGATCAGGTTGGCCGCGCCATCCTTGGTCAGGCTGCCGGCGCCATTGACCGTACCGCCCAGAGTAAGGTCGGCCGTGCCGCCGATGCCCAGGTTGCCCGCCAGATTGACGGCGTTGGCCAGAGTGACCGCGGTGCTGGCATCCAGCGTCGTCCCCGCCGCCGCATTCAATGCACCCGTGCCAAGCGCAGTAACGGAACCCACCACCAGCCCACCGGCATTCAGCGCGGTAGTCCCGGTACGGGTGTTGTTACCGGTCAGGGTCAACAGGCTTGCACCGGTTTTGATCAAGGTGCCGGCGCCGGACATCACGCCGCCCAGGGTCAGCGGGTTGGTACCGGTCAGCGTCAGGTTGGCGCCCAGGTCCACATTATTGGTGAGTAACGACGCGCCGCCAGCGTCAAGGTTGGCAGCGCCGGTCACACTCAATCCACCGCTGCCCAGCGCAGTGTTACTGCCCAGCACCAAGGTGCCGGCGCCCAGGCTGGTGGTGCCGCTGTAGCCGCTGTTGTCGCCATTGAGGGTCAGGCTGCCCGTGCCGCTGTGGATGATGCCACTGGCGCCGGACACCGCACCGCCCAAGGTCAGTGCGCCAGCCACGTCAGTGGTCAGGTTGCCGTTCAAGGCCAGCGTGTTGCCCAGGTTGATGGTACCCGGGGCCTGCAAGGTGGTGGCCGCGCTGACGGTCACCGCGCCAGTGCTCAACGCCAGGTCATTGCCCAGTTGCACCGAGCCGCCGCCCAGGGTCGTCGCGCCGGTGTAGGTATTGGCACCGCTGAGGATCAGTTGGCCGCTGCCGGCCTTGGTCAAGCCGCCGATTCCCGAGAGCACACCGCTCAAGGTCAGCCCGGTCGAGGCACCCTGCACTGTCAACCCGCCAGTGCCCAGGGTCAGCAAGTTGCTCAGGGTCAGGCCATTGCCAGTGGCCTCGATGGTCCCGCCGTTGACGGTCAGCACACCACTGCCGAACGTGGCGTTGTTATTGAATTGCGAGAGGCCGCCATTGAGCGTGGTGCTGCCGCTGACCAGTGGCCCTTGCAAAGTCCAGGTGCCGCTGTTGATGGTCAGGTTGTTGAAGTTGACATAATTGGCGCTCGACGCGGTGCCGGTGCCGGTAATACCACCGCCGGCGCCGAGGGTGTTCTGCAGGATCAAGGTGTTGCTGCCCAGGGCGCCGCCATCCACCTGGCCGGTGGGTGCGAATGTGAGATTCACGCCAATCAACCCGCCCAGACTCAAGCCGATACCACCGCCGGCCGTCACGCTCGAACCGGTGACGGCGGTGAAGGTGTTGGTACTGGCGGCCCCCATCGACACACCGCCGGAGAGGGTGCCGGTGTTGAGGAAGGTGTTGCCGGTAGCAGAGCTTTCAAAGGCTACGCGCCCGGTCAGGGTGCCGTTGTTAGTCATGTTGACTTGCCCGCCGCCTTGCACCGCCACCACCGGCGTGTCGGAGGTGAACAGGCTCAAGCCGAGCAAGGACGAAGAGCCGATGGTGCCGTTGTTGACGATCGTGGTAACGCCGCCTGCGCCGTTGGTGGCGTTCAGGGCCATGCCATCGAGCGAAGCCAGGTTAAGCCCGAGCAGCGCACCGGTGCCGCGCATGATTCCGCTGGCGGTGTTGGTGATGTTCAACGCACTGGCGGCCGTGTTGCCGATCACCACGCCACCGCTCAGCACTGAAACCAACCCGAGCAGTGCCGGGTCAATGGTGCCGGCGTTGTTCAACGTCGTGTCGTTGCCAGTCAGGGTCAACGCTTTACCGCCCAGAGTCGCGTTGAGCTGCGCGCCGGCGTTGACGTTGAGCGTGAGGTTGTTAACTGCACTGCTGAAGGTATTGAGGAACAGTGGCAATGACGGCACACCGGTACAGGTAACCGTCGCGCCGGGCGCCGGGCTTGCTGGGGTACAGGCGGCCAGCACATCAGGACTGGCCAGGCCCATGACCAGCCCCGCCATCCCCAGGCGAACGGCAAGAGAGAGCGCAGAGATACGAGGTGTAACGGCAGCCGCAAGTCTTCTATCCACGTTGTACTCCTTGTGGTCCAAGCGTTTCGTCCATGAATGCGTGAAAACCCTGGGTTGACGCTCCACACGCATCGAATTCGAAAAACCTGACCGTGGTGACTACTGATCCAGTTTTCGAAACGTTAGTAGAGCTACCCGAAAGCCATTGAATTAAATGGTATTAATACTTTCGTAAACCCGGCGTAAGAACGGGATGACACCCAACATCCATTGACTGTCGCGACAGAAATACAAGTTTCAAAATGTGAAAAAGAGTTTTAATAGCACCCTGTTTCCGTCCCCCCGTAGGAGCGGTCAGCTGTTGATCCAAGTAAACAATGGAGTTCGCAATGCCCCATGAAGGCAACCTGTTACAAGCGGCCGTGGTGTTCCTGTTCGCCGCCGTATTGACCGTGCCGCTGGCCAAGCGCCTGCAATTGGGCGCGGTGCTCGGCTATCTGTTCGCCGGTGTGATCATCGGGCCCTCGGTGCTGGGGCTGATCGGCAACCCACAAAGCGTGGCGCAGTTTTCGGAACTGGGCGTGGTGTTACTGCTGTTCATCATCGGCCTGGAGCTGTCGCCCAAGCGCCTGTGGGTAATGCGCAAGGCGGTGTTCGGCGTCGGCCTGGCCCAGGTGCTGCTCACCGGGATGGTCATGGGCGCAGTGGCGTTGTGGCTGTTTGGCCAGTCACTGAACAGCGCCATCGTACTGGGCCTCGGCCTTGCGCTGTCGTCCACCGCCTTTGGCCTGCAAAGCCTGGCCGAGCGCAAGGAACTCAACCAACCCCACGGGCGTTTGGCCTTTGCCATTTTGCTGTTCCAGGACATTGCCGCCATCCCGCTGATCGCCCTGGTGCCGTTGCTGGCCGGCAGCGATCACCCGACTACCGAGGCCCAGGGCCTACAACATGTGTTGCAAGTGCTGGGCAGCATCGCCGTGGTGATCATCGGCGGACGCTACCTGCTGCGCCCGGTGTTTCGCATCGTCGCCAAGACCGGCCTGCGCGAAGTCTCCACCGCCACCGCGCTGCTGGTGGTGATCGGTACCGCGTGGCTGATGGAGTTGGTCGGCGTATCCATGGCCCTGGGTGCCTTCCTCGCCGGCCTGCTGCTGGCCGACTCGGAATACCGCCACGAACTGGAATCCCAGATCGAGCCATTCAAGGGCCTGCTGCTGGGACTGTTTTTTATCAGCGTGGGCATGGGTGCCAACCTCAGCCTGCTGTTCAGCACGCCGCTGGTGGTGATCGGCCTGACCTTGCTGTTGATCGGTCTGAAACTGCCCCTGTTGTATGCCGTGGGGCGAATGGTGGGCGACCTCAACCGCGAAAGCGCCTTGCGCCTCGGTGTGGTGCTGGCGGCGGGCGGTGAGTTTGCTTTCGTGGTGTTCAAGATCGGCCGCGACCAGGGCTTGTTCGAACCGCACCTCTACGACGTGCTGGTGCTGACCATCACCTTGTCCATGGCCGTGACCCCGCTGTTGCTGCTGGTGTGCCCGAAGCTGTTCAAGCCCAAGGTCAAGCCGGTGGAAGTGCCGGAGGAATACCGCGCCATCGAGAGCGACGCCCCCCGCGTGGTCATCGCCGGCATGGGCCGGATGGGCCAGATCGTGGCGCGGATCCTGCGTGCGCAGAACATTTCGTTCATCGCCCTCGACACCTCGGTGGAAACCATCGAGCTGACCCGCAGCTTTGGTGGCATGCCGGTGTTCTACGGCGACCCCCAGCGCCCGGAAATCCTGCATGCGGCCAAGGTCGACCAGGCGGAATTTTTTGTCATCGCCATGGACGACCCGGAGATCAACATCAAGACTGCCGAACTGGTGCGCAACCTCTATCCGCATATGAAGATCATCGCCCGCGCCCGTAACCGCCAGCACGTACACCGGCTGGTAGACCTGGACGCCTCACCGGTGCGCGAAACCTTCTATTCAAGCCTGGAAATGAGCCGCCGCACCCTGGTCGGCCTGGGCTTGACCCAGGCTCAGGCTGACGCACGCATCAACCGCTTCAAGAATCACGACCAGCAAGTGCTCGCCGCCCAACACGCGGTGTACGACGACGCGGCCAAAGTCATGCAAACCGCCCAGGAAGCCCGGGCGGAGCTGGCGCGACTGTTCGAGATGGACAGGCTTGAGGAAGAGTCTGGCAAGGTCTGAGGCTGGAGATGAACGAAGTTACGAATTTTCTGACAGAATAGATCGCAATTTCGTTCATCCCTGGAGTGCTTCATGGCCACTTTCACCAAGACCGCACTACTGCTGAGCCTGGCGCTGAGCGCCGGCAGCGTATTCGCGGCCCCCAAGCCAGACACGCAGACGATCTCCACCCTGGGTGGCAAGTTCACTTTCGACCTGCCCAAGGCCTACAGTGCCGATGCCCTGCCCTCTGGCAAGGCCGATGACGGCACCGCCGATACCCAAGGCACCCTGTACGCCAACCCGACCACGAAAAGCGTGGTGATCGTCGCCGAAACCGTGCGCAAAGACGGCGCGGCCATCAAGGATAACGACCCACAGTTCCTCGATGGCGCGGTGGCCGATTTCGTCAAGGACCAGAGCGCCGCCCTGCCTGACTTCAAGAAACAGGGCGAGAAGAAACTCACCTACAAGGGCCTCGGTCTGCGCCAGGTGGACAGCACTGCTACCCAGGGCGGCGGCAAGACCTTGAACTCCACTATCCTCGGCGGTTCCGGCAACCAATTGTTGGTGATCCAGGCGATTTCCCGGGCTGATGATGTGAAGGGGCATGCGCAGTTGGTGAAGCAGATTACTGGCGGTAAGTAACCCAATTTTCCCAGACAACACAAATCAAATGTGGGAGGCAGCTTGCTCCCGATGAGGGAGTGTCAGTTGATACATCTATAACTGACGCACCGCCATCGGGGGCAAGTCCCCCTCTTATCAAACTTCAAGTAAGCCACTGATTTTAAATAGTTAAAATTCAGTCTTAACGCCGGATATTTTGGAGGCGGCCCAGGTTGCTGCGCGACAGCGCCACGTCGACGATGTGGTGGGGATTCCCACATTTTTAACCGCATTTCACTTCAAGTTTTTCTCTAGCCAGGCTTTCAGATCCTGCACTTCCGCCTCGCTGATCGTGTGATTCATCCCCGGATAACCATGAAACTCCGGCTTCAAGCCCAGCCCCGCCAACACCTCATAGGCCCGAGTGGCTGACGTATATGGCAGCGCCTGGTCTAACGTGCCGTGGCCGATAAAGATCGCCAGTTTGCCCATGGATTCATCCGGTTTGAGCGCAGACTTGAGCATGGGCAGCACACTGCCGCTGAGCGCCGCCATACCGCGTACCAACTCCGGATCACGCAGCGCTACTTCGTAAGACATGATCGCGCCCTGGCTGAACCCCACCAGAAACACCCGGTCGCTTTGTGTGTGGTATTTAGCCGTGGCCTTCGTAACAAATTCCCTGATCAGCCTGGCGCTGCTCTGCAAGTCTGCGGGCACGCCGTCGTACTCACCGTCACCGGGCGTCTTGGTAAACCAGCGATAACCCTGCGGCTCCACCGGCATCGGCGCGCGTACCGACAGGTAGGTCCAGGTGGACGGCAACGCGTCCTTGATGCCAAACAAATCTTCCTCGTTACTGCCAAAGCCGTGCAGGAAAATCACCAGCGGCTGGTTGCGCGCATCGCCCTGGGTCTGTTCCAGGTACGCCAGCGGCAAGTCGGTGTGCAAGGTGGAGTCGGCGTGGGCGGCACTTGCGACCAGGGTCAGCGCCAGGGCAAACAGTTTGAGCATGGGGAAGCGTCCTCAGGGTTTGCGCAACAGATAAGTGTCCATGATCCAGCCATTGGCTAGGCGCGCAGCCTTGCGTACCCGTTTGATCTCTTGCGCTACTTCACCGACTTTGCCGCTGATCAGGATCTCATCCGGCGTGCCCAGGTAGGCGCCCCAGTAGATCTCCAGGTCCTGGTCGGCGACGCTGCGGTAGGAGTCTTCGGCGTCGAGCATCACCACCAGGGTATCGGCATCACTTGCCTGCCCCGCTGCCAGGCGACGCCCGGTGGTGATCTCGATGGACTTGCCGATGCGATTCAGCGGCACCTTATGCTGGGCTGCCAGGGCCTGCACGCTGGTGATGCCCGGGATCACTTCGAATTCGAACACGCAACGGCCACTGGCAAGGATCGCCTGCAAAATGCGGATGGTGCTGTCGTACAGCGCAGGATCGCCCCAGGCCAGGAATGCGCCCACTTCACCGTCAGCCATTTCTTCGTTGATCATGCGTTCGAAGGTTTGCTGCTTATCGCGGTTAAGGTCCTGCACAGCAGTGGTGTAGTCGACCTCACCACGCACGCGCTCAGGGCAGTCGGCCTCGACAAAACGGTAGCCGGGCTCGGTGACATAGGTCTCGCAGATTTCGCGGCGCAGGTCGATCAGCTTGTCCTTGCTCTGGCCCTTATCCATCAGGAAGAACACGTCGGTACGGTTCAGCGCCTTCACGGCCTGCATCGTGATGTAGTCAGGGTTGCCGGCGCCAATGCCGATGATCAGGATGCGTTTCATGGGGTGCTCTCAGTGCGGGGCGTGGATGTTGCCATGATCCCGCAGTCAGGCGTGAGTTTCCAGGCGCAGGCGCCATACACCGTTGAAGCGCAGCTCTGTAGCGGACAGCGGCTCGACGTCGATCCGGTAGAACATCGAGGCCGGCAGCTGCATGACATTCAGCATCGCGGCGCGAATCACGAACGGGTGGGTCACGGCGACTACATGGCCGGGGTGGCTTTCGAGGGATTTGAGCCATTGGCCGACCCGCATGCAAAGCTGCTCCACCGACTCGCCGCCGTGGGGTGCGCTGGTGCTGTCTGTGCTCCAGGCTGTCAAGGCTTCGCTATCGAGTTGGCTGATATCCTGGCTTTTCCATGAGCCGAAATCAGCATCGCGCAACGCCATTTCAATCTCAGCGTTATCGCCGAACAAGCCGGCTGTCTGACGAGCCCTGGCCTCGGGGCCACACAGCAGGCGTGGCTGTTTTTTATAGCGCCCGGCCAGGGATAACGCCGCGCCCTGCCAGTCCATGACCACGGATTCGTCGTCGGGAAAACGCCCCTGTTTTTGCAGGGGGGTGACGGCGTGGCAGATCAAGGTCAGACGGGTAGCCAGCATCGCAACTCGCTCGGTTTTCGGTAGGTTACAGCACGCCCACTATTAACGATTAAGCAGACGTATGCAGCTCAAAATATGGGAGGAGCCATCAGGCCAACGCCGCATCTGCCGGCACTGCAACTGGCTGACCGCTGGCAATAAAGTCCTCCTTGCGCAACACCACCAACGCCACCAACGACACCACCCCGGTCGCCACGTAGAAATACCAAGGCGAAGTAATATCCCCGGTCACCTTGATCAACCAGGTGGAAATCAACGGCGCACTGCCGCCAAATACCGCCACCGGTACGTTATACGCCACCGCAATTCCGGTGGAGCGAATCCGCGTCGGCAGCAGCTCGCTCATCAACGCATAGGTCGACGATGCATACAGCCCGAACAAAATCGCCACCGCCATCAGCGGCGCAAAGAACGACGCAGGCGTGGTGGTGGGGGCCGACTTGAACAGCCAGAACATTGCCAGGGTTGCCAACGTACCGATCACCATCAGGAACGGTTTGCGCCCGTACTTATCGGTAAATGCCCCGCCAAACGGCATCACGAAGGCCGCCGAAAAGCTGGCGACGAACACGTAGAGCAAGGTCGTACCGCTGTCGAACTTGAGGATCTTGGCCATGTAGGTCGAGGCGAAAGTCAGCACCAGGTAAAAGATCGAGCTGTGCAGGGTGATGATAAAGAACACCAGGGCAATCGCACGCTTGTACTGCCACACGTCCCGCAGTGGCGCTCGCGAGGTTTGCCCGGCGCGTTGCAGGGCTAAAAACTCGGGGCTGTCTTCGAGCTTGAGGCGGATGTACATGGAAATAAAGCCCAGGGGGGCGGCGATCAGGAACGGGATGCGCCAAGCCCATTCCTGCATGACGTCTGCGCCCAGCACCCAGGTCATGCCGTTGGCCACGGCGCCGCCCAGCAACAGGCCAAGCACGGCGGTGACCATCAACCAGCAGGTGGCGAAGCCGCGGCGGCCAGGGCCGGCGTATTCGGAGATAAAGCTGGTGACGGTGCCGATCTCACCCCCGGCCGAGAAGCCTTGTACGCAGCGCACCAGGATCAGCAGGATCGGCGCGGCAATGCCCAGGCTGGCGTAGGTCGGCAACAGGCCGAGCATCACCGTGGAGCCGGTCATCATCACCAGCGCCATGATCAGGGTTTTGCGCCGGCCGATCTTGTCCGCCAGCGGGCCGAAGAACAGCCCGCCCAAGGGGCGGATAAAAAAGCTCAGGGCAAACGCAGCGAAGCTGGCCAACAGGCTGGTGGTGGGGTCATCGGAGACGAAGAACGCCTGACCGATATAGACGGCGAGAAAACCGTAGACGCCGTAGTCGTACCACTCGATCAAGTGGCCGGAGGTAGCACCCAGAAACGCACGGCGGCGCTTGCGGACAGTGTCTTGTGCGGGATTGCCCATCGAGGGGACTCCTTGTCTGATTGTCGATCCATGTCAAAGCGCGGCGATACTCGCTGCTTTCAACCACTGCCGCAAGTCGGTCTTGAGAATCTTGCCGTAGCTGTTCTTCGGCAGCTCGCTACGCCACACGTACTTTTTCGGTTTTTTGAACGAGGCCATGCGCGCCAGGAACCAGGCGGTGAGTTCGCTTTCGTCGAGGGGCTGGCCGCTACGGGTGACTATGAAGGCCACTACCGACTCGCCCCATTGCGCGTCCTGTTCTCCCACTACGCACACTTCAAATACGTCGGGATGCTGGGCCAGCACTTCCTCAACTTCACGGGGGTATACATTGCTGCCGCCGCTGATGATCACGTCCTTGGAGCGATCCGTCAGGGTCAGGTAGCCGGCCGCGTCGAGGTAGCCGATATCGCCGGTCAGCAGCCAGCCGTCCACCAGTGTCTGGCGCGTGGCCTGCGGGTTGCGCCAGTAGCCTTGCATGACCGTGGCGCCACGTACGGCGATTTCGCCGCGTTCACCCGTGGGCAGTGGCTGGTGCTCGGTATCGAGGATGCGGATTTCCACACAGGCTTGCGCATGGCCCACCGAGGCGGCGAGGCTGTCCCAGTCAGGGCGCTGGCGTTCGGCGATCACTGCACGGGGCAATACGCTGATGGTCATCGGGCTCTCGCCCTGGCCATAGATCTGCACCAGGCGCGAGCCGAAGGTGTCGACGGCTTCACGCAGGTCCGCCAGGTACATCGGCCCACCGCCATAGACGATGGTCTTGATGCCGGCGCCGTGATAATCCTGGCGTCGGGCCTGCTCGACCATGCGCTTGACCATGGTCGGCGCGGCAAACAGCGACACCTGGCCCACCTGCTCTGCCAACCCGAACAGCTCGGCGGCGTCGAAGCCGTGGGAGGCCGGCACCACATGCCGTGCGCCGCAGCGCACATGGATAAAGTTGTACAGCCCTGCACCGTGGGACATCGGTGCGGCATACACCGCCGCATCGTCAGCGTTGATCGCATCGACATCCGTGGCGTAGCACAGCGACATCGCGACCAGGTTGCCATGGGACAGCATCACCCCTTTAGAGCGCCCGGTGGTGCCGGACGTATAGAACAGCCAGGCGAGATCCTGATCCTGGCGCGGCACCGGGTGCTCCAGGGTCGGCCAGCCACGGTCTGGCGGCCGCAGGTGGCCGTCCAGTTCTTTGCAGCGCGGGGCCAAATCCCGCGATGAAAACACCCCGCCGCCATCGGTAAAGATCAACCGCGCCTCGGCGTTGTCCGCGATCCACGCCGCTTCGCTGGGGTGCAGCTTGGCGTTGATCGGCACCGCCACGGCGCCCATCCACCAGATGGCGTAGAGCAATTCCAGGTAGTCACAGCTGTTTTTCATCAGCAGCGCCACCGCATCTCCCGGCACCAGGCCGTGCTGGTCCACCAAGTGCGCAGCGCGTTGACGCACATGGGCGGCGAAGGTGGCGTAGTCGGCCACTTGCACGGGGCCGTCGAACAGCGCCGGGCGTTGGGGGGTACGACGCTGGGTATCGTGCAGCCAGTTGGCAATGTTCATGGCTCAGCTCCGGCGTGCCTGCAGGACCGAAGCATAGTTGGCCACCGCCATGCCGCCCATATTGAACACCAGGCCAAATTCCGGGTTGGGCGCCGCCAGGCCAATCGGCTCGCCGGTCAATTGCCGGAACGCCAAGGCATGCATGGAGACCCCCGTGGCACCGACGGGGTGCCCCTTGGCCTTGAGCCCACCGGAAAGATTCACCGGCAAGCGCCCGCCGGCGCGCACCACGCCGCTGTCGAGCACGCGATGCCCCTCGCCCTTGGGCGCCAGGCCCATGGCTTCGTAGATCAGCAACTCGGCGATGGTGAAGCAGTCATGAACCTCGGCGAAGCTCAGGTCGGCCAGGGTCACATTCGCCCCGCGCAGGGCTGAATGGATCGCCCGCTGCGGGCCCTCAAACGCCAGGATATCGCGCTGGGCGATGGGCAAGGTGTCGTTGACCTGGGTCATCGCCCGGATCTGCACATCGCGGCGAAACGCCCGCGCACGCTTGGGCGACGCCAGGATGATCGCGGCGGCGCCGTCGCTGATCAGCGAGCAGTCGGTCAGGCGCAGGGAATCGGCCACGAACGGGTTGCTCTGGGACACGTTGTTGCAGTGCTCGAAATTCATTTCCCGATGCATCTGTGCCAGCGGGTTGGCCATGGCGTTGGAGTGATTCTTGGTGGCGATGGCCGCCATCGAGCCCAGCGGGCAGTGGTAGCGCTCGGCGTATTGCTGCGCAGCGCGACCAAACAGTTGCGGGAAACTCAGGCCGGCTTCGGCCGGGTCATTCTGGTAGCCGGCACCGGCGAGGGCCTGGGTGACGGCGGCGGTGCTGGTGTGGGTCATCTTTTCGGCGCCCACCACCAGCACCAGTTCGGCGCTGCCGGAGAGAATCGCATTGACCCCCGCCTGGATCGCCGCCGAGCCGGACGCGCAGGCGTTTTCGCAGCGGGTGGCGGGTTTGAAGCGCAGCCCGGGGTCGGCCTGCAACAGCAACGAGGCAGCAAACCCATCGGGCACCAGCCCCGAATTGAAATGGCCGAGGAACAGCGCGTCGATTTGCGACGCGTCAATCGCGGCGTCGCTCAGGGCTTCACGGGTGACCTGGACGATCAAGTCTTCCAGCGTGGTGCCTTCCAGGCGACCGAAACGGGAGTGACCAGCGGCAACAATGGAGACGCAATCAGCAGGCATAATCAATTTCTTCTGTTCTTGATCCGGACTTTACCTACAATGACCCACCCCCGGTCGCGCGCCAATTCGTGTAACTACTTACATAGGTAAGTAGCGCGCCAGGGTATTGAACAACGAGGCAGGACGCCCATGAACGCGCTAGCACAACAATTCCAAGACCTCGAACGCCTGGCGTTCAAGCTGTCTCCTGCCCCGCAGATCGTCACGAGCAATCGTGTGATACTCGACTGCAACGACGCCTTCCTGAAACTGTTCGGCTATACACGCGACGCGCTGGTCAATCAGTTGACACTGCTGATCTACCCGTCCCAGGCCGACTACCACGCCATCGGCAAGCGCAGCCATGACTGGCTGCTCGACAGCGACAACGGCTTTTACTCCGATGAGCGCTTCATGCAGCATCATAACGGCGAAGTGTTCTGGGCCAAGTCCCACGGCTACACCCTCACCCCCAAAGACCCGTTCAAACTGATGATCTGGCACTTCGAACGCCTGGACCGCCTGCACCAGGGCACCGGCGACCTCACACCGCGGGAGCGCGAGATCGCCATGCACATCGTCAATGGCTTCAAGTCCAAGGAAATCGCCCTGCGCCTGGCGATCTCCCATCGAACGGTGGAGGTGCATCGGGCGCGGTTGATGAAGAAGCTGCAGGCCAAGACCGTGGTGGAGTTGGTGTCGAAGATCATTATGGTGGCGTGATACCCAACTGCGAGCTGTTTAGCCTACTCGGTCAAAATGTGGGAGGGGGCTTGCTCCCGATGACGCTGGGACAGCCTCAGATATGTTCATCTGACACTCCCTCATCGGCTCATGAATATCTACACAACTCACGCAGCCACCATCAGTAACCACGATGCGAAGCGAGCCGCTCTTGATCTTGATCTGCTTTTGATCTCAGGCGCCCCGTCAAACCACGCTGGCCGGAATTCGACAGGGATTCGGGGGGTAAACCGGCAGGGATGCCGGTTTAGCCGCCCCGCGCCATGGATGGCGCGTGGCGGCGGCCCCCCAAATCCAAGTCGGATTACGGGCACACCGAGCCTGGGCGAGGTGCCGAGTGGTGGGGCGAGGACCTTATGCTTACTTTTGGCTGGGCCGGCATTCCGGTCCTTCCAAAAGTGAGCCGCTGTAAGAGCGGAACCGATGGCGGCCGTTACCTACATAATGGATATGTACAGGGTCCAACATCCTCGTCGGCTGTGAGGCCGCTATCGGGAGCAAGCCCCCTCCCACAGGTCCAGCGGCGTAACCAAAGTTGTGTAAATACCCATGGTCATTGGGGCTCCGCCCCTCCCACACTGGACCCGCGGCGTTTCAGGCTGCGTGGTTTTCTCGCTTCAAGCTGTCCATATCGATCACAAAACGATATTTCACATCGCCCTTGAGCATGCGCTCATAGGCTTCGTTGATGCCCTGGATATCGATCATTTCCACATCCGAGACAATCCCGTGCTTGGCGCAGAAATCCAGCATCTCCTGGGTTTCCTGGATGCCACCGATCAGCGAGCCGGCCAGGCTGCGGCGCTTGAAGATCAGGTTGAACACCGTAGGCGACGGGTGCGGGCTGTCGGGGGCGCCGACCAGGGTCATGGTGCCGTCGCGCTTGAGCAGGTTGAGGAAGGCATCCAGGTCATGGGGTGCAGCGACGGTGTTGAGGATGAAATCCAGGCTATTGGCGACCTTGGCCATTTCATCCGCGTTTTTGGACACCACCACCTGGTCGGCACCCAGGCGCAGGCCGTCTTCGCGTTTGTTCGGTGAGGTGGTGAACAGCGTCACGTGGGCGCCCATGGCGTGGGCAATCTTGACCGCCATGTGGCCCAGCCCGCCAAGGCCGACCACACCGACTTTCTGGCCGGGGCCGACCTTCCAGTGGTGCAGCGGCGAGTAAGTGGTGATGCCCGCGCATAACAACGGCGCCACGGCTGCCAGGTTCGAGGCGTCGTGGGAGATGCGCAGTACGAACTGCTCCTTGACCACGATATTGTCCGAGTAGCCGCCGAAAGTGTTTTCACCGCCGAACACCGGGCCGTTATAGGTACCGGTAAAGCCGTTCTCGCAGTACTGCTCCTCGCCCTCCGCGCAGGATGCGCACTGCTGACAGCTGTCGACCATGCAGCCGACACCGGCCAGGTCGCCGACCTTGAATTTTTTCACATTGGCGCCCACCGCCGTCACCCGGCCAACAATTTCATGCCCGGGCACCGAAGGGTAAAGGGTGTTGTGCCATTCGTTGCGCACGGTGTGCAGGTCGGAGTGGCATACCCCGCAATAGAGAATGTCGATCTGTACATCGTCAGCCCCCGGCGCACGGCGCTCGAAGGTGTAGGGCTTGAGGGTGTCCTTGGCGTTCTGGGCGGCGTAGCTGTAAGTCTTGGCCATTTCGTTCACCTGTGTGATCTGACGTTGAGAAGCAGTTGACCCGCTTAGACGCTGAACCGTTCAACCAAGCACGCCCATACAATCGGCGTCACTGCCTGAGCCCCTAAGCTTTTGACTTTCTTGACAGCGCTGGAGACTAGGCATGAGTAGGCAAGTGAGGGCGGTATCCCTGGCAGTGACATTGCTGGCTGGGGCCATGATGGGCAGCGCCTGGGCGGCTACGCCGATGGTCGCCGTAGCGCCGCAATATGACACCAGCCATGTGTATGTGGCACCGGCGGATGTGGAGCGTTTTGCCCAGAGCTTCCTGGCCACGTTCGGCGGCAAGAGTACGCCCCAGGTAGTGGTCAATGTACTGCCAGTGCCAAGCAGCACCACCTCGCAATTGCTGCAGACCCCGGCCGGTACGGTGTCGCTGTTCGGTTTCACCACGCCCATCCCCCATCCGTTTGGTCAGGAACGCAATGGCTACCTGGTCAAGGACATGGACGTAGCGCTCAAGGCGGCCCGGGAAAACGGTGCCGCGGTGATCGTCAGCGACTTTCCCGACCCCATCGGTCGCGATGCCGTGGTGCAGTGGCCAGGCGGCGTGAACATGCAACTCTACTGGCACACCAAGACTCCGGATTACGCCGCCTTCCAGACGGTGCCGGAAAACCGCGTGTACCTCAGCGCAGACCGTGCCGACCGCTTTATCAAGGCCTTCGTCGGTTTCTCCCATGGCAAAGTCATTGCCGATGACAAGCAGGCGCCCGGGGCCGACGTCGGCCAGGCCGGCGGTATGTACCGACGCGTCGACATCCAGTCGCCATTTGGGCGCATGGCGGTGCTGGTCACCAACGGCCAACTGCCCTACCCCTTTGGCCATGAAACCACCGGTTACCAGGTGGCCGACCTGACCGCCACGCTGGCCAAGGCCACCGGCTCAGGGGCCAAAGTGCTGGTGCCGAGCTTCGACAGCAAACGCCGTCGCAGCGCGTTGGTGGAATTCCCCGGCGGCTACGTCGCGGAAATCCATCAGCTCACCGCGGCAAAATGATTCGCCGTACAGGCTGGGGCCTGGCCGTGCTGTGGCCGCTGCTTGCCGGCAGCGCCCACGCCGACGCGCAACCGACCCGTCCGGCGATCAAGGCCAATCGTTGGCAGGAGGACTGGTCCGTGCTCAAGGATCCGGCACTGCGCACGCAACCATTGGACAATCTCAAGTACATCCCGCTGTCCGCCGCCAACCCGTTCACCTATCTGTCTTTGGGTGCGACGTTGCGCGAACGCTTCGAGATGAACGACGCCAGCGGGTTCGGCGTGCGCGATGTGCAGCGTGACCGCTACCTGATCCAGCGTTTCCAGGTGCATGCCGACTTGCACCTGGACGAGCATTGGCGGCTGTTCACCCAGCTGGAGGATGTGCGGGCTTATGACAAGACCACGATCGGCGGTGCCGACCAGAACCGTGTCGACCTGCGCCTGGCCTTTGCCGAGTACGTAAAGACCTTCAGCGCCGGCACGTTCAAGGCACGGGCTGGCCGCCAGGATTTTGCCTTCGACTTGCAGCGCTTCATCTCGTCACGGGACGGCCCGAATGTGCGGCAGTCCTTCGATGCTTTGTGGGCCGATTGGGAAACGCCACAATGGCGTTTTATCGGGATTGCCAGCCAACCGGTGCAGTACCAGGATGGCCGGCATTTCGATGACAAATCCAACCGTGATGCGCGCTTTCACATGCTGCGGGTCGAGCGTCTGGTGGGCGGCAGCAATGAGCTGTCAGCCTATTACGGCGTCTACGAACGCAGGGCCGCGCACTATCTGGACGCCGACGGCGACGAGACCCGCCAGCTGCTCGACGCACGTCTGGGTGGCGCGGCCCAAGGGTTCGACTGGGATATCGAAGCCATGCTGCAAAGGGGCTCGGTGGGCAGCAAGACCATCCGCGCCTGGGCGGGCGGCAGCCGCACTGGCTACACCTTCGACACACTGGCATGGAAACCACGTATCGGCATGCAACTGGATATCGCCTCCGGTGACCGCAAGAGCGGTGACGGTCGCGTCGGCACCTTCAACCCGCTGTTCCCCAATGGCTACTATTTTTCCCTGGCCGGTTATACGGGCTACAGCAACCTGATCCACGTCAAGCCGTCGATCACCGTCAAGCCCATCGCCAAGCTCAGCGTGCAAACCGCCATCGGCCTGCTCTGGCGGCAGACCACCGCGGACGCGGTCTACACCCAGCCGAACCTGGCCGTCGCCGGCACCGCTGGCCAGGGTGAACGCTGGACTGGCGCCTACGGTCAACTGCGCACCGACTACGCTTTTACGTCCAACCTCAGTGGCGCAGTCGAAGCTGTGCACTATGCCGTCGGCCAAACCCTGCGCGATGCCGGCGGACACGACAGCAACTACCTGGGCATGGAGCTCAAGTTCAGTTAGTAAGCCCATGCAAGCACACCCGTACAAGCCTGTGGTTGGGTTTACGGCAATAGTAACGCGGATTTTTCACTGCTCTTATCACTCAAGCAAGGAGATTCAGATGAGCACATTCGTTGCCAAAGACGGTACCCAGATCTACTTCAAGGACTGGGGCAGCGGCAAGCCCGTGCTGTTCAGCCACGGCTGGCCGCTGGATGCCGACATGTGGGAATACCAGATGGAATACCTGAGCAGCCGCGGCTTTCGCACCATTGCGTTCGACCGCCGTGGTTTCGGCCGCTCGGACCAGCCCTGGACCGGTAATGACTATGACACCTTCGCCGATGATATCGCCCAGTTGATCGAACACCTGGACCTGCAGGACGTGACCCTGGTGGGCTTTTCCATGGGTGGCGGTGATGTGGCGCGCTATATCGCCCGCCATGGCAGTGCCCGTGTCGCCGGCCTAGTGCTGTTGGGGGCGGTGACGCCGATCTTTGGTCAGAAGCCTGATTACCCCCAGGGCGTCCCCGCTGACGTATTCGATGGCATCAAGGCGGGCCTGTTGAAAGATCGCGCGCAATTCATCAGCGATTTCAACACCCCGTTCTTCGGCCTCAACAAAGGCCAGGAAGTCTCGGAGGGCGTGCTCACCCAAACCCTGCAGATCGCCCTGCAAGCCTCGCTGAAATCCACCGTGGACTGCGTCACCGCATTCTCACAAACCGACTTCCGTCCCGACATGGCCAAGATCAACGTGCCGACCCTGGTGATCCACGGCGATGGCGACCAGATCGTACCGTTCGAGACCACCGGCAAGGTCGCGGCCGAGATGATCAAAGACGCGCAATTGAAAGTCTACAAGGATGCACCCCACGGGTTTGCTGCAACCCACACCCAGCGGCTCAATGAAGACCTGCTGGCGTTCCTGAACCGCTGAACCGCTTGAAACATCCTCTCCTTGTTTGGCCGGGCTCGCCCGGCCTTTTTTTGCTCAGGCAAAACGCTGAGCCACTACCAGCCGGCCCGGTCCGGCAATGAGGATGCTGGTAAAGATGATCAACAGCAGCCAGCCGAACTGTCCCTCGAACAGCGTCCACTCCGGGTGCACCACCAGCAAGGCAATCACCAGCACCGCCAGGATCGGCAGGCAGGCCAGGCGCACCAGCACACCCGCGATGATCAGCAGCGGGCACAGCACCTCGGCGAAAATCGCCAGCAACAAGGTGACCTGGGCCCCAAGATGAAACGGGTCTTCGATCAGCTTCAACTGTTCGCTGAAGTTGAGCAACTTGGGCAACCCATGTACCCACAACAGGAACAACGCCCCGCTGGCCCGCAGGAACAACAGCCCGATATTCTGATTTCTTGCTTCGTTCATAGACCACCTGTGTCCGTCGACAATGACTGACCGCAGTGTCCCCACAGTCGCACCCATGCGCTTGCAGGCTTGTGCTGACCTCAGGCCATCGCGGCCGCGAATCCCGCGACGATTTCATCGATCACCACTCGCACCCGCGCGGTATGGCGCAGGTCGGCGTGGGTGACCAGCCACACGTCATAGGGCAACGGCCGCGTGCGTTGCGGCCACAGGCGTACCAGGCCGTCGCGCTCGCCGGTGAGAATCGGCAGCTCACCGATGCCGATCCCGGCGGCGATGGAGCGGCGTACCAACAGGCTGGAACTCAAGGCGGCGACGATGCGCCCGCGACCCAAAGGTTCGCACGCCAGGGTCAGGTCCTTCTGGCTTTGCAGGTGCGGCTGGTAAACCACCAGGTCATGCCCATCGAACAAGCTGCCCGGCTCCGGCGCGCCGTGGCGGTCGATATAAGCCTTGGACGCAAACAACCCCACCGGCCAACGCCCGATAAGACGGGCAAGCAGGTCGGGGCTGTCCGGGCGCGCGTTGCGTACGGCGATATCGGTCTCGCGCTTGGCCAGGCTGAGGAATTGAGTGGAGGCGTCCAACTGCACGCGCACATCGGGATGCTGGTCGTGCAGCCGGGCAATGGCCGGGATCAGGAAATCAATGGCAAGGGAGTCGGTGGTGCTGACGCGCACAGTTCCGGTGAGGCGATCATCCATGCCCTGGATCTGGCGCTCGAGGTCCAGGGCTGAGCGCTCCATTTTCTCCACCGAACGCAACGCCGCCTCCCCCACAGCCGTCAGTGCAAAGCCGTCGCTGGTGCGCAGGAACAAGGTGGCACCCAAGGATTTCTCCAAAGCATTGATCCGTCGCCCTACCGTGGCCTGATCCACCCCCAGCACCCGGGCGGCGCCGCGCGATGTCGTCGCACGGCACACCGCCAGGAACACCCGCGCATCATCCCAATTCATAGCGACCCCCAACGATGCGTAGTTGCAGCATTGCGCTGCCTATTCGCTGCATTATTGCATCACCAGAGCACGCTATGCTAAGCAGCGAAGAAAGACACCCGTGTGCGCCCCCTAGGGTTGCATTGCCACCGTAACCCGGCATGATCTGGCTGAACTGCCGACTATGCGCCACGGTCCCAACTCATACGCTCACCGCTACAGGAACTCATCCATGACGCTTCCCCAAGAAATGACCCTGATCGAAATCACCACCCCTGGCGGCCCCGACGTCCTGCAGCCACGTCGAGCAGACGTGCCGGTGGCCGGGCCAGGCGAGATTCTGATTCGCGTGCACGCCGCCGGGGTCAACCGCCCCGATGCCTTGCAACGCGCCGGCAAATACCCGATGAAACCGGGCATGAATCCGATTCCAGGGCTGGAAGTGGCCGGTGAGGTGGTGGCACTGGGTACGGGTGTGACCGAATACCGCCTGGGCGACAAAGTCTGCGCCCTGACCAATGGTGGCGGCTATGCCCAGTTTTGCGCGGTGCCGGCCAGCCAGGCGCTGCCAGTCCCTGCAGGCATGGACTGGATCCAGGCCGCTGCCGTGCCGGAAACCTTTTTCACGGTCTGGGCCAACCTGTTTGGCCTGGGCGGTGCGCACAAAGGCCAGCGCGCCTTGATCCACGGCGGCACCAGCGGCATCGGCACCACCGCGCTGATGCTCTGCCAGGAGTTCGGTATCCAGGCATTCGCCACCGCCGGCAGCGCTGACAAATGCGCAGCGATTGCCAAGCTGGGCGCCGAGCCGATCAACTACCGCGAACAGGCGTTTGCCGAGGTCATCGCCCAACAGACCGACGGCAAAGGCGTGAACGTGATCCTCGACATCATGGGTGCCTCATACCTGAACGACAACCTCAAGTCCCTGGGCATGGACGGCCACCTGGTGATGCTCGGCTTCCTCGGCGGCGGCAAGGCCCATGACGTCGACCTGCTGACCATCATGGCCAAACGCGCAGTGATTACCGGCTCGCTGCTGCGTGCCCGCACCCGCGACGAAAAGGCCGCGATTGCCGAGCAACTGCGCGAATACGTATGGCCGGTATTGAGCGCTGGACGCTGCCTGCCGATCATCGACAAGGTCTACGAATACACTGACGCCGCCCAAGCCCATGCACGGATGGAGGGTGGGGATCATATTGGCAAGATTGTGTTGCGGGTCGAGTGAGGTGCTTTCTCAATCCCTGGCGACCGGCTTAAGCGTACATCGCCCTCTGTAGGAGCGAGCTTGCTCGCTCCTACATAAAGCCTTGACTGACCGGCATTAGGGCTTGCCTGCGAAGACGTCGGCCCAGCAAACATTGATGTTGGCTGACCCACCGTCATCGGGGGCAAAGCCCCCTCCCACTTAGTGCGTGTGTCACTCTGGTTCGGCATACACCGGATAATCCACATACCCCGCCTGCGTCCCGCCATACAAACCCTCTGCCTTCAACGCATTCAACGGCCAGCCATTGAAGATCCGCTGGGGCAAGTCTGGGTTGGCAATGAACGGCCGCCCGAACGCGATCAGGTCCGCCAGCCCGGCCTCGACCAATCGAGCACCGCGCTCGGCGGTGTAGCGGCCGGCGTAGATGATCCTGCCGCTGAAGGTACTGCGCACCGCCTGGCGAAAGGTTTCGGGCAGGTCGGGGGCGTTTTCCCAATCGGCTTCGGCGATGGACACATAGGCGATGCCTGACGCTTCCAGCACCTTGATCGCTTCGATATAGGTGTGGTGCGGGTCTTCCTCTACCAGGCCGATGTAGACACGGTCCTGGTCGGTGCCGCTGAACAACGGTGAAAAGCGCACGCCCAGGCGCTCAGGCCCGACCACCTTGCACACGGCCTCAACAATCTCGCGCAACAAACGCAGGCGATTGTCCAGCGAACCGCCGTATTCATCTTCACGAATGTTGGAATGGGCCGAGATGAACTGGTTGACCAGGTAGCCGTTGGCCGCGTGGATTTCCACGCCATCGAACCCGGCATCCAGGGCATTGCGTGCGGCCTGGGCGTAGTGCCCAACCAACTCTTCGATCTCCAGCGTCGTGAGCGCCCGGGGCACAGGCGGTTGCACCAGCTCTCCGACACCCGGGCCGGTTTCGATAAAGGCCTTGGCTTGCAACGCCGACAACGCAGAGGGCGCTACCGGCGCCGCACCATCGGGCTGCAAGGCGTTATGGGACACCCGCCCTACATGCCACAACTGCGCAAAGATCACCCCGCCCTCGGCGTGCACCGCCGTCGTGACCTTGCGCCAGCCATCGATCTGCGCCGGGCTGTAGATGCCCGGCGTCCAGGCGTAACCCTGGCCACGGGGCTCGATCTGCGTGCCCTCGCTGACCATGAAGCCGGCACTGGCGCGCTGGCGGTAATACTCGGCCATCAGGTCGGTGGCGATATCCCCCGGTTGGGCGCTGCGCTGGCGTGTCAGGGGCGGCAGCACGATGCGATTGTTCAAGCGGTGATGCCCCAGTTTTATCGGGGTGTTCAAGATGCAGTCAGGCATGGGGTAGTCCAAATTCAGGGCGAACGAAAACAGTGGCGACTCCGGGGAGTCGCCAAATGCGCATAGCGGTTAATTGAGTTAAGCGATGAGGGTCAGCAGGGCCTTGGCCACTTCGCTGGAGCTACCAGGGTTCTGCCCGGTAACCAGCAGGCCATCGACGATCACGAAGGACTGCCAGTCGGTGCCCTTCTCATACTTGCCGCCCAACTTCTTGAATTCATCTTCAATCAGGAACGGCACCACATCGGTCAACTCCACCGCTGCTTCTTCCGAGTTGGAGAACCCGGTTACGCGGCGACCCTTGATCAACGGCTCACCATTGACCGCCTTGACGTGACGCAAGGCACCCGGGGCATGGCAGACAAAGCCGATGGGCTTGCCGGCCCGTTCGAACGACTCGATCAGCGCGATGGACACCGGCGACTCCGCCAAATCCCACAACGGGCCGTGGCCACCTGGGTAGAACACCGTATCGAAGTCGTTGGCGTTGACGGTGTCCAACTTGAAGGTGTTGGCCAGGGCCTGTTGCGCCGCAGGATCGGCGGCGAAGCGACGGGTTTGCTCGGTCTGGAAGTCCGGCAGGTCGCTGACCGGGTCCAGAGGCGGCTGGCCGCCCGCTGGAGAAGCCAGCACCACCTCGGCGCCGGCGTCCTTGAAGGCATAGTAGGGTGCGGCAAATTCTTCGAGCCAGAAGCCGGTCTTGCGCCCGGTATCGCCAAGCTGGTCGTGAGAGGTCAGTACCATTAATACGTTCATTTTCCAGTGCCTCGATCAAAGTGAATAACAGGGTTTTCAGAGCCACCCAACAACTGTCGGGTCAGCAACAGCGCCTCGGCGAACGGCGCAGTGGTACGGGTAATCTTGGCCATGACGCTAGTTCCCAACCACAGCGCATACAGGCGTTGGGCGAGGCTTTCGGGGGCTTGCTCGAACGTGAGCGAGCCGTCTTCCACGCCGCGTTGCAGGGCTACGGCAAGCAATTCGATGGTGCGTGCAGTACCGCGTAGCAGGGCCAACCGCATCGGCTCTGACAGGTCTGATACTTCGGCCCCGAGCTTGACCGCCAGGCATTTGCCTGCATCCGTGCAGCCCGTGTGGTTGTCGATCCAGCATTGCCAATAGCGCATCAGCTTGGCGTGGTGGGATAACCCCGGCTGATCGAACAGAGCCTGCATGCCTTGGACGTAATGGTCGAAATAGGTATCGAGCAACACCACACCGAACGCATCCTTGGAATCGAAGTAGTGATAAAACGAGCCCTTGGGCACTTCGGCAGCCTGCAGGATTTCGTTCAAGCCCACTGCGGAAAATCCCTTGGCACCGACAATCGATTGCCCACGTTCAAGGATCGCCTGCCGTGCACTTTTGCTTGGGTGGTTCATGCTTGACCTCATCCGATTAGACCAGTCGTCTAGTTCGTTGGGGCCATGTTAGGCAGCGAGGCAACGGCTCACAATGTCATATCCGCAAGGATTCCGGACATGAACCAAAGTCGGTTGCCGTTTACCTGGCACACGCCGACAATCGCCTCTCCCCCGCCCCTTGGAGAGATGCAATGCACAGCGTTGCGCTGATGGTTTACCCGAATTTCCAATCCTTGAGCCTCAGCCTGGGCTCGGTGTTCGAGTGCGCCAACCTGCTGCGCGGTGAGCCGGCCTACGAGTTTCACCTGGTGTCGGAAAGCGGCGGCGCGGTGATGACCTCCCAGGGCTTTTCGGTGAACACCACAGCGATCCGGCCAGAGGGCTACGACACCCTGATCGTCAGCGGTTACCTGGAGTTTCGCCTGCCGGAGGCCAACCTGCTGGAGCTGGTCAAGGCGGCGTCGGCTCAATCGCGGCGCGTGGCCTCGTTGTGCATGGGCATTTTTGTGCTGGCCGAGGCTGGTTTGCTGGCAGGCAAGCGCACTACCACCCACTGGATCCACGCGCCGGCGTTCCGCAAGCGCTACCCGGATATCCGCCTGGAAGAAGACAAGCTGTTCGTGGTGGACGGCCAGGTGTGGACCGGCGCCGGCATGAGCGCCGGGGTCGACCTGGCGTTGGCCATGGTCGAGAACGACCTGGGCAGCGACCTCGCCCGGCGCATCGCACGCAAGCTGGTGATCGCCCAGCGCCGCGGCAGCGAGCAATCGCAACTGTCGGCCTTGCTGGAACTGGACCCCAAGTCCGATCGCGTGCAACTGGCCCTGGCCTATGCCCGTGAAAACCTCACCCACGATTTATCGGTAGAAGCCCTGGCCGACGTCGCCCGGCTCAGCCCGCGCCAGTTCAGCCGGGTGTTTCGCGAAGAAACCGGGCAGACCCCGGCCAAGGCCATCGAAGCCCTGCGGGTGGAAGCGGCGCGGGCGATGATGGAAACCAGCCGTCACCCCGTGGAAGTGGTGGCCCGCGAAACCGGCTTTGGTGATCGCGAGCGCATGCGCCAGGCGTTTCTCAGGGCCTTCGGGCAACCGCCCCAGGCGATGCAGCAGGTGTTGTTCAATCCAGGCTAGGCCCGTAGCCGAGTTGTTGGCGTTCGAACTGTGGGAGGGGGCTTGCTCCCGATGGCGGTGAGCCAGTCGCCTGATACTGGGCCTGACCCACCGGCATCGGGGGCAAACCCCCTCCCACATTTTGATCTCGGGGCATCAGTTACGGTGTGCAGCCTTTAACCTCAGCAAAACCCGCCCGTCAATGCAGCAAAACCCGAGTAATCAGGTAGCTCACCAACTGCGGCTCATCCTCCAGTTCAATCATCTGTACCGGGCGCGGCAGGTTATCCAGCACGGTGCGCCAGAACGCCTGGGACACTTCGTCCTGATCATAGAATCGCACCAGCCAATTGGCCTCTGCGCTGCACAGCACCTGGCTGGCAATGGCGCGGCCGATGCCTTTGCGGCGGTAGCGCTTGAGGATAAACAGGTCGGCCAGTTCCAAGGCGTCGATGCCCGGCAGTTCGCTGCCTTCGATCAACAGGAAACCGGCGATATAGCCATCGACCAGCAACAGGTTGGCGCTCCACTGTGGGTCGTGCCAGTAGCGGGCCAGGTGCTCGTCATGGATATAGAAACGGCCATCGGCCTCGACATCTTCCTGTTCCCAGTCCGAAGACTCGTAGGCGTAGTACTGGTAGAGATTGCGGATCAGCTCGGCGTCTTCGGGGCCGGTCTGGATCAATTCGACGGTGGTTTCAGGCATGGGGCTCTCGGTGAAAAAACGCAGGGCGCCATTGTTCACAAAAGTGCCGGTCACGCCAATGGATTGTCGAATCCTTTCTATTGGCTGAACCGATTGCAGATAGCGCTTGCCCGGGCAAATTTCCTGAAACATTTAGAATAAACTTCGCCGGCTTCCACCTTTCACTCAAGGACTTGTATTTTGACCAACGTCTGTACCGCCGGCCTGGATGTAGGCTTTGCCTCCCTGGATTACCTGCAGATTTTCATCCTCGGTGTAATCCAGGGCATTACCGAATTGCTGCCGGTGTCTTCCACAGCGCATATGCGCGTGGTGCCCGCCCTGCTCGGCTGGCAAGACCCGGGCTCGGCGTTTTCCGCAGCCATGCAGTTGGCGGCGCTGGCGGCGGTGGTCAGTTACTTCTGGCGGGATGTGCGCCAGGTCACCACCGGCAGCATCAGTGCGGTACGCCGGGGCGACTACAACGACCCGTGGTTCAAGCTGGCGGTGGCGATCGTGCTGGCGACCCTGCCGATCGGCATTGCCGGCCTGGCGTTGTCTTCAACCTTGAATACCTGCAACTCGCCATTGCGCGGGCTGATGGTAATCGGCATTGCCTGCGTGGTGATGGCGATATTGCTGGCGCTGGCCGAAGTACGCGCCCGCCACACCCGCAACGTCAGCCAGATGCGCCTGCGCGATGCGCTGATCGTGGGGGTTGCGCAGATCGGCGCGCTGATTCCCGGGGTGTCGCGTTCGGGCTCCACCCTGACCGCAGCGCTGTTCCTGAATTTCAAACGCGAAGAAGCGGCGCGGTTTTCCTTTCTGCTGGGCCTGCCGGCCATCGCCCTGGCCGGTTTAAAAGAACTGTGGGTGCTGCTGCACGCCGACATGCCCGCCCACGCCTGGCCGCACTTGATCTTCGGCCTGGTGGTGGCAAGCATCTCGGCGTTCTTCGCGATCTGGGGCCTGATGAAGTTCCTGGAGCGCTTCTCCACCTGGCCGTTCGTGATCTACCGTGCGCTGCTGGGAGTCTTCCTGATTGTGGCGGTCAGCACCGGGTTGCTTACCTGACGCGATCATTTTTTGTAGGAGCGAGCTTGCTCGCGAAAAATCCAAAGGTACCGCGTACATTCAGGATGCCCGCGTTATCGTTGACGCTTTTCGCGAGCAAGCTCGCTCCTACAGGTTACTGGCGGTCGGCCAGTTCTTCGAGCAGGTCGGCCGAGGGCACGAAAAACAGACCGCCAGTCACGGCGGTACTGAAGTCGAGCAAGCGGTCATAGTTGCCGACCGGGCGGCCGACGAACATGTTTTCCAGCATCTGTTCCAGAGGTTTTGGCGAGCGCGCATAGCCGATGAAGTAGGTGCCGAACTCACCGGCGCCCGGGCGGCCGAAGGGCATGTTGTCGCGCAGGATCTTCACTTCCTCGCCGTCCTCGTCCGTGATGACGGTCAAGGCACTGTGGGAGTTGCTCGGCTTGGCTTCTTCGTCAAGTTCGATATCCGCCAGCTTGGTGCGCCCGATCACCTTCTCCTGGGCTTCTACCGTCAAGCTATTCCAGGCGTTCATGTTGTGCAGGTATTTCTGCACCAGCACGTAGCTGCCACCCTCGAACTGGGGGTCTTCGTCACCGACCAGGGTGAATCTTTCGGCCTTGCGCCCTACCGGGTTTTCGGTGCCGTCGACAAATCCGATGATGCTGCGCATATCGAAATAACGGAAACCCTGGACCTCATCCACCACCTTGACGCTATCGCCCAAGGCCGCCATCAGTTGGGTCGCCAGTTCGAAGCACAGGTCCATCTGCTCGGCGCGGATATGCAGCAGGATATCGCCCGGGGTCGACACAGCCCTGCGCCCTTCTACACCGAACTCGCGGAACGGATGCAGCGACGCCGGGCGCGGGGCACCGAACAGCCGGTCCCACGCATCCGAGCCAAAGCCGCAGACGCAGGTCAGGTTGCCCGACGGCACGCGCTTGCCCACCGAACGCACAAGACCCGCGATGTCGGCACACCAGCCACGCACGTTTTCAACCGCGTCAGGGGCCAGGGTGGCGACCATGAAAATCGCGCTGCTGGTGATCGGGTGGCACACGGACTGCGGTTCGAGAGGTGGCTGGACAGGGCAGGTTTTCATCGGGCGGATCCATAGGCTAAGGTCGGTTTGAACCCGCGCAGGTTAGCAGATCAGCCGTGACAACTGGCCCACACCTGGCGAATCAGCGCCTTCATCTTGAGCGCTTCGGCCCAGCGATCAGTGAGTTCCCGACCCTTTGCATCGGTGATCGCATAGGGTGGCGGGCCCAGTTCGCAGGTGAAGGCCAGGCTCTGGGGCGTCTCGGCGCGGGTCAGCCAGTCGTCGATCCCATAGCGCCACCAGCTGGTAAAGCGCTCGACCCAGGGCAGATGCTGGGGAAAGTCCAGGCCGACCTGCACCTGTTCGCTGCTGGCGATGCGGCCATGAAAGCCCCAGCTATGGCGCAGGATCGTGCGTATCTGCTCGTCGTCTTCCAAGGCTCCGGGCTCGGGCAACTCGCGGCCGACGACGTAGTGGGACAGGTCCGCGAGCAGTTTCAGGTCAGGCATCTGCGTCAGCAGGTCGAGGGTGAACAACAGGTCGTTGGTCAGTCGATAACGGTGGGTTTCCAGCAGGATCGGGAAGTCCACCTGTTCGGCCAGGCGTTGCCAGCCTTCGATCAGCCTGGCCGCCTCGGCCTGGGTACGCGGGCGCACATCGGCCTGCAGGGTGAGGTGGTGACAACCATAGCGGCTGATCACCTCCAATGCGGTGGCCAGGTCATCCACCGATTGCGGGAACAGCTGGCCTTCGATCTGCAAGCCCCTGGCCGTGGCGGCAGCGTGCAGGCGCGGGACAGCGGCAGGCGTCCAGTAATGATCGGTGATGCCGTCGAAACCGGCGGCGGCGATGCGGTCCAGCTGCGTGTCGAGGCTGCCAGGCTCGGTTTGCATGGCCCACATCGATTGGAATACCAGGAGTTGACGCATATCAGCCTCGCAACAGTAGCTTGAGGGACACATCGGCATCTGCCAGGCTGCCCGGGTTGAGCACAGTGCCCGCGGCAATCAGGCGTTCGCACAACTTGATGTCCCTGGCCGCACCGTTGCCCGGTGCCCAGCCGCACGCGCCTTGCAACCGGGCATCGTCGTCGAGGTAAAACAGCAGCAGGCCAGCGCCAGGCAACGCACGGCTGACCGTGCGTGCAGTCATCACCCCGACAGTCTGCAAACCCCAGTGGTATTGGTCGGACCAGAAACCGGGGAGCGTCTCGAATGGCAGCGCGCGCCCCAGCAGGTTCAACGCGGCGTGCCGCCCCTGAGCCTCGGCGTTGCGCCAGGTTTCCTGGCGCTGATAGACGCCAGCGAGGCGAAACTCGCAGACATCCCCTGCCGCATAGATATCCGATGCACTGGTGCGCAATTGCGCGTCGACACGAATGCCCTGCCCGACTTCCAGCCCTGCCGCCGCCGCCAGCTCGATATTGGGTTGCATGCCGATGCCCGCCACCACCAGGTCACAGGGCAGCCGCTGCCCATCGACCAGTTGTACGGCGTCGGCGTGGATGCATTCGAGGGCGACGTTCAAACGTACGTCCACACCTTGCTCACGATGCAGCGCCAGCAGCGCCGCACTGATCGGCGCCGGCAACACCCGGCTCGCCAAGCGTGGCCCGGCTTCAAGCAGCGTGACCTCACACCCCAGCCCCCGTGCGGTCGCGGCCACCTCGAGGCCAATAAAACCACCGCCGACCACGACCACCCGGGTGCCGGGGCGCAACCTATCACGCAGGGCCAAGGCTTCATCGTGGGTACGCAGGTAAAGCACAGGGGCCTGCGCCTCGGGCAAGCGTCGGGCCCGGCCACCGGTAGCCAGCAACAAACCGGTATAGGTCAACCATTGGCCGTCGGCCAGTTGCAGCCGGTGTTGCTGCGGGTCCAGGCGGCTCACCGGGTTGCCGGCGATATGCTCGATGCCCAGCGCTGCCAGCCGTGTGCTGTCGCACAGGCTGCATCCGGCCAGGTCCGTCGAGCCTTGCAGCACAGCCTTGGACAGCGGTGGCCGTTCATAGGGCAAGTGCGCTTCATCACCGATCAGGATCAGGCTCCCGGTGTAGCCTTCTTCGCGCAAGGTCAGTGCCGCACGGCCACCGGCGTGACCGGCGCCAACGATGATCAGGGCTTGGCTCATATTTCGGCCGTGACGGCGAGCAGTACCCGCCCCGCTTCGACCCGCACCGGGTAGGTCTTGAGGTTGACGCACACCGGCGCGCCCAGGGCTTTGCCGGAACGGTAATCGAAGCGTCCGTTGTGCTTGGGGCATTCAATCACGTGGTCCATCACCAGGCCGTCCGCCAGGTGGATTTTCTCGTGGGTGCACAGGCCGGCGGTGGCGAAGAATTCATCCTCGGCAGAGCGGAACACCGCATAGGTGTGCGCGCCGTGGTCGAAGCGCAATACGTCTTCGGGGTCTATTTCGCCCACGGCGCAGACGTCGATCCATTGATCGTTCATGGCATTGTTCTCTTGTTCGGGGGATGAAGATCAGCCGGCAGAGGCTTCTGCGTGCAGAGCGGCAGGGGCGGATTGCGCCTGCGGGCGAATCGGGCGCTGGACGAAATAGCTCGGGTCGCTGCGCTGTTTGCGGATCGTCGCGATGATTTCCCTGTAGGCCCCGAACAGATTGGCGTACGGCGGCGGGCAGTCGCTGCGGATTTCTTCGTGCAGTTGTTCGAGTGCGTGGTAAGGCACCATCGGGTACATGTGGTGTTCGAGGTGGTAGTTCATGTTCATGTAGATAAAGCGCAGCACGCGGTTCATGTAGATGGTGCGGCAGTTGCTGCGGTGGTCGAGCACATCTTCGGCCAGGCCCACATGCTGGCTGAGGCCGAACACGTAGCCGAGCCAGGCACCATAGAGACTGGGCAGGCCCACCAGCATCAGCGGTAGCCAGCTGTGCAGGTACAGCGCGGTGCCGATGATCAGCGCATAAATCCCAATCCATATACGGGCGGCGCGAAACACCTTGGGCCACTCGGACTCGGGGATGAAATCCTGCTCCTGGGCACTCATACGGCCCACCGCATGGCGGGCCACGCCGCTGAAGGTCTTCCAGGCCAGCGGCAGGTTGAACAGGCTGAGGGCCATCATCCACAGGCTCGGCGGGCGCGGCTCGACGATCTCCGGGTCGCGGCCGACGACAATGGTGTCGGTGTGATGACGGGCATGGCTCCAGCGCCAGACGTGGGGTTCGAACAGGCACATGAAGCTCGCCACCTGGTACAGCCCGTCGTTCATCCAGCGGGTCTTGAACGCAGTACCGTGGCCGGTTTCATGCCAGCGTGGGTTGGACGCCGTGCCGTAGAGCACGCCATAGGCGAGAAAAAACGGTACGCAGGCCCAGGAGCCCCAGAACCAATAACCACCAAAGCCTGTGACCAACAGCGTCGAGACCCAGATGGCGGTGTCGAGCAAGGCAGGGCCGTCGCGGCGCTGCATCAGTTCTTTCATGCGTTTGCGCGAGATAGGCGACTGGTACCAGTTGGCCGAGACCAGACCCTTTTCGGCGGCGCGGGCCGCTTCGGGGCCAGTGAGGCTGTAGTCGCGCCGAGCGCGGTAAGCGGTGTGTTCAGGCATTGTTATTGTTCTCCGCAAGCGTGGGGTTTCAGGTGCTTTGCGGAACCAACCATAGAGCGCAGCCAAATCACCCTCAAGGCCTTGAATCCATTCCCTATCAAGCTATCATCCAGGCCCAGCGGGGCTTGATAGTTTTCTATCAAGACGCTCAAGGGGCCTGCCAATGCACAACCATAAACGCCCAACCATCGCCACCGTCGCCGCCCACGCGGGGCTTAGCGTGGCCACCGTCGACCGGGTATTGAACGCCCGCGCGCCGGTCAACCCGAGCACGGCCGAACAGGTGTTCCAGGCCGCCGAAGCCGTGGGCTACTTCGCCGCGCGACTGATCGGCCAGCGCATCCGCGAACGGCGGCCCACCTACCGTTTCGGCGTGCTGTTGCTGGGCACCGCCCAGGCCTTCTATGCCAACCTCGCCCAGTCAATAAGCGATGCCGCGCAGCATCACGCCACCGCCAACCTGAGCTGCCAGTTCGACTACATCAACGACCGTTCACCGAATGCCATCGTCGCGCAGATCGAGCAACTGGCGGTGCAGTGCGACGCCCTGGCGGTGGTCAGCTTCGCCCATCCGCTGATCAACGCCTGCCTGGCGCAGATTCGTGAAGCCGGCGTACCAGTGGTTGCGCTGCTGTCGGATATCCATGAGCAGGCCCTCGAACCCTATGTGGGCCAGGACAACCACGTGGTCGGGCGCACCATGGGCTGGCTGCTGGCACACACCTGCGGCGCACGCAAAGGCAGCGTTGGCATTTTACTTGGCGGCCATCGTTTTCTCGGGCACCAGGCACGGGTCAAAGGCTTGCACAGCTACCTGGCCGAACACGCGCCAGGGCTCAAGCCGTTGGAACCGCTGATCAACCTGGATAACTGCGATATCACCGAGGAAGCCACCCTCGACCTGCTCGCCCGCCACACCGACCTGCGCGGCCTGTGCGTGGTGGGCGGCGGCGGTGACGGCGTGATCAACGCCCTGGCGCAACTGCCTAAGCGCCCGGCGCTGTGTTGCATTCTGCAGGAGTCGACCGAGCTGTCGCGCCAGGCGTTGAGCCGCGGCTTGATCGATGTAGTGATGGACTCGCAGCCGCGGCAGACGGCGGCGGCGTTGGTGCAACTGCTGGTGCAGTTGCTGAATGAAGAAGGCTTCGATCCGGTGCGGCATCGGGTGCATATACCACCGCAGATAGTGACCTCGGAAAATATGGGCACCTGATACACAAAAAACACAATGTGAGAGGGACAGTGCGAAGATTCGACCTACCCCGAAGGCGACGGCCCCGCCAAAAACTCAGAGGCTGACACACCGCTAGCGCAGCATGGATAACTACACAACTCTGTAGCAGCCCCCGGTAACCACGATGCGAAGCGAGCCGCTCTTGATCTTGATCTTGATCTTGATCTGCTTTTGATCTTAGGCGCCCCGTCAAACCACGCTGGCCGTAATCCGACCTGGATTTGGGGGGTAAACCGGCAGGGATGCCGGTTTAGCCGCCCCGCGCCATGGATGGCGCGTGGCGGCGGCCCCCCAAATCCAGGTCGGATTACGGGCACACCGAGCCTAAGCGAGGTGCCGAGTGGTGGGGCAAGAGCGTTTTGGTTACTTTTGCGCTTTTCAAAAGTGACCCGCTGTAAGAGCGGAACGAAGGGCACACCGAGCCTAAGCGAGGTGCCGAGTGGTGGGGCAAGAGCGTTTTGGTTACTTTTGCGCTTTTCAAAAGTGACCCGCTGTAAGAGCGGAACCCATAGTGGCCGTTACCCAAATAACGGATATGTACTCGGCCCAATCCAACATCCAGGTCGGCTGTCAGGCCGCCATCGGGAGCAAGCCCCCTCCCACATTTGGATCGCGGGGCATCCGCTGGTTAGCGGTCGGCTGTCAGGCCGCCATCGAAGCCCCCACCTTTAATCTGCACACGGGCAATCATTCACCGCCCGCGAAAATCCCCTGCATCCAAGCCAAACCGACCCATCTTGTTGTACAGCCCACCCCGCGACACGTTGAGTTGCCGGGCCGCCAGGCGGATATTGCCGCCCGTGTTTTTCAGCGCGGCGACGATGGCGTGCAGTTCATGACTGCTCAGATCCTGCGCGGGCTGGGGCTGGTAAAGGCGCAGCGTCGCCCGTTGCTGGGTTTCCAGCGGCAAGTCAGCCGGCTGGATCAACTCGCCCATCGCCAGGTTGGTCGCCCGTTCAATCGCGTTTTCCAGTTCACGCACATTGCCCGGCCAGCCATGGGCTGACAGCAGCGCCAGCGCCTCCGGCGAGAAACCCTGCACTGGCTTACGCAACGAACGCGCACAGCGCTGCAGGAAATGCCGTGCCAACAGCGGGATATCCTCGCGGCGCATACGCAACGGCGGCACGGTGAGGTTCAACACATTGAGGCGGTAGTAAAGATCCTCACGAAACGCACCTTCGGCCACTGCCTGGCTCAAGTTGCGATGGGTGGCGGCGATGATGCGCACGTCCACTGGCCGCGAATTTTTCGCGCCCACGCGGGTCACTTCCCCCTCCTGCAACACTCGCAACAGGCTGACCTGGGCATCGAAGGACATGTCGCCAATTTCATCCAGGAAGATGGTGCCGCCATCGGCTAATTCAAACTTGCCCGCCGACCCACCTCGCGCCGAGCCGGTGAACGCGCCTTCGACATGCCCAAACAGTTCGCTCTGCACCAGGTCCCGGGGGATGGCGCCGCAGTTGACCGCCACGAACGGGCCGTTGCAACGCTCGCTGGCGTTATGAATGGCCTGGGCAAACAGCTCCTTGCCGGTGCCGCTTTCGCCGAGGATCAAAGTGGTGGCGTCGCCGCGACTGGCAATGCGCCCCAGGTGCAGCGCGTCCTGGATCGCCCGTGAGGTGCCCTGGATGGTGTCGAAGGTATAGCGCGCCTGAGTACCGATAAGACGCCGGGTGATTTCGCGGATGCGGCGGTTTTCGCGCACCGACACGATCACCCCGCCCTGCTCCAGCGGGCATACCGAGACCAGGCAGGCGAGTTGGCTGCGGTCGTGCAACTCGAAGGTGCAGTCGAGGTCGCGCACCGGCTCACCCAGCACGTCGCTCAACTCACTGCGCCCCAGGCGCTGGAACGAACTGCCGATCAGCTCCAGCCCCACCCCGAACAACTGCCGCGCATAACGGTTGAGCGCCTTGATGCAGCCGCGCTCATCCAGCACCACCAAGCCTTCGTTCAGCACTTCGAGCACCGCTTGTTGTTCTTCCAGCAACACCTGCAGCGCCATCTGCCGCGACACCGCTTCGGCGGCCGCCTGGACGGTGCCCAGGGTATGGAAATGAAACCAGCCGGGCTCGGCGGTCAGCGTGAGCATGGCCAATGTCAGGCCCTGGGCATCCTTGATCGGCGCAGCGGCGCAGTGCATGCGACGCTGACGCAGGGCGCCGGCGAAGTTCTCCTCGGCCAACACGTACATCAGGCGATCTTCGGCCAAGGCCAACCCGGTGCAGTTGGTGCCCTGTACCGATTCCAGCAGGCGACTGCCCACTGGGGTGATGTCCAGCCCGCAGAAATACAGGGTGGTGCCCTCAGCATCGGTAAGGTTGATATGGCCGCGCGGGTTATAGGCCAGCAAGCCGTGCATGACTTGCGCGGCGGCGGCGATCAGTACGCGGTGATTGGCCAGGGTTGCCGCCAGCGCTTGGGCGGCAACGAAACGGTAGTGGCTGTGATCGGGATCGATCCTTGCCTCGAGACTGCGCCGCCACGAATCCCAGATGACCTGGCGCACCTCGGCCGGGCGTTCGACCTGGCCGGACAGACACGCTCGCCAGCCCTGCTCCAACGCAGCGACGGGTCCGTCATTCAGCGCATCAGGTCCAAGGGCCGTGAGGTATTCGAGGTCTTGCACGCTGAATGTGAGGCTCATCAAGGCATCCATGTTCATATTTTTGACATGTCAGTATAGACATGTCATCTGAATGAACACATTTTGTTTACTGATTTTAATAACCTATTAAAAATCAGTTAGTTATGAGTTGGCACACCCCTTGCTCTTACCTCTATGCCAGCCAGGACTGTCCTGCGGGCCAACAATAAAAAGGGGTCACTTCATGAGTACACAGAATATCCGCCTGGGCTTGATCGGTGCCGGTCGCATGGGCAGCTTCCACGGCCTTACGGCGGCGCGCCACATCCCCGGTGCCTGCCTCGCCGCCATCGCCGATCCTACCCCAGGCCAGGCCGCACGCCTGGCAGCAGAGCTGGGGGTGGACAAGGTCTACACCGACCCGCAACAGCTGTTGGACGACCCGGAGATCGACGGCGTACTCATCGCCGCCCCCGCCCGCAGCCACGCCGAACTGGTGATCAGCGCCGCCCGCGCCGGCAAGGGTATCTTCTGCGAAAAACCCATGGCGATCACCCTGGATGAAGCCGATCGCGCCATCGCCGCTGCCGCCGACGCCCGCGTGCCGTTGCAGGTCGGTTTCAATCGGCGTTTCGCCAAGAGCTTCCGTACCGCCCACCTCGATGTCGCCGCCGGCCGCATCGGCACGCCGCAATTGCTGCGCTCGTTGACCCGCGACCCGGCGCTGAACAACCCAGCCGCTTCACCACAATGGGTGATCTTCCTGGAGACCCTGATCCACGACTTCGACACGCTGCGCTACCTCAACCCCGGCGCCGAAGCGGTGCAGGTATATGTGATGGCCGACGCGCTGATCGCCCCAGCGTACAAAAGCCAAGGCTTGCTCGATACCGCCGTGGTCACGATCCGCTTCGACAACGGCGCCATCGCCACCGCCGAGGCCAACTTCCAGGCGGTGTATGGCTACGATGTGCGCGGTGAAGTGTTCGGCAGCCAAGGCATGCTGAGCATGGGCAGCCTCAATGACTGCGACCTGGTGCGCTACCTGGCCGAGGGCATCCAGGCCGACACCCAACGAATGGACACTGACCTGCTGCGCGACGCCTACATTGCCGAACTCAACCACTTTGTCGACTGCCTGCGCAGCGGCGCCAAGCCCCTGGCCAGCGGTGAGGATGCGCGCGCGGCCCTGGCGATTGCGCGCGCTTGCATCGAGTCGTACGAAACCGGCAAGTCTGTGGCCGTGCAAGGGGCGCGGCCATGATGCCGTTCAAATTAGCCGTCAGCGCCGAGATGGTGTTCCTCGACCTGCCCTTCATCGAACGGGTCAAACGTATCCACGCCCTGGGGTTCAGCGCCGAAATCTGGAGCTGGACCGACAAGGACATCGACGCCCTGGCCGCGACCGGCGCGGACTTCACCTCGATGACCGGCTACATCAGCGGCACCCTCACCGACCCCGAAGGCAGTCGCCAACTGCTCGACAGCGCCCGCGAATCCCTGGGCATCGCAGAGCGCCTCAATTGTCCCAGCCTCAACCTGCACGGCACCGGCCTGGGCGCCGGCGGCCTGCCGGTGCAGCCGGTCAACCAGGCCACCGGCCGCATGTGGCTGAGTGCCTGCAAGACCCTGGAAAAAATCGCGCGCCTGGGGGAAGACGCCAGCCGTGTGTTCCTGCTGGAAAACCTCAACACCGCCGTCGATCACCCCGGCACGCCGTTCGCCCGCGCCGACGAGACCCTTGCGCTGATCGAAGCCGTGGGCAGCCCGCACCTGAAGATGAACCTGGACCTTTACCACGCGCAGATCGGCGAAGGAAACCTGATCGAACTGATCCAGCGCGCCGGCAGCGCCATTGGTGAAATCCAGGTGGCCGACGTGCCCGGGCGCAAGGAGCCCGGCACTGGCGAAATCCACTACCCGACGATTGCCCGCGCGTTGCACGCCATGGGCTACACCGGCGTGGTCGGCCTGGAGGGCTGGGCCAGCGGCACCAGCGAATTGGCCCTGGAGCGCTTCCGCCAGGCATTCACCCTATAACAATAAAAGGAACACCCTTATGCATCGTTATTCATTGCTAGTGGCCGCGCTGCTGTTGCTGTTCAGCCAATGGACTTTCGCCGCGTACCGCATTGGCGTGAGCATTGCCCGGGTCGACGATAACTTCATGACCTATGTACGTAGCGGCCTTGAGGCCGCGGCGAAACAGCAGGACGTGCAGATCCAGTTCGAAGACGCCCAGGGCGATGTCGTGCGCCAGCTCAACCAGGTCGAAGGTTTTCTCAACCAGAAAGTCGATGCGGTTATCGTGCTGCCGGTCGACACGGCTGCCACTGCCAACATCACCCGCGCCGCCGTGGCGGCCAAGACGCCACTGGTGTACGTCAACCGCCACCCGGATGAACGCACGCTGCCAAAGGGCGTGGTTACGGTGGCGTCCAACGACATCGAGGCTGGGCAATTGCAGATGCGCTACCTCGCGGAAAAACTCGGCGGCCAGGGCAACGTGGCGATCATCATGGGCGATCTTGCGCAGAACGCCACCCACGACCGCACCGAGGGCGCCAGGCAGGTGCTCAAGGACTTTCCCGGTATCAAGATCGTCGAGCAGCAAAGCGCCGAGTGGCAACGCAACAAAGGCATGGACCTGACCAGCAACTGGCTGCTGGCAGGCACGCAGTTTGATGCGATCGTGGCCAACAACGATGAAATGGCAATCGGTGCGGCCATGGCATTGCAGCAAGCGGGCAAGGCCAAGGGCCAGATTGCGATCGTCGGCATCGACGGTTTGCCCGATGGTTTGGCGGCAATCAAGCGTGGGCTGCTTGCTGCCTCAGTGTTCCAGGACCCCAAGGCCCAGGCGACCCAGGCGGTGCAAGCGGCGATCAAAATGATCAAGGGCGAACCGATTGAAGCCGAAGTGTGGGTGCCGTTTGAACTGATCAAACCTGAGCAGGTGGCGGTATTCGAACAGCGCTACAAGTAAACCGAAGCTAAGGAGATCCAAATGTGGGAGGGCAAGCCCCCTCCCACACTGGATCTGAATCAGTCCAGGTCACTCGCGTCATGCCGTTCGGGCAACTGCTCCTCACCCGACACCCTGTTCACCCGCCGGCCGCGCTGCACCGCCGGCCGGGCGTCAATTGCGTCGGCCCAGCGCAGCACGTGTTTGTATTCATGCACCGAGAGAAACTCCGCCGAGTCGCCGTACAAGCGGCCTTTGACCAGCCCGCCGTACCAGGGCCAGATGGCGATATCGGCAATGGTGTACTCATCGCCGGCGATGTACTCGCTCACCGCCAGGCGCTTGTCCAGCACATCCAGTTGGCGCTTGGCTTCCATGGCAAAACGGTTGATCGGGTACTCCATCTTGCTCGGCGCATAGGCATAGAAATGCCCGAAGCCACCCCCCAGGTAGGGCGCGCTGCCCATCTGCCAGAACAACCATGACAGGCATTCAGCCCGGGCCGCAGGCTCTCTGGGCAAGAACGCGCCGAATTTCTCGGCCAGGTACTGCAGGATCGCGCCGGACTCGAATACCCGAATCGGCGTGGCATCACTGCGGTCCATCAGGGCCGGAATCTTCGAATTCGGGTTCACCGCCACGAAGCCACTGCCGAACTGGTCGCCGTCGCCGATCTTGATCAGCCAGGCGTCGTATTCGGCGCCGGTGTGCCCGAGGGCCAGCAACTCTTCAAGCAGGATCGTGACCTTCTGCCCGTTGGGCGTGGCCAGGGAATACAGCTGCAGCGGATGCTTGCCGATCGGCAGCTCTTTATCGTGGGTAGCACCCGCGATGGGCCGATTGATACTGGCGAAGGTGCCGCCGCTCTCGGTGTCCCAGGTCCAGACCTTTGGGGGTAGATAGTCAGCCATGCCACTGCTCCTCAGGGATTGTGATCAACGAAGCGTTCCAGACTAAACCAAAGACGGGTGGTGCGTCACACCGGCATCCCGGTCTTGTCGAGGCACCTGTACGCGCAGGGCGATAAGCAAGGCCGCGAGCAACATCAATACACCCGCACCCACAAATACCCCACCAATGCCGCTGACGCTGAACATCAACCCGCCACCGGCAGCCCCTGCGGCAATCGCCGACTGCACCGAAGCGACCACCATGCCGCCAGCACTTTCGGCCTGGTCCGGCACGGCACGGGCGACCCAATTGGACCATGCCACCGGTACGCCGCCGAACGCCATGCCCCACAGCGCCAGGAGCAACGCCTGGCCCGGCAGTGACACCGGCAGCCAGACCAGGGCCAGCGCTGCAATGCCTACCAGCACCGGCATCAACACCAACGTCCCACGCGGGTGGCGCACCAGCAGCCAACCGGCGAGCAAGGTGCCGACGAAATTCGCCACGCCGAAGCCCAGCAGCATCAGGGCCAGCCCTTGGGTATCGACGCCGGTGGTGCTTTCCAGGAACGGGCGAATATAGGTGAACAATGCGAAATGCGCGGTATGTACCAGCACGCAACCGAACATGCCCATGGCGATACCCGGGCGCAGCAGCACTTCCAGCACGGTACGCAGGCGCGCGGTACCATTGGGCACCAGGCGCGGCAGGGTGAACGCCTGGAACGCCAGGGTCACCGCACCCACGGCAGCCGCCGCGATAAACGCACTGCGCCAGCCGTACAGGCCACCCAAGTAGCTGCCCAGCGGCACGGCGACCACGGTACCCGCCGCAATCCCGCTGAAGATGATCGACAGCGCCCGTGGCAGGGAAGCCGCCGGCACCAGACGCATGGCCACCGCCGCCGCCATGCTCCAGAAACCGCCCAGGGCGATGCCCAGCAGGATGCGCATCAACAGCAGCACGGTCAGGCTGGAAGACAGCGCCACCAGCAGGTTGGAGGCAATCATCAGCGTGGAGAACCCCAGCAGCACCACGCGCCGGTCGATGCTTCGGGTCAGGCCGGGCACCAGCAAGCCGGCAAACAACGCCACCACCGCCGTCACCGTCACGGCCTGGCCGGCCAGCGCTTCCGAAACACCCAGGTCCAAGGCCATGGGGGTCAACAAACTGGCCGGCAGGTATTCCGCCGTCAGCAAACCGAAAACCCCCATTGCCAAAGAAAATACCGCCAGCCAGGCCGGCTCCGTCACCACCCCGGCAGGGGCTTGAGCTGCATATTCACTCATCACAGGTCATCCTCAGATCATTAGCAAGGCGACAAGTCTAGGTTTGCCTGGCAGGATGATCTATGATGCAAACCCTTGAGTTTATGACCGAAACCCCGAACATGACCGCTGCGGATGCTTTTACCCTGTCTTCCGACCTGATCAATGAACTGTTGCGCGGTATGCGCCTGCGCGGTGTGCAGTACCGGCGCATCCAGGCCGGGCCGACCTTCGGCATGGGCTTTGGCGCCAAGCCCGGCCATGCCTATTTCCACTTTCTCGCGGCCGGCCACGTGACCTTGCGCGGCGAGGATGGCGACCTTTTCGAACTGTCGGCGGGCAATGCGGTGTTCATCGCCCATGGCGGCGCGCATGCACTGTTATCCGACGCGAGCATCGATGTGCAAGACATCGGCGATTTCGACAGCGCACCGCTGGGAGACGCCGTCTGCGCCGTGGATGCGTCACCCGAAACCGTTCCCAGCACTCTGCTGTTCAGCGCCTGCATGGAGTTCGAACTCGGCAGCATCCAGGGGCTCGGCAACCTGATGCCGGCGCTGATGCTGATCGATGCCGGGGGCCAGCGTTACCCCGGCCTGATGCCGATACTGGCGGTGATGGAACGGGAAGTCTCCACGGCCCGCATCGGCTTTGCCGGCATCCTGGCGCGCCTGGCCGATGTGGTGGCGGCGATGATCGTACGCGGCTGGGTCGAATGCGCCTGTGGCAACGCCTCGGGCCTGGTGGCGGCGCTACGCGACCCACGCCTGGCCCGCGCCCTCCTCGCCCTGCACCAGCAGCCGGGCCGCGACTGGAGCGTGGCGGAACTGGCAGCGCAGTGCCATACCTCGCGCTCGGTATTTGCCGATCGCTTCCAGGCCATCCTCGGCATACCGCCGTTACGCTACGCCACGGAGCTGCGCATGCGCCTGGCCAGCCAGTGGCTGACACTGGAGCGCATGCCCATCGAAACCGTCGCGCAACGCCTCGGCTACACCTCCCAGGCGGCGTTCAGCCGTGCCTTCAAGCGTATCACCGGGCAACCGCCCGGGGCGGCCCGCAGTTCAATGTAGCGACCGCCGCTTCAAGCATTGCGCCCCCCTATCATGAAGCCTTAATCTCGCAAGCCACTCACACCGCGAAAGCAATGGAGGCTGCATGAAACTGGTCGGAATGCTGGACTCGCCCTACGTACGCCGCGTGGCGATTTCCCTGGACTTGTATGGGGTGGAGTTTGTGCATGAACCGCTGTCGGTGTTCAGCACCTTCGCGGAATTCGCCCAGATCAATCCAGTGGTCAAGGCGCCCACCCTGGTGCTGGATGACGGGACGGTACTGATGGATTCGAGCCTGATCCTCGATTACCTCGAAACCTTGGCGCCAGCTGACAAGAAGCTGCTGCCTCAACAACCGGCGACACGCGCCCACGATCTGCACTTGCTCGGGCTGGCCCTCGCGGCTTGCGAAAAAAGTGTGCAGATCGTCTATGAACACAACCTGCGCCCAGCCGAAAAGCTGCATGCGCCGTGGCTTGAGCGCGTCAGCGGGCAATTGCTGGCGGCTTATGCGTTGTTGGACAAGCAACTGGGCGATAGCGAAGCGCTGACCCAGGCATCAATTACGGCGGCGGTCGCCTGGTCGTTCAGCCAGTTCACTGTGGCCTCGGTGGTGAAGGCGGATGCGTTCCCCAACCTCAAGCGCCATGCTGAACGCCTCGAACAGCACCCGGCGTTCAAGCGTTATCCCATCGCATAAACGCCTTATCTCAAAAATGTGGGAGGGGGCTTGCTCCCGATGGCGCCGGATCAGCTACAGATGTATCAGCTGACCCGCCGCCATCGGGAGCAAGTCGAATCGTCGCACCGCCCCTCCCACATTTGAACAGTGGTGTTTTGATAATCGCGTTTCTACACCCAACCGCCGTCAACGATGAAATTCTGCGCCGAGCACATTGCCGAGGCATCCGAGGCCAAAAACAACGCCATATTGGCGATATGTTCCGGCATCACACTGCCGGGCAGGCATTGGCTGCGGGCAATGAGTTCCTTGGCCGCATCGTCAACCCACATGGCCAGTTGCTTTTCCGTCATCACCCAGCCCGGCACCAGCGTATTGACGCGGATATGGCTGGGCCCCAGTTCCCGCGCCAGGCCGCGGGTCATGCCGTGGGCCGCGGCCTTGCTGGCGGCGTACACCGGGTAACCGGCCGAGGCCATCATCCAGCCGACCGAGCCCAGGTTGATGATCGAACCGCCACCGGCCTCTTTCATCATCGGCACCACCGCCTTGGCGGCAAAGAAAGCGTGCTTGAGGTTGACTGCGATCAACTGGTCGAACATTTGCGAGTCGATTTCTTCCAGGCTGTGGCGCACGTCATTGGCCGCATTATTTACCAGCACCGTGATCGGCCCCAGCGACTGCTCGAAGCGCCCGATGGCGGCGCGATAGCCAATTTCGTCGGTGATGTCGCAGCACTCGAACTCCACGGTAAATCCTTGGGAATTCAACAGCGCGGCCAAGCGTTCGCCCTGGCTTTGCGCACGGTCCACGAAACCCACCTTGGCGCCTTGCGCGGCGAAGGCGCGCACCATGAACTCGCCAATCCCCGAGGCACCGCCGGAAATCAGCACGGTTTTGTCCTTGAGGTCGGGATAAATCGCTTGCTGGGTAGTCATATCAGTGATCGCTCCACTTAATTAGTCTTATTTTATTTTGCAAATACGCCGTTAAAGGCTATAAATCCGGGGTCATTACGACAAAATATCTCAAATTAGTAGAACTATTCCATCCAAAACAACAAAAGGAAGTTCGACCATGAAGCACCCTCGTTACCTGCTGTCCGGTCTGGCGTTGTCCATGCTGGTCGCCAGCGGCGGCACCCAGGCCGCCGGCCTGACCAGCGAACACAAACCCTTCGGCAAAACCAATGACGGCACCGCCGTCGAACAGTACATATTGCGCAACAGCCATGGCATGCAAGCCACGGTGATCACCTACGGCGGCGTATTGCAGTCGTTGAAGGTGCCGGACAAACACGGCAAGGTCGACGACGTGGTGCTGGGTTTCGATGACGTGCAGGGCTATCAGGCCGGCGCGGCATTTTTTGGCGCGACCATCGGCCGTTTCGGCAATCGCCTGGCCGGCGGCGCCTTCGAACTCGACGGCAAACGCTACCAGGTGCCGCTCAACGACGGTCCCAACTCCCTGCATGGCGGCGCCCAAGGCTTCGACAAGCAGGTATGGCAAGCCCAGCCGGTCAAGGACAAGGACTCGGTGGGCGTCACCCTCACCTACCTGTCCAAGGACGGTGAAATGGGCTTCCCCGGTAACCTGAAGACCGAAGTCACTTACCGCCTGAACGACAACAACGAACTGCACATCGACTACAAGGCCACCACCGACAAACCGACGGTGCTCAACCTGACCAACCACAGCTACTTCAACCTCGCCGGCGCGGGTAACGGCGACATTCTCAAGCAGGTCGCCACCCTGCATGCCGGCCACTACACCCCCGTGAATGCCACCTTGATCCCCACCGGTGAACTGGCGCCCGTCAAGGGCACGCCAATGGACTTCCTCAAGCCCACGCCTATCGGCCAGCACATCAAGGCGGACCATCCGCAGCTCAAGTTCGCCGAACCGAAACAGGGTGGGTTCGACTTCAACTGGGCGCTGGATACCAAGGGTGACATCAAGCAGCTCGCCGCGGACGTGCATGACCCTGAGTCCGGCCGGCGCTTGCAGCTCTACACCAGCGAACCGGGTGTGCAGTTCTATACCAGCAACTTCCTCGATGGTTCGGTGAAGGGCAAAGGGGGCAAGACGTATCAGCACTGGAGCGGGTTTACCTTGGAAACCCAGCACTTCCCGGATGCGCCTAACCAGCCAGGCTTTGCCTCAACTCGCTTGAACCCTGGGCAGACCTATACCCAACACACCCTCTTCAAGTTCTCCGCCGATTAGAACTGTGGGAGGGGGCTTGCCCCCTCCCACATTGGATCTTCGTATGGCTCGGGTTAGCGTTGTTTCATGCGGTCGATGACCACGGCCAGCAGCAGGATCGAGCCGCGAATCACGTACTGGTAAAACGTGTCGATGTTCTTCAGGTTCATCGCGTTCTCGATGATCGCCAGGATCAGCACACCCGCAATCACGTGGCGGATCATGCCGATGCCGCCGCTCAGCGATACCCCGCCCAATACGCACGCAGAGATCACCGTCAGCTCGAAGCCCTGGCCGATCATCGGTTGGCCGGAGGTCATGCGCGAGGCCAGGATCACCCCGGCCAGTGCGCCGATCAGGCCATGGACGGCGAAGATCAGGATCTTGGTGCGGTCCACGTTGACCCCAGCCAACAGCGCCGCTTCCGGGTTGCCGCCGATGGCCATGGTGTTGCGCCCATAGCTGGTGTAGTTGAGCAGCCAGCCGAAGAACAGGAAGCAAACAATGGTGATCAGGATCGGCACCGGCACGCCGAACAGTTGGCCGTTGCCGAAGACGAAGAACTGCTCCTCGGACACCCCTACTGCCTTGCCGTCGGCAAAAATGTACGCCAGGCCGCGCACGATCTGCATGGTCGCCAAGGTGGTGATCAAGGCGTTGACCCGTAGCTTGGCGATGACAATGCCATTGATCAGGCCCACCATCAGGCCCATCAGCAACGCCGCGCCAATGCCCAGCATCACGCTGTCGGTATCGCGCATCACAATCGCCGCCACCACCCCGGCGCAGGCAATCACCGAGCCCACCGACAAGTCGAAGTGCCCCGAGGCCAGGCAGAACAGCATGGTGCACGCGGCTATGCCGACGGTGGAAATCGCCAGGCCCAGGCCGCGCATGTTCAGCGGCGAAAGGAAGTTATCAATCAGCAAGGCGCACAGCACAAAGATGCCCACTGCCGCCAACAGCATCGCCCAGTTGTCGAGCAATGCGCGCATATCGAGGGGTTTGCGTGCCGAGGGCAACGCGTTGGGTTGGGTTGTCATCGTCTTCTCTCAGTTCGCCGCGCCGCGTGGCAAGGCCAGTTGCAGCAGGTTGGATTCGGTGGCGTGTTCACGCCGTTGTTCGCCACGCAGGGCACCTTCGCACAGCACCAGAATGCGGTCGGCAATGCCCATCACTTCCATCAGGTCACTGGACACCACGATCACCGCAATGCCGCTGGCCGCCAGGTTATGGATGATCTGGTAGATCTCTGACTTAGCGCCGATATCGATGCCACGGGTGGGTTCGTCCAGCAGCAGCACTTTCATCGGCATCGACAGCCAGCGACCCAGAATGGCCTTCTGCTGGTTGCCGCCCGCC